>JAKFDH010000183.1:0-22579 GCA_036676245.1 Massilia sp. | reverse complement strand
GTTATTGTCTTTTCGAGTTCCACATTCACGACTTCGGGAAGGGCGCCGCTCGTGTCAGTGGAAATTCAGAAGTCAACAGGATTATTCCGGACACCAGTGTGCGAAGGCAGGGACGACGTTGGTGCATTTGTTGGTCTGTTCGATGCTGTGGGTTCTGTAACGCCGAGTTCCCGGTCAGTGGTATTTTACCCACCCGGCGAGCGATGCAAGCGTTGCTTCAGGTAAAATCGCTGGCATGAGAATTCTTATCAGTAACGACGACGGCTACCTCGCCCCCGGCATCGAAGCGCTGGCCGATGCGCTGGCCGCGATTGCCGACATCGTCGTGGTGGCCCCCGACAACAACCGCTCGGGCGCCTCCAATTCCCTGACCCTGGACCGTCCGCTCTCGGTCCAGCGCGCCGCCAACGGTTTCTATTTTGTCAACGGCACCCCGACCGACTGCGTCCACGTGGCCCTGACCGGCATGCTCGACCTGCGGCCGGACCTGGTCGTCTCGGGCATCAACAATGGCCAGAACATGGGCGACGACACCCTGTATTCCGGCACCGTCGCGGCGGCGACCGAAGCTTTCCTGTTCGGCCTGCCTGCGATCGCCTTCTCCCAGGTCAACCACGGCTGGGAGCATGTCGCCAGCGCGGCCAAGCTGGCGCGCGACATCGTCCTGCGCCGCTTCGACGAACTGCCTTCGCCCTATTTATTGAACGTCAACATCCCGAACCTGCCCTATGAACAGCTGGGGCGACTGCGCGCGACCCGGCTCGGGCGGCGCCACCAGTCGGCCGGCGTGATCCGGGCGCAGGACCCGCGCGGGCGCGAGATTTTCTGGATCGGCCCGCCCGGCGCGACGCGCGACGCCGGCGAGGGCACCGACTTCCACGCAACCGCCCAGGGCGAGGTGTCGATCACGCCGCTGCAGATCGACCTGACCCACAAGCCGCAGCTCGACCTGCTGACGAAAGGACTGGCTTGACGTCCGCCCCTAAAGGAAGGGGATTCCTACTGCTAGCGTCGCACGTCCGCGACGGAGAATGTTTTTTGCTGCATTGAGATCACGATCATGCGAAGTACCGCAATCACAACATCGCCACTCCCTTATTCCAAGGTTTGCGATATCTTTCGGCCGCGATTCGGGCAAGCTGCCGCAACTCGAACAGATCTGGGTAGTAAAACGCTCGCTCACTTCCTGAAACCACGCGCCATGCTTAACAGCCTTGTACGCCAGTTGGATTCGGAACTTCGACCAGCTGACGTCGTACAGCGACTTGGCCATGCTGGTTTTGGCGAGTTCAGACGCATTCACATTGCCGACCACGATGTAGCGGTAGACGAGCTTCATACTCGTTCGACTGTCAAGGCCGCAGCTGGTTCACTCTTTATGCACAAAGTATCGACTGCTTTGCAGTCGGTCCCTTTCACTGCCCGCCCTGAAGGACGGGGTTTCTCGAGGGGATCCCGATGAAGGACAAGCGCGGTACCTTCCCGCTGCCGCTGTCGTCGGTGATCGGGACGCGGAAAGACGGGGTGCGCCCCGGAGTGGCGCCTTTGAAACAGTACACCGCGACGCCCGTGGCCACGCCGCAGACGGCCACCCGCAACGCCGCCAGCACCGCGGTCGGGGCGCCGTACCAGCCGCCGCGCCAGGATGCCTCGCCGTCCCGCTCCCACAGCTATGCCCAGCAGCGCGCCCAGCCGGTGCCGGTGACGGCGCCGCGCCCGGACCTGATGGTGTCGGAAGCGATCCGGCGCGCGATGGTCGGCCGGGTCGCCCGCCAGGGCGTCAAGGATGCGCTGGTGCTCGGCGCGCTCGAAGCGGTGCCGCGCCACGCCTTCATCGAGCCGGCCCTGTCGGCCCAGGCGTATATCGACGCTTCGCTGCCGATCGGCCACCACCAGACCATTTCCCAGCCGTATATCGTGGCGCGCATGATCGAGGTCATGCGCAACGGCGGCGCCCTGAACCGGGTGCTCGAGATCGGCACCGGCTGCGGCTACCAGGCCGCGGTGCTGTCCTGCGTGGCGCGCGACGTGTATTCGATCGAGCGGATCAAGCCGCTGCACGAGCTGGCCAAGGCCAATTTGCGTCCCTTGCGCATAGGGAACCTGCGCTTGCACTATGGAGATGGTATGCTTGGCCTGCCGCAGGCAGCTCCGTTCGACGGCATCATCCTGGCTGCCGCCGGCCTCGAAGTGCCGCAGGCACTCCTGGAGCAGCTCGCCATTGGCGGACGCCTGGTCGCCCCTGTGGGCGCCCGGGTCCAGCACTTGCAACTCATTACACGCACCGGCAAGGCGGACTGGACCAGCGAAACGCTCGAAGATTGTCACTTCGTGCCTTTACGTCCTGGAACAGTCTAGCGCCGTGCCAAGAATGTCGACCTACAGATTATGAGAATGAAACAAACCACCCAAACCGCACTGATCGTCGTCCTGCTCGGCCTGCTCAGCGCCTGTAACAGCCTCACGCGCCAGGCCCCGGTCGTCGAGCGCCCGGTCGTGACCGAAACCAAGCCGGCGCCGGCGCCGGTCGAGGAGCCGAAGGAAGAGCCGAAGGGCAGCTATACCGTCAAGAAGGGCGACACGCTGCTGCAGATCGCGCTCGACCACGGCCAGAACTACCGCGACATCGTGGCCTGGAACAACCTGGCCAACCCGAACGACATCAAGGTCGGCCAGGTGCTGCGCGTGGCGCCGTCCGAGGCCGTGGCCGGCACCACCACCGCGCCGGTGGCGATGCCGCCGGTCGACAAGACCCCGCCGGTGCCGAAGAAGAGCACGCCGAAGGGCGACAAGAAGCCGTACACCGAGGCCGCGCTGGCCGAACTGCAAAAGGCCGAAGGGGCGCGCAACGCCGAGAAGGCCGAGCCGCGCGCCGACAAGCCGGACCCGGCGCCTGCGGTGGCGGCGGCGCCGTCGATCGCGCCGGGCAGCACCGTGACCGCGACCGACGATGAAAAGCTGTCGTGGATGTGGCCGTCGGACGGCAAGATCGTCGCCACCTTCGACGAAGGCAAGAACAAGGGCATCGACATCGCCGGCAAGCCGGGCCAGCAGGTGATGGCCGCCGGCGCCGGAAAAGTCATGTATGCAGGCAGCGGCATCCGCGGTTATGGTAATCTGGTGATTGTGAAACATAGCAATAGCCTGCTGTCCGCTTATGCCCACAACCGCAACATCGTGGTCAAGGAAGGGCAGAACGTGAACAAGGGCCAGATGATCGCCGAAATGGGCGACTCCGACGCCGATTCGGTCAAGCTGCACTTTGAAATCCGGCAGCAGGGCAAGCCCGTCGATCCGTCGAAGTTCTTGCCCAGCCGTTAAACCCGGCCCCGCCCAAGGGGAGTAGATGACACATTCGCCGCACCAGCTGGAAGACGATTCGGCTTCGGACGAGTTCCCGGACGAGCCGCTGGACGATCTTGCGGTCGACGGCGACGACGGCGAGGAAGCGGCGGTGGCGCCCGAAGTGGGCGCGGTGCTCGAAAGCGTCGACGAACTCAAGAAGGTGCTGGCGGCCGAGCTGTCGACCGACACCACCCAGCACTACCTGAACCAGATCGGCACCCGGCCGCTGCTGACGGCGCCGCAGGAAGTCCATTTCGCGACCCTGGCCAAGGCCGGCGACTTCAGCGCGCGGCAGACCATGATCGAACACAACCTGCGGCTGGTGGTGTCGATCGCCAAGCACTACATCAACCGCGGCGTGGTCCTGCTCGACATGATCGAGGAGGGCAACATCGGCCTGATGCGCGCGATCGACAAGTTCGAGCCCGAGCGCGGCTTCCGCTTCTCGACCTACGCCACCTGGTGGATCCGCCAGAGCATCGAGCGCGCCATCATGAACCAGGCGCGCACGGTGCGCCTGCCGGTGCACATGGTGCGCGAACTGAACCAGATCCTGCGCGCCAAGTACCACCTCGAAGCCCAGCACCACAACGGCAAGGACGCCACCGCCGAGGACATCGCGCACCTGGTCGGGCGCCCGGTGGAAGAGGTGCAGGATATCCTGGCCCTGTCCGAGCATGCGACCTCGCTCGACGCGCCGCTCGACAACGATCCCCAGTCCAGCCTGATGGACATGCTGCCCGGCGACGCCGACGACAGTCCCGACGCGCGCGCCGAACACCACGAAATGACGGTGCTGGTGCGCGACTGGCTGACCAAGCTGCCGGACAAGCAGCGCATCGTCATCATGCGCCGTTTCGGGCTCGACAACGACGATCCGGCCACGCTCGAAACCCTGGCCGAGGAGATGGGCGTGACGCGCGAGCGGGTGCGCCAGATCCAGCAGGAAGCCCTCGTCAAGCTCAAGCGGGCGATGGCCGCCCGTGGCGTGGTGCGCGATTCGCTGCTATAGTGGCGCCCGGCGCCAGCATCGGCCTGCGCGCACGATCCCCTTTTTTTGACCTGATTAGCACGCATTTCGCGTGTACTTCGCCATGCAAGACACCATCATCGACATCAAATCCCTCGACATGGACGCCCGCGGCGTCGGCCACCTCGCCAATGAGGACGGCTCGCCGGGCAAGGTGATCTTCGTCGAAGGCGCGCTGCCGGGCGAAAAAGTCAGCTTCCTGACGTTCAAGAAGAAAAAGAACTGGGAAGCGGCGCGCATGACGGTCCTGCACAAGGAATCGTCGATGCGGGTCGCGCCCAGGTGCAAGCATTTCGACAACTGCGGCGGCTGCTCGATGCAGCACCTGGAGCCGTCGGCCCAGGTGGCGATGAAGCAGCGCGTGCTCGAAGATAACCTGTGGCACATCAGCAAGGTCACGCCGGGCACGGTGATGCGTCCGATGTACGGCCCGACCTGGGGCTACCGCTACCGCGCGCGCCTGTCGGTGCGCTGGGTGGCCAAGAAGAACACGGTGCTGGTCGGCTTCCACGAGAAGCGCTCGGCCTTCGTCGCCGACATGAGCGACTGCAAGATCCTGCCGCCGCACGTGGCCGCCATGCTGCTGCCGCTGCGCGCGCTGATCGGCGCGCTGTCGATCTACGACCAGCTGCCGCAGATCGAGGTGGCGATCGGCGAGGACCTGACGGCGCTGGTGCTGCGCATCATGGCGCCGCTGTCGGCCGCCGACGAAGTGCTGCTCAAGGCCTTCGCCGACCAGTGGAGCATCCAGTTCTGGCTGCAGACCAAGGGCCCGGAAACGGCCGCCCCGTGGTACCCGCTGGACAAGGCGCTGTACTACACCTTGCCCGAATTCGGCGTCACGATGCCGTTCAAGCCGGTCGATTTCACCCAGGTCAACCACCACATCAACCGGGTGCTGGTGGCCAAGGCCCTGAACCTGCTCGAGGTGCAGCCGGATGACCGCGTGGCCGACCTGTTCTGCGGCCTGGGCAACTTCACCTTGCCGCTGGCGACCCAGGCGCGCGCAGTGGTCGGCATCGAAGGCAGCACCAGCCTGACCGAGCGCGCGCTGGACAATGCCAGGGCGAACGGCCTGTCGGCCAAGACCAGCTTCTCGACCCGCAACCTGTTCGACGTGACGGCCGAGGACCTGGTCGCGCTGGGGCGCTTCGACCGCATGCTGGTCGATCCGCCGCGCGACGGCGCCGATGCGCTGGCCAAGGCGCTGGCCGGGCTGCGCGCCAGCCACCCGGAACTGCTGCCCAGGCGCATCGTCTACGTGTCGTGCAGCCCGTCGACCCTGGCGCGCGACGCCGGCACCCTGGTCCACGAGGCCGGCTATGTGCTGAGCAAGGCAGGGGTGGTCAATATGTTCCCGCACACCTCGCACGTCGAATCGATCGCCGTGTTCGACCTGGCGCCGGCCTGAGCCGCTTGTTGTTATCATTTTTAATAGGTTTATTGATAATTCTTAATTATCAATAGGCACTTTTCATCGACACTTTCGTTACGGGGAGCAAATCTTGTCCCTTCAACCGAAGGAGAAGAGGATGAAACAGGCATCGATACTGGTGGTGATGATGGCGCTGGCGCTGTACGTGATGGCCAAGCCGGTGCTGGCCGGCGATACGGAAGCCCCGAAGCGCTGCAAGTGGTCTGGCGTGTCCTTCTAGGAAAAAAACCGGGGTCAGTGCCGACAAAAGCAGACGGGCTCAACAATAAAGCCTTATTGTTGAGCCCGTCTGCTTTTGTCGGCACTGACCCCGGTTTTTCCAGACCCGCAGGTCGGCTTTTATATTACGGCAATACCACCTAGTCGCGGTCGCCGCCCAGGCCCAGCAGGTTCAGCAGGGCGGTGAAGATGTTGTACACATCCAGGTAGATCGCCAGCGTGGCGCTGATGTAGTTGGTCTCGCCGCCGTTGACGACGCGCTGCACGTCCACCAGCAGGAACGCCGAGAAGATGCCGATCACGGCCACCGAGATGGCGATCGACAGCGCCGGCATGCCCAGCCAGATGTTGGCCAGGCCGGCCAGGATGACCAGGATCGCGCCGGCGAACAGGTATTTGCTCATCGGCTGGAAGTCGCGCTTGGACACGGTGGCGATGGTCGCCATCACGGCCATGATCGACGCGGTGCCGCCGAAGGCGGTCATGATCAGGCTGGCGCCATTGCTGTAGCCCAGGGTGCGCGTCAGCAGCGGCGTCAGCATCAGGCCCATGAAGAAGGTGAAGCCCAGCAGCAGGGCCACGCCCATGCCGCTGTTCTTGTTCTTTTCGATGGCCCAGAAGAAGCCGAAGGCGATGCCCAGGAACAGGAACGCCCCCATGAAGCCGCTCGGGAACGGCAAGCCGAAGTTGACGCCGACGACCGCGCCCAGCACGGTGGGGATCAGCGACAGTGCGAGCAGCCAGTAAGTATTGCGCAATACGCGGTTGCGAACGGCCTGGCTGGTGCCGGCAACGTCATAGGCGGTGTGCAAGGATGGGGTCATGGTGCCTCCGGTTGGAAAAAGTTTAAATGCACTAAAAGCATAGCACGGACGGGAAAATGCGTTCAAAATCGCGCAGGTGCCGCCCGAAATCGCCGGCGCCACTCTAACACTTCCTTCGCCACCGGTGCAATATGACTGATATGGGGTGTTGTATGGTAAAATCAAAGGTTGATTGAGTCCTTAATTTCTCGATTTAAACCTTTCTTTTTATTGGAGTTTTTACAAATGGCAATCGAACGCACCCTGTCGATCATCAAACCAGACGCAGTTGCAAAAAATGTAATCGGCCAAATCTACAGCCGCTTCGAAGGCGCTGGCCTGAAGATCGTCGCAGCCCGCATGACGCACCTGTCGCGCGCTGAAGCCGAAGGCTTCTACGCAGTGCACGCTGCACGTCCGTTCTTCAAGGACCTGGTCGACTTCATGATTTCCGGCCCTGTCATGATCCAGGTACTGGAAGGCGAGAACGCGATTGCCAAGCACCGCGACCTGATGGGCGCAACCGATCCGAAGAAAGCAGAAAAAGGCACGATCCGCGCCGATTTCGCCGATTCGATCGACGCCAACGCCGTGCACGGCTCGGACGCCGCTGAAACCGCTGCTGTGGAAATCGCTTACTACTTCCCGGCACTGAACGTGTATTCCCGTTAATCGTCCCCATCTCGGACGCTTGACCGCAGCAAACCGCTTGCCCGCGACGCAAAGTCCCGGCGAGCGGGTTTTTTGGATTTGATTGAAGAATTACTATGACGACTCTCACCAACCTGCTGGACTTCGATCCCGCGCAACTCGTCGCTTACTGCGCCGACTTGGGTGAGAAGCCGTTCCGCGCCAAGCAATTGCAGCGCTGGATCCACCAGTTCGGCGCCAGCGACTTCGATGCGATGACCGACCTCGCCAAGTCCCTGCGCGACAAGCTCAGGACGCGCGCCGAAATCCGCGCGCCGCAGGCGATCAGCGACCACACCTCGACCGACGGCACGCGCAAGTGGCTGGTCGACGTGGGCAACGGCAATGCCGTCGAAACCGTGTTCATCCCGGAAGAAAACCGCGGCACCCTGTGCATTTCCACGCAAGCGGGCTGCGCCGTCAACTGCCGCTTCTGCTCGACCGGCAAGCAGGGCTTCAACCGCAACCTGACCGTCGGCGAGATCATCGGCCAGCTGTGGATGGCCGAGTTCGAACTGCGCAAGACCAAGGGTATCGAGCCCGGCCCCAAGGGTGAGCGCCAGATCACCAACGTCGTGATGATGGGCATGGGCGAGCCGCTGCTCAATTTCGAGCCGACCGTCACCGCGCTCAAGCTGATGCTCGACGATAACGCCTACGGCCTGTCGCGCCGCCGCGTGACCTTGTCGACCTCGGGCGTGGTGCCGATGATGGACAAGCTGTCCCAGGAAGTGCCGGTGGCGCTGGCCGTGTCGCTGCACGCGTCGAACGATCCGCTGCGCGATGGCCTGGTGCCGCTCAACAAAAAATACCCGCTGCGCGAGCTGATGGCCGCCTGCAAGCGCTACCTCGCATTCGCGCCGCGCGACTTCATCACCTTCGAGTATTGCATGCTCGACGGCGTCAACGACAGCGACGCCCACGCGCGCGAGCTGGTCGCGCTGGTCAACGACCCGCTGGTCGGCGTGTCGTGCAAGTTCAACCTGATCCCGTTCAATCCCTTCCCGGAGTCGGGCCTGCTGCGCTCGAAGAATCCGCGCATCAAGGCCTTCGCCCAGGTGCTGATGGATGCCGGCATCGTGACCACGATTCGCAAGACGCGCGGCGACGACATCGACGCCGCGTGCGGCCAGCTGGCCGGCGAAGTGCAGGACCGTACCCGCGTACAGGAGCGCATGGAGAAAATGGCTGAATATCAAAAGAAATTCGGCGCCGATTTCGGGCGCATCGTGGAGATTCCTTCTTGAAGCCGGGCATGGCAGGACGCGCGGGCGCGCGCCTTGTACCGGTCTTGCTCGCCGCGGCCTTGGCCGCCTGCGCCAGCAAGGCGCCCACCACCAGCACCCAGGCCGGCGCCACCGAAGAGCTGAGGACGGCATCCGACCATACCAGCGCCGAGAAGCGCGCCAGCATCCGCCTGCAGCTGGCGATCGGCTACTACTCGGACGGCAAGTACGAAATCGCGCTCGACGAAGTCAAGCAGGCGATCGCGGCCAACCCCGATTCGTCCGACGCCTACGGCGTGCGCGCGCTGATCTACAGCCAGATGGGCGAACACCAGCTGGCCGAAGAGAATTTCCAGCGCGCCATCAAGCTGGCGCCGCGCAATCCTGAGCTGTCGAACAACTTCGGCCAGTTCCTGTGCCAGCAGGGGCGCTTTGCGCAGGCGATGCCGCTGTTCGAGGCCGCGCTCAAGAATCCGACCTACACCTCGCCGATCAATGCGCTGGTCAACGCGGGCGCCTGCAGCCTTAAAATGAAGAATTACGACGCGGCCGAGAAATACCTGCTCGACGCGCTGCGCTATGGCGCCGATGTCCCGGCCACCAATGCGCACCTGGCCAGGACCTACTATGAACGGCGCGACATGGCGCGCGCCGGATTTTTTATCAACCGCCTGAAGACGGTGGCGAAACTCGATGCCCTGCCGGCCGACCAGCTGTGGCTGGCGATCCGGGTCGACCGCAAGCTCGGCGACAAGTCGTCCGAAGCGAGCCTGGTCAACCAGTTGCGGCGCCGTTTCCCGGCGTCACCCGAATTGGCGGCGTATCAGCGCGGTGCATTTGATGAGTGAGACAGGAACAACAATGAGTGCAGAGTGGGTGGAACAGGCGGGAACGCCAGGCGGCGATGCTCCAGGCAAGACCCTGGCCGCCGCGCGCGAGGCGATGGGCTGGACGGTTGAACAGGTAGCCGACCAGCTCAAGCTGGCCGTGCGCCAGGTGGTGGCGCTGGAAGCGGGCGATTATGCCTCGCTGCCGGGGCCGGCCGTGGTGCGCGGCTTCATCCGCGCCTATGCCAAGGTGGTCAAGCTCGATGCGGTGCCGCTGGTGGCCCAGATCCCGCTCGATACCCCGGCCCCGAGCGACGCCACCGGCACCACGGTGCGCCGCGACAAGCCGGCCTCGTTCTCCGAAGTGCGCTTCCCGACCAACGGCAAGCGCAGCGGCCTGCCGCTGGGCTGGATCGCCGCGCTGCTGCTGGTGGCCGCCGGCGCCGGCCTGGCCTGGCATTTCGACCTGGTCCCGGCCGCGCTGCTGGGCGGCGCCGCCGCCGGCCCGGCCGCCGCCAACGGCCAGGCCAGCGTCACCGTGCTGCAGGCGCCGCCGTCGGCCAAGGCCGCCGACGCGCCGCTCGAGACCACGCTGGTCAAGCCCGGCCAGGAACTGCCGCCGGTGGTGACCAATTCCGTGCCGCTGATCTCGGTGCCGCCGCCGGCCCCTGCCGGCGGAGCGGTCGCCGCGCCGTCGCCCCAGGCCACGCCGGCCGGCGTCGCTCCCGCGGCCGCCCCGGCCGCAGCAGCGGCCCCGGCCGCGGCGAATGTGCTGGTGCTGACCATCAGCGGCGATTCCTGGATCGAAGTGCGTCCGGCCAAGGGCAAGCCGCTGGTGTCGAAGCTGGCGCGTGCCGGCAGCACCGAAACCCTGGCCCTGGACCAGCCGGTGACGCTGATCGTGGGCAAGCCCTCGGTCGTCAACGCCACCTTGCGCGGCGCGCCGGTCGCGCTGCCGCCGGTGCCGGGCAGCACCGTTTCCCGCGTGAGCCTGAACTGATATGAGCACTTCGAACCTGGCTATTCCTTCCGGCCCGCTGGCGCGCCGCGCCAGCCGCAAGGTGCTGGTGTCGCACGGCGAGCGCAAGATCTGGGTCGGCGGCGACGCCCCCGTGGTCGTGCAGTCGATGACCAATACCGATACCGCCGACGTGATCGGCACCGCGATCCAGGTCAAGGAGCTGGCGCGCGCCGGCTCCGAACTGGTGCGCATCACCGTCAACAATCCGGAAGCGGCGGCCGCGGTGCCACTGATCCGCGCGCAGCTCGACAAGATGGAGATCGACGTGCCGCTGGTCGGCGACTTCCACTACAACGGCCACACGCTGCTGCGCGACTTCCCCGAATGCGCGCGCGCGCTGTCGAAGTACCGCATCAATCCGGGCAACGTGGGGCAGGGCGCCAAGCGCGACACCCAGTTCGCGCAGATGATCGAGATGGCCGCCACCTACGGCAAGCCGGTGCGCATCGGCGTCAACTGGGGCAGCCTGGACCAGGCGCTGCTGGCGCGCATCATGGACGAGAACGCGCAGCGCGCGGCGCCATGGAGCGCGCAGGCCGTCATGTACGAAGCCCTGATCACGTCGGCGATCGAGAATGCCGTGCGCGCCGAGGAGCTGGGCCTGGCGCGCGACCAGATCATCCTGTCGTGCAAGGTGTCGGGCGTGCAGGACCTGATCGCGGTGTACCGCGAACTGGCGCGCCGCTGCGACTATCCGCTGCACCTGGGTCTGACCGAAGCGGGCATGGGCAGCAAGGGCATCGTCGCCTCGACGGCGGCGCTGTCGGTGCTGCTGCAGGAAGGCATCGGCGACACGATCCGCATTTCGCTGACGCCGGAACCGGGCGGCGACCGCACGAAAGAAGTGGTGGTCGGCCAGGAGATCCTGCAGACGATGGGCCTGCGCAAGTTCGCGCCGATGGTCATCGCCTGCCCGGGCTGCGGCCGCACCACGTCGACCACCTTCCAGGAACTGGCCGACAACATCCAGACCTACCTGCGCGAGCAGATGCCGGAGTGGAAGAAGCTGTACCCGGGCGTGGAAGGCATGAACGTGGCCGTGATGGGCTGCATCGTCAACGGTCCGGGCGAATCGAAGCACGCCAACATCGGCATCAGCCTGCCCGGCACCGGCGAATCGCCGGCCGCGCCGGTGTTTGTCGATGGGCAGAAGGTGGTCACGCTGCGCGGCGAGAAGATCGTCGAGGAATTCCAGCAGATCGTGCTGGACTACGTACAGAAGAATTACAGCAAAAGCACCGACGTCATTCCTGCGTAGGCGGGACGGTCTTGAGGTTAACGAAAATAATTGAGCAATATGTCCAAAGCTGAAAAAATCACCGCCGTCAAAGGCATGAACGACATCCTGCCGGCCGATGCGCCGCTGTGGGAGCTGTTCGAGAACACCGTCCACTCGATCCTGAAGAGCTACGGCTTCCAGAAGATCGTCACCCCGATCGTCGAGGACACCGCCCTGTTCAAGCGCGCCATCGGCGCCGTGACCGACATCGTCGAGAAGGAAATGTATTCGTTCACCGATTCGATGAACGGCGACGCGCTGACGCTGCGCCCGGAAGGCACGGCCGGCGTGGTGCGCGCGGCCATCGAGCACAACCTGGCCTACGACGGCCCGAAGCGGGTCTGGTACAAGGGCCCGATGTTCCGCCACGAGCGCCCGCAGCGCGGCCGCTACCGCCAGTTCTTCCAGGTCGGCGCGGAAGCGATCGGCTTCACCGGCCCGGACATCGACGCCGAACTGATCATGCTGTGCCGCCGCCTGTGGGATGACCTGGGCCTGGAAAACATCCGTCTCGAACTCAATTCGATCGGCGACGCGTCCGAGCGCGCGCGCCACCGCGCCGACCTGATCGCCTACTTCGAAGCGAACATCGGCCAGCTCGACACCGAGGCGAAGAACCGCCTGCACGCGAACCCGCTGCGCATCCTCGACACCAAGAACCCGGCGATGCAGGACCTGGTCAACAAGGCGCCCAAGCTGCTCGACTACCTGGAAGGCGAATCGGTGGCCCACTTCGAGGGCGTCAAGCGCATCCTCGACCACAACAACATCCAGTACACGATCAACCCGCGCCTGGTGCGCGGGCTCGACTACTACAACCGCACCGTGTTCGAGTGGGTCACCGACGCGCTCGGCGCGCAGGGCACCGTGTGCGCGGGCGGGCGCTACGATCCGCTGATCGAGTCGTTCGGCGGCAAGCCGACCCCGGCGGTCGGCTTCGCGATGGGCATCGAGCGCCTGGTCGAACTGATGAAGATGGCCGGCGAGCCGGCCGAACCGGCCGCCTGCGACGTCTACATGGTGCACCAGGGCGAGGCGGCGCAGCTGCAAGCCTTCGTGCTGGCCGAACGAATTCGCGATGCGGGACTCGACGTTGTGCTACATTGCGCGGCTGCGAGCGGTCCGGGCAGCTTCAAGAGCCAGATGAAAAAGGCCGACGGCAGCGGCGCCGCGTTCGCCGTCATCCTCGGCGAGGATGAAATCGCCGGCAAGGTGGCGGCGGTCAAGGCCATGCGCGGCAGCGACGGCGAGCAGCAGGCGCTGGTGCCGTTCGACGGCGTGGTCGATTACCTGGTGGACCAGATCGTCGGCGACGACCATGACCACGACCACGTGCATTATCATCACTAATAACCTGAACCACCAACCATAACGACGACAACCATGGCATACGATCTCGAAGAACAAGAACAACTGGCCTCGCTGAAGGCCTTCTGGAACCAGTACGGCAACCTGATCACCTGGCTGCTGATCATCGTGCTCGGCAGCTACGCCGGCTACAACTACTGGAAGCACTACCAGCGCACCGAAGCGGGCGCCGCCTCCGGCCTGTACGAAGAAATGCAGAAGTCGCTGGCCGCCAAGGACAACGCCAAGGTCCAGCAGTACGCCGCCGACATCGAGAAGAAGTACGGCAGCACCGCGTACGCGACGATGGGCGCCCTGGTGGCGGCCAAGAGCGCCTTCGACGCCAACGACCTGAAGACGGCCAAGGCCAAGCTGCAATGGGCCGCCGAACACGGCAACGACGAGTACAAGGCGATCGCCCGCCTGCGCCTGTCCGGCGTGCTGCTCGACGAGAAAGCCTACGACGAGGCGCTCAAGGTGCTGGGCGGCGAATTCCTGCCGCAGTTCGCCGGCGCGGTCGCCGACCGCAAGGGCGACATCCTGGTCGCACAGAACAAGATCGCCGAAGCGCGCGCCGCCTACGAGGCCGCGCTGAAGGCGATGGACGAAAAGAACCCGGGCCGCCAGCTGGTGCAGCTCAAGCTCGACGCCATCGGCGGAACCACGGCGGCCCCGAAAGCTGCCGCTTAATTCCCCGGACTGCATGGCCCGCCTGCGCCGCTCGGCGCGCGCGGGCTTCATGCCTTCTGGCGCACCCAAGAACAACGTAACAGGACAAGGCTGACAAATATGCGTATTACCCAGAAACTGGTCGGCGCTGGCGTGCTGGCCGTCATGGCAGGCTGCTCGACCCTCAGTTCCCTCAATCCCTTCGCATCGAAGGACAAGGGCAACCAGCCGGCGCCGCTGGTCGAGCTGAAGGGCTCGATGGCCGTGCGCACCGCATGGAAGCTTGCGCTGGGCAAGGCCGACAGCTTTGCCTTCTCGCCGGTGATGGTGGGCACGACCGTGGTCGCGGCCAGCGCCGACGGCAGCATCGCGCGCGTCGATGCCGCCACCGGCAAGGTGCTGTGGAAGGTCAAGGCCCCGACCGCGCTGACGGCCGGCGTCGGCACCGATGGCAATGTCATCGTGCTGGGCGGCGACAAGGGCGCCGTCTACGCCTTCGACCTGGAAGGCAGGCAGCTGTGGAAGTCGCAGGCCTCGTCCGAGGTGCTGTCCTCGCCGGTGGTGGGGCAGGGCATCGTCGTGGTGCGCTCGGTCGACAACCGCATCGTCGGCCTGGACGCCAAGACCGGCGAAAAGAAATGGACCGTGCAGCGCGTGTCGCCGCCGCTGACCCTGCGCAATGCGCCGGGCATGGTGGTGGTCGGCAAGGACGTGGTCATCGCCCAGCCGGGCGGCAAGCTGCTGTCGCAGATTCTCGCCACCGGCGCGCCCAAATGGGAAATCGCGGTCGGCGAATCGCGCGGCGCGACCGAACTCGAGCGCGTCACCGACATCGGCGGCAGCCCGGTCGTGATCGACCAGGACGTGTGCGCCGTGGCCTACCAGGGCCGCGTCGGCTGCTTCGACATCAACACCGGTTCTGCGCGCTGGAGCAAGGAACTGTCGTCCGACGTCGGCGTCAGCGCCGACCAGCGCTTCGTGTTCGCGGTCGACGACAAGGGCGCCGTGTCGGCGTTCGCGCGCGACACCGGCGCCTCGGCCTGGAGGAACGACAAGCTGAGCTTCCGCCGCCTGTCCACGCCCGTGTCCTATGGACGCGCGGTGGCCGTCGGCGACTACCAGGGTTACATCCACTTCCTGTCACGGGAAGATGGCGCATTCCTCGCACGCGCCGCCACCGACGGGAGCCCGGTCATCTCGGTCCCCATCGTGGCTGGCTCGAACCTGATCTTTCAAACACAATCTGGAACGGTGACCGCCATCGCGGTCGAATAAAAACAACATGAAGCCGGTAATTGCACTAGTTGGTCGCCCCAACGTCGGGAAATCGACCTTATTCAACCGCCTCACCCGCTCGCGCGACGCGCTGGTGGCGGACTTGCCTGGCCTGACGCGCGATCGCCACTACGGCGAAGGCCGCGTCGGCGAGCGCCCCTTCCTGGTCATCGACACCGGCGGTTTCGAGCCGGTCGCGAAGGAAGGCATCATGCACCAGATGGCCCTGCAGACCAAGCAGGCCGTGGCCGAAGCGGACGTCGTCGTGTTCATCGTCGACGGCCGCCAGGGCCTGACGCCGCACGACAAGACCATCACCGACTTCCTGCGCAAGTCGGGCCGCAAGGTCATGCTGGTGGTGAACAAGGCCGAGGGCATGAAGTACACCTCGGTGGTGGCCGACTTCTATGAGCTCGGCATGGGCGACCCCTACGTGATCTCCGCCGCCCACGGCGACGGCGTCACCGACCTGGTCGAGGAATGCCTGAACGAGGCCTTCGCCCAGCGCCCGGCCGACGCCGAGGAGCTGCTGCCGGCCGAACGCGGCATCAAGATCGCCATCGTCGGCCGCCCGAACGTGGGCAAGTCGACCCTCGTCAATACGCTGATCGGCGAAGAGCGCGTGATCGCCTTCGACATGCCGGGCACGACCCGCGATTCGATCGAGGTCCCGTTCGAGCGCGACGGCAAGAATTACACGCTGATCGACACGGCCGGCATCCGCCGCCGCGGCAAGGTGTTCGAAGCGATCGAGAAGTTCTCGGTCGTCAAGACGCTGCAGTCGATCTCGGAAGCCCACGTCGTCATCCTGCTGCTCGACGCCCAGCAGGACATCTCGGAGCAGGATGCCCACATCGCCGGCTTCATCCTCGAATCGGGCCGGGCACTGGTGGTCGGCGTGAACAAATGGGACGGCCTGCGCTCGGACGAGCGCGACGAGATCAAGATCGACCTCGACCGCAAGCTCGACTTCCTGTCGTTCGCCAAGACCCACTTCATTTCGGCGCTGAAGGCGACCAACATCGGCCCGCTGATGAAGTCGGTCGACGCGGCCTATGCGGCCGCCACCGCCGACCTGTCGACGCCGCGCCTGACGCGCGCGCTGATCGAGGCGGTCGAGAAGCAGGAACCGAAGCGCAAGGGCTCGATCCGGCCCAAGATGCGCTATGCGCACCAGGGCGGCCAGAACCCGCCGATCATCGTCATCCACGGCAATGCCCTCGACGCGATCGGCGAGCCGTACAAGCGCTATCTGGAAAAACACTTCCGCGACACCTTCAACCTGGTGGGCACGCCGCTGCGGATTGAATTGCGCATGGGTAAGAATCCTTTTAACAAATCGCAGAAATAACGCGGGTCCGCAGACGTACATCGCGAAAACAGGTTACAGTAGCTTGGAGACATCATTCCCTTTTCGATCAGTTTGATGTCGCCGGCACTTGAAATCGGGCGAGTCGCCTCCAATTCTTAATCTACAACAACATCACGGAGCTGTTATGAGCAACAAAGGGCAACTGTTACAAGACCCATTCCTCAATGCCTTGCGCAAAGAGCACGTTCCCGTCTCGATCTACCTGGTCAACGGGATCAAACTGCAGGGCCACATCGAGTCCTTCGACCAATATGTCGTCCTGCTGCGTAACACCGTCACCCAAATGGTTTACAAGCACGCCATTTCCACCGTGGTACCGGCGCGCGCCGTCAACCTCAATCTTGACTCCGAAGCTGAGTAAGCCCATGGGCGATCCGGCCCCGGCAGGAGGCGTATGCGTGCAGCCCTAGTCGGCATCGATTTCGGCGCTGGCGATTTCAACGCCAGCGTGGAAGAGCTGTCGCTGCTCGCCCGTTCCGCCGGCGCCGAGCCGATCACCACCATCACCGCCAAGCGGTCCAGCCCTGACGCTGCCTATTTCGTGGGCAGCGGCAAGGCCGACGAAATCGCCCAGGCCTGCGTGGCCGAGCGGATCGAGATCGTCATCTTCAACCATGCGCTGTCGCCGGCCCAGCAGCGCAACCTCGAGAAGCGGCTGAACATCCGCGTCCTCGACCGCACCAGCCTGATCCTCGACATCTTCGCCCAGCGCGCCAAGAGCCACGAAGGCAAGCTGCAGGTCGAACTGGCCCAGCTGCAGCACCTGGCCACGCGCCTGATCCGCGGCTGGACCCACCTGGAACGGCAAAAGGGCGGTATCGGCCTGCGCGGTCCGGGCGAAACCCAGCTCGAGACCGACCGCCGCCTGATCGGCGAACGGGTCAAGGCCCTGCGCGCGCGCCTGGCCAAGCTGCGCAAGCAGCACGAGACCCAGCGCCGCGCACGCGGACGCAGCAAGACCTTCTCGGTATCGCTGGTCGGCTATACCAATGCCGGCAAGTCGACGCTGTTCAATGCGCTGACCAAGGCCGGCGTGTACGTCGCCAACCAGCTGTTCGCCACGCTCGACACCACCAGCCGCCGCGTCTACCTGGGCGAGGAGGCCGGCAACGTGGTCGTGTCGGACACCGTCGGCTTCGTGCGCGAGCTGCCGCACCAGCTGGTGGCGGCGTTTCGCGCCACGCTCGAAGAAACCATCCATGCCGACCTGCTGCTGCACGTCGTCGACGCCGCCAGCCCGGTGCGGATGGAGCAGGTCGAGCAGGTCAACCTGGTCCTGAAGGAAATCGGGGCCGACCATATTCCCCAGATCCTGGTCTGGAACAAGATCGATGCAGCCGGGCTCGACCCGGCCGTCGAACGTGATGAATATGCTAAAATCAGCCGCGTTTTTATCAGCGCCCATAGTGGCGCCGGGCTCGACCTGCTGCGCGACGCGATCGTCGAGGCGGCCAGGGGCGCGCCCGGTCTGACCCAACTTTATGAAGAGCAGGACGATGCCGACCCGGACCAGCCTGTCGAGACGATCGACTTTGGACCGGGCGAAAGTATTCTAACCTCCACCTACGTCGGACCACGATAGTATGCTTGCTTCACTCATCAAACGCATCGGCGTCAAGCTGACGCTCAACGACCCGCGCTGGGGCCGCAAACCCGAGGGCGACCACAAGGCGCAGGAAGGCAAGAAGCCCGGCGAGGGCCCGCCCGACCTCGACCAGATGTGGCGCGACTTCAACGCCCGCCTGAACCGCCTGTTCGGCAACAAGAACGGCGGCGGCGGCGGCGACGGCGGCGGCTACCGTCCCGACATGCGCGGGGCCGGCGTCACCGCCGGCGTGATCTTCGCGATCGTCGCCTTCATCTGGCTCGCCAGCGGCGCCTTCATCGTGCAGGAAGGCCAGTCCGGCGTGGTCACCACCTTCGGCAAACTGTCGCGCACCACCGGCGCCGGCTTCAACTGGCGCTGGCCGTATCCGTTCCAGGCCCACGAGACGGTCAACGTGTCGCAGGTGCGCACCGCCGAAATCGGCTACCGCTCGACGGTCAAGAACAAGCGCCCGCAGGAAGCGCTGATGCTGACCGACGACGAGAACATCATCGACATCCAGTTCGCCGTCCAGTACACCCTGAAGGACCCGGTGGCCTGGCTGTTCAACAACCGCGACCAGGACGAGACCGTGCGCCAGGTCGCCGAGACCGCGATCCGCGAAGTGGTCGGCAAGAGCAAGATGGACTTCGTGCTGTATGAAGGGCGCGAAAAAGTCGCGCTCGACGTCAACCAGCTGATGCAGCAGATCATCGACCGCTATGCGCTGGGGGCCCAGATCACCAACGTGACGATGCAGGGCGTGCAGCCGCCGGAGCAGGTGCAAAGCGCCTTCGACGACGCCGTCAAGGCCGGCCAGGACCGCGAGCGGGCCAAGAACGAGGGCCAGGCTTACGCCAACCAGGTGATCCCGCAGGCACGCGGCAATGCCTCGCGCCTGCTGCAGGAGGCCGAGGCCTACCGCGCCATGGTCACCGAAAACGCGACCGGTAACGCCTCGCGCTTCAACCAGGTGCTGACCGAGTACCAGAAGGCGCCTGGCGTCACCCGCGACCGCATGTACCTCGACACCATGCAGCAGATCTTCTCCAGCGCCAGCAAGGTGCTGGTCGACGCCAAGGCCGGCAGCAACCTGCTGTACCTGCCGCTCGACAAGCTGATCGCCCAGACCGCCGCCAACGACGCCGCCATCGGCTCCAAGTCGGGCCCGGTGGTGATGCCGGCCCCCGCCGCCGACCCGATGCAGATCGTCGAGCAGGTGCGCCAGCGCGACAGCCGTTCGCGCGAATCCTCACGTGACAGGGAGAGCCGTTAATGAACCGCCTCGTATCCATCCTCGTAGCGGGCTTCATCGGCGTGATGATCCTGTCGTCGACCGTGTTCGTGGTCGACCAGCGCCGCTTCGCCATCGTGTTCGCCCTCGGCGAAGTGCGCGACGTGATCAGCGAGCCCGGCCTGCACTTCAAGCTGCCGCCGCCGTTCCAGAACGTGATCTACCTCGAAAAGCGCATCCTGACGCTCGATACGCCCGACGCCGACCGCTTCATCACGGCCGAGAAGAAGAACATCCTGGTCGACGCCTTCGTCAAGTGGCGCATCATCGCGCCGCGCACCTACTACGTCAGCTTCGGCGGCGACGAAGTGCGCGCGCGCGACCGCATGTCGCAGATCGTCAAGGCGGCCCTGAACGACGAGATCACCAAGCGCACCGTGCGCGAAGTGATCTCCGGCGAACGCGGCAAGGTCATGGAATCGATCCGCAACAAGGTCGTGGCCGAAGCCAAGCAGATCGGCGTCGAGATCGTCGACGTGCGGCTCAAGCGGGTCGACTACGTCGAGCAGATCAACGCCTCGGTCTACGAGCGCATGAAAGCCGAGCGCGCACGGGTGGCGAACGAGCTGCGTTCGACCGGTTCGGCCGATTCGGAGAAGATCCGGGCCGACGCCGACCGCCAGCGCACCGTGATCCTGGCCGAAGCGTTCCGCGACGCCGAGAAGATCAAGGGTGACGGCGACGCGAAGGCATCGCAGATCTATGCCCAGGCGTTCGGCAAGAACCCCGAGTTCTACAAGTTCTACCGTTCGCTCGAAGCCTACCGCGCGACCTTCCGCAGCCATGGCGACGTGATGGTGCTCGATCCGGCTTCGGAGTTCTTCAAGTACTTCCGCAGCCCTGGTGCGGGCGGCGCGGCGCCGGCGCCCAAAAAATAGTCGCAAGACCCGTAGGGCGGAAGAGGGCGCAGCCCGACATCCGCCAGGCGTCGCGTTGACGCAAGCGTTTGGCGGATGCCGCACTTCGTGCTCTTCTGCCCTGCGGGTATCCCGGCGGCGTCTCCCGGTCCGCACCCTCCGCGGCGGTTTTTCCACCGCATCCACCCCAATTTCGGGTAAAATTGATGGTTCGGCGCACCATTTTTCGTGCGCCTGAACGCTTTGTGTTGCCCGTTTTTTAACAGATTCCGTCCCATGCCGAATTGGCTCCTGCCTGAGAATATCGCCGATGTCTTGCCGTCCGAGGCGCGCAAGATCGAAGAGCTGCGTCGCCTGATGCTCGACAACTTCCGCCTGTACGGATACGAGCTGGTGATGCCGCCCCTGCTCGAATACGTCGATTCGCTGCTGGCCGGCGCCGGCCAGGATGTCGACCTGCGCACCTTCAAGCTGGTCGACCAGATATCCGGCCGCATGCTGGGCTTGCGCGCCGACATGACGACCCAGGTCGCCCGCATCGACGCCCACCTGCTCAACCGCGCCTCGGTCACCCGCCTGTGCTACGCCGGCAGCGTGCTGCATACCCGTCCATCGGGCCTGCACGCCACGCGCGAGCCGCTGCAGATCGGCGCCGAGATCTACGGCCACGCCGGCCTCGAGGCCGACGCCGAGATCCAGGAACTGGCGCTCGGTTCGCTGGCCATGGCCGGCTTCCCGGATGTGCGCCTGGACCTGTCGCACGTGGGCGTGGTGCGCGCGCTGCTGGCCGACGATCCGGCGGCCGGCAAGGACGAAGCGGCGCTGTACGCGCTGCTGCGCGCCAAGGACACTCCGGGCCTCGACATCCTGACCGCCGGCTACGCGCCGGCCACCCGCGCCGCGCTGCTGGCGCTGCCGAACCTGTACGGCGACATCGACGTGCTGGCGCGGGCGCGCGAAGTGCTGCCGCCGCTGCCTGGCATCGCCAAGGCGCTGGCCGAACTGGCTGCGCTGGCCGGCTCGGCGCTCGGCCGCGCCGAAGTCGCGATCGACCTGGCCGACCTGCGCGGCTATGCGTATGAAAGCGGCGCCATGTTCGCGCTGTACGTGCCGGGCCTGCCGAACGCGGTGGCGCGCGGCGGCCGCTACGACCACGTGGGCGAAGCATTCGGCCGGGCGCGTCCCGCGACCGGCTTCTCCCTCGACTTGCGCGAACTGGCGCGGCTGCTGCCGACCGCGGAACGCAAGCATTCGATTCGCGCTCCATGGGGCAATGCCCCCGAGCTGCGGGAAAAAATCGCTCAGCTGCGCAAAGCAGGCGAGGTCGTGATCCAGAGTTTGCCGGGTCATGACGATGAGCAGGACGAGTTCGAGTGCGACCGCGTGCTCGTCCTCGAAGACAGTAACTGGATTCTCAAAAACTTAGGCTAAGTGTGATGTCAAAGAAAAACGTGGCAAAGAACGTCGTTGTCATCGGTACCCAGTGGGGCGATGAAGGCAAAGGAAAGATCGTCGACTGGTTGACCGACAACGCGCAAGGCGTGGTGCGCTTCCAGGGCGGCCATAATGCGGGCCATACGCTGGTGATCAACGGCCAGAAGACCGCGCTCCAGCTGATCCCGTCGGGCATCATGCGCGAAGGCGTGGCCTGCTACATCGGCAACGGCGTGGTCGTGTCGGTGCCGGACATCATGCGCGAGATCGACAAGCTGCAGGCGATCGGCGTCGAAGTCGTGTCGCGCCTGAAGATCTCCGAGGCCTGCCCGGTGATCCTGCCTTACCACGTCGCCATCGACGTGGCGCGCGAAAAAGCGCGCGGCGAGAACAAGATCGGCACCACCTGCAAGGGCATCGGCCCCGCGTACGAAGACAAGGTCGCGCGGCGCGCGATCCGCATCGCCGACATGCTCAATCCGGAGCGTTTCGCCGAGAAGCTCAAAGAGAACCTCGACTACCATAATTTCGTGCTGGTCAACTACCTGAAGGCCGATCCGATCGACTTCCAGAAGACCTACGACGACGCGATGGCCCTGGTGCCGCGCCTCAAACCGATGGTGGGCGATGTGTCGTCCGCGCTGTACGCGGCGCACAAGGCCGGCGGCAACATCCTGTTCGAAGGCGCGCAGGGTTCGCTGCTCGACGTCGACCACGGCACCTACCCGTATGTCACCTCGTCGAACTGCGTGGCCGGCAATGCCGCCGCCGGCGCCGGCGTCGGTCCGGGCATGCTGCACTACATCCTGGGCATCACCAAGGCCTATACCACGCGCGTCGGCTCGGGCCCGTTCCCGTCCGAACTGCCGAC
>JAKFDH010000182.1:0-22582 GCA_036676245.1 Massilia sp. | reverse complement strand
GAACAGGACCGTGAAATGACTCTGCGCCGATGATAGTGCTGCAACCAGTGTGAAAGTAGGTTATCGTCAGGCTAGTTATAAGAGAAAAACCCCAGCAGAAATGCTGGGGTTTTTTTTCGTCTGTATTTTTCTCACTAATGGATATTTATGCAAAATGGCTATTTGTGCAATCTTTGAGATACTGGGTTACTATTGAGGCCAATTCTTTTTTGGGGCTTACGTGAACATTTTCCGCACATTCTGCAATTCTCTGTCAGTTTTGATCTTGCTAACCCTCGTCGCGTGCGGCGGCGACGCACCACCGGAAAAGGTGGCGTATCAGAACACGACGCTGATCGTCAACGGTACGCGCTATGAGCGCCAGGAAGCACCGACCAATAGTGGCGAATATGTGCCGCGTGACGTGCTTGTGGGTTTCAAGCCTGGTCGCCTGGAGGAGGGAGTGCGGCTACTAAAAGAGCTGAAACTGGTGCCAACGTCGACACTTACGAGCCTTGAAGTGGCCCTTGTTAATGTTCCGGTAGGCTTTGAAGCACAATGGGTCGCCGCCCTGGCCAGCTTCGACGTTGTGCAAACCGCTACACGCAACGTGATCATGAGTCACGCCACCACAACATCAGCATCGCGATAACACAGCATCGGATTTGGGCGGCTACGGGAAGCCCGCCCATACCGCCGAGTCAATTCTTTCAGTCGCCCCAGGCGTTGCCAATTTGCACGGCTAAAGAATTTCCCCACCGCTTTTTTACTTATAATTTTCGCATCGGGTTAGAATAATTCTGTAGCAGAAATTCCAACTACGGGACTACCATGCGGCGGCTGTTGGCATTATTTTTCACCCTGTGTGCCGCGACCCTTACGGATGCCGGTGCCAACACGGTCGATGCATCGATCCACGGTGGCCGCCTTTTGCGCGAACAAGGTAAAGTCCAGCAAGCCATCGAAATTTTCCGGGCCGCCGTGGCCCAGGCCGCTTCTCCACTTGAACGTGCCCATGCCGAGGGAGAGCTCGGGATCGGTCTTCTGCAGGCGCGTGACTTTGATGCGGCTGCCGTTTCGCTGGGCAAGGCCCACACTTTCTTCGCCGGCCACGATCGCGCGCGCTTTGCGGTCTATCTCGGCAACCTGGCCGCTCGCCGTAACGTACCAAAAGAAGCAATCCGTCACTACGAAGAAGCGCTCGCCGGCGCGGGGCAGGATAGCGATCTTTCATTGAATGCCGGTTTGAATCTGGCGCGGCTGGCGCCGCCACAAGAGCGCGGCGCGCGCCTGGCCAAGCTGTCTCAGCAATTGACATCGGCACCGCTCACGCCGCAGTCCGCCCGGCTGCACCTCAATCTAGGCCACCAGGCCACGGAACAAACTCCCGTCGACCTGCGCCTCGCTTACCTGCACTTGCAGCGCGCACGCGAGCTTGCCGCCGCGGACGGCCATCTCCGGCTCGCGATCGAGGCCGATGATGCGCTGTCCGCCCTGTACGAGAGCCAAGGCCGGCCGGAAGAAGCGCTGGCCTTGACGCTGGGCGGGCTGGAGCGCGCGCGCCAGCCTGGCGGTGTGCAAGTCGACGACTTGCTCATCGCGCTCGAATGGCGCCAGGCGCGCCTGCGCGAGCGCCTTGGCGCTCCGGACAGTGCGTTCGCCGCCTATGGGCGCGCTGCGGCCCGGCTCAAAGCGAGCCGCGACGACCTGCCGATCGAGTACGATAACGGCCGCTCTTCGTTCCGCGAGACGATTGCACCACTTTACCTTGGCTATGCTGCGATACTGCTCAAGCGGGCAGACGCGCAGCCCCCCGACGTTCGCACAGCGACCCTGCGCCAGGTGCTGGACGCCGTCGAGCAAGTCAAGCAGGCCGAGTTGCAGGATTACCTCGGCGACCGTTGCGCGGTCGAGACTGTGCAGGGTGGGAAGAGCGGTCCCTTGCCCGCCGGCGTCGCCGTGCTGTATCCGATCATCTTCGCGGACCGGGTCGAACTGCTGATGGAGACCAGCCGCGGCATCGCGCGGCGCTCGACAATGGTGACCGAGGTCGCGCTGGCCGAATCGGCCAACAAGCTGGCATTCGCGCTGCGCAACGGCATGAACGATCACATGGCGCCGGCCCGCCAGCTGTACGACTGGCTGCTGCGCCCGTTCGACCAGGCATTCGATGCCGAAGCAATCACGACTCTGGTCATCGTCCCCGACGGCGCACTGCGCCTGCTGCCGCTGTCGGTCCTGCACGATGGCCGGCGTTTCGCCGTCGAGAAGTTCGCGATGTCGACTGTCACCGGCATGACGATGACCAACAGCGCCTCGTCACGCAAGCGCGGGGGCGAGGCGCTGGTCGTTGGCATTTCAGATCCTGGGCCCGTGGTCGCCAAGCTCAGCCAAAAAATGGGGAGCGATATCCTGCAGCCGGCGTCGACGCGCGCGCTGGGCGGCCTCGCGCAAACGCGGTCGCTGCGTTCACTGCGTTCCGCCGGCCCCGATGCCGCGGCTGGGGCAAGCCAGGTCGAACAGCTGCGCGCGAGCTTGCAGCTTCCCGGCGTCAAGGAAGAAGTCGATGCGCTGGCGCGCGTCCTGCCGGGCGCCCACTTGCTCAACGCCCAGTTCACGGTCGACAGTTTCCGCCGCGAGACCGGCGACGGCGACTACCGCATCATCCATATCGCTTCGCATGGCGTGTTTGGAGGAAATGCGGAAAGCAGTTTCATCATGGCTTATGACGACGTGCTGACCATGAACGGCCTGCAGGCAATCCTGAAGAGCGACAAGTTCACGCGCGCACCAGTCGAGCTGCTCAGCCTGTCCGCTTGCGAAACGGCCGAAGGCAATGAACGTGCGCCGCTGGGCATGTCCGGCGCGGCGATCAAGGCCCGCGCCAAGAGCGTGCTCGGCACCCTGTGGCCGCTGGAAGACAACGCCGCGCAGCAAGTCATGACGCGCTTTTACAGCGGCCTGGCGGCCGGCGGCCTCGGCAAGGCGGAGGCCTTGCGCCAGGCGCAGCTGCAGCTGATCAAGGATCCCGCGTCGGCGCATCCATTCTTCTGGGGTTCGTTCATCCTGATCGGAAACTGGCAATGAGAACCAACACGCCGCCAAGCCGGGCGCTGCTTGCGCTGCTTTGCCTGTTGACCCCGCTCGCCGGCCGCGCCGCGCCGGCCATCGTGCGCGACAACACGCTCGGCACGGGACCGACTGGCGCGCTGCTTCCCGCCGGCAGCATCACATTCAACGGCAACAACTACGGCAAGATCGCGATTCCCGAAGCCTACGGCCAGCGGATCGGAGGCAATGTATTCCACAGTTTCAAGACTTTCGACATCGGCTCGGGCGAGGCCGCTGTGTTCGGCATCAACAGCGCGACCAGCAATATCATTTCGCGCGTGACGGGCGGGCAGGCATCGCAGATCGCGGGCCTGTTGACGGTTGATGCAGGCGCCACGGCCAGCCGGCCCAATGTCTATCTGATCAATCCGGCCGGGGTCACCTTTAGCGCGGGCGCCGCCATTGATGTGCCGGCCGCATTCAATGTCAGCACGGCGAACGTCCTGACGTTCTCGAACGGGAGTTTCGAATCCGACCCTGCACGCGCCAGCACCTTGAGCAGTGCGGATCCATCCGCCTTCGGCTTCCTCGGCGCCCAGTCCGGGAACGTTCGCTTCCAGCCAGGGTCCCTGGTCCAGGGCGCCGGCGGCGCGGCGATCACCGTTGCAGCTGCGAACATTGTGCTCAATGACGCCAGCCTGGTGAACGTGAACGGCGACGTGCGCCTTGCCGCGGTTGGCACGAAGGCAGCCGCTGTTCCCGTCAACAGCACTCCGTCGAACAATGTGGATGGCACAGTCGCGATGGCGGGCAATGCGAGTATCGCCACCTTGACCCAGGATGCCAGTGCAGCCGGCGATATCAAGATCACGACCGGCGAGCTGTATGTGGGCGACGGCGTCACGCCAGGAAACATGTCGATCCGCAGCTTCGCAATCGGTCCAGGTGCAGGTGCGCCCGGCGCAATCCAGATTGAGGCGAGCGGCGAGGTTTACCTGGGTGGCGGGGGCTTTATCGGCACCACCAACAACGGCGCCGACGCTGGTGGCGCGATCAGCATCAACGCTGCGACGGTGCTGGTGGACGGACAGCAAAAAGGTGCAGCTATCCAGACCACCACCAGGAATGGCGACAGCAGGGGCGGCGACATTACGGTGCGCGCTTCAGGCGGGGTCGAGGTTTACGATGCCGGCTATATTGCTTCGTACACCTTTGGCGCCGGGGCCGGCGGTGCGGTCGAGGTGGCGGCGCAAGACGTGACTATCGCCGGTACGTTCGCCAATATCGGCAGCCAGAACAGTGAAGGTAGCAGCGGCAACGCCGGCCCGGTAAAGATAACGGTTCAAGGGCAGCTGACGGTCAGTGAAGACGCCAGCATCACATCGACTTCGCTCGGCGCCGGCAGCGCTGGCGTCATAACGCTGCGGGCCAGGGACATCCTGCTTGATGGCCGCGGCTCCAGTGCCTACATTAGCAGCAGCGTACTTCCGAGCTCCGAGGGCGATGCGGGCATGATCGATATAGCCGCTTCCGGCAAGTTGTCGATCCTCGATGCGGGCTTCATCAATTCGTCGACTGTCGGCGCCGGCGATGCGGGCTCGATCACCATCCGCGCCGGCAGCATGATGGTGGAAAATACAGCGGCGACCTCGTACGAAGCCGGTGTCGAGTCCAGCGCCTTGGCTGGCAGTTCGGGCAATGCAGGCAGCATCGACATCGCGGTAACGGGGCACCTCGACCTGCTCGATGGGGCTTTCATCGGTTCTGATGTCCGCGCTTTCGGCAATGGCGGCTCGCTCAAGATCAAAGCGAATACGATGACGCTCGCCGGGTCTGCGGAACTGCCCGCCATGATCAGCAGCTCCGCAGGTTCCACTGCTACCGGCAAGGCCGGGACAATGTCCTTGGAGACGACAGGCTTGCTGTCGCTGTGGGGGAACGCGTATATCCTTGGCCTCACCGAAGGCGCAGTGAACGGCGGCGAGATCCGCGTCAAGGCAGGATCGATCGACATCGGCGGACACGGTCAGAAAGCGGGAATCTTCAGTAATGCCTTACCTGGGAGTACGGGGAATGCAGGGACCATTGACATCGCCGCGACGGGGAAAATCTCGATCGCGGACAGGGGCCTCATCCTGTCGGACACCTCGGGTGCCGGCGCAGCAGGTTCGATCAACGTGCGCGCCGGGTCACTGCGCCTCGAAGCCGCCGATTTCTATGCCGACATCTCGAGCAGCGCAGCCAAGGGCAGCAGCGGCAACGCCGGCAATCTGACCATTTATACCGATGCCGGGCTTGAACTGTTCAGCGGCGCCGCACTGAACGTCCAGACGCAATCGGTCGGCAATGCCGGCACTGTCAATGTCGACGCCGGCAGTATCCTCATCGATGGCAAGAACGGGCTGATTGCCACGGGCATCAATGGAACGGCACGCTCCGGAAGTTCTGGCAATGGCGGTACGCTGAACGTGCGCTCGCGCGGCGGCCTGACCATCCGCGCGGGCGGCGAAATTTCCACGGCGACCCAGGGCAGCGGCAACGCCGGATCGATTGCAGTGAGCGCTGCCAAGCTGGACATAGAGGCCGGCGACGTCAAGATCACAGGTATTCGCAGCGACACCTGGGAAGGCAGCAGCGGCAGCGGAGGCACGATTGATGTGCGCGCCAGCGGCACGGTGGCGCTGCGCGATGGCGGCTTCATTACAACGGAAACCCTGGGCGCAGGCGCAGGCGGATCGATACTGGTTGATGCCGGCGACCTGTTGCTGTCGAACGGCAGCCAGATATCCGCGTCGGCCGAAAGCGCTTCGTCGGGAACGACTGGCAACGTGCTTATCAATGTGCGCGGCCAGCTCACGCTTCGCGATGACAGCTTCATTGGTGCTCTCAACGCCGCCACGGTCGCTACGCCCAACGCGATCGTCCCGGGTTCCGTGCAGATCAGCGCGCGGGGCATTCTGCTCGATGGTTCAGCCTTTGTCAGCAATTCGGATGGTAATGTTGCAGCAGGCGCAATTTCAGTTACCTTTGCCGACACCCTGGCGCTTCAAAGTACGTCTGGCATCTCGACCAAGTCCTTCGACGGCGACGGCGGCGCACTCACTGTACAGGGTGGAAATTTGATCAGCATGAACCGAGGTGTGATCGCGACCTCGGTACGCGGCGGCAGTGGCAACGGTGGCGACATCAGCGTGACGGCGGATGCCCTGGTGATGCAAACGGGATTCATCCAGGCCAATACCGCAGCTGCGGATAGCAGCGGTGGCGATGTCAACATCCAGGTCGGTAGTTTGCTCACGTCCGGCAGCAACTTGTTTGTGGGCGGCGATACGAGTTACGTTTTCCCAACCGACGCGTTCGGCTTCAACGTCATCCAGGCAGCCGCGCCGACCGGCGTCAGCGGCACCGTGTCGCTGTCCTCGCCGGCGCTCGACATCGCCGGCAGCCTGGTCGCGCTGTCGACGCAGCAGGTCGACACCGGCGGCCTCGGCCGTAATCCCTGCCAGGCGACGGCCGGCAGTACGCTGGCCATCGCCGGCCGCGGCGGCATGCCGCCGTCCGCGCGCGGGCTGCTGGCGCCGGTGGCCGTACTTGGGCCGGTGGACGCCGCCGCGCGCAACGACCAGGCGCGCCTGGTCCAGCCGGGGTGCCACAAGGGATGAAGACGCCAACCTTGTCCACGCTCGCCGCGCTGCTGCTCGCCAGCATGCCGGCGTCCGCCGCCGCCCAGGATGGCGTGCCTGCGTTCGTGTTGCCGAAACAGGCAACGCCGGCCCAGCCCACGGTCACGGCAAAGCAGATTCGATTCCGCGGCAACAGCGTTATCCAAAGCGCCGAACTCGACAAGGTCGCCGCGCCTTACCTTGGTCGCCCGCTCGATGCCGGCGAACTGGAAAGCCTGCGCCTGGCCATCACGCAGCATTACATCGCGGCCGGCTACGTCAATTCCGGGGCGGTGCTCGGTCCGCAGGCGGTCGATGGCGACACCGTCAATGTCGACATCGTCGAGGGCAGGCTGGGCGCGGTGCGCGTGCGCGGCATGGGGCGCCTGCACGACGACTACCTGGTCAGCCGCCTGCTGGTCGACCCGGCGGCGCCATTCAATATGGACGCCTTGCGCGAGCGCTACGCGATGGCGTTGAGCGATCCGCTGTTCGAACGCCTCAATGCGCGCCTGATTCCCGGCGCGCGGCCGGGTGAGGCTGTGTTCGACATCGACGTGCAGCGCGCCCGGCCCTACCAGCTGTCGTCCTTCGTCAACAACTACCGCCCGCCATCGATCGGCGCCGTTGCCGTCGGCGTCAAGGGCACGGTGCGCAATCTCTCCGGCAGGGGCGACGCCCTCGACGCCAGCGTGCAGGGCGGTACCAGTGGCGGCGGACCGCGCGCAAGCGTCGGCTGGCAGCTGCCGCTGTCGCGCGCGACGGCGTTGAGCATGCAATGGGAGCACGGCCAGTCGTCGGTGATCGAGGAACCGCTGCGCGTGCTCGACATCGAGAGTACCCTCGACAGCAAAGACATCGCCATCAGCCACACTATCACCGACACCTTGCGCAGCAAGGTCGTGCTGGGCCTGGGCGCGAGCGAACGCCGCAACAGCACGACCCTGGCCGGCCTGCCGTTTTCGTTCACGCCAGGCGAGCCGGATGGAACCACCAAGGTGCGCGCCTTGCGCGCATGGCAGGAGGCGGTGCTGCGCACGCCCGCGCAAGTCCTGGCCCTGCGTTCGACGTTCAGCGTCACGCGCAACAACACCCGCGAGACTGCCGGACTGCCGCCGGGCGGCGTGCCGCGGCCGGCGCGGCGCGCCCTGCTGTGGCAGGGACAGGGGCAATATGCACGCCCGCTGTTCGACAACGGCGCGCAGCTGGTGGTGCGTGCGAATGTACAGTGGAGCAGCCGCACGCTGGTGGCGCTCGACCGCATGGCGATCGGCGGCATCGGCACAGTGCGCGGCTTCCGCGAAAACCAGTTGGTGCGCGACCGCGCCGCTGTCGTCAACGTGGAATTCGACATACCCCTCGTGAACAAGGGACCGCAGGCGTTGAACCTGGCGCTGGTGCCCTTCGTCGACGCGGGACGCGCCGCCAACAAAGGGGAAAGCGGCGAGTCGCTGGCCTCGTTCGGCGCCGCCGCGCGCCTGCGCTGGGCCGGCCTGACGCTGGACCTGGCGCTGGCGCGGCGCGCGGCGCAGCCCGATTCTGCCCGCGCCAACGGCAGCAACTTGCAGGACAAGGGCGTGCACGCCCAGCTCAGTTACCAATTTTTCTAACCAGGAGATGGACATGTTCCGATCAACTTGCGCCGGCCTGGCGGCCGTGCTGATGGCGGCGCCGGCCGCCGTGCTGGCAACTGCGCCGGCTTCGGCTGGCCTGGTGCTCGACGTGCAGGGAAGCGGCGAGATCGTGCAGCAGGGCGCACGCAGCAAGCTGCAGCTGCTTGGCTATCTCCAGCCCGGCGCAACGCTGATGCTCGAGGCGGGCAGCAAGGCCTCGGTCTCGCACTATGGATCGAAAATGATCTACCGGCTGGTGGGGCCGGTGCAAGTCCAGGTCGACGCGGACCGCATCCGCCACCTGGGCGGGAGGCCGCCGGTGACGGTGTCGCTGGCCGAGAAAACCGTGAACGCCGCGCTGCACCCGAACCTTGGGCCGGCCGCGTACAAGATGCGTTCGCTGCCGCAGATTACCGTGCAGTCGCCAGCCATCGGCGGCAGTATCCTGAGCACGCGGCCGCAGTTTCGCTGGGAGTCGGGCGAGCATGGCAGCTACGAGGTCGACCTGGTCGAACTGCCGGACCGCCAGGTCGCGCGCGCCAGGGTCGATGCGCCGGCCTGGGAACTGCCGCCCGGCGTGGAACTTGTGCATGGCAAGAGCTATCGCTGGACGGTCGCCAGCGTCCCTCCCGCCGGCGGCAAGCCGCGCACGGCGGCCGCTTCGTTCAGCCTGCCCACGAAGGCCGATGCCGACCTGCTGGCGGCGCTGGCGCCCGGGGCCGGTGCACCTGCCGACGAATGGGTACTGTACGCCAGCATCCTGAAGGACTGGAACATGATCGACGAGGCACGCAGCGCCTGGCGCCGCATCGCCGCGCAGCGCCCGGACCTGGCCCCTTCACGCTGACGTCGTGCGCTTCCTGCCTGCGCTGGCCGCCGCGCCGCGGCTTGCCGCCTTCTGCGCCACCCTGTTGACCGCGCTGGCTGCCGTCGCGTGGCTGGCGCCCGCGCTCGACGCGCGCCTGCTCGATTCGCAGCTCGCGTTCAATCGCGACCGCTTTCCGCAAGCGATCGCCAATGACGTGGTGGTGGTCGGCATCGACGATGCCTTCGTCGACAGCCTGGCCGAACCGCTGGCCCTGAGCCACGGCTACCTCGCGCGTTTCCTCGACAGCGCCAGCGGCGCCGGCGCCGCCGTCATCGGCATCGACCTGGTCCTGCCTGACAAACGTTTCGATACGCTGGTCTCGACCAGCAATCCCGGCATGGACCTGCACCGTACCCTGCTTGCCGGCCTGATGCTGGCCGGGCAGCGCAGCCCGCTGGTGGTGGCCAAGGTGTGGGACCACCAGCGGCGCCACTATTTTGAGCCGCACATCGACTACGCCGCAGTGCTCGGCCCGCAAGGCATGGCATCGGCGCTGGTATGCGCCGATGCCGACCTGCGCGTGCGCCACTATCCTGGTGCGAATGCCGCCTGCCAGCCGGACGGCACGCCGGCCACGCTGTCCAGCGCAGTGGCGGCGGCCATGGGGCGCCGGCAGCAGTGGGAGGGCCTGATCAACTGGCAGCTTGGACCACCGATCCGCTACATCCCCTTGCAGCAGGTCCTTGCCATGGCGCGCGACGGCGACCGGGCCGGCCTGGCCGCGATGTTCAAAGGCAGGGCAGTACTGCTGGGCAGCGTACAGGCCGACATCGACATTATCGACATTCCGGTCGCGCTGGCGGCATGGCTGCCCGACAGCCCGCGGGTGCCGGGCGTGCTGGTGCACGCGCAGAGCGTGCGTTCGATGCTGAACCAGGGCATGGTGGCGACGCTTGGCCCGGCCGCCGGCGCTGCGCTGGTAATGGCCTTCCTGGGTTTCTGGTGGCGCGCGGCGGTGCGCAGCAAACTGCTGCTGCTATCGCTTGTTACGCTGCTGGTCCTGGCCGCCAGCAATGTGCTGCTGCGCCAGGGGCTGTGGATCGCGCCGGCGGCAATGCTGCTGGCCGGATGGTGCATGGCGCTGGGACGCAGCGCGTGGCAGGCCTGGCAGCACTTCCGCGACAAGCAGCGCCTTGGCCGCACTTTCTCCGGCTACGTCAGCCCCGAGGTCCTCAAGCAGATCCTGGCCGGCGAGATCGACGCGCGCCATGCCGGTTCCAAGCTGCCCGTCTGCGTGCTGTTCTCGGACATCCGCGGCTTCACCACCTTGAGCGAACACCTGCCGGCCGAGCAGGTCGTGGAACTGCTCAACCGCTATTTCGCGCGCATGACCGCGGTCGTGCACCGGCACGGCGGAACGGTCGACAAATTCATCGGCGACGGCTTGATGGCCTTCTTCGGCGCCCCGAACCGGCTCGACGCGGCGGAGCAGGCGGCGTTCGACGCAGCGTGCAAGATGCTCGATGAACTTGGCGCGCTGAATGCCGAACTGCGCGCCGAAGGTCAAGCGGCGCTGGGCATCGGCATCGGCTTGCACACGGGGCTGGCCGTGATTGGCCATATCGGCTCGGCCGAGCGGCACGAGTATACGGCCATCGGCGATACGGTCAATATCGCGGCGCGGCTGGAAAGCCTGTGCAAGGAGGTAGGCTATCCGATCGTTTGCTCCGGCGCGTTCGCCGTCAGCCTCGATTATCCCGCCGCGCTGGTGGATCTTGGGGCGCATCCGCTCAAGGGCCATACGGCACTGTCCGTGTACGGCGCAAGCGGACGATGAGCGCTGGCTGGCCGGATTTCGTTCACACGCTGCCCTCACGCTCCACGACCAAAATGCGCGCCTCGCCCCGCGGGCGTGCGAGGTGTTCGCAGCCTGCGTCGGCGAAAAAGATATCTCCAGCGCCCAGCGTCACCACGCTTTCCACGCCGTCAATCCGGTAGTGCATGTCGACACAGCCATCCAGCACCGCGAATATTTCATCGCCGTCGTTGCGATGCCAGTGGTAGGGTTGAACGGTCCAATGCAGGCGCACGCTGGTGCCGTTCAATGTGGCGATGTGTTCCGCACCCCACGCGCGCCCGGCCTTGAAGTCCCTGCTTCGAATGATTTTCATCTTTTGCTCCAGTGAAGGTGTTCATGGTGTCACGACAGCGGTTGACACAAATGACAATCATGGATGAATATCTGCCATATGAAGAACCTGAAAAAACCTGCCGCCGCCATCGACATCTGGCTGCTGGTGTTCCCTGAATTCCTGCTGCTCGACGCCACCGGCCCGATCCAGGTGTTTTCGAGCGCGAACGACGGTGCGCGCGATGCCGGCTTACCGCCGCCATACCGCATTCACCTGATCGCGCCGGGTGGAGGACCAGTCGCCTCGTCGGCGGGCATCAGCGTGCTGGCCGAACCGGTTCCGCGCCGCAGCCTGGCCGGTGCGACGCTGATCGTGTCCGGTGGACGCGGGCTCGATCTCGAACCGGATGCCGGCGCGCACCAGGACGCCACGCTGCGCTGGATCGCGCGCGCCGGTGGCTCGCTGGGGCGCTGCTGTGCCGTATGCACTGGGGCCTTCGTGCTGGCGCGCGCCGGCCTGCTCGACGGCCGCCGCGCCGTCACCCACTGGCAGGACGTGGCGCGGCTGCGCGAGCAGCATCCGTCGGTGCAGGTGCAGGAGGATGCGATCTATATAAGGGACGGCAAGTTCTACACCTCGGCCGGCATCAGCGCCGGCATGGACCTGGCCCTTGCCCTGGTCGAGGAAGACCTCGGCCGCGCCGCGGCGCTGGCCGTGGCCAAGCGCCTGGTGATGTTCCTCAAGCGTCCCGGCGGGCAGCGCCAGTTCAGCGCCGAGCTGCTGGCGCAGTCGCAGCCGGACGGCGTGAGCGCGCAGCTGACCGCATGGCTGCGCCCGCGCCTGCACCTGCAGGTTGGTATCGAGCAGATGGCCGCCGCCTGCGCGCTGTCGGTGCGTACGCTGCACCGCAAGCTGCGGCAGGAGTCCGGCCACACGCCGGCCCAGTTGCTGGCGCGCCTGCGCATGGAACTGGCCTGCGCGCTGCTGGAGAAGCCCGGGATGAGCGTCAAGCAGGCCGCACGCCAGAGCGGCTACGGCACCCAGTACAACCTGCGCCGTGCCTTCACCACCCAATTGGGCGTGCTGCCGAGCGAGTACCAGGCCCGCTTCGGCTGACGTTCAATCGCCTACGCAGTCCGGGTGCGGCCGATCATCGGATCGGTGCGGCTCGCCGCCCCGGTTTCCACATGCCCGGCCACGCGGCGCAGGAACTGGCTGTCGCCGCTGCAGCGGATCGACAGGTCGTACCAGCCGAAGCTGGTGCCCAGCGGACGGCTAAGCGCGACGGTTGCCCCGGCGCCAACGGTGTGCGTGCTGGCCGCGGCGCCGTAGGCGTTGTCACTGACGGTAAAGGTGCATGCCTGCCTGCCGCCCACGTTCGACAGGTACAGCGCCAGCCCCGGCATGGCGGCATCGTAGTCGACCCGTACTTCCGGCCGCGCTTTCGACGCCGCCGTGCCGCCCCGGAACTGGCGCAGGAAGCCATTCGGGCCGTGCACGCTCAGTTCATAGCTTGCCGTGTTCCACGACCATGCTTCCGCCTCGATCGCCTTGCCTGCTTCGACCGCGTAGTACCACGGCCCATCGCTGCGCACGCTGGAGTAGACGATGAAGGCGGCGCCGCTGCGCCCGCTGTTGCGGAAGTTCAGCAGGAACTGGCCGCGCTGCCCCAGGCTGCCTTCGACCGCCACTGTGTAGGGCAAGGCGCAGGCGGGGCGCGTGTTGCTTGGGTCGCTGCAGCGTTCCTGGCGCGGCAGCGTTTGCTGCGCTGGCGGCTGCGGCGTCGGCTTGCCACTGACCAGGGCATAGCTGGTCGACTTGGGAACGCTGTCGGGCCAGCCGCTGTTCGGGTGGGCGAAGTCGAAGGCGCTGGTCAGGTCGCCGCACACCGTGCGCCGCCATGGCGACACCAGGCCGCAATTGACGGCGGCGCGTGCCTTGCCGCGCGCGACCAGCCACTCCTCGAGGAAGCGCAGCTGCGAGGTATGGTCGAACAGCTGGGAGCACACACGCCCGCCCTTGGTCCATGGCGATACCACCAGCATCGGCACGCGCGGTCCCAGCCCGACCGGCACACCCTGGTAGCTCTCGTAGTCGCCGACGCTGGCAAGCGTGGTGCGGCCCATGGCCGGCGACAGCGGCGGGATATGCGCGGGCATGTGGTCGAAGAAGCCGTCGTTCTCGTCGTAGGTCAGCAGGAACACGGTTTTCGACCAGGTATCCGGATTCGCCACCAGCGCCGCCAGCAGGCGCGCCGCAATGTTCTCGCCGGCGTTCGGCGAGTTCGGGGAGTGCTCGGTGTAGTCGTTCGGAGCGCAGATCCACGACACCTGCGGCAGGCGTCCGTTGCGCACGTCGTCGGCGAAGTTGGCCACCAGCCAGTCGCCCCTGGTGCCGGCCGAATTGGCTTCGGTCGATCCCGGCGCGAGCGCGCGGCCGCGCTGGTACAGCGGCGACGCGCTATCCAGGCGCGTGCCGTCGGCATTGACGCGGAAGTTGCGGAAGTAGGCCAGGTAGTTGTCGCCGTAGTTGTCCCACTCCTGATACACCTTCCAGCTGACCTGACCGGCCTGCAGCGTTTCGGCATAGGTCTGCCAGTTCGGCGCCGATGCGGTCACCGAAGGCGTGATGTTGTCCCGCGCCGGGTCGTTGTTGTAGTAACCGGTGGGGCTGATGTTGTACAGGCTGCCCATGCTGCCGATCCAGCCGTGGTTGGTCCCGGTCAGCATGAACATCCGGTTCGGATCGGTCGCGCCGAACACCGAGCAGTGGTAGGCGTCGCAGATGGTGAAGGCGTCCGCCAGCGCGTAGTAGAAGGGCAGGTCGGCGCGGTCGAAGTAGCCCATCGACAGCGCGGTCTTTTGCCTGACCCAGGCGTCCCAGGCCTGCCAGGTGGCTTGCGATCCTTTCCAGCTATGGTTGGTACCGACCGAAAGCGCGCTCGTGTTCTTGACGTCGAAATGGTAGGGCAGCACATGGCCGCCGCTGGTGTTGGGCTGGTACCAGACCGGCAGGCCCGAGGGCAGGGTGATGGCGCGCGGGTCGTCGAAGCCGCGCACGCCGGACAGGGTGCCGAAATAATGGTCGAAGGAGCGGTTCTCCTGCATGAAGATGACCACGTGCTCGACGTCGGCCAAGGTGCCTGTGTCGTTATTGGCCGGCACCGCCAGCGCGTCGCGTATCACCGCCGGGAACATCGAGCTGCCCGCCGCCGCCGCGGCCATGCCCAGGAAACCACGCCTGCCTTTCGCTACCATGCCGATCTCCATGCAAGTGTAAAGACGAAAAGATAGCGGCAAAATAGGACAGCGCGATGGCCGTTCCGGCTGAAAGAACGGCAAACTTGTCGTTTCGGTAAAAATAGCCGGAATGCCGGTGTAATCCGGCATAGCGGGTGTCGCGCATTTGCATCTGCCAGCTGGCCTTCTTCAGCTGTCCCGAATCGCGCCCTGGGCGGCGAGCCAGGCACGCAGGTCGGCGAATGGCCGTGCGGCCCCGGTTTCGTTGAACACCTCGTGGTAGAAGCCGTCGTAGACATGGCTGTCCACCATCGCTTGCGGCGCCAGCGCCGCGAATCGGCGGCTGCCGCCGGCATCGACCAGGTGATCGTCGCCCGCCACCAGCATCAGGGTCGGCGTGGCCAGGGCCGCGGCCTTCGCTTCGCAAAACGCGATCGAATCGAGCATCGAGCGCATCAGGCGCGCGCTGATTTTCGCGTGCACCAGCGGATCGGCCTTGTAGGCCGCCACCACGGCATGGTCGTGCGACAGGTAGTTGACCGGCAGGTTGTTCGGCGCGCCGAACGAAGGTGCCAACGCTTCCATCAGCTTCAGCAAACCCAGCTGGGTGCCGGACAGGCGCACCGCCAGCGCGGGCGACGACAGGACCAGGCCGCGCAGCGGCGACAGCCGTTCGAGCGCGAAGCGCGCGGCGAACAGTCCGCCCATGCTGTGGCCGAACAGGAAGGGGGGAAGGTCGAAGCGGCTGGCGAAATCGTCGATGACGATCTCGGCGTCCTGCACCATCGGATTGCCGTTGATGACGTCGCCGCGCTTGCCTTCCGAACGGCCATGGCCGCGGTGGTCGTAGCAGCGCACCGACAGGCCGCATTCGTTGAAGAAGCGGACCACATGGCGATACCTTCCGCTATGCTCGCCGAGGCCGTGCATCAGCACCACGCTGCCCCTGGCCGCGGCCATCGGCAGCATGTGATCGCTGACGTGCAGCGCGGTGCCGTCGGCGGCGCTGATCCGGTGGGCGCGTGGCGCCACCGCCTCCGGCATCAAACGCCCCAGAGGACGTCGTGGCCGCCGTTTTTCGCCGCACGCAGCATCTCGAGCAAGGGGTAGGCGCGGGTCGCGAAGCTGACCATCTCGGCCACCTCGTGGTCGCTGTCGTCGGCCAGTTCGGAATGATGGGCGTGCACGTCGCGCTTCACTTCTTCCGAAACCGGATGCATGCGGCTTTCGGCGATTTCCTTCTCGAGGGTCGCCACTGCCTGCGGCGCTTCCGCCGCCGTGATCACTCCCCGTCCGACGTCCTTGTGCAGCAGGTCCAGAATGCGCTTGGCATGTTCCTTGTACATCATGACTTCGGATGCGGCCTTGGATGTAAATGTGATTAACATAGGAACTTTCTGAAAGGGCGATTCATAGCGAAACGATAACACGAACTGGGCGCAAGGTCATCTCGCACGCGCATGATGTATTTTAGCTAATTCGGAGCGCCAGCCACACCAGAAAATAGGCCACGCCGGACCAGGCCGCGCCCAGCAGGCCCTCCAGGAGATGGGGGAGCACATTGCCCTTGCCGCGGCTTTTGAAGTCGCCGCGGACGGACGGTTTGCCGAAGCGCTGCACCACCAGCGCCGCGCTCAGCACCGCGCCGCCAACCAGGCTGAACATCAGCGCCGCGGCGCCTGGCTGCGACAGGGCGACCCAGGCCAGCGGCAGGAATACAAGCGCCAGCGGCGGCAGCGTCACCGCCGCCACCTTGGCGCGCTTGATGGCCGACTGCGGACACGGCGCCGACAGCAGCAGGTCGGGTGCATCCTCGGCCGACATGATGATCCAGCCAAGCGAACCGGCGATGGAGCTGCACAGGAAGCATAGCGCGGCGGCGACGCCGGGCAGGGCGATATCGGTGCGGAACACGATGAAGCACAGCGGCAGCAGGTACAGCAGCTGCAGCAGCACTTGCGAGATCAGCTGCGGATCGCGCGCGATCAGGCGCCACTCCTTCAGCATGACCACATGGGCAAACCCGCGCCTGAAATTGAAGCGCAGGCTGGACGGTGCGGCGGCCGTGCGCGCCATGCCGGACGACTGCTGCACGCCGCGCACAAAAAACGCATGGGTAAAGCGCACGGTGAAATAAAAGGTGGCGCCGCCCAGCACCAGGAACAGCAGGACCGCCAGCGGTTCGCCCAGCAGCGCGCGCCCGGGCAGCCAGGCCAGGCTGTCCGGGCCCGGCAGCGTGGCAGGGTCGAGCATCTTGCGGACCCAGTTGGCCGAGGCCTGCTTGTCCCTCGTCATGGTGCCGCTGAACAGCTGCGACAGGATGAAGATGAAGGCGCCCGACACCGCGCCGATGACCTGGGCCACGACCCGCGTACGGCGCACGCCCAGCAGGCGCACCAGGCCCAGCGTGAACAGCATGGCCAGCGAGGCGATGATCATCGCGATGCTGACGATGGCGGGGTAGATCGCCAGCCAGCGTACCTCGCCGAGCACCAGCCCGGCATGGGCGAGGGGTGCGAGGAACAGCAGGTAGGGCGCGGCGGTCCACACCACGACGCCGGCCAGGCGCACGGTAAAGATGCTGCGCGAGGACAGCGGCGACGACATCAGCAGGTCCAGGTCGCCCCGTTCGAACAGGGCTTCCACGCTCGAGCGCAGTCCGGTCGACAACATGAAGGTGGCCAGCGCGGCCAGGATGCCGGTGACGATCATGCCGGCCTGCGGCGGCAGGCCGCCTTCGCCGCCGGAGAACTTGCGCACGATGAGGAAGGCGACAACGTGCAGGACGACGGCCAGCAGGGCCCAGATGGCGATGCTGGCCTTGCGCATGCCGCGCCTGGCCGGCCCCTTGGCGCTGCCGGCCGTCAGGTTGTACCAGCCGAGCCGCACTTCATGCGACAGCAGCCATGGCGCGCTGCCAGGACGGCCCGTCACGCTGGCTCCACCGGCGCCGGCTTGTCGGTCAGGTGCAGGAACACGTCTTCCAGGGTGCCGCCCCGGGTCTGGGCGCGCAGTTCGTCGAGCGTGCCCTCTGCGATCAGGCGGCCGTGCTGGATGATGCCGATGCGCTGCGCCAGGCGTTCCGCGACTTCGAGGATATGGGTGGTCAGGATCACCGTGCCGCCGCCTTCGACGTGCGCCAGCAGCAGGTCCTTTACCTGGCGCGCGGCGGCCGCATCGAGGCCGGTCAGCGGCTCGTCGAGGATCAGCAGCTTCGGCTCGTGGATCAGGGCGCCGGCCAACGCCAGTTTCTGCTTCATCCCGCGCGAGAAGCCCTCGGTCAGTTCGTGTGCGTGCTTTGAAAGGTCGAGCCAGTCGAGCAGGCGGCGCGCGCGTTCCTCCGCCACGGCGGCGTCGATCCCCCACAGGCCGGCCACGAACTCGAGGTACTCGGTCGGCTTGAGCTTCGCGTACAGCATCGGATCGTCCGGCAGGTAGGCCATGGACTGCTTGGCCGCCGCCGGGTCGCTGGCCAGGCTGGCGCCGAACACTTCGATCGTGCCGCCGTCCGGCGCGAGCAGGCCGGCCACCATGCGCAGCGTGGTGGTCTTGCCGGCGCCGTTCGGTCCGAGCAGCGCATACAGCTCGCCGCTGCGCACCGCGAGGTCGAGCCGGTCGACGGCGGGGCGGCCAAAATTCTTGGAGAGCGCGGTCAGGCGCAGGGCGGTATCAGTGCTCATGTCGGTCGCCCGCTTGCGCGCGGCTCGTGAGGAAATGGATGAATGCGGCCAGCTGCAGCACCAGCACCGCCGCCAGGGTCGCGCGGAACGCGTCGGCCGGCTGCAGGCCGTGTGCCGTGAACAGGTCGACCAGTACGCCGAAACCCCACTGGGTGGCGAAGGCGCCGATGAACAGTTGCAGGTTGTAGGCGGAATTGGCGCGGCCGGCCATGCTGGCGGGGAAAGCCAGCGCCACGTTGGACTGGACCAGCGTGTTCATCGGCACGCACAGCGCCAGCAGCAGCCACCACAGCCAGCCCGCCGGCGCCTGGGTCAGCAGCATGCCCACCTGTGCGGCCAGCATGCCGGCCACGCTCACGCCGATGATGACGTGGCTGTTCCAGCCGCGCGCAGCCAGCCGCGGCGCAGCCCAGCCTTGCGCGAGGTAGGCCAGCATCAGCACGAAATTGAAGATGAACAGGATCTTGCCGGTCTCTGCCTGGCTTTTGCCGAGCACCGTCGCCATCCACGGCCCGGCCCACAGCGTTTGCAGGGCGATGAAGATGCCGGTATTGACCAGGCCAAGCCCGCCCATGCGCCAGAAGTAGGCGCTGCCGAAGATGGCACGGTAGCCGCTTGGGGCGCCGCTTGCGGCGGGCGCCGGGCCAAATTGGCGCTCGACGTCGCGCAGCAGGAAAAAGATCGCGGCCGATATCGCCAGGGCCAGCGCCGCCACCACCCAGAACACGCCGCGCCAGCCGAGCGCCGGCAGCGCCAGCGTCACCGGCACCGTGGCGGTCAGCGCGCCGGCGGTGCCGGCCACCAGCATCCAGCTCGACAGCCGCGCTTGATGCTGCGGCGCGTACCACTGGCGAAACGCCTTGTACGCCGCCATCAGGCAGGCCGAGACGCCGATGCCGATCAGGGCGCGCCCGATCCACAGGCCTGCGAGGGAACTGCTGGACGCGAACACCGCCGCGCCCAGCGCCGCCACCAGCAGCAAGGCCGCCTCGATGCGGCGCGAACCGTATTTGTCGAGCCAGATCCCGAGCGGCAGCTGCATGCAGCCGAAGCTGACCAGGTAGGCCGAGGACAGCCAGCCCATGTCCGCGTTCGACAAGCCCAGTTCGCCCATCAGCGACGGCGCGATCACCGCGTTGATGGCGCGCAGCGCGTACGACAGCAGGTAGCCCAGCGCGAAACAAAGGAAAACGCGGGCGGCGGTCGTGCCGCGCAGGGGCTCGCTCATCGCGGCATGGTCACTGCAATTTGAACGAGGACATGAACATATCCACCTGGTCCTGCTGGACCGCCTTTGCAGGCCCCATCACGATGACCTGGTAGAAGCGCTTGTCGCGCGATTCGAAGTGGCCGACCAGGCGCATCGGCTGGCCCTTCTGCACGCCCTTGGCGTCGATGTCGATGGAGGTGCTGCGCGACGTGGCGCTGCCGGCGGCCGAGGACGCCTTGCCGGCCTTTTCGCTGGTGATGGTGGCGCCGATGTTGCGCACCAGGACGGCCTTCATGGCCGCCACCGCCGCCTCGGCCTTGTCGGCATCGGGCGCCGCGGCGCTGCCGACGGCGAAGGTGGCGCCGTCGATCTCGGCCGCCGTCATCGTCATGTCGACCTTGATGCCGCCGACATCGACGCTGCGGGTATGCACGGAGGGCTTGTCCGGAAACATGACGCGGAAAGGCGCATCGGCGCTGCTGTAGTCGCGCCAATTGTATTTGGGGCTGCACGCCGCCAGCGCGACGGCGGCGACAAGGGGAACGAGGATGGCTGGTAGTTGGTGGATTCGCATGCCCAATGGTAGCAGGACGGCGCCGCGCGCGCCATCCTGGCCGCCGATCGTCAGCGTTTGCGGCGCAGCACGACGTACATATTGTCGCTCAGGGGATTGCGGTCGAGCAGCGTCATGCGCTCGACTTCGAGGCCGGCCTTGGCGGCCAAGGCCAGCAGCGTTTTCGGCGTGAAGTAATTGACATGGTCGGGCCAGCGGAAGCCGCACCAGCGCGGACCGCGCACCTTGCGGTTGATCGAGTCGAAATTCGGCACCTTGATGATGATGACGCCGTTGGCGGTCAGGCGCGAGCAGGAATTGGCGAGCACCGCCAGGGGCTGCGATTCGTGCTCGAGGTAGGACGACATGACGATGACGTCGAAGAAATCCTTGTCGAAATTGAGGATGCCCTCGTGCGCCGACGCGTGCTCGCAGCGGCCGCCGAAGGGGCGCAGGCGCTCGTCGGACAGGCGCGACAGCTCGCGCGAAATTTCGACGCCGTGCGGCGCCACGCGCGCCATCAGCGGCGCCGGCAGCGACTGGCAGAATTTTTCGAGCAGCTCGCCCCAGCCGCAGCCGACGTCGAGCACATTGATGCGGGCCGACTGCGAGGCATCGACGTGGTGGCGCAGCATGCCGAGGATCTTGTTGCGCTTGAGTACCTTGGCGCGGAAACGCTTGAGGCCAGTGCTGATCGCATAGCGCAGCGGTTCAGCCTTCTTGCGGGCGTCGGTTTCCTTGGCGAAAGTGACTTCGTACGCGTAGGTCTCGCTCAGCTCTTCGTAGGCGGGCGGGTTGGCCAGGAAAATGATGTCGGTCTCAAGGCATTGCTTGAGGATCCAGGGCGCCGGAGCGTAGGACAAGTCTGCTTCGGGGCCCGCTTCGGACAGCAGCGGCGAAATGCGGTTGGCAATAACCTCGGCCATATTGGAACGCTCCTTCATATCCTTGTGGGACGGGCATAGATGTACCGGCAGAACCACAAGTTATGTGTTCGCGTAAGTAATTCGCATGCATATTAACACTAGGATTGTTCCTACGGCGTGAGTAGGAAAATTCTCGCTCAAAGGATTGCTGAATTGGCAAAGTTGTCAATTTTGATCGCGCAGCGCGCGGCGATATTGCACCGCTTCTTTGACGTGTTCCACATCGATGCGGATCTCGCCGGCCAGGTCGGCAATGCTGCGCGCGACCTTCAGCACGCGGTGATAGGCCCGTCCGGACCAGTGGTAGCGCACCATCACTTCGTGCAATAGCGCGCGGCCGGCGGCGTCGAGCCGGCAGTGCTGGTCGATCTCGCGCGTGCCCAGCCGCTGGTTCGATTTGCCCTGGCGCGCCAGCTGGCGCCCGAACGCGGCCCCGACCTGGGCTGCGACCACCGCGCTCGTCTCGCCGGTGGGCGCGGCCGCCATCACGTCCGGCGCCAGCGATGGCACCTCGACCTGCATGTCGAAGCGGTCCAGCAGCGGCCCGGAGATGCGTTCGCGGTAGCGCTGCACCGCGTCCGGCGTGCAGCGGCATTTGCCGGAGGTGTGACCGAGATAGCCGCAAGGACAGGGGTTCATCGCCGCCATCAGCTGAAAGCGGGCAGGGTAATCGGCCTGGCCGGCGGCGCGCGAGATCGTGACCGATCCAGACTCGAGCGGCTGGCGCAGCACTTCCAGCACGCGCCGGTCGAACTCCGGCAATTCATCGAGGAACAGCACGCCGCTGTGCGCCAGCGAAATCTCGCCCGGCCGCGGCAGGCTGCCGCCTCCCACCAGCGCCACGCCCGAGGTCGTGTGATGCGGACTGCGAAATGGCCTCGTCTTCCAGCGCTGCGCCACGAACATGCCGCCCAGCGATTGCACCGCCGCCGCTTCCAGCGCCTCCTCGTCGCTCATCGGCGGCAGCAGGCCGGGCAGGCGCGCCGCCAGCATGGTCTTGCCGGTGCCGGGCGGGCCGATCAGCAACAGGTTGTGCGAGCCGGCGGCCGCCACCGTGAGCGCGCGCTTGGCTTCCTGCTGGCCCTTGACGTCGGCCAGGTCGGGGTACTCGGGACGCGCGCCGGGATCGGGCCCCGGATGGCGCGCCAGCCTGCCGGACTGGTCCTTGCAGGCGAAGTGGGCGCAGACCTGCAGCAGCGTGTCGGCGGGATAGATGATGGCATCGGGCACCAGCGCCGCCTCGCCGGCGCTGGCCGCCGGCAGGATGAAGGCGCGCGGCGCACCCGGGCTGGCGCGGTGCATCGCGAAGGTCATGGCGAGCGCCCCGCGCACCGGGCGCAGCTGGCCGGACAGCGACAATTCGCCGGCGAATTCGTACCTCGCCATTTCGATGCAGGGAATTTGGCCCGAAGCAGCGAGGATGCCGAGCGCGATCGGCAGGTCGAAGCGGCCGGACTCCTTCGGCACATCGGCCGGGGCGAGGTTGACGGTGATGCGGCGCGCGGGGATCTCGAAGCCGGCGTTTTGCAGGGCCGCGCGCACCCGGTCCTTCGATTCGCGGACCTCGGCGTCGGGCAGGCCGACGATCGTGAACGCGGGCAGGCCGTTGGCCAAATGCACTTCAACGCTGACGGCGAGCGCATCCATGCCGGACAGGGCGCGGCTGCGTAAGACAGCGAGGGACATGGTGATTCCTGGCTCGGGAGGCAATCGACCCAGCGAGTCTAGG
>JAKFDH010000181.1:0-2364 GCA_036676245.1 Massilia sp. | reverse complement strand
GCGAGGATGGGCACCAGCACCATGACGCCAGGCAGCGGCTCGATGAAAATGCCGAACAGCAGCAGGAAGACGTTCACCACCAGCAGGAACATCCAGGGGCTCAGCTGCATCTCGGCGATCCAGTTCGCGGCCAGCTGCGGCACGCCTTCGATCGTCAGCACCCATGCAAACGATGCCGACATGGCGATGATGACCAGCACCGAGGCGGTCAGCAGCGCCGAGCGCGACAGGATGTCCGGTACCGCCTTCCACTCCAGCGTGCCGTACACGTATTTGCCGCAGACCAGCGCGTAGAAAACGGCGACGACGGACGCTTCGGTCGGCGTGAACCAGCCGGCGCGCATGCCGCCCAGGATCAGCACCGGCAACAGGATGGCGGGCAGCGCCTTCCAGGTCGTGCGCAGGATTTCCGCCAGCGTCGGATGCTCGTTGTCGCCGCGGTAATTGCGCCGTTTGGACACATGCCAGTTCACGACGCACATCGCCGCCGCAATCAGGATGCCGGGCACCAGGCCCGCCATGAACAGGGCGCCCACCGACACGTTGTCGTCGGCCAGCGCGTAAATGATCATGATGATGGAGGGCGGAATGATCGGACCCACGATGGCCGTGGAAGCCGTCAGCGCCGCGGCGTAGGCGCGGTCGTAGCCGGCCTTGTCCATCATGCGGATCATCATGGACCCGGGCCCGGCGGCATCAGCCAGCGCCGAGCCGGAGATGCCCGAGAAGAAGGTCAGCGACACCACGTTGGTGTAGCCCAGGCCCCCGCGCTTGTGGCCGACGAATTGCCCGGCAAAGCGCAGCAGCACCTCGGTCAGCGAGCCGCCGCTCATCAGTTCGGCCGCGAGGATAAAAAACGGCACCGCCATCAGCGGGAAGCTGTCGATGCCGGTGAAGGTTTCCTTGAGCATCACGATCATCGGAAACTGGTCCGACAGCACCAGCGCGGTCACGGTGGACAGCCCCAGCGCGAAGGCCACGGGCACGCCGATGGCGAGGTAGATGCAGACGGAAGCGAGAAGGATGGCACTGGCAGTCATAAAACCCCCTGTTTGGCCGCCAAGGCGGCTGCACTGGACAGGCCGCCGCCAGAGTCGGCGGCTCTTCGTCCCGTCCCAGCCTGCGCAGGCAGGCTGGGAGCCGCGGGACTCAGCCCCTCGGGGACACAAGCTTGCTTGAAGCGGTTCTGCGCGGCGTTCTTGGGGCCCCCGCGTTTGCCGCCGGGGGCGGCTGCACTGCCCCCCGAGGGGGCGTGAGCTTGCTTGAAGCGGTTCTGCGCGGCGCTCATAGTGAAGCACTCGCGTTGGCGTCGAAATGGGCGTCGGAGGCGAACTCGCGGCGCGCCACGTAGCCGCGCACGATCAGCAGCCAATGCACGACGGTGAAGGCGATGCCCAGGGGCAAAGCCATGTAGACATACGCAAACGACAGCTGCGTGGCCGGCGTCTGCTGGTATTGCGTACGCTGCATGTACTCGACGCCGAACCAGACGATGAACACGAAGAACCCGAGCAGCAGCACCGCAATCACCACGCGCAAGGCCACGGCCAGCCGGGCCGGCAACGCGTCCTGCAGGTTATCCACGGCGATATGGCCGCCGTAGCGCAGCACCGGCCCACAGCCGAGAAAAGTCAGCCAGATCATCATGTGACGAGACACTTCTTCGGCCCACTCGAGTGACTCGCTGGTGAGGTAGCGCAGGCAGACATTGGTAAAAATGATGACCGCCATGGTCGCCAGCAGGCCGATCAGCGCCCAGCGGTTGGCCGAAAGAAACAGTCGTTCCAGGTTTTTCATGGGGAGCTCCGGTGCCGCGATGCCGCGGCACGCGCTGCAAGTTACTTGACGGCCTGGATGGCGGCGATGCGCTCGGCGCCGAACTCTTTGGCGTATGACGCATAAGCCGGCTTGAGGGCATCGCGGAAGCTGTCCGCACGCACCTGCTCGATCACCTGCATGCCGTCCTTGCGGAGCTGGGCGACGCCGTTGGCCTCGTCGTCATTGACTTTCTTGCGCTGGGCGGCGACGCTTTTCTTCGCGGCTTCAGTGAAGATTTTCTTGTCCTGCTCGCTCAGCTTGGACCAGACGCGGGGCGAGGTCAGGATCAGGGCCGGCGAGTACACATGGGCCGTCAGCGACAGGTGCTTCTGCACCTGCGAGAACTTGGACGCCAGGATCACCGGAATCGGGTTTTCCTGGCCGTCAACGACGCCTTGCTGCAGCGCGCCGAACACCTCGGGAAAAGCCATCGGCGTGGGCAGGATGCCGAAGGTGCGGTAGCCTTCCATGTGGACCTTGTTTTCCATGGTGCGCATCTTCAGGCCCGACGCGTCCGTCGCCTGCACGATGGGGCGCTTGCTGTTG
>JAKFDH010000180.1:0-1594 GCA_036676245.1 Massilia sp. | reverse complement strand
CAGGCCTACTACGAAGTGCTGGATTCACGCATTCCCGGCGGCTACCACGAAGGCTATCTGGCCTTCTGGGCGCGCTACCTGGCCAACGATGGCACTTTCTGCGACGACGATGGCTGCCTGGACCTGCCCACCTGGAACCACCTGTGGTTCGTCGCCTACCTCTGGGTATACACCGTGGCGATCTGGCTCATCACCCGACTGATGCCGAATGCGTGCCGTCGCGCAGGTGAATGGCTTAACGACCGGCTGTCCGGCTGGGGCGTACTGCTGTGGCCGGTAGTGCTGCTGGCTGTCGTGCGGATCGCGCTGGTCGAGCGCTTCGAATCCACCCACGCACTGGTCGATGACTGGTACAACCATGCGCAGTACTTCAGCGTGTTCCTTCTCGGGTTCCTGATGGCTCGTGCCACCGGATTCTGGGAAGCGCTGCAGCGTCTGCGCTGGGTGTCGCTTGCCCTGGCCGTCGCCAGTTATGGCTTCATCGTGTGGTACTTCTACGGCAGTGGCCATGGCGACGCCAACCCGCCGCCGGATGCCTTGCGCCAGTTCCAACGGATGGTGTGGGCGCTGAACCAATGGGCCAGCATCGCCGCCATCTTCGGTTTTGCCTACCGCTGCCGGCATGCGGACAGCCCAGCGCTGCGCTATCTGGTGCCGGCGGTGTTCCCGGTCTACATCCTGCATCAGAGCGTCATCGTGGTGGCCGCGTACAACCTTAAACCGCTGGGCATCGCGCCCTTGTTCGAAGGGCCGTTGCTGGTCGTGCTGACCTTTGCGGCATGCTTTGGCGGTTACGAAATCATCCGGCGCGTGGGCTGGCTGCGGCCGCTGTTCGGGCTCAAGCGTCGCGAAAGGACGGCGCCGCCGCTTCTCGATGCTCGACAATCAGCTGGATAGCATTACCGCCACGATAATCATCCGGAACCAGACGGTAGGCCAGGCGCAGTCTCGAAGCCGGGGCTTCGTCGCGCCAGCCGCCGAAGTGGATGGCGTTGAGCGGTTCGCCGCGTCCTTCGACGCGAAGAGTGAGCTTGAGGTGGCGTTCTCCTACCACGCGCCAGTCCAGCACATCGAATTCACCATCGAACAGTGGTTCGCCGAAGCCCTGCCCCCATGGTCCGCCGCTGCGCAGGGCTTCGGCACTGGAAGCGACAAATTCCTCCGCCGCGAGTTCGCCATCGCTCAACAGTTCTGCTTGAAGCATGGCCGGCTCCAGCATGGCTCCGGCCTGTTCGCGGAATGCGGCTTCGAACCGGGGGAAATCGCTTTCCTCCAGGCTCAGCCCCGCCGCCATCGCATGCCCGCCGAACCTGGCCATCAACCCCGGATGTGCGCTGTCCACGTTGGCCAGCGCATCGCGGATATGGAAGCCCGGGATCGAGCGCGCCGACCCCCGCAAGCTGCTGCTGCCGGGTTCGGCCGGCGCGAACGCGATCACCGGGCGATGCAGCTTTTCCTTCATCTTCGATGCGACCAGGCCGACCACGCCCGGATGCCATTCCGGATCGAACAGGCACAACGCGACCGGTGGTTGTCCATCGCCATCCGCGGGCAATCGCGCGAACGCCGCCTCCGCTTCGTCGGTCATCTGCTG
>JAKFDH010000179.1:0-54086 GCA_036676245.1 Massilia sp. | reverse complement strand
GAGCGGCACTACGCGGGACTGGGAATTGAAGGGCGAGGTCTGGCTGAATCCGGAACGGAGTCAACCAGAAGAATTAAGAAAAGCAGCATGACTTGACGCGACATCTTTGTTGACAACTACCGACACAGGGCAAGAATTATTCTCATTTTTCGTTCCAGGTTTGGCTTAGGAGGCGTGCAGTTGTGCATTTTTAGCTCACGTCTCTTGTCAATTCAAGCCAGTGGCCCGAGATCCGGCGCGAACAATATCAATGATTGACACTATCGTTACCAGAATAGTGCCGCATGCAAAAATCTTCACCACACGCTCTGCTTTACTCGCGATTAGTTCAAGCATCCTCGTAATGATGTAGGCGGCAATCATTATGCCAATAGCAGGAATCATGGGTCTGCTCCAATCTCGGCATCTGGACGTGCCGATTCGCCTCATCGGGCTCTAACAAAATCCGTCAGGAAATATTACGCTATGCAAATGGTTGAATACTATTGAATTGTCACAAGTGACAGATCATCCGACGGAGGCGAGTGGACGACTTGACGCCGACAATTGATGGTGTTGGGGAATGTTGGGGTGAGCAGGAATCTGAAGCTTTCTAGTGCGAGCCGAATGAGGCGAAACCTAAGCTGTATGTACCGAGTGTAAGATGAAGTTTTCATCTTGCAATTTTACAATAGCCGCGTGATGCAAGTTGCCAGGAAAAGGGGCAGATTGCGTGGTAGATCATGCCATAATGGCATCTTGCACTAGGGGGGCTAACGATGGAGTACGAGGAAATATCAGAAAATCAGTGGCGGACGATTCAATACAATGGCGGAAAAATCGCGCAGATCAAAGAACGTGCGTTCAGAGTAGTCAAGAATCTCGCCGCCACATTCAACGAAAAAGAACCAGGTGGAGTTGATGGTGTAATGGTCGCTGCGGTGGCGGAAAATGAGTTCTTAGGCACTCTATCGAGCCCCTTCGGAGAATGTAGATTCTCGCTCCGCCTGGCCCACCATAAAGAAGCAATCGTCGGCCACCTCGTAGTGGAACGTAAATCCCGTGACAATCGCGATAGGGTCGTATGGGAGCCGGTCTGGTCAGTCCTTGTGCCACATGACGGTCGTGTTCTTTCGACAACCGGCGCGAACGCTCTAAGCACGAATTTATTCTCTCATTTTGGCGATGACGCATCGAATGGGACCTTCGAGTTCGGCATGAAGGTCCTCTACTCCCTCATAAAAACTCGGTAGTCGCAATCGAATTACCAAAGTGAGGAGTTATTATTTCGCCGCACTTCCATGAACCAAAATACGCGCGAATAATACCAATTTTCGTCCGAGCGTCCAAACACGGATTTTCCACGTCTCATAGGGAAAATCAGGTGGGAAGTGGGTCAAAACACGCCGAATACCTAAACGAAATTTGACGCTGTTCGGTGAAATAGGTGCGCGGTAAGTGCGCAATAAAGCCGAACTTAGCCACTACGGCGCCCAATGGTGGTGACTTGGCACACGTGCCGAGCTGTCCGCAGAAATGGCTGGCAAGTATCTGTAGGGTGACAGTTTCGGTGCCCAGGTCGCATGCGTAACACTGCCCGAGAGCTGGTCTTCCGGCCTAAAAGCAAAGGGCCGTCATCTCTGACGGCCCCGATACAGACACCATACGGGATTGCAATCTCCGCTGTATGACGGCCACCGAAGTGGACTTCAGCCCGATGCCAAAGCAGAGCGGGAACCCTTGGAATATAGGCTATTTAAGCATGTCGGTCAACCCGGACAATCCAATGCCGCGAAGCAAACACTTTTGAATTTCGAGAAAGTCCTTTGCGTCAAGCCCTCGGTCGTCATAGATTCGCTTCCCGAACTCGTCTTTGCCGCAGAAGGGAAGGGACAGCCTGTCGAATGACATTGTGTAAAGCATATCTGCTTTGACCCATTGGATTTCATCACTGTAAGGATCTGGAAGAACCGGGTCCATCCGCAGTTTGTAATGGTAAGGCTCTACGGGGCGGGGCGCGGTGGTGCTAAAGGGACAATCGTGCACAGCCGGTCGCGACACCGAAAGCGTGGGGAGATGACTACGGCGGGCCGTTTCTTTGTCATTTCGGGCGTATTGAGACCAGCGAAATCGCAGATGACGATAGTGCCCTGGACCGGGTGAAATTTGAGTGCCATGAGATTGCGGCGCGAGAACGCGAGACCGTTAGAGTAATTTCATAACTTAACAGAAAGTCAATTGCGCGGCAAGATGCCAACGGCAGAGTCATCGCGCTGTGGCCGTATTTAGCCGAAAAGCCTACATGGCGCCTACATGCGCCCCAGAAAGCAAAAAGCCCAGTCCGAAGACTGGGCTAAGTGCTTGATTTTACTGGTGCCGACTGCCGGTTTCGAACTGGCCACCTGATGATTACAAATCAACTGCTCTACCAAATGAGCTAAGTCGGCGAAACTTTTACTGCCCGGATTATACGCTATTTGATACGCGTGAGGGTCGGGCGCGGGCCCTTCTTCGGCGGGTCGGTATCGTCGTCCGGGCCGCTTTGCTGGGGCGCTGGCGCCGCTTCCTGGCTGGCCGAGGTCGGTACCGAGGCGAGGGCCGGCGCGGGGCTGGCAGGAGCCTCGGACGGCGCCGGCGCCGTGGTCTCGGCGGCGGTGCTGGTCACTTCGAAGGCCATGCCCTGGCCGTTCTCGTTGGCGTAGATCGCCAGCACGTTCTGCACCGGCACGTAGATTTCGCGCGAGACGCCGCCGAAGCGGGCGTGGAAGTGGATCGCGTCGTTCTCCATCTTCAGGCCGGACGTCGCGCCGAAGCTGATATTGAGCACGATCTCGCCTTTTTTCACGTATTCCATCGGCACCGTCGTGGCGGCGTCGACCTTGACCGCGAGGTAGGGCGTGAAGCCGCTATCGGTGCACCATTCGTAGATGGCGCGCAGCATGTAGGGCTTGGTTGAGATGTCGGGCATGGGTCAGGATGGCAGTGTTCGGGAACTGCACGCCAGTTTACGTCGATTCGCCAGGCGGCGCGCGCAACGGGCGTGCAGGGTGCAACTATTTAACGGCGCATGACTTTCTCGGACGGCGTCAGCGCTTCGATATAGGCAGGGCGCGAGAAAATGCGCTCGGCGTACTTCATCAGCGGTGCAGCGGTCTTCGACAGTTCGATGCCGTAGTGGTCCAGGCGCCACAGCAGCGGCGCAACGGCCACGTCCAGCATCGAGAACTCGTCGCCGAGCATGTACTTGTTCTTGAGGAACAGCGGCGCCAGGGTCGTCAGGCGGTCGCGGATTTCGGCGCGCGCCTTGTCATGGCTCTTGTCGTTGGCCTTGGCACGCTCGCTCTCGAGCACGTGTACGTGGACGAACAGCTCTTTCTCGAAGTTGAACAGCATCAGGCGGGCACGCGCGCGCATCAGCGGATCGGCCGGCATCAGCTGCGGGTGCGGGAAGCGCTCGTCGATGTATTCGTTGATGATGTTCGATTCGTACAGGATCAGCTCGCGTTCGACCAGGATCGGCACCTGGCCGTACGGGTTCATCGTCGAGATGTCTTCTGGCTTGTTGAACAGGTCCACATCGCGCACTTCGAAGTCCATGCCTTTTTCGAACAGGACCAGGCGGCAGCGTTGGGAGAATGGGCACGTGGTGCCGGAGTAGAGAACCATCATTTTTTATAGTTCCTTAGAAACAAAGGGGGTGAAACGACGAGCGGATCACCCCGAACAGCCCGCTTCGAAAAGCGGGCGATATGTCATGCCTTACTTGACTTCTTTCCAGTACGACGCGGACAGGCGCCATGCCAGCAGGGCAAACAGCGACAGGAACAGCACGACCCATACGCCCAGCTTCTTGCGCGTGTTCTGCACCGGTTCCGCCATCCAGCCCAGGAAGGCGACCAGGTCCGCGGTTTCGGTGTCGAATTCGGTCTGGCTCATGGTGCCCTTGGTCACCGTGTCGAAACCGGCAAACTTGTGCACCATTTTGCTTGGATCATGCGGATCTTTCTCTTCGACCATCTTGACCGTGCGCACACCTTGTTGCTGCCACATGATGTGCGGCATTGCCACGTTCGGGACGATCAGGTTGTTCCAGCCGGTCGGGCGGGTGTCGTCCTTGTAGAAGGTGCGCAGGTAAGTGTACAGGTAGTCGGAACCGGTGCCGGCCGACGAGGCCTTGGCGCGCGCGATGACCGACAGGTCAGGCGGCACCACGCCGAACCATGCTTTCGCATCGGCAGGGCGCATCGAGGTCGTCATCAGTTCGCCGACCTTGTCCGCCGTGAACAGCAGGTTCTGCTTGATCTGTTCGTCGGTCAGGCCCAGGTCCTTCAGGCGGTTGTAGCGCATCGACGTGGCCGAGTGGCAGTTCAGGCAGTGGTTGACGAACAGCTTGGCGCCGTTCTGCAGCGCTGCCATGCTGGCGCGTTCCGGCGCCTTGTCCAGCGGGTGGCCCGCTTCGCTGGCGAATGCCAGGCCCGGCACCAGGGCCAGGATGGCGATCAGTTTCTTCGAAAAAATCATGGGTTGTCCTTTGTCGCTTCTCTGTGATGTCGTCGATTAATGCGGATGGAAGGTCACGCGCTTAGGCACAGTCTTGAAGGTGCCCATCGAGCTCCACCATGGCATCAGCAGGAAGAAGCTGAAGTACAGCAAGGTGCACACTTGCGAGATCAGGGTGAACGTGTCGGTCGGCAACTGGGTACCCAGGTAGCCGAGGATCAGGAAGCACAGGAAGAACACGCCGTACACATACTTGTGCCAGTCAGGACGATAACGGATCGACTTGACCGGGGAAAGGTCCAGCCACGGCAGCGCCGCCAGGATCATCACCGACGAACCGAACAGCACCACACCCCAGAACTTCGCATCGAGCACCTGCGGCAGCATGCCGATGATCGCGACCAGGGCGACCACGGCGATCGCAACCTTGGTCATGAAGGCCAGCTTCGACTTGAGCCAGATGAACACGACGTACAGGGCGGTGGCGCCCATCAGCACGTACATGAAGTCGGCGGTCGTCGCGCGCAGCACCGAGTAGAACGGCGTGAAGTACCAGGTCGGTGCGATGTGCGCCGGGGTCTTCAGCGAGTCTGCCGGGATGAAGTTGTTGTATTCCAGGAAGTAACCGCCCATCTCAGGCGCGAAGAACACGACCGAGCTGAAGATCAGCAGGAACACCGACACGCCGAACAGGTCGTGCACCGTGTAGTACGGGTGCGAAGGAATCGAATCGACCGGGTGGCCGTCGGCGCCCAGGTTTTCTTTCACTTCGATGCCGTCCGGATTGTTCGAGCCGACTTCGTGCAGCGCGATCAGGTGGGCGGCAACCAGGCCCAGCAGAACCAGCGGGATCGCGATCACGTGGAAGGCGAAGAAGCGGTTCAGGGTGGCGTCGGAAACGACGTAGTCGCCGCGGATCCACAGCGACAGGTCAGGCCCGATCAGCGGAATCGCGCCGAACAGGTTGACGATCACTTGTGCGCCCCAGTACGACATCTGGCCCCATGGCAGCAGGTAGCCGAAGAAGGCTTCGGCCATCAGGCACAGGAAGATGGCGAAACCGAACAGCCAGATCAGTTCACGTGGCTTGCGGTACGAGCCGTACAGCAGGCCGCGCGTCATGTGCAGGTAGACGATGATGAAGAACGCCGATGCGCCGGTCGAGTGCATGTAGCGCACCAGCCAGCCCCACGGCACTTCGCGCATGATGTATTCGACCGAGCCGAAGGCCAGGTTCGCATCCGGCTTGTAGTGCATCGTCAGGAAAATGCCGGTGACGATCTGCAGCACCAGCACCAGCATCGCCAGCGAGCCGAAGATGTACCAGAAGTTGAAGTTCTTCGGGGCGTAGTACTTGCCCCACTGGTCATTCCACAGCTTGGTCAGCGGGAAGCGGTCATCGACCCAGCCCAGCGCCTTGTCGGCGACCGGTGCGTCCTTGGCGAATTTCGTCTCTTTAAAAGCGGCCATCTTATGCCTCGCCTTTCTCGTCTTTGCCGATGACCAGTTTGGTATCGGACAGGTACATATGGCGTGGCACTTCGAGGTTGTCCGGCGCCGGCTTGTTCTTGTAGACGCGGCCGGCCAGGTCGAAGGTCGAACCGTGGCATGGGCACAGGAATCCGCCCGCCCAGTCGTCCGGCAGGTTAGGCTGCGCGCCTTCGGCGAACTTCGAGCTTGGCGAGCAACCCAGGTGCGAACAGATGCCCACGGCAACCAGGAATTCCGGCTTGATCGAGCGCGTGTGGTCCTTGCGCGCGTATTCCGGGGTCAGCACGTCCGGCGTACGTTCCGATTTCGGGTCGGCCACCAGGCCGTCGGTCTTGGCCAGCGATGCGACCATTTCCGGCGAACGCTTCAGGATCCAGACCGGCTTGCCGCGCCATTCCACCGTTTTCATTTCGCCAGGCTGCATGCCTGCGATATCGACTTCCACCGGCGCGCCGGCGGCTTTCGCCTTTTCCGACGGCTGGAAGGTGCTAATCAAAGCCGCACCTGTGGACAAACCAACAACACCACCCGCCGCGCATGTAGCGACGAGCATGCCGCGTCGGCCCGGATCGACCTGCTTTTCGTTACTCATACCAACCCCAATCAGTCAAAATGCGAAATCTTCAGAAGCCACTTGGAACTTCTAGCAACCTTAAATTATAAGGGAAGCGGCAGGCGAATTAAAGAAAAAATGTTGCCGTAGCCCTCATTCGGCCCCATTTGGCGGCTTTTTGACGCCGTTCGGTGGTGCTTGCCGGCCATTTGGAACCTCCGGGACCGATTTGGTTTCTAATAGCTTCGATGTATGATTGTTATGCATATCTCTCAATAGCGTTCACAAACCGGAGGTTCAGCATGACAATGATGGGCGAGTTCAAGCAGTTTGCCATGAAGGGCAACGTGGTCGACCTGGCGGTCGGCGTGATCATCGGCGGCGCGTTCGGCAAGATTGTCGATTCGCTGGTCCAGGATGTCATCATGCCGCCGATCGGCTTGCTGTTCGGCGGGCTCGATTTCGCCAGCTACTACATCCCGCTCAACAACCAGGCGCTCGGCATGTCCCTGGCCGAAGCCAAAAAGGCGGGCGCGGTGTTGGCGTACGGCAATTTCCTGACGATCCTGCTGAATTTCGTCATCCTCGCCTTCGTCATCTTCCAGATGGTGCGGTTCATGAACAAGCTGCGCCGCACCGAGGAACCGGCGCCGGCCGAGGCCGCCCCGCCCGAAGATGTCCTGCTGCTGCGCGAAATCCGCGATTCGCTGCGCAAGTAGCGGAGGCTGCCGCGATGCAACGCGCCTGGTTGTTGTTTGCCCAAACGGTCACCGTCGCACTGGCCTTGTATTTCGTCATCGCGGCCCTGCGGCCCGACTGGCTGGGCGGCGCGGCCGGGCCGGGCCGCATGCGGGTCGACCAGGTCGCCAACACGGTCCCGGTGCTGCAGGCCAGCGCCGCGCCCAGCCCCGGCAGCTACCGCGAGGCGGCGGGGCGCGCAATGCCGGCGGTGGTCAACATCCTCACCAGCAAGGCGCTGCGCTCGACCCATCCGCTGCTGCAGGATCCGGTGTTCCGCCGCTTCTTCGGCGACCGCCTGCCGCAGGACGACAGGCAGAACAGCCTCGGCTCGGGCGTCATCGTCAGCACCGACGGCTTCATCCTGACCAACAACCATGTGATCGAGGCGGCCGATGAGATCGAGGTGGTGCTGGCCGACGGGCGCAAGGCGCCGGCCAGGGTCGTCGGCACCGATCCCGAGACCGACCTGGCCGTGATCCGCATCGAGGCGAAGAACCTGCCGGTGATGGTGCTCGGCCACGACGAGCAGGCCCGCGTCGGCGATGTCGTGCTGGCCATCGGCAACCCCTTCGGCGTCGGCCAGACCGTCACGATGGGCATCATTTCCGCCGTCGGCCGCAACAACCTGCACATCAACCCCTTCGAAAACTTCATCCAGACCGATGCCGCGATCAACTTCGGCAATTCGGGCGGCGCCCTGATCGATACCAGCGGCAACCTGATCGGGATTAACTCGGCGATCTATTCGCAAAGCGGCGGCTCGGTCGGCATCGGTTTCGCGATTCCCGTCACCACCGCCAGGAGCGTGCTGGAGGCCATCATCAAGTCGGGCCAGGTGGTGCGCGGCTGGATCGGCATCGAGACCCAGGACATCACGCCCGAGCTGGCCGACAGCTTCGGCCTGGCGCGCGACAGCGGCGCCATCATCGCCGGCGTGGTGCGCAACGGCCCGGCCGACCGGGCCGGCATCCGCCCCGGCGACATCCTGCTCGAAGTGCAGGGCAAGAAGGTCGCCAGCACCGCCGAGATGCTCAAGCTCATCGCCCAGCTGCCGCCGGGCGCCAAGGCTACAATGACGCTGGTGCGCAAGAACCGCGAAGCGAGCGTCGACGTCATCGTCGGCAAGCGGCCGCGCATCCGCTAAGCCCGGTTTCAGCCGCACCCAGCCTGTTTAACTTTTTTCGATCGGAATGCCCGCCATGCATTTGCGCGACCTCACGCAATTTTTGAAGGAACTCGAGAGCAACAACAACCGCCCCTGGTTCATCATGAACAAGCCGCGCTACGACATCCTGCGCGAGGAATTCCTGGCCCTGGTGACCGAGGTCATCGGCCGGCTCGGCGCGACCGACAAGATGGTGGCGGCCTGCAATCCAAAGAAGGCGATGTTCCGCATCAACCGCGATATCCGCTTTTCGAACGACAAGCGCCCGTACAAGACGCGCTTTTCGGCCGGCATCACGCCGAGCGACAAGCGGCGTCCGAGCGCGGCCGGCGGGCCGACCTATTATTTCCACATCGAAGGCAACGGCGTGATGCTGATCGGCGCCGGCGAATACCTGCCGCCGCCGGCGCGGCTGAAGGCGATCCGCGAACACGTGGTCAACGATGCGACAGGATTTGCCAAAGTGCTCAAGAATAAGCACTTGAAAGGGACTTTCGGCGATTTGCAGCCGGAAGACAAGCTGCTGCGTCCGCCCAAGGGCTTCGATCCCGGCCATCCGCACATCGAGTACCTGAAGCTGAAGAGCTTCTTCGTGTGGACCGAAGTCAAGCTCAAGCTCAATGCGCCGGAACTGGTGGTGCCGCAGCTGATCGAGGGATTCAGGGACGCCACCGCGCTCGTCGCCTGGCTGCGCGGCGTGCCGGAGGCGCCGCCGGCCGATGAACAGGCAGTACCAACAAAGGAGTGAACATGGCCTTGCCACATGCCGCCTCGGGCGAAAAGATACCGCTGCAACGCAGCGACGACGATATCGCGCATTTCACGTCGGTGGCCCTGGCCAAGACCGACAACATGGAGCTGATCCGGCTGGTGCTGCCGAAGGACCGGTCGATGCCGGAGCACTGGGTCGAGGGCGAGATCACGCTGCTGTGCCTGCAGGGGGAGATCGCGTGCGATGTGCACGGGGTGGAAACCGTGCTGCGGCCGGGGGAAATGCTGTACCTGCTGGGCGGCGTGCGGCATGCGGTGCGCGCGAACGAAGACGCGGTGGCGCTGCTGACGATCCTGCTCAAGTCGAGCGGGCCGGCGGACAAGAAAGAGGGCGGGGTGGTGTGAGGCCGGGTAGGTCGATGGCCGTCGCTGCAGGGTAGGGTGGGTGAGCCGGAGGCGCTACCCACCATGCGTCATCGGCGGCTCATGGTGGGTAGCGCCTTCGGCTCACCCACCCTACGCCACTTTCCAAGTCTCGGGCCTAGCTCAACTCATCGCGCGGATCGCGCGCCATCAGCTTGGCCAGCATCGCCTGCGGCGTATCCCCGTCGAACAGCACGCCCGCCACCGCGTTGGTGATCGGCATGTCCACGCCCAGCTTGCGCGCCAGTTCGCGCACCGCCTTGGCGCAGGGGACGCCTTCGGCCACGTGCCCCAGCTCGGCGACGATGGCATCGAGCGCCTTGCCCTGCGCCAGCCCGAGGCCGACCCGCCGGTTGCGCGACAGGTCGCCGGTGCAGGTCAAAATCAGGTCGCCCATGCCGGTCAGCCCCATGAAGGTGCCGGGCTTGCCGCCCAGCGCAATGCCGAGGCGGGTGATCTCGGCCAGCCCGCGCGTGATCAGCGCCGCGCGCGCATTGAGCCCCAGGCCCAGCCCGTCCGCGACGCCGGTGGCGATCGCCAGCACGTTCTTGACCGCGCCGCCCACTTCGACGCCGACCAGGTCGTCGCAGGAATACACGCGCAGGTTGCCGCCGTGCACGGTGGCAACGACCCGTTCGCGCAGCGCCTCGGAATCGGCGGCGATCGTCAGCGCGCACGGCAGGCCGCGCGCCACTTCCTGCGCGAACGAGGGGCCGGACAGGGCGCCGCCGGCCACCGAGGCGCCCAGCACTTCCTGCACCACCTGGTGCGGCAGCAAGCCGCTGCCGCCTTCGAAGCCCTTGCACAGCCAGACCAGGTTGGGAATCGCCACGCCCTTGAGCTGCCCCAGCAGCGGCCGCAGGCCGGCCACCGGGCAGGCGGCGATCAGCAGCGGGGCGGCGCCCGCTTCGGCGCCGGCCACGTGCTCGAGCGCCGCGCCGAAGTCGGCGCTGGCCTTCAGGCCGGGCGGGAAGGGAAAACCGGGCAGGTAGCCGGCATTGTCGCGTGCGGCCTGCATGGCGGCCATGGCGCCGCTGTCGCGGCCCCACAGCACCACGTCGTGGCGCGCGGCCAGCGCGATGGCCATGGCGGTGCCCCAGGCGCCGGCGCCGAGGATGGTGATCTTGGGTGCTGCCTTGTGCTGGATGCTCATGGCGGGGTCAGACGCCCCATACATCGGCCACGCGGATGAAGCCGGTGCTGCCGTCGCGGTGGCGCACCTTGGCCCAGCCGGCGGCCGGCGCGTCGACCAGTTCGAGCAGCACGCTCTTGTCGACCACCATCACCGCGGCGGCGGTGTCGTCGGCGGCGGCGCGCACGCGGGCGCTGGCGCTGCGCACCACGACCATGCGTTTCGGGCTGAGCAGGCGCGCTTCGGTCCAGGCCACGTCGCCGCTGGCGTCGCGCACCTTGACCCAGTCGCCATAGGCCAGCACGACCTCGACCGGCATGCCGCGCGGGGCGATGTACAGCTTGCCGCCCTTTTGCGAGGGGGCGTCGTACAGCACGACAGGGGAAGCGCCAATCGACTTGAAGTCGAAGGCGAAGCCGGCGCTCGATGCGCACAGCAGCGCAGCGCCTGCGAGAATTCGGGAAAACATCATCAGGGCCTTTCGTAGGGTGGGGCAGGGCCGTCGGGGACGGTGCCCTGTCCCCACACTAGAAACGACTTGGACTTACTGTGCTGCTGCGTCAGCCGGCGCTGCGGCGGCTTCAGCCATCGCCTGGCGGCGCTGCTGGTAGAACACTTCGAAGTTGATCTCAGCCAGGTGCACAGGCGGGAAGCCGGCACGGGTGATCACGTCGGCGATATTGCCGCGCAGGTAAGGGTAAACGATGTTCGGGCAGCCGATGCCCAGCAGTGGATCCATCTGGTCCGCTGGGATGTTGCGCGCTTCGAAGATGCCAGCTTGCTTGCCTTCGACCAGGAATGCAACCTTGTCCTTGACCTTGGCGGTCACGGTGATGGTCACGGTCGACTCGTAGATGCCGTCGGCGATCGCTTCGGCGCCCACGTCGAGCGACACTTCGATCGATGGCGCTTCCTGCTCGAGGAAGATGGCCGGGGAATTTGGTTGCTCCAGCGACATGTCTTTCAGGTAGACGCGTTGGATTTGGAATACTGGTTGCAGGTTTTCGTCAGACATGGAACGCTTTCGTTGTGAAATAGTGAGAACGGCCAATTGCCGTCCCGGTGTGCGAAATCAAATGCGACGGCAATTGTATCAAAACCAAGTTGCTTGCAATAGTTTTGCTGGCCGCCTGTCCCAAATGTGGTACGGCGCGGCCGTCAAGCGCCATTTAACAAGGGATCGAGCCGTCCCGCTTGATCGAGCGCATACAAGTCGTCAAAACCGCCGACATGGGTCGCGCCCACATAGATCTGGGGCACGGTGCGACGCCCGGTCTTCTGCATCATGATGACGCGCTGGTCCGGTTCGAGGTCGACCCGGATCTTTTCGATGTCGGTCACGCCTTTGGCTTCCAGCAGGCGCTCGGCGCGGACGCAATAGGGGCACATGGCCGTGTGATAAAGCACTACATGGGCTGTCATGTCGGTTCCTTCCTTTCCTGGGCGCTTACTTCGTGGTCGGCAAGCCCGCCGCCACCCACGCTGCCTGGCCGCCGTCGAGGCTGACCACGTCGTCAAACCCCGCTGCCGCCAATTGGCGCACCGCCTTGTCGGCCCGCGCGCCGGTCTGGCACACGACGACGATGGTGCGCGCCTTCTGCTTGTCGAGTTCGCCAATCCGTGAGGCCAAATCTGACAGGGGAATGTTCTTCGCGTCGCGCAAATGCCCTTTGGCAAATTCTGCCGCATCGCGCACGTCCAGCACGGTGGTCTTGCCGCGATTGATCAGCTGGGTGACCTGCAGCGAGGAGGCGCGCTTGCCGCGCGGCTGCAGGGCTGGCCAGAGCAGGGCGCCGCCCGACAACACCACGATGCTGACGATGAAAATATGGTCAAGAATGAATTTCACGGGGTTCCAATGGTTTAAGTCAATCCGCGCATTATAAAATAGAAGCTTGATCCGGTTTAATTCGCACCAATTCCGCAGCAATTTCCAACCTCTAAGAAGATAGCTTATGTACAAAATCGTATTCATGCGCCATGGCGAGTCCACCTGGAACCTTGAAAACCGCTTCACCGGCTGGACCGATGTCGACCTGACCGCCAAGGGCGTGCTCGAAGCGCGCGATGCCGGCCGCGTGCTGCGCGACGCCGGCTTCAGCTTCGACGTGGCCTACACCTCGGTGCTCAAGCGCGCCGTGCGCACGCTGTGGCTGGCGCTGGACGAAATGGACATGATGTATTTGCCGATCAAGAACGACTGGCGCCTGAACGAGCGCCATTATGGCGCGCTGCAGGGCCTGGACAAGGGCGAGACCGCCGCCAAGTACGGCGACGCCCAGGTGCTGGTATGGCGCCGCAGCTATGACGTCCCGCCGCCGCCGCTGGCGGCCGACGACGAGCGCACCTCGTTCAAGGACCCGCGCTACGCCGGCCTGCCGCGGGAAGCGATCCCGCTGACCGAATGCCTGAAGGACACCGTGGCGCGCGTGATGCCGTGCTGGGACGAGGAAATCGCCCCGGCCATCCGCGCCGGCAAGAAAATCCTGATCTCGGCCCACGGCAACAGCCTGCGCGCGATCATCAAGATGCTCGACGGTATCAGCGACGCCGACATCGTCGGCCTGAACATCCCGAACGGCCAGCCGCTGGTCTACGAGCTCGATGCCGACCTGAAGCCGATCCGCCACTACTACCTGGGCGACCAGGACGCGATCGCCGCCGCCATGGCGGCCGTGGCGAACCAAGGGAAGGCCAAGTAGTTTGTCCTTTCATCCAATGAAGTTCCGCGGCGGCGCCGTGGCCGGGCTTTGCCTGGCCGCGGCCCTGCTGGCCGCGTCCGGCGCCAGCGCCGCCCCCCGCCAGACCGAACGCAGCAAGCAGAAGGTGGTGGCCGAGCAAACCCGCGCCGGGATCGCGAAGAAGCTGGCCAAGCTCAAGGAAGAAATCAGCCGCACCGAAAGCCAGAAGGAAGACGTGGCGGACGACCTGGCCGAGTCGGAAGAGGCGATCTCGAACGCCAACCGCTCGCTGCGCGAACTGGCCGACGAGCAAGGCGCGACCAATCTCAAGGTGCGCGAACTGGCCGCCGCCCGCGACAAGCTGGCCGCCACCATCGACACCCAGAAGACCCAGCTGGCCAGATTGCTGCGCGAGCACTATGTGGCCGGCAATGAAGACCGCATCAAGCTGCTGCTGTCGGGCGACAACCCGAACCGCATCAACCGCGAGCTGCAGATGATGGCCTATGTGTCGCAGGCCCAGGCGCGCCTGCTGGCCTCGCTGCGCACCAACCTGGCGGCGGTCGAGGCCAACCAGCAGGAAGCCCAGAACGCGAAGGACGAGCTGGAAGAGATCGCCCAGGAAGAACGCGACCAAAAAGCCGTGCTGGTCAAGGAAAAGGCCAAGCGCGCGGCCCTGCTCGGCAGCCTGTCGAGCCGGCTGGCGGCCCAGCGCAAGGAGGTGGGCAACCTGGAGCGCGACGAGCAGCGCATGAGCGCCCTGGTCGACCGCCTGTCGCGCCTGATCAAGGAACAGGCCGAGGCGGCCGCCGCCGAGCAGCGCCGCCTGGAAGCGGTGGCGGCGGCGCGCGCCAAGGCCAAGGCCGAAGCCCAGGCCCTGGCCCGCGCCAGGGCGCAGGCCGAGCGCGAGCGGCTGGCGCGCGAAGCGGCCAAGCCGGGCGCTACGGCCAAGCCGCCGGTCCCGTTCAAGCCGGACCCGATCGACGCCGACGAGCCGCCGGTCGCCAGCAAGCCGGCCGAGCCGGATCCGGACCAGGCCAGGCCGGAAAGCATCGCGCTGGCCCCGGCCGCGCCGGCCGGCGCCTTCGCCGCCCTCAAGGGCCAGCTGAAGTCGCCCGTGGCCGGCAAGGTGATGGCGAAATTCGGCGCCAAGCGCGGCGGCGGACCGAGCTGGAAGGGCGTGTTCATCAAGGCCGACGAAGGCAGCGACGTCAAGGCCGTGGCGGCCGGGCGCGTGGTGTTTTCCGATCGCATGCGCGGCTTCGGCAACCTGGTGCTGGTCGACCATGGCGGCGCCTACCTGTCGATCTACGGGAATAACCAGGCGGTGCTGAAGCGCGCCGGCGATACCGTGCGCGCCGGCGATTCGATCGCCATCGTCGGCAATACCGGCAGCAACGAGGAATCGGGTCTATACTTTGAGCTCAGGCACGGCGGAAAAGCCTTCGATCCCGCCAGCTGGGTCAATTTTTAACATGGAACACTAGGTGGCAGCCATCATGCGCATCAATCTCAAAAGCGTGAGCCTGGTCGGGCTCGGCATGTTCGCCGGCGTGGCCGCCTCGTTCCAGTTCAGCGCGGCGGCCAGCCGCGCCGCCGACGCCCCGCTGCCGCTCGACGAGCTGCGCCAGCTGGCCGACGTGTATAGCCTGATCAAGACCGACTATGTCGAGCACGTCGAGGACAAGAAACTGCTGTCGGAGGCGATTTCCGGCATGGTGGCCTCGCTCGACCCGCATTCGAGCTACCTCGATAAAAAAGCCTTCAAGGAAATGCGCGACAGCATGCAGGGCAAGTTCGTCGGCCTCGGCATCGAGGTGGCGATGGAGGACGGCTACGTCAAGATCGTGTCGCCGATCGAGGATTCGCCGGCCTTCCGCGCCGGCATCAAGCCGGGCGACCTGATCACCCGCATCGACAGCACCCCGATCAAGGGCCTGACCCTGGACGAGGCGATCAAGAAGATGCGCGGCGAGCCGAAGACCAAGGCGGTGCTGACGATCGCGCGCAAGGGCGAGGACCGGCCGTGGATCGTGACCCTGGTGCGCGAAGAGATCCGCGTGCAAAGCGTCAAGGCGAAAATCGTCGAACCGGGCTATGCCTGGCTGCGCATCAGCCAGTTCCAGGAAAGCACGCTCGACGACATGGCCAAGAAGGTCGGCAAGCTGTACGCCGACGATCCCAAGCTCAAGGGCCTGGTGCTGGACCTGCGCAACGACCCGGGCGGCCTGCTGCCGGGCGCGATCGGCGTGTCGACCGCCTTCCTGGCGGGCGAGCGCGAGATCGTCTCGACCGTCGGCCAGCTGCCCGATTCGAACCAGACCTTCTACGGCAAGCGCGAGTTCTACACCACGCGCGGCCACGCCGACCCGCTGGCCAAGCTGCCGGCCGCGCTGAAGACCGTGCCGATGGTGGTGCTGGTCAACGGCGGCTCGGCCTCGGCTTCCGAAATCGTCGCCGGCGCGCTGCAGGACTACAAGCGCGCCATCATCATGGGCAGCCAGACCTTCGGCAAGGGCTCGGTGCAGACCCTGCGCCAGCTCGGGCCCGATACCGCGGTCAAGCTGACCACGGCCCGCTACTACACGCCGGAAGGCCGCTCGATCCAGGCCAAGGGCATCGTGCCCGACCTGCTGGTCGACGAAACGCCCGAAGGCGACGCGCTGGCCGGGCTGCGCGTGCGCGAGGCCGACCTCGAACGCCACCTGTCGAACGACAAGGACAAGGCCGGCGACGCCGCGTCGCGCCGCGACGAGCTCGAGGAAGAGCAGCGCGCCGCCGCCATTGCGCGCCGCCGCAAGCCGCTCGAATTCGGCAGCAAGGACGACTTCCAGCTGGCCCAGGCGCTGAACCACTTCAAGGGCTTGCCGGTCAAGCTGGCCAAGGCCGACACCAAGGCCGCCGACCTGCCGCCGGCGGCCGTGGCGCCCGCGCTCGACCCGGCCAGGTCGATTCCCGAACTGAAGAACGGCGACAAGAAAAAATGACGGTCCCGGGCGCGCGCCAGCGATGAACGACGACCAGCTGCTGCGCTATTCGCGCCACATCCTGCTCGATGAAGTCGGCATCGAAGGCCAGCAGCGCCTGCTGGACGCGCACGCGCTGCTGATCGGCGCCGGCGGCCTCGGTTCGCCGGCCGCCCTGTACCTGGCCTCGGCCGGCGTCGGCCGCATCACCCTGGTCGACGACGACGACGTCGACCTGACCAACCTGCAGCGCCAGGTCATGCACACCACCGCCAGGGTCGGCCAGCCAAAGGCCGAGTCGGGGCGCGACGCGCTGTTGCAAATCAATCCGGGAATCGAGGTCGCCGCCTTGCGCGAGCGGGCCGATGACGCGCGCCTGGCCGCGCTGGTCGCCGGCGCCTCCGTCGTGCTCGATTGCAGCGACAACTTCAAGACGCGCCACGCCGTCAACCGCGCCTGCGTCGCGCACCGGGTGCCGCTGGTGTCGGGGGCGGTGATCCGCTTCGACGGCCAGGTCAGCGTGTTCGACCCGCGCCGCGCCGACTCGCCCTGCTACTCCTGCCTGTTCCCGCAAGACCAGAAGTTCGAGGACGTCGCCTGCAGCACGATGGGCGTGTTCGCGCCCCTGGTCGGCGTGATCGGTGCGATGCAGGCGGCCGAGGCGCTCAAGCTGATCATCGGCGCGTCGGCCGGCACGCCGCTGGTCGGCCGCCTGCTGCTGCTCGACGGCCGCGCGATGGAATGGACCAGCATCGGGGTGGCGCGCAATGCCGCCTGCCCGGTGTGCGGCGCCGAAGTCGCGAAATGAAGAAGTAAGCCGCACTACCCGGCGTCGTCCCTGCGAAGGCAGGGACCCATACTGAATTCGCTCGGCATGGGTCCCTGCCTTCGCAGGGACGACGTTGGTTGAGTTTGTCGAATTTCGCAATGCCTGACTTAGCCGAAAAAAAAAGTACGGAGACCTACATGAGAATAAAACTCGCCCTCGTTTTGCTGGCAGCCGCAGTCGCCAGCGTCCAGGCGGCCCCCACCGTCACCCGCTACGGCATCTTCGAAGAGGGCGGCAAGCGCATGGGCGAACAGGTGGTCGAGCGCGGCGACGACGGCCTGGTCAAGGTGCGCTACCAGTACAAGAGCAATGGCCGCGGCCCCGACTACACCGAACAGTTCCGGCTGGCGCCGGACGGCACCTTGCAGCAGTACTCGGTCAAGGGCAATTCGACCTTCGGCGCCGTGGTCGACGAGACCTTCGAGCGCCGCGGCGACCAGGCCTCGTGGTCGTCGACGACCGAAAAAGGCGGCAAGACCGTCAGCGGCAGCGCCATGTACGTGCCGCTGGCCGGCTCGTTCGAACTGGCGTCGGTGTCGCTCGCCGCCTTTGCCGTGCGCAATGGCGCCAGCTTGCCGCTGTTGCCGTCCGGTACGCTGGTGCAGCGCGTGCTCGAGAAAGTCGAGGTGCGCAAGGGCGACCAGGTGCAGACGGTCGAACTGGTGGCCGAGACCGGCCTCGGGCTGTCGCCGTTCTTCGTCTGGTCCACCGGCGGCAAGACGCCGCGCATGTTCGCCTTCATCGCGCCGGGCCACATGAGCGTGGCCGAAGAGGGATGGGAAGGCAGCGTCAAGCTGCTGGCCGAGCGCCAGCTGGCGGCCGAGAGCAAGCTGCTGGTCGAGCTGGCCGGCAGCCTGCAGCACCCCTTGAGCGGCCTGACGGTGGTGCGCAACGTGCGCGTGTTCGACAGCGACAAGGCGGTGCTGGGCGCGCCGTCCGACATCCACATCCTGCGCGGGCGCATCACGGCGGTGCTGCCGGCCGGCTCGCCGGTGCGCGGCGCCGAGCAAGAGATCGACGCCGGCGGGCGCGTGGCGCTGCCCGGCCTGTTCGACATGCACGGCCACATCGGCCGCTGGGAGGCCGGCCTGCACCTGGCGGCCGGGGTCACCACGGTGCGCGACATGGGCAACGACAACGCCACCGTGCAAAAGATCATCGATGAAACGGCGGCCGGCAAGCTGCTCGCGCCGCAGGTGGTGCCGACCGGCTTCCTCGAAGGCGTCAGCCCGTACTCGGCGGCGCACGGCTTCACGGTCAAGGACCTGGCCGGGGCCAGGAACGCGATCGACTGGTACGCGCAGCACGGCTATCCGCAGCTGAAGATCTACAATTCCTTCCCGCCTGCGATCCTGAAGGACACCGTCGCCTACGCCCACCAGCGCGGGCTGCGCGTGTCCGGCCACATCCCGGCCGGGCTGCGCGCCGAGCAGGCGCTCGACGCCGGCTACGACGAGATCCAGCACATCAACCAGCTCATGCTCAATTTCCTGGCCACGCCGACCACCGAAACCCGCACGCTGGAGCGCTTCGTGCTGCCGGCCGAAAAGGTGGCCGGCCTCGACTTCGACTCGCCCCGGGTGCGGCGCTTCATCGCCAGGCTGAAGAAGCAGGGCACGGTGGTCGACCCGACCCTGGCCACCTTCGCCTTCCTGAAACAGGCCGACGGCGACATGAACGAGCCGTTCGCCGCGATCGCCGACCACATGCCGCCCGACGTCAAGCGCGGCTTCCATATCGGCACGATGAAGATCCCCGACGCCGCGACCCGCCAGCGTTACGAAAAATCGTTCGCCAAAATGATCGATTTCGTTGGCCGCCTGTACAAGGCCGGGGTGCCGATCGTGGCCGGCACCGATGAACTGGCCGGCTTCACCCTGCAGGCCGAGCTGGAAATGCTGGTCAAGGCCGGCCTCGCGCCGGCCCAGGCGCTGCAGGTGGCGACCCGCAACGGCGCGCTGTACACCCGTACCAGCCATGAGCGCGGTTCCATCGTGGCCGGCAAGCTGGCCGACCTGGTGCTGGTCGACGGCGACCCCACCGCCCACATCGGCGACATCCGCAAGGTGGCGGCGGTGATCACGCGCGGCATGCTGGTCTACCCGCACGAGATCGACCAGGCGCTCGGGATTGTCCCTTTCGTCAAGAACCCGCCGCTGCTGCGCACCCGGGTGCCCGTATCGTCAAAAGACGCGCTCGATATAGCCAAATAGGCAATTCACTGTACGACCGGCGCAAAGACTTACAATTGGAGACGCCGCGCCGGTGGTGGCGGCGGGCGTTTCGGCCTTATACTCTGTTTTTTATCGTCACCCATTCCTGGAACTCATAGTCTATGCGTACTGTTGCAATCCGCCCGATCCGGCGCCAGCTGGCCCGCGGCTTCACCCTGGTCGAAATCATGGTGGTGGTGGTCATTATCGGCATCCTCGGCGCGCTGGTCGTGCCCAAGCTGCTCGGCCGTACCGGTGAATCGCGCGTGACCGCGGCCAAGGTCGATATCGCGACCATGATGCAAGCGCTCAAGCTGTACAAGCTCGACAACCAGCGCTACCCGACCACCGAGCAGGGCCTGCAGTCGCTGATCACCAAGCCGACCACGGGCCCGCAGGCCAACGGCTGGAAGGCCGGCGGCTACATCGAAAAACTGCCGAAGGACCCTTGGGGCAACGCCTACCAGTACCTGGCGCCCGGCATCCACGGCGAGGTCGACCTGTTCTCGTTCGGGGCCGACGGCCAGCCCGGCGGCGAAGGCGAAGATGCCGATGTCGGCTCCTGGGAATAGATTCCTATGATCGCATCGCGACCGTTGCGCGCAGCCGGCTTCACGCTGGTTGAGGTGATGGTCGTCATGGTCATCATCGGGATCACGCTCGGCCTGGTGTCGCTCAACGCGATGCCGAGCCCGCGCCAGCACCTCGAGGGCGAGGCCAAGCGCATCGCCCTGCTGCTGCAGCTGGCGCGCGACGAGGCGATCGTGCGCAACCGCCCGGTCGCGTTCGAGGCCGACGCCCAGGGCTACCGTTTCCTGGTTCGCAACGAGGCCCAGTGGGACCAGATCGCCAGGGACGACCTGCTGCGCGGGCGCCCGTTCAAGAGCGCGCCGGTGGTGCTGGTGCTGGACCCGCCCAGCGCCGGCTCGTCCAACCCGCTGCGCATCACCTTCGGCCGCGAACCGGTCGACAAGGCCTTCGTGCTGACCCTGGCCAGCGGCGACGACGCCGTCGCCATCCGCGCCGACGGGGTCGGCCACTTCACGGTCGAATGAACATGCCGTCCCGCCTGGCGCGCCGCAGCCGCGGCTTCACCCTGCTCGAAGTGCTGGTGGCGCTGGTCATCGTCGGCACCGCGCTGGGCGCCTCGCTGCGCGCGGTCGGCAGCCTCACTTCCAACAGCGCCGGCCTGCGCAGCGCGATGATGGCCACCTGGTCGGCCGAGAACCGGCTGGTGCAGATCCGCCTGGCGCGCGAATACCCGGCCATCGGCAAGAACAGCTTCGAATGCCCGCAGGGCGACCTCAAGCTGATGTGCGAAGAGGAAGTCGTGGCCAGCCCCAATCCGCGCCTGCGCCGGGTCGAGGTCAGCGTGTACGACCTTGACAACCCGGGGCGCCGCATCATCAAGCTGGTCCAGCTGGTGATGAGGGAAGTATGAAAAGAAGCAATCATTATCGGGCACGCGGCTTCACGCTGATCGAGCTGCTGGTGGCGATCGGCATCCTGGCCTTCATCGCGATCATGGGCTGGCGCGGCCTCGACGGCATCGTGCGCGCGCGCATGGCGCTGTCGGCGCAAATGGAGGTCACGCGCGGCATGCAGCTGGCCTTCGCCCAGATGCAGAGCGACTGCGAGCACGCGGTCGACGAGAAAACGCTGCGCGGGCGCCCGGCGCTGGCGGCCGACAGCGACCGCCTGACCCTGGTGCGCAATGTCTACAACGACAACGAACCTTCGCGCCTGCAGGTGATCTCCTACCGCATCGCCGGCGGCGTGCTGACGCGCCGCGAATCGCTCGGCACGCGCGACCTGGTGCAGCTCGACGTGCTGTGGAAGGCCGCCACCAGCGATGCCGATCCGAGCCCGCCGGTGACCTTGCAGGAGGGCGTGACCTCGATGGCGGTGCTGGTGTTCGAGAACGACGCCTGGCGTCCTCTGCAGCCGCAGCCGCAGCCGCAGCCGCAGGTCCAGGGGGCGCCAACCATTCCCGGCGTGCCCGGCAAGGCCGCGCCGACCGGTTTGCAGGTGGCCTTGCAGGTGCAGGGCCTGCAGGCGGCGATGAGCAAATCCTTCCTGCTGGGGGGCATGTGATGGCGCGCCGCCGTGTTCCGCATCGGCGCCAGCGCGGGGTGGCGGTGATCACCGCCTTGCTGCTGACCACGCTCGCGGTGACGATCGTCGCCAGCCTGTTCTGGCAGCAGCAGGTCCAGGTACGCTCGATGGAAAACCAGCGCCTGCACCTGCAGACCAAATGGATCCTGCGCGGCGCGCTCGACTGGGCCCGGCTGGTGCTGCGCCAGGACGGCATCGACAACCGCGACTGGACCACGCTGGACGCGGTGTGGAACACGCCGCTGGCCGAAACCAGGCTCGACCAGTACATCGAACGCGAACGGGTCCAGGGCGAAGTATTCGACGCCTCCCTCTCCGGTCGCATCGTCGACGCCACGGCGCGTTACAATCTGCGTAATTTGGCGGAAGGGCGGACCCCGGACAAGGTCCATGAGCGCATTTTCGCCCGCTTGTTGAACAACTTGCGGATCGACCCGGCGCTGGCCGCCAAGGCGGCGCTGGCGGTGGCCAGCAGCGCCGCGGTCGAGGTGCCGCAGGGCAGCGGCGGTGGCGGCGGAGCAGGTGGCGGCGGCGGAGCAGGCGGTGGCGGCGGCGCAAGCGGCGCGGCGGCGGTGCCGGTGCAGCCGAACAGCATGCCGACCGAGATGACGCGCGTCGAGGACTTGCTGTCGGTGCCGGGCTTCACCCCGGCCATGGTGGCGCAGCTGCGCCCCTTCGTCATCGTGCTGCCCGTGAAGACGCCGGTGAACGTGAACACGGCGCCGGCCGAGGTGATCGCCGCCGTGGTGAAGGATTACAGCGTGTCGGAAGCGGCCGGGCTGGTGGCGCGGCGCAAGACGGCGCACTTCCGGATGGAAGCCATATTCAAGCAGCAGCTGTACGGCAAGGAGGTAGAGATACCGCAAGCGGCCACGCCGATCATCGCGCTCACCAGCGAATATTTCCTGGTCGAGAGCCGGGTGCGGCTGGACCGCGCCGCGCTCGACGCCGAGGCGCTGGTCAACCGCCAGCTGAACGGGACGATCGCGACGAATGTGCTGTGGATACGACAGAACTAGAAACCAGAACAAGAGCAAAACGGGTTCAAGACCAAAACTGAAAGCGAGACTGATTGAGCACATTATTTATCCGGCATCCGGCCCGCGCTGAAGGCGAGGGCGCAGTGGCGCGCTTCGCGCTGGTGGCCGACGGCGGCAACCTGGTGCAGCAGGGCGAAGGTGCGCTGCGCGGCTTTTCCGACCTGGTCGCTTCGGCGCGCAAGGTGGTGCTGCTGCTGGCCGCGGCCGACGTCACCCTGCTGCAACTGAAAATGCCGCCGCTGTCGGGCGTGCGCCTGAAGGCGGCCTTGCCCGGCCTGGTCGAAGAGCATGTGCTGGGCGACCCGGCCGACTGCGTGCTGGTGGCGGCGCCGGTGCAGGCGCCCGAGGGCAGCCTGCGCACGGTCGCCGTGGTGCAGCGCGCCTTCCTCGAGCCGCTGGTCAAGTCGCTGCTGGCGATGGGGGCGCGCGCGGTCAGCGCGGTGCCTGCGCAGCTGTGCCTGCCGCTGCAGCCGGGCAATGTCAGCGCCGCCATCGGCGCGTCCAGCATCACCTTGCGCCATGGCCAGTACGCGGGCCTGGGACTGGCGATGGACAGCCCGCCCGCGCTGGCGCTGCAGACGGTGCGCGCGCTGGCCGGCGATTCGCCGCTGACGGTGTACGTGCCGGCCGACAAGCTGGGCGAATACCAGGCGCTGGCGCAGGACGCCGGCCCCGCCATCCATTTCGAAGCGGATCAGTGGGAACACTGGATCGCCGGCTCGCGCTCGACCGTGCTCGACCTGGTGCCGGGCCTGGGCGCGGCCGGCGCCAAGTCGCGCGACTGGCAGCGCTGGCGCTGGCCGATCCGGCTGGCGCTGCTGGCGGTGGTGGTCAACCTGGCCGGCCTGAACATCGAATGGCTGCGCATGAAGCGCGAAGCCGACGGCCTGAACCTGGCCAAGCGCCAGACCTTCGCTGCCGCCTATCCTAATATGCCGCTGACCAGCGATCCGGCCAGGCAAATGCGCCAGAGCATGGCCGCCGCCAAGGCCGCCCGCGGCCAGGTGGGGCCGGATGAATTCCTGTACCTGGCGTCGGCCTTCGGCGAGGCGGCGCGCGCGCTGCCGAATCCGCCGGCGCTGGCCACGCTCGAGTTCCGCGAGCGCGCACTGACCATCAAGTTCAAACCCGACACGATCGACCCCGCCATGACCGAGCAGCTCAAATCGGCGCTCGCGCAGCGCAGCCTGACCCTGTCCGAAGCGGCGCCCGCCACCTGGCAGCTGCGCGCCGGCGGAGGCCGCCCATGAGCGCCCTCGGCGGCATGAGCCAGCTGAAGGAGCGCGTGGCGCTGGCCTGGATGGCGCGCACCGAGCAGGAACGCAAATTCCTCGGCATCGGCGGCGCCGTGGTCGCGATGGCGCTGGTCTACAGCCTGCTGGTCGACCCGGCCGTGAGCGGCATCGCCAAGCTGAGCAAGTCGCTGCCGAAGCAGCGCCAGGACGTGGCCCAGCTGCAGGCGCTGGCGCTGGAGGCGGGCGAGCTGGCGCGCCAGCCGGTGCTGCAGCCGACGCCGATGTCGCGCGAAGGCCTGTCGGCCGGGCTGGTCGCGCGCGGCATGACGCCGGCCTCGCTCAGCATGACGGGCGAGTATGCCAAGCTGCAATTTACCGGCGTTTCGTTCGCCAACCTGGTCAGCTGGCTGGACGCCCAGCGGCGCGAGCACCGGATCGCCGTGCAAGACCTGGTCGTGACCGCGCAGACCCCGGCCGGCAATGTCGACGCGGTGCTGACCCTGCGCCAGGACCTGGGGACGGCGCAGCGATGAAACGCGCCGTGCTATGGCTGGCGGCAGTCGCGTTGACCGTCACCCTGACGGTGCTGGCCTTCCTGCCGGCCTCCTGGCTGGGGCCGGTGGTCGAAGGACAGACCGGCGGCCGTTTGACTCTCGGTGACGCGCAGGGTACGCTGTGGCGCGGCTCTGCCTTCATCGGCGGCGCGCCGGGCGAGGGCGGGGCCGTGACGCCGCTGCTGCCGGGGCGCTTTGCCTGGCGCCTGTCGCCGCTGGTGCTGCTGGGCCGGGTCGACTTGCAGCTGGAAAATCCGCAGGCGCTGAGCCAGCCGGTCAACCTGCGCGGCAGCTGGTCGCAATGGGAAGTGAGCCCGGCCGCCCTGAAGCTGCCGGCGGAACGGCTGGCCGGCCTCGGGGCGCCGCTGAACACGCTGGCGCCGAGCGGGCAGATGGAGCTGTCGTGGACCACGCTCGGCCTCGAGCGCATGGGCCAGGCGGTGGCCGTCAAGGGGCGCACGGTGCTGGCGATGACCGACATGGGGTCGCGCATGGCGCCGATCAAGCCGCTGGGCAGTTATGAATTGGCGTTCGACTGGCGCGGCCAGGCGGCGCAGATGTCGTTGAGTACAGTGAGGGGCGCGCTGGTGTTGGACGGAAAAGGCGCGCTCGACAAGGGCCGCCTGCAATTTTCGGGCACCGCCAGGGCCGCCGATGGATATGAAGACACGCTGGGTAATCTCCTCAATTTGCTGGGCCAGCGCCGCATGGTCAATGGTAAGAACATAATCGCCTTAGAGTTCAAATGATGAAAAAACAATCCCGTAGCACTTCTTCCTCCCCGGCGCTGCGCCGCATCGCCGCGGGCGCCATGCTGTGCTGCGCCATGGCCACCGGCCTCGCGCCTGCCTGGGCCGCGCCGGCCGAGGAACAGGCCGCCATGAACTTCGTCAACGCCGACATCGAATCGGTGATCAAGGCGGTCGGGCATTACACCGGCATGACTTTCATCATCGACCCGCGCGTCAAGGGCACGCTGACCCTGGTGTCGGAAAAATCGATCTCGAAGTCGCAGGCATTCTCGCTGCTGACCTCGCAGCTGCGCCTGCAGGGCTACGCGGTGGTGACCGGCGACGGCTACGCCAAGGTGGTGCCGGAAGCCGAAGCCAAGCTGCAATCCTCGCCGACCCAGGTCGGGGTTGGCGGCGCGCGCGTCGGCGGCGACCAGATCGCGACCCAGATCTTCCACCTGGCCTACGAATCGGCGGCCAACCTGACGGCCGTGCTGCGCCCGCTGATTTCGCCGAACAATTCGATCATGGCCAACCCGGGCAACAACAGCCTGGTGATCACCGACTACGCCGATAACCTGAAGCGGCTGTCGAAGATCATCGCCGCGCTCGACGCGCCGGTGGCCGCCGACCTCGACGTGATCCCGGTGCGCCACGCGATCGCCAGCGACATGGCGGTCATGGTCAACAAGCTGATGGAGCCGGGCGCCGGCGGCGATTCGGGCCGCGTCACGGTGGTGGCCGACCCGCGCACCAATTCGCTGGTGCTGCGCGCGCCGTCGCCGGCGCGCGCCAGCCTGGCCAAGTCGCTCATCGCCAAGCTGGACCAGCCGACCATGCAGGCCGGTAACGTGCACGTGGTGTACCTGAAGAATGCCGACGCCACCAAGCTGGCGCAGACGCTGCGCGCGGTGGTGTCGTCGGACGCGTCGGCGTTGCCGCAAACCGGGCAGGGCACGACCGGCGGCAGCGTGCAGACCACCGGCGGCGCCGCCGCCGGCAGCACCGGGCAGCAACAGCAGCAGGGCGGGGCCGGCAACACGATGGCCCAGCAGCAGAACGTCGGCGGCGGGGGCGGCGCCAGCAGCGCCGGCTTCATCCAGGCCGACGCGTCGACCAACACGCTGATCATCACCGCCAGCGACGCCGTCTACCGCAACCTGCGCGCCGTCATCGACCAGCTCGACGTGCGCCGCGCCCAGGTCTATATCGAGTCGCTGATCGTCGAGGTCAACGCCAACAAGGCGGCCGAATTCGGCGTCCAGTGGCTCGGCCTGACCGGCAACGCGAACAGCAAGTACCGCCTCGGCGGGGTGCAGGGCTTCGGCGTCGAGAGCCCGAACAACATCGGCAACGTGATCGCCGGCGCGCTCGGCTCGCCGGCCTCGCTGCCGAAGGCGGCGGGCGCCACCATCGGCCTGTTCAAGACCATCAACGGCGAGCTGGGACTGGGCGCGCTGGCGCACGTGCTCGAGTCGGAGGGCAATGCCAACATCCTGTCGACGCCGAACATGCTCACGCTCGACAACGAGCTGTCGACCATCAAGGTGGGCCAGAACGTGCCGATCATCAGCGGCTCGTTCACCACCGCCGGCACCGGCGCCGGCAACCCCTTCCAGACCATCGAGCGCAAGGACGTCGGCCTGACCCTGAAGGTGCGGCCGCAGATTTCCGAAGGCGGCACCATCAAGATGGCGATCTACCACGAGACCTCGGACGTGGTGGCCGGCACCACCAGCCTGTCGTCCGGCCTGACGACGAATATTCGCGTCATCGAGAACAACGTGGTGGCCGACGACGGCCAGATCATCGTCATCGGCGGCCTGATCAAGGACGACACCGGCGACTCCGAAGAGAAGGTGCGCGGCCTGGGCGACATCCCGATCATCGGCAACCTGTTCAAGTACCGCACGCGCCAGCGCAACAAGACCAACCTGATGGTGTTCCTGCGCCCGGTGATCATCCGCAGCAAGGACGACAGCAACAGCATCTCGGCCAACCGCTACGACTACATGCGTTCGGCCGGCGAGCGCGCCGCCACGCCGAAGGATTCGATCCTGCTGCCGGATTACGGCACCCCGGTGCTGCCGCAGCTGCGCAACGGCCAGCCGCCGGCCGGCGGCGACATGGCGCCGATGCCGGTGCGCCCGGCCGTGCAGCAAGTTCCCGCCAACGCGCCCGCCGCCGAGCCGGAGCCGGCCAAATACCGTCCGGTGACCCCGGCCAACCAGCAGTAACGCCATGAGCAACCTACTTCCCTACGCTTTCGCACGCGACTTCGGCGTGCTGGCGCGTGCCGGCGCGGAGGGCGAACACACGGTCGACGTGTGGGTGTCGGGCGCCACCGCGCCGGCCGCCATCGCCGAAGTGTCGCGCCGCTTCGGGCGCATTGCGCTGCGCTCGATGGAGCGCGCCGAACTCGAAGCGGCCATCGCCAGCGCCTATGCCGGCGCCGGCGGCGACGCCTCGCAGGTGGCCGACGAATTCGACGCCGACCTCGACCTGACCAAGCTGCTGCAGGACGTGCCCGCCATCGAAGACCTGCTCGAATCGTCCGACGACGCGCCGGTGATCCGCATGATCAACGCGCTGCTGACCCAGGCGCTGCGCGAAGGCGCGTCCGACATCCACATCGAGCCGTTCGAGCAGACCTCGGTGGTGCGCTTCCGGATCGACGGTTCGCTGCGCGACGTGGTGCGCCCGCGCAAGGCGATCCACGCCTCGCTGATCTCGCGCATCAAGATCATGGCGCAGCTCGACATCGCCGAAAAGCGCCTGCCGCAGGACGGCCGCATCACCCTGCGCGTGGGCGGCAAGCCGGTCGACGTGCGCGTATCGACCCTGCCGACCGGCCACGGCGAGCGCGCCGTGCTGCGTTTGCTGGACAAGGAAGCCGGCCGCCTCGACCTGGGCCACCTGGGCATGAGCGCCGACTTGCTGCCGCACTTCGACACCCTGATCAAGCAGCCGCACGGCATCGTGCTGGTGACCGGGCCGACCGGCTCGGGCAAGACCACCACGCTGTATGCGGCGCTGTCGCGCCTGAACGCGACCACCACCAACATCCTGACCGTCGAAGACCCGATCGAGTACGACCTGATCGGCGTCGGCCAGACCCAGGTCAACGCCCGCATCGACATGAGCTTCGCCAAGGCCCTGCGCGCCATCCTGCGCCAGGATCCGGACGTGATCATGATCGGCGAGATCCGCGACCTGGAAACCGCGCAGATCGCGGTGCAGGCTTCGCTGACCGGCCACCTGGTGCTGGCCACCCTGCACACCAACGACGCGGCGGCCGCCGTGACGCGCCTGCTGGACATGGGCATCGAACCGTTCCTGCTGTCCTCGTCGCTGCTGGGCGTGATGGCGCAGCGCCTGGTGCGCAAGCTGTGCGTGCACTGCAAGGCGCAAGACGGCCCGTACTACAGGGCGGTCGGCTGCGACAAGTGCGGCCACACCGGCTACCAGGGCCGGGTCGGCGTCTACGAACTGCTCGAGACCAACGACCAGATCAGCGCGCAGATCCACAACCGCGCCTCGGAAGCCGAGATCCGCAGCGCCGCCCAGCACAGCGGCATGAAGACCATGCGCGAAGACGGCGAGCGCTGGCTGCGCGACGGCACCACCACCCAGGCCGAACTGCTGCGCGTGACCAAGGATTAATCGATGCCAGCCTTCCGCTACGAAGCCGTCGACGATGGCGGCGCCACCCGCAAGGGCGTGGTCAACGCCGACAGCCCGCGCTCGGCCCGTTCCGACCTGCGCACCCAGGGCCTGACGCCGATCAGCGTCGAGGTCATCGAAGGGCAGCTCGACGCGTCCGGCGCCGCCAGGAGCCGCGGCTTCGGCGAACGCCTGTCGCAGGTCGAGCTGGCGCTGTTCACGCGCCAGCTGGCCAGCCTGCTGGAAGCGGGGCTGCCGCTCGAGCAGGCCTTCACCGCGCTGCTGGAGCAGGCCGAGCGCCCCTATGTGCGCGACCTGGTCGCCTCGATTCGGGCCGAAGTGATGGGCGGCGCCTCGTTCTCCGACGCGCTGTCGCGCCACCCGCGCGATTTCGCCGAGATCTTCCGCGCGCTGGTCGCCTCGGGCGAGCAGATCGGCCACCTGGCGCGGGTGCTGTCGCGCCTGGCCGACTACATCGAACGCCGCAACGCGCTGGTGCAAAAGGTGCGCATGGCCTTCCTGTACCCGGCCATCGTGACCGTGGTCGCGTTCGCGATCGTCATCTTCCTGCTGGCCTATGTGGTGCCGCAGATCGTGTCGGTGTTCACCAACACCAAGCAGCAGCTGCCGATCCTCACCGTCATCATGCTGGCGGTGTCGAACTTCGTGCGCGCCTGGGGCATCGTGGTCGGCATCCTGCTGGTCGGCGCCGGCTTCCTCGCGCGGCGCGCGCTGCAAAACCCGGAACTGAAGCGCCGCTGGCACGCCTGGCTGCTGACGGCGCCCGTGTACGGCAAGTTCGAGCGCAGCCTGAACACGGCGCGCTTCGCCAGCACGCTGGCGATCACCACCGGTTCCGGGGTGCCGATCCTGCGCGCGCTCGACACCAGCCGCGACACCCTGTCGAACGTGGCGATGAAGGAGCTGGTCGAAGAGGCCAGCGCCAGCGTGCGCGAGGGCGTCAGCCTGGCGCGCGCGCTGTCGGCGCAAAAGCACTTTCCGCCGATGCTGATTCACATGATCCGCGCCGGCGAGATCACCGGCGAACTGCCGGCCATGCTCGAGCGGGCCGCCGATTCCCAGCAGCTGGACCTGGAGCGGCGCGCGCTGACCATCGCCGGCCTGCTCGAGCCGGTGCTGATCCTGGCGATGGGCGTGGTGGTGCTGCTGATCGTGCTCGCGGTGCTGATGCCGATCATCGAAATTAACCAGCTGGTGCGGTAACCAAGGAAATCATGAAGCGTCTGCCTATACTTTTTAGCCTGCTGGCCCTGATCGCCCTGTCGGCGTCGATCGCCTACTGGGTGCTGCAGTTGTACAAACCGGCCCAGCGCCCGCTGGCCCCGGTCGCGGCGGCGACCCTGCCGGAGCCGGCGCCGGACGCCGCCGCCACCCTGTTCGGCGGCCAGGCCATGGCGGCGGTGGCCACCAGCTACCAGCTGACCGGGGTGGTGGTCGCGGGCCGCGACAGCGCCGCGATCCTGGTCGCGGACGGCCAGACCCCGCAGGCGGTCAAGCTGGGCAAGGAATTCGCCAGCGGCGTGACCGTCAAGGAAGTGCACCCGAAGTACGTGATGCTGTCCGAAGGCGGCGTCCTCAAGCGCATCGAGCTGGCCACCGACAGCAAGGCGGCGCCGCCCGGGCTGTCGATCGGCGCGCCGGCCCAGCCTGCGCCGCCGCCGGGAAACGAGATGACCGGTGGCGGCCGCCCGACCGGCCCGGTCGAGCCGCCGCCACCGCCGACGCCGCAGCCGCAGATGCCGCCGCCGACCCGCGTGAACTCGCCGCCGACCGAATGAAGCGGCGCGGCCGCCGTATCGGCCACAACACTAACCAACGTCGTCCTCGCGCACGCGGGGACGACGTCGGATATTGCGCATAACTTAACGGCATCCCGGATTCGTTGCAGGAGCATCTCATGACCACTTTGCGCCGCATTGCGGCTTGTTGCGCCTGCGCGCTCGCGCTGCAGCTTCCCGCCTTCGCCGGCGCGCCCCAGGACCAGGCGCCGCACGCGGACGTCGCGGCGAAAACGCCGGCGCGCCCGAAGATCGCCCTGGTGCTGTCGGGCGGCGGCGCGCGCGGCTTCGCCCACATCGGCGTGCTGCGCGTGCTGCGCGAGCTGCATGTGCCGGTCGACATGGTGGTCGGCACCAGCATGGGCAGCGTGGTCGGCGGCGCCTATGCGGCCGGCGCCTCGGTCGCGGAACTGGACGCGATGGCGCGCCGCACCGACTGGGACCGGGTGGTGGCCGACCGTCCGGCGCGCGAGGACCTCGAGTTCCGGCGCCGCGAGGAAGACCTGCTGCTGCCCTCGCGCATCGAGTTCGGCGTGCGCCGCGACGGCGTGACCTTGCCGCCTTCGGCCGCCGGCAACGCCGCGCTGGAGGCGGCGCTGGGCCGCATGCTGCCGGCCGGCACCCGCGACAAGCCGGTCAGCGAGCTGCCGCTGCCATTCCGCTCGGTCGCCTCGGACCTGGTCAGCGGCGAGCTGGTCGACCTGGTCGACACCCCGCTGTTCCTGACCATGCGCGCCTCGCTGGCGGTGCCGGGCGTATTCGCGCCGGTGCGGGTGCACCAGCGCCTGGTCGTCGATGGCGGCCTGGTGCGCAACCTGCCGATCGACATGGCGCACCGGATGGGGGCCGACATCGTCATCGCCGTCAATGTCGGCACGCCGCTGTCGTCCGAACATGAACTGGCCAGCGCGCTCGGCGTCGCCCAGCAGATGATCAACATCCTGACCGAGCAGAACGTGCAGCGCTCGATCAAGGAGCTGCGGCCGGACGACATCCTGATCGCGCCCGCGCTCGACGGCGTGACCTTCATGGACTTCCGCAACGTGGATGGCGCGATCAAGGCGGGCGAGGAAGCGGCGCGCAAGCTGGCCCACCTGCTCAAGCCGCTGGCGCTGGGCGCGGACGACTACGCCGTGTTCGAGAACCGGCGCCTGGCCGCGCCGCCGCTGGCCGACCTGCCGCTGCCGCTGGCCAAGGTCGAGGTGCAGACCAGTGGCCAGATCAATCCGCTGATCCTGGCCAACCAGACCGGCCTGGCCGAGGGCAAGCCGGCCACCAGGGACGAGGTGCGCAAGGCGGCCCAGCTGCTGTACGGGCGCGGCGACCTGGCGCGGGTCGAGACCGACATCACCGACGCGCAGGGCAAGCGCGAGGTCAGCATCCGCGCCACCGAAGCGCCGTGGGCCAGCAGCCGGGTGCGGGTGGGCCTGGAGCTGGCCAGCGATTTCGACGATGCCAACGTGTTCGCCATCAAGCTGATGCACACGGCCACATCGCTCAACAGCTGGGGCGCGGAACTGCGCACGGTGGCGCGCATCGGCGACAAGCGCGACCTCGGCATGCAGTTCTACCAGCCGCTGGGACCGGGCTCGCAGTGGTACACGGCGGCGTCGACGCAGTACGGGTCGAGTTCGACCGACCTGTTCGAGGATGGCCGGCGCCGGCTGCGCCTGGCCTACAGCGTGCGCGCCAACAGCCTGGTGCTGGGACGCGAGCTGGGCACCTGGGGCGACATCCATGCCGGCATCCTGCGCCAGCGGATCGGCGCGCGCGTGGTGATCCCGGACGATCCGCAGGCGCCCATCACGCATGGCTACGAAACCACCAATTTCCTGCGCTACCGGGTCGACACGCTCGACTCGCTCGGTTTCCCGAGCAGCGGCCACCTGGTCGACGTCGAGCTGACGCGGGCGACGGAGCCGGTGGACGGGCTGTCGGCGTCGCGCACCTCGATGCTCGGCATGACCGCCTTCCACACCACCAACTGGGCCGGCCACTTGTACGGCGAATATGCGCGCTCGCGCAACGGGGCGGCGCCGCTGACCCTGGGCGGCTTTTTCCGGCTGTCGGGCAGCACGCCCGATTCGGTCCAGGGCCGCAGCATCGCGTTCGCGCGGCTGGTGATGGCGCGCCGCATCGGCGCCTTGCCGGCCACCGTGGGCGGGAATATCCGCGCCGGCTTCTCGCTGGAGATGGGCGGCGGCTTCAACCAGGACCAGCCGGTCCGCGGCACCCTGTTCAAGCAGGCGGCCAGCGGCTTCGTGTCGGTCGACACGCGCTTCGGGCCGGCGTATGTGGGGGCGGGGGCGACCAGGGGCGGGCAGGGGACGTTTTATCTGTTCCTCGGGCCTATTTGGTAAGTGGTGCGCTCGCCGGATTCGGCCGCGCTTAAAAGAAGAGGCCCTCATCAACGTCGTCCCTGCGGAGGCAGGGACCCATACTGAGCAAATTCAGCATGGGTCCCTGCCTCCGCAGGGACGACGGTGGTTTGTGTTTCTCGAGATTGATGGTCGCGCTTCCTGATTACCGCCGCAACGCCGTAAACGCCCCGAACTCCCACGACCTGAACCCCAGCAGCAAGGTGAAGCCATCGCGCTCCGGCGTGTCGAGCTTGCGGTCGTGCTGGTGCAGCCGCGCCAGTTCGCCGGCCAGCTGCTGGATCTTCGCGACCAGCTCGTTCGCGCTCGGCAGCGACAGCCTCGCCGGCAGGCACATCAGTGTCTCGCCGGGGCCGTCGAAGCGGCCGCTGAAGTAGTCGTCCACCACATGCGCGCGGAAATACTGCTGCACCGGACCGTCCGCCAGCCAGTGGAAGGCATTCGACACCCGCAGGCTGTAGCGGTTGCCCGGCTTGAGCTGGATCAGGCCGAGCCGGTCCAGCTCGGCGAGGTAGCCGATGCACTCGGGCTCCGTCAGGCGGTAGGTCTCCAGCACCTGCTCGATGCTCCAGTGGCCCAGGCAGCAGATCGCCACCAGCAGCAGCTTGGGCTTGGCGATCAGGGACTTTTCCTGGGGCAGCGTCAAGGTGTCGGCGTGCGGCCGGACGTCGGCCGCGCCGCGCAGCACGTCTTCCATCGCCACCCCGGCCGCCTTGCAGATCTGCTCCAGCCGCGACAAGGACATGTCCTTCTGGCCGAACATGCGCTTGACCGAGGATTCGCTCATCGCGATGCGCTCGGCCAGCATTTTGTAGGTGATGCCGGCCGCGCGCAGCTCGGTGCGCAGCACTTGTAAGACCAGCTCAGGTGAGCTCATGGGACGCCTCGTACTGTAATCCAGTACCTAATGTACCGTTTAACGGTGCTTCGCACAAGCTGGTGGTACTTGCGATGAGAATCATGGACACTTTGAACATTCCAAAGACAGGAGCCGGGCGATGAAGAAGCGGTGGATGTTCGCAGCACTGAGCTTGATGGCGCTGACGGCCCGCGCCGGGCACGCCGAGTCGCAAGCGAAGACCACCGTCAGCTACGACAGGATGGAGGTCGATATCGCCTCGCGGGTCCAGCGCGCGAGCGGCAATGTGGTGCTCAAGCGGGGCGCGCTGCTGCTCAAGTCCGACAGCGCCGAGCTCAGGCATGGTGCGGACGGCATGCTGGCCTTGACGATGACTGGCGTTCCCGGCCAGCCGGCCACCTTCCGCCAGAAGCGCAGCGGCGCCGGCGACCTGTGGGTCGAGGGCCAGGCGCAGCAGATCGCCTACGACGAAAAAGGCGGGATCGTCGAATTGAAGGGTGATGCGCAGTTGCGCGAGCTGGATGGAACGCGCCAGCTGGGCCAGACGCATAGCAGCCGCATTTCGGTCGATGTCAGCAACGGCCGCGTGTCGGCTGACAGCGGCACCATGGTGCTTCCGAAAACCCGGCAGTAATCCAGAACACGGCGCGCTGCGCCTTCCAGATGGCCTGATCGCGGGCGCCCTCAGGGCGCCCGCAGGCGGCCCGCCTATTCTTCCTCGTCGCTCTTGAGCCTGGCCTTGGCCAGCGCCCGCTTCTCGGCCTGGCGCTGGGCCGTCTTGCCCTTGGTGTGGGGGCCGGCCGCACGCAGCTTGGCGGCCACCGCCACCGGGTTGCGCGGCTTGCCGAACTGCTGCGACGGTTCGACCTGGATCCGCATCTTCTGGCGCGTCGCCAGTGCCTTGTTGGCCATCGCCTGCTCCCTTTAATCTCAAAAACTTACAGCACGTAGCGCGACAGGTCTTCGTTGACCGCCAGCTTGTCGAGCCGCTCGTTGACATAGGCCGCGGTGATGTCCACCACCTGGCCGCTGCTGTCGCTGGCCGCGAACGACACTTCCTCGAGCAGCTTTTCCATCACCGTGTACAGGCGGCGCGCGCCGATGTTCTCGGTGCGCTCATTGACCGCGAACGCGATCTCGGCCAGCCGCGTGATGCCGTCCGGCGTGAACTGGACCTTGACGTTCTCGGTCGCCAGCAAGGCTTCGTACTGCTTGGTCAGGCAGGCGTCGGTGGCGGTCAGGATGCATTCGAAGTCGGCGATCGACAGCGATTCGAGCTCGACCCGGATCGGGAAGCGCCCCTGCAATTCCGGGATCAGGTCGCTCGGCTTGGCCAGGTGGAAGGCGCCGGACGCGATGAACAGGATGTGGTCGGTGCGGATCATGCCGTACTTGGTGTTGACGGTCGTGCCCTCGACCAGCGGCAGCAGGTCGCGCTGCACGCCGGCGCGCGAGACGTCGGCGCCGCCATGCTCGGAGCGCGAGGCGATCTTGTCGATCTCGTCGAGGAACACGATGCCGTTCTGCTCGACGTTGGCGATCGCCTTCTGCTTCATTTCGTCGTCGTTGATCAGCTTGGCCGCCTCTTCCTCGGTCAGCAGCTTCATGGCGTCGGCGATCTTGACCTTGCGCGGCTTCTTGCGCGCGCCGCCGATGCCGGAGAACATGGACTTGATCTGCTCGGTCATTTCTTCCATGCCCGGCGGGGCCATGATTTCCATCTGCGGGCCGGCCTCGGCCAGCTCGAGCTCGATTTCGCGCTCGTCCAGGCTGCCTTCGCGCAGGCGCTTGCGGAAAGTCTGGCGGGTGTTGTCGCCATCCTTGTCGCCAGCGGCCGGCGCCTGGCTGACGTTGAAGCCGAAGTCGCGCGCCGGCGGCACCAGGATGTCGATGATGCGGTCTTCGGCGGCGTCCTCGGCGCGCTGGCGCACCTTCTTCATTTCGCTGGCGCGGGTCTGCTTGATGCCGATGTCGATCAGGTCGCGGATGATGGTGTCGACGTCGCGCCCGACATAGCCCACTTCGGTGAACTTGGTCGCTTCGATCTTGATGAAGGGGGCGTCGGCCAGCTTGGCCAGGCGGCGCGCGATCTCGGTCTTGCCGACCCCGGTGGGGCCGATCATCAGGATGTTCTTCGGGGTGATCTCGTGGCGCAGCGGCTCGGCCACCTGCTGGCGCCGCCAGCGGTTGCGCAGCGCGATCGCGACCGCGCGCTTGGCCTTGCCTTGGCCGACGACATGCTTGTCCAGCTCCGAGACGATTTCAGGGGGGGTCATGCTCATGATCATGTTCATGGGAATCTCGGCTCAGTCCAGTGTTTCGATGGTATGCGACATATTCGTGTAGATGCACAGCTCGCCGGCGATGGTCAGCGCTTTCTTGACGATCTCGCCCGGCGACAGATCGGTGTTTTCCTGCAAGGCCTTGGCCGCCGACTGGGCGTAGGTGCCGCCCGAGCCGATCGCGCCGATGCCGTCTTCCGGCTCCAGCACGTCGCCGTTGCCGGTGATCACCAGGGTCGATTCGTGGTCGGCCACCAGCAGCATCGCTTCCAGGCGGCGCAGCACGCGGTCGGTGCGCCAGTCCTTGGCCAGCTCGACCGAGGCGCGCAGCAAATGCCCCTGGTGCTTCTCGAGCTTGCCCTCGAAGCGGTCGAGCAGGGTGAAGGCGTCGGCGGTGCCGCCGGCGAAGCCGACCAGCACCTTGCCCTGGTACAGCTTGCGCACCTTGCGGGCCGTGCCCTTCATGACGATGTTGCCGAGCGTCACCTGTCCATCGCCGCCGAGCGCGACTTGCTTGCCGCGCCGTACGCACAGGATGGTGGTGCCGTGAAATTGTTCCATTTTTTTTGCCTCTTCAAAAGTCACTGTCCCCGACATGGGGCCGGGTATTCAGATTTGCAAGATGGCAGCAGGGTAAGCACCGGCGACCGGCCGGGTAAGCTGAACAGGAACAAGGGCGCCGCCAACCCGCGCCATTTCCGCCGATCTTACGTGAAAAATCGGCGCAACACTCAGTTTTGCTGCGGTTCTCCGCCCCGCGCGCCGCACCATCTTCGGGCGCGCCTGCGCTGAAATGTTCCATGGCGAATCGGAATATTCCTCCGAACACGATTTGTTGCATCCTGCGCTGCACAGCGCGCCTTCCTTCCGTGGCATGGAAATTGCGTAAATACCGGTATCAGACGCCCGTATGGAAGAGCCGGAAATGCTTAGGTCGAAGATGTCGAACATGAAAATTGGCGAACCTGCTGGCGGCGCCGGCGCCGACGGCATGCGTGGCCGCCGTTGCTTAGCGCAGCGCATCGCCTTCCCATGCTGCATTCACTGAGTCCATTGCCGCCGCCTGCCGCACCGTCGCGCAAGCTGCGTCCGGCGATGGCGTGCGCGCCGCGTGGCGATGCGGTCGAGGATGCCGCGTCGTTCGGGCGCTGGTGGTTCGACACCGAGACCGCCCAGATCGTGCTGTCCGCGCGCGCCGCCCGTTTTCTCGAAGTGGAAGGCGGCCCGCATCGGCAACTGGAAGATTGCCTGATCCAGGTCCTCCCGGACGACGTGCTGGCGCTGATGTCGGCCTTGTCGCAGCTGCGGGACAAGCCGCTCGATTGCGCGTTTCGCGTTGTCCATGCGCTCGATGGCCTGCGCTGGATCCGCATGCAATCGCTGCCGCCGGGCCCGGCGCAAGGCGCCGTGCGCATGGGCGTACTGACCGACATCACCGCCGCCAGGCATGCAGCGCTGCGCGAGCGCTTCAGCTTCGAGTCGACCCGGATCCTGATCGGCACCGGCACCATGGAGGCGGCCGTGACCAAGGTGATCCAGCTCGTGTGTGAAAACCTGGGCTGGGAATGGGGCGCCTACTGGGCCGTCGATCCGGCGTCCGGCGCCGACCCGAAGCTCGCCTGCCGCCAGTTCTGGCACGCGCCGCAGTTCCAGCTCACCGCGTTCACGCGCGACAGCGCGGCGGTGCGCATGGGACCGGGCGAGGGCCTGGTGGGCCAGGTGTGGGGCACGGGCGAAGCCGGCTGGGTCGAGGACATCGCCAACAATCGCGCCTTCGTGCGCCGCAAGAGCGCCACCGAGTGCGCCCTGCTGTCCGGGTATGCCTTTCCGGTTGCCTACGTCAGTGCCGATGGCGAGCGGCGCAGCCCGGGCGTGCTGGAATTTTTCAGCACCCTCGCCCGCCAGCGCGAGGCGCAGCTGCCGAATCTGTCGATGGCAATCGGGACCCTGATCGCACAAGCCGACGAACGGTATAAACAGCAAGCGCATACCGCCGCGATGGAGGAATCGCTGCGCCGCTGCCATCGCGCCTTGCGCGTGATTGGCGATTGCGAACGGGTGATCGCCGGCAGCGCCGATGAGCGCGCCCTGCTGCAAGGCGTGTGCGACGTGGTCGCGGTCGGCTACCGCATGGCATGGGCGGCGGTGCAGGGCGGCGACGGCGCCAGCCTGCGCCTGGCCGGCATCACCGGCGCGCACCAGGATTACGTGGACTGCCTTGGCCCTTCGCTGGCCGCGGGCGCCGCCGGCAACGGCACCATCGGCGCGGCCTTGCGCAGCCATGGCCCGGTCGTGGTCAACGATTTTGAAGGCGATGCGCGCCTGGCGCCGTGGTGGACCGACGCCGCGCGGCGCGGTTTCCGGGCCAAGGTGGCGCTGCCCCTGTGCCGCCATGAGGAAACGCTGGGGGTGCTGAATATCTACGCGGCCGAACAGGGCGCCTTCGATCCGGAAGAAGTCGCCTTGCTGCACGGCCTGGCCGACCGGGTCGCGGCGGCCGTGCAGGGCCACCGCCACCGCGAGGCGCGCCACCATGCGCAGGCCGCGCTGCACCAGCGCGACCGCGCGCTCGCCTATCGGGCCCACTACGACGAGCTGACCGGACTGCCCAACCGCGTGCTGCTGTACCAGCGCCTGGGCCAGGCGATCGCCGATGCATCGCGCCCGCTCTGGCTGGTGTATCTCGACCTCGACCGCTTCAAGGTCGTCAACGACAGCCTCGGCTACCAGGCCGGCGACACCCTGCTGATCCAGGTGGCCGACCGCCTGCGCGCGGCCGTCGGGCCGGCCGGCACCGTGGCGCGGCTGGGCGGCGACGAATTCGTGCTGATCCTGTCCGACCCGGAGGCCTTGCAGGGCATCCTGGATGCGGTCGCACAGCCGCTGCGCATTGAAGGCCACGAGTATTTCCCGGCCTGCAGCATGGGCGTCGCCGCCTGGCCGGCCGACGGCAGGGATCAGGCGACCTTGATGCGGCACGCCGACATCGCCATGTACCGGGCCAAGGAACTGGGACGCAACAACTACCAGTTCTATTCCGCGGCGATGGATGCAAGGGCGCTGCAGCGCCTGCAGCTGGAAGGCGAGTTGCGCCATGCCCTGGACCGCGGCGAGTTCGTGCTGCACTACCAGCCCCAGGTCGCCGTGCGCAGCGGGCGGATCGTCGGCATGGAGGCCTTGATCCGATGGAATCATCCCGAACTGGGCATGGTGTCGCCCAGCCACTTCATCGGCCTGGCCGAGGAAACCGGCTTGATCGTGGCGATCGGCGACTGGGTGCTGCGCACGGCATGCGCCCAGAACAAGGCATGGCAGCGCGCCGGCTACACCGGCTTGCGGGTGGCGGTGAACCTGTCGGCGCGCCAGTTCGGCGCGCAGGACCTGGCCGCCTCGATCATCGCCGCGCTCGACGAAACCGGCCTGGACGCCGATAGCCTCGACATCGAACTGACCGAGAGCTCGCTGATGGCCGACGTCGACGCCGCGGTCGCCAGCATGCGCGCGCTGAAGGCGATCGGGGTGCACCTGTCGATCGACGACTTCGGCACCGGCTACTCGAGCCTGTCGTACCTGAAGCGCTTCCCGATCGATGTGCTGAAGATCGACAAGTCCTTCGTGCGCGACCTGATGTCCGATGCCGACGATGCGGCCATCGTCGCCTCCATCATTTCGCTGGCGCACAACCTGAAGCTGCACGTGATCGCCGAGGGCGTCGAAACGGCCGAGCAACTGGCGCGCCTGCGCCAGCACGGCTGCGACGATGTGCAAGGCTATCTGTTCAGCAAGCCGGTACCGGCCGCCGCCTTCGAACGGATGCTGGCCGCGGCACGGGGGGCGACCGATGCAGCATAGAATCCGGGCCTTGCTGGTCGATGGACATGAAGTCATGCAGATCGGTATCTCGCACGCGCTCAGGACCTATCACATCGATGTCGTCGATGCCTGCGCCAGCGGCGCCGATGCGGTCCGCCTGGCCATCCTGCACAAGCCCGACCTGATCCTGATGGAAACCGAACTGCCGGATGGCTCGACGCTGGACGCCTGCCGCAAGATCCGCGCCGCCTGCCCCGGGGTGCAGGTGATCTTCCTGACCTCGGTGGACTGCGAGGAAGCGCGCCGCCGCTGCCTGGCGGCCGGCAGCGATGGCTATTTGCTCAAGCATTTCGGCGCCAGGGAACTGGCCGATGCGATCCATGCGCTGGCGCGGCCGCGCAGCCCGGCCCCTGCGCCCGAACGGAAGAAAATGCCGTCGGCCGGCGCCTATGCCTTGCTGTCGCCGCAGGAACGCAAGATTCCGCCGCTGGTCGCCGACGGCAAGTCCAACAAGGAAATCGCCGCGATCCTGGGTCTGAGCGACAAGACGGTCAAGAATTATCTCAGCAACATTTACCTGAAGCTGCAAGTGACTTGCCGTTCGCAACTTGCCGCCGTCTACGCGCGCCATTCCCGCTAGGGCTGTTCGGCCCCGTCCATGCGGCACTTCCACGCTGCTTACTTTGCAAACACACTGTGCCTCATACAAATACATGATGTCGCATATTCGCAACCGTGATAAAGCTGGGCCGCCTTGACCAAGAACCTATTCCGCCTGTCCGTCAGTACCAAGATCGGTGCGCTGTTCATGAGCGCCTCGCTGGTGGCTTTCGCCAACATCATGGTCGCCCAGTCCTTGCTGCAGGACCTGAATGGCGTGGCGGAAACGGTGAATGTGGCGGGCAAGCTGCGCATGCTCAGTCAAAAGATCGCCTACCAGAGTACGCGGGCGCTGTACCAGCCCGGGCCGGCCCCGGCGCTGCTCCAGCGTAGCATCGATGAGTACGAGACGGCCTTGTCGGCGCTGGCCGAGGGCGGCAGCGCGTTCGGCTTCAGCCTGCGCCGGCCATCGGGCCAGCCGGCGGCGCAGCTGAAGTCCTTGCAGGACGAGTGGGCGCGCTACCGGCGCCAGCGCCAGGCACTGGCAGCGGGATCAGGAGCGGCGCGCCATGCGGCGCTCGAATCGGCCATGATCGAAGCCGCGCAGGCGATCCAGCTCGAGCGTGCCGAGGCCGTCGTGCTGGCCCTGACGCAGGAAGCCCAGCAGGCGCAGCGGGCGGCCCTCGCCAAGATGGCCGCGCTGCTGGCGATCGATGTCGCCGCCCTGGTGCTGGCGCTGCTCACGGCGCGCCATCACTTTGTCCTGCCCTTGCGGGCACTGGCGCGGCAGAGCCTGGCGCTGGCGCGCGGCGACTACCGGGCCCGTGTGCACTTCCGTTCGCAGGACGAGATCGGACAGCTGGCGCTGGCCTTCAACCAGAGCGCGGAGCGCATCGGCGACCTGGTGGCCGACCTGGAACGCGACCGCCACAGCGTCCGCCAGGCCGAGCTGACCTTCCGCGGCCTGGCCGAGAACACCGTGGTGGGCGTCTACATCGTCCAGGACGGACGCTACCGCTTCGTCAATCCGAAGATGGCGGAGATGTTCGCCTTCGACCGCCAGGAGATGATGAGCACGGCCAGTGCGCTGGACCTGGTGGCCGACCACGAACGCGCGTTCGTCGCCCAGAACATCGAGCGCCGCATCCGCGGCGAAGTGCGCGAAGTGCACTACGAACGCAGCGCGCGGCGCAAGGATGGCAGCATGTTCGACGTGGAAGTCTACGGCTCGGCCATGGAGATGGACGGCGCGCCTTCGACCATCGGCATCATTCTCGACATCACCGCCCGCAAGCGGGTCGAGCGCGCGATGCGCCTGCAGAACGCCTGCAGCGAAGCGGTGATCCGTGCGACCTGCGCCAGCGCCCTGCTCGAGCAGATCTGCCGTATCGTGCACGACGTGGGCGGCCATCCCTATGTCTGGGTCGACTGCGCCGGCGATGCGGCCGCGCCGGGCGCGCGCATGGTGGCGCTGGCCGGCGTGCAGGAGCAGGCGCTCAGGGCCGCGATCGCGAGCGGCATCGGCGACCATCCGGCCGGCCCGGTGTGGCAGGTGTTTTCGGCCGCCTGCGGGCTGGCGTCGGTGATGGCGCTGCCGCTCAAGGCCGGCGGCGAGGCGATCGGCACGCTCACCGTGTACGCCGCCACCGCGAATGCCTTCACCGCCGACGAAAAGAAGATCATGGAAGGGCTGGCCGACAACCTGGCGTACGGGATCGCGGCCTTGCAGGTGGAGGCGGCGCGCAAGCGCTACGAACTGCAGCTGGAATATGGCGCCAACTACGATGCCCTGACCGGCCTTGCCAACCGCAATCTGCTCAGCGACCGGCTGCGCGTGGCGATCGCCAACGCCGGCCGCAGCGGCAAGCTGGTCGGCATACTGCTGCACGACCTGGACAATTTCAAGGTCATCAATGACAGCCTGGGCCATGACGCAGGCGACGCCCTGCTCAAAGTGGTGGCCCAGCGCATGCGGGCCGTGGTGCGCGAGGCCGATACCGTGGCCCGGCTGGGCGGCGACGAATTCGTGATCGTGCTGCCCGAGATGGAGAACTGCAACGAGGCCATGGTGGTGGCCAACAAGCTGCTGGGCGAACTGTCGCGGCCGTTCACGGTGGAGCAGCAGCAGGTGTATGTCAGCGCCAGCATCGGGGTCAGCCTGTACCCGCGCGATGGCGAGCTGGAGCAGACCCTGCTGAAGAACGTCGACCTGGCGATGTACCGCGCCAAGCGCGAAGGCCGCAATACCGTGCGCTTCTTCACCGAAGAACTGAACGCCCACAACCGCGAACGGCAGAAGCTCGAAACAGCGCTGCATCATGCGCTGGAACATGCCGAATTCGACCTGCACTACCAGCCGAAGTTCAACTTGCGCACCGGCGCCATCACCGGCGTCGAAGCCCTGCTGCGCTGGAACCATCCGACGCTCGGCCTCATCGCACCGTCCGCCTTCATCCCGCTGGCCGAAGAGACCGGCCTGATCGTCGAACTCGGGGCCTGGGTGATCCGCACCGCCTGCCGCCAGAGCCGCGCCTGGCAAGACATCGACGGGGTGCCGGTACACATGGCGGTCAACCTCTCGGCGCGCCAGCTCGATCCCGGCCAGCTGATCGATGTCGTCGCGGCCGCGCTCGGCGAGACCGGCCTGGCGCCGCAGTACCTGGAACTGGAACTGACCGAGACCGCGATCATGCCCGATGCGGTCGAGGCGATCGGCATCCTGTCGGACTTGAAGTGCCTGGGCGTGCGGCTGTCGCTGGACGATTTCGGCACCGGCTATTCCTCGCTCAACTACCTGCGCCGCTTTCCGCTCGATTCGATCAAGATCGACCGCTCCTTCATCGTGGGCGTGGGCGAGAGCGCGAACGACCGCGCGATCGTCAAGACCATCGTCGCGCTGGCGTCGAACCTGAACATGAATGTGATCGCCGAAGGCGTGGAGAGCCGGGTCCAGGCGGATTTCCTGGAACTGCACGGCTGCCATGAAATGCAGGGCTACTACTTCGCCAGGCCGCTCCCGGCGCCGCAGGTGGCCCAGCTGCTGGCCAACAATCACTTGCTGCGCATGCCGGCATGAAGCCGCATGCGTTGCCGCACACCGAGAAGGGGACAACCATGAAAAGCATCACGCTGACCGTGGGCATGCGCCTGGGACTGGGCTTCGGCCTGGTCCTGTTCATGATGATGGCCCTGATGGTGAGCGCACTGGTCCAGCTGAACAGCATCGGCCGGCTGAACAGCCGGATCATCGGCGAAGTGTGGGTGCAGGCGGACGCGGCCGACGTAATCAATGTCACCGTGCGCGAAAACGCGCGCCAGACCATGCAGCTGTTCATCGCGGACAAGGCGCAGGCGCGCGCCATCAATGCGCGCATCGCGGCCAACAAGAAGATCATCACCGCTGCGCTGGCCGATCTCGACAGGCTGGTCGACACGCAGGAGGGGCGGACGCTGCTGGCCGCCATCCAGCAGCGGCGCGCCCTGTATGTCGCCTCATTTACCCAGGTCGAGAGCCTGCTGGCCCGCGACCAGCGGGAAGCGGCGGTCGCATTGATGAACCAGCAAACCCTGCCGATCCTGAATGGACTGCAGCAGCAGGTCGAAGCGCTGTCGGGCCTGCAAACGGACAGCGTCGCCGCCAGCAGCGCGGCGATCAAGTCCAGCATTGCGCTCGCCTTCATGCTCATGCTGTTCTTTGGCGCGCTGGCCTTCGCGATCGCGATCGGCGCAGCGTACCGGATCACCCGCGGCCTGGTGCGGCAACTGGGCGGCGAGCCGGGCTATGCCGGGCGCATCGCCGAGCGGATTGCCGATGGCAATCTGACGGTCGCGGTCGACACCGATCCAGGCGACCAGTCGAGCCTGCTGTTTGCGATCAGGACCATGCGCGACAGCCTGGCCGGCATTGTCGGCCAGGTCCGCGCCGGCACCGACACGATGGCGACCGCGTCGCGCCAGATGGCGGGCGGCAATCTGGACCTGTCTGCCCGCACCGAACAGCAAGCCGCCGCGCTGGAACAGACGGCGTCCTCGATGGAAGCGCTGACCGGCACGGTCAAGCAGAACGCCGAGAACGCGATCCGGGCGAATGGCCTGGCGCTGTCGGCGTCCGGCGCGGCCACCGAAGGCGGCGCCGCGGTGGCGCAGCTGGTCGACATGATGGGGGCGATCAGCGCCTCGGCGAAGAAGATTGTCGACATCATCGCCGTGATCGACGGCATCGCCTTCCAAACCAATATCCTGGCCCTGAACGCCGCCGTGGAAGCGGCCCGGGCGGGCGGACAGGGGCGCGGGTTCGCGGTGGTGGCCGCCGAGGTGCGCAACCTGGCCCAGCGCTCGGCGATGGCCGCGAAAGAGATCGAGGCGCTGATCGGCGACTCGGTCGAGAAGGTGGCGCAGGGCGCGCGCATGGCCGACCGGGCAGGCGCCACGATGGACGACATCGTGGCGCGCGTGAACCTGGTGACCGCCATCATGGGCGACATCACGCGCGCCAGCCAGGCGCAGACCGCCGGCATCGAGCGGATCAACCTGGCGATCGTCCAGATGGAAGACGGAACCCGGCAGAACGCGGCGCTGGTGGAGGAGGCGGCGGCCGCCGCGCAATCCCTGCAGGACCAGGCCGCCAGCCTGGCCAGGGTTGTCAGCGTCTTTGTGCTGGACGGCGATCCCGGACGCGGCGCAGCGCGGCCGGCGGCAGTGCCGGTACGCTGCCTGGCCGGGCCCCTGTCCGGCGGCGCGTGGCCGCAGGCCGCGCCGCTCAGGGCCTGATGCCGTGTGCTGGCGGCGCGTGCCTGGATTTAGTACTTGTGGGGGAACAGGCGCGATACTTCGGCGTACCCCAGGAGTTTGAACAGCGCGGCGACCAGATGGTTCATGTCGCGGAATTCGATCGTTTTTTCGGCGGCGGCGATGGTGCGCAGGCGCGCCATCAGGGCGCTGGCGGCGCCGTAGTCGATGCGCGCCATGCGGCTGCAGTCGATCAGCACCGGCTGGGCCTCGGCCGCGTAGCTGTCGATCGCGTCGAACAGCTGGGCGGTGTTGCCCTCGACCACCAGCGGCAGCATGAAGCGGTCGGTCGATACCGGCGCCCGGGCGCTGGCGGCGCTGGCCATCTTGGTGGTCGGCTCGAACGACGGCGGCGACACCTCGAAGGTGACGCAGTAATCCATGGCCGTTTCTTCGAAATCTTTCTCTTGGTTCATTACCTGGAGCAGCGCCAGCAGCAGCAGCCACGGCGCCTCGGAAGAGTCGCGGTCGCCGACGGCGATGGTGCCGCGCACCAGCGCCGCCAGTTCGGCCGCGCCGGCCACGATCAGCTCGCGCCTGGCCTTGTGCAGCCGGTTCAGCGCGGCCAGCAGCAGCGCGCAGCCTTCCGGCGTGACATCCTTGATGCGCCCGAATTCCATGCGCAGCACCGGGTGCGAGCCGTCCAGCGACAGCAGGCGCTCGAGCTGGGGTTCGATGTGGCCGTCGAGGATGCCGACCAACGATTCGGTCGGCGTGACGCCGGCGTAGGTGCGCTCGTCCTTGCCGGCCGCCAGCGGCGGGGCCCAGGTCGGCGGCGAGGTTTCGAACAGGCTGGCGTAGTCGATCGCGACGTTGTCGAAATCGTCCTGGCGCCCGCTGGCCTGGTACAGGTCGAACAGCATCCACCACACGGTGCGGTCGGTGCGGCCGACATCCTGCAGGCTGTCGACCAGCATCGCCTCGGCCACGGCCAGCTGGTTGTTGGCGTACATGATGGCGATTTCCTCGATGACGGGCGCGGTCTGCCCTTGCGCCGGCATGGCCGGCATGTCGTCGTCGGCCAGCAGCTCGGTGGTCGCCAGCTCGAGCATCGGCAGGGTTTCGTCGCCCGGGTTGGCCTTGGCCTGGACGATGCTGCGGTTCTTTTTGGGGCCGCTGCCCCAGGCCGGTTCGGGGGTGTTGAAGATGTCGTCGGCCATGGCCGATTCGATGGCGTCGATCTTGGCGGCGGTGGCGCGCGCGATTTCGCGCTGGCGCGCCCGCTCGGCGTCGGTGTCGAGCGCCAGGCGCGAGGGTTCGCCGGCGCGCAGGCGCGAGTCGACCGGCTCGGCCGTGCCCTCGTTACTGCCTTTTTTTCCCTTGAAAATGGAGAAAATACCCACGTCGTTCCCTGTCTGGTGTGCGGCGCCGCCGATCGTCACGTTAGCACGGCGATCCCGGCCATGCGCCGCGCACCTGTGAGCCGGATCAAATATCTGTCAGCCAGCCGATAGTGTAGCCGAAGGGCAAGGATTTCGTTCGCACTCGTGCCGCGCAAAATAAAAAAGCATGCGTTGGTAGGCGCATGCTTTTTTGCGATGACGACGCGCGGTTAATCGCCGTACAGTTTTTGCTTCAATTCGCGGCGCTGCTGCGCTTCCAGCGACAGGGTGGCGGTCGGCCGGGCGATCAGGCGCGGGATGCCGATCGGTTCGCCGGTCTCTTCGCACCAGCCGTAGTCGCCGGCGTCGATCGCGGCGATCGATTGCTGCACCTTCTTGAGCAGCTTGCGCTCGCGGTCGCGGGTGCGCAGTTCGAGCGCGTGCTCTTCCTCGATCGTGGCGCGGTCGGCCGGATCGGGCACCAGCACGGTTTCACGCAGGTGCTCGGTGGTCTCGCCGGCGTTCTTGAGCAGGTCTTTTTCGAGCTGCTGCAGGCGTGCCTTGAAGAACGCCAGCTGCGCCGGATTCATGTAATCCTTCTCGCTCATCGAACGGATTTCGTCTTCGGACAGGAGACGGCCGTCTGCGTTCACGGCGGGGGTCGATTTGGTTGTTTTAGTCATGACTTCTGTTACCTTCGATACGACAGAGGTTTTCATTTTATCAGCTAACTCGGCAGGGGCACCCTGAACTGAACCGGTGTCCGCGCGCGAATCGACTACCTTGACGGCCTGCTGCGCAGCCGTCTTTTTACTGCTTGCCTCGGCCGTCTTCGGCACGCTCGCGGCCTTCGCTTTCGCGGCCGGCACGGCCTTCGCTGCTGTACTGCTTGTCCTTGCCCCGGCTGCCTTGACAGCCGCCTGCGCGGCCGGCTTGGCCACGCTGTTCCTGCCGGCCGGCGCCGCTTTTGCGGGCACGGCTTTCGGTGCCGATTTTGCCGGCGCCGCTTTCTTCGCGACCGCTTTCGGCGCCGGTTTGGCGGCCGCGGCCTTCACTGCCTTTGCCGGCTTGGCGGCTGGCTTGGCGGCGGCCTTTGGCGCCGCTTTCGCCGCCGGCTTGGCGGCCGGCTTCGCCGCCTTTTTCGCGGCCGGCGGCGTCGCCTTCCCGGGCGCCGGTTTGGCGGCCTTGGCCGCAGGCTTGGCCTTTGCCGCAGGCTTGGCCTTGGCGGCCGGTTTCATGGCGACGGAGATCTTCTTGGCCAGCGCCGAAGCGACAGTCTTGAGTACTCCACCCGATTTGGTTTTGGCGGTCTTGGTCACGGTTGCCTTCATATTGCCATCCCGATGTCTTCCCCTCGCCGCAATGGCGCGTTGGCAATTCAGTCGTTAATCAGCACTGCACGAAGGTCCGGCACGTCAATGAAAGCCGTGGCGAAATACCGTGCTTACAAAACCGGGATAGTTTATACCAAACATTGTTCCAAACCGTGGATAAAGACGTCTTTCGGTAGATTTTTGCCAATAAAAACCATTTTGCTGCCACGTTCTTCGTTTTCCGCCCATTTTGCGCCCAGATCGCTGCCCATCATCTGGTGCACGCCCTGGAAAACCACCTTGCGGTCGGCCCCGTCCATCAGCAACACACCCTTGTAGCGCAGCATGCGCGGGCCGAATACATTGACCAGGCCGCCGAGGAATTCGTCGAGCTTGGCCGGATCGAAGGGGCGCGCGCTCTTGAACACGAAGGCGGCGATCTCGTCGCTGTGGTGGGGCGTATGGTGGTCGTGATTGCAGGCTTCGGTGTGCACATGGTCGTGCTCATGGTGCTCGTGCTCATGCTCCTCGGCGCGCAGGAAATCCGGATCGATCTCGAGCTTGTCGTTCAGGTTGAAGCCCTTGATGTCGAGCACTTCGGCGAGCGGGGCGCGGCCGAAGTCGACCTGGCCGATCGGCGCGCGCGGGTTGATGCGGGTCAGGCGCGCCTTCAGCGCGGCCAGCTGGGCGGCGTCGACCAGGTCGGTCTTGGAAATGAGCAGGCGGTCGGCGAAGCCGACCTGGCGCTGGGCTTCCTCGTGCTCGTCGAGCTGGGTCATCGCATGGCGCGCGTCGACCACGGTGATCACCGCGTCGAGCAGGTAGTGGGCGCCGACTTCCTCGTCGACGAAGAAGGTCTGGGCCACGGGGCCGGGATTGGCCAGGCCGGTGGTCTCGATGACGACGCGGTCGAAATGCAGCTCGCCGGCCTCGCGCCGGCGCGCCAGTTCGCCCAGCGCCACGATCAGGTCGCCGCGCACGGTGCAGCAGATGCAGCCGTTGTTCATCTCGACGATCTGTTCGCCGCTGTCCTGGACCAGGATCTCGTTGTCGATGTTTTCCTGCCCGAACTCGTTCTCGATGACGGCGATCTTCAGGCCGTGGTCCTCCTGCAGGATGCGGTTCAGGAGGGTGGTCTTGCCGGCGCCGAGGAAGCCGGTCAGGATAGTGCTGGGTATCAGTGCCATGGTATGTGCCTGTCGATAATCGAGCGATTATGCCGCAATTCGGCGTTTGCTTCCAAATACCGCCCGCGCGCTTGATCCCTGTCATGCGCCATGTGGCGTCCGGGGCTTGCCTTATTTGGTTTTTGCGCGCGGGTGGGCCTGGTCGTACACGGCCGCCAGGTGCTGGAAGTCGAGCGCCGTGTAGACCTGGGTCGAGGCGATGCTGGCGTGGCCCAGCATTTCCTGCACCGCGCGCAGGTCGCCCGAGGACTGCAGCACGTGCGAGGCGAAGGAATGGCGCAGCACGTGCGGGTGGACCTTGACCAGGGTGCCGCTGCGCGCCGCATGCGCCTTCAGGCGCAGCTGGACCACGCGCGGCGTGATGCGGGTCGCGCGCGTCGACAGAAACAGCGCCGCGCTGCCGTCGCGCGGGGCGGGGCGCACCGCGATCCAGGCCGCCAGCGCCGCCAGCGCATGCCGGCCGACCGGCACCTTGCGCATCTTGCTGCCCTTGCCGGTGACGGTCACTTCGGCGCCGCCGGCGTCGATCCAGCCGAGCGAGGCGGCATGGCCGTCGCCGGCGGCGCGCCAGGCGATGTCGAGCCCGGCCAGTTCGGACACCCGCAGCCCGCTCGAATACAGCAGCTCGAACATGGCCCGGTCGCACAGCTCGGCAGGTTCGAGTCGTGCGCGCCCCGGCGCCCGCGCGCCCACCAGCTGCACCGCGTCGTCGACGCTGAGCGCCTTCGGCAAGGTCTTGGCGCGTTTCGGCGCGCGCACCGCGGCGGCCGGGTTCGACGCCAGCTGGCCGTCGCGCGCCAGCCAGTCGAAAAAGCCGCGCCAGCTCGACAGCTTGCGGGCGATCGAGCGCGGCGCCGCGCCGCCCGCGCGCAAGGTGGCCGCGAGGCGGCGGATGTCGGTGTCGGTCCAGGCGGGCCAGGTGGGCGGGCCGGGCAGTGCGCACAGTTGCTGCAGGTCGCGCCGGTAGGCCAGCACGGTATGCGGCGACAGCTTGCGCTGGGTCGCCAGCTGCCCCAGGTAGCGCCCGATGGGCTCGAACCTGGGGTCGGCGCCGTCCATCGCTTAGCCGCGCAGTGCGGCCAGGGCGGCGCTGGCCGTCTCGCCGATGTGGATCAGGAAGTCGGTCGCCATGTCGGACGTGAAGCGGCGCGCGTCGTGCGAACCGAGGATCAGCAGGCCGAAGGCGGCGCCGCCGCTGCGCAGCGGCAGGATCGCGGTCGACTGCACGGCGGCGCCGTCGTCGAGCCAGCGCACGGCTTCGAAGCCGTGGTTGCTGCCGCAGTAGGGCGCGAGCAGGCTGTTGGCGAAGATGCGGGCGTCGTCCGACACGCCGGCCGTAAACCAGCGCGCCTCGAAGCCCGGCGCCAGGTCCCACAGGCGCAAGGTCACCTGCGGCACGTTGAACTGCGACTGCAAGCCGTCGGCCAGGGTGCGCGGCAGGTCGGGCGCATGGCGCGCCAGCAGCAGCGACTGGGTCCAGGCGTGGAATTTGTTGGCGATGTTGGCATTGTCCTGGGCCATGCGGATCAGGTCGGCCATGCGCAGTTCGAGCAGCTTGTACTTGTCGCGCATGACTTCCATCTGGCGCTCCTGCAGCGAGACGGCCTTGCCGGTCAGCGGGCTGGCCAGGCGCACGTTGCCGAGCAGGCCGGCGTGTTCGTCGAAGAAGTTCGGGTTGTCGGCCAGGTATTGGGCGACGGAGGTGGAGTCCAGCATTGCGGTCATCGGGATCTTTGTTTCTGAAGGTGCTGCAATTCTAACCGAAGGCGGCGCCGCGCCGGGCTAAAAAAAAAGACGCCCGCGGGCGTCTTTTCGATACGGCGGGAACCGGTCAGAAGCGGTGACGGATACCCAGCTGGACTGCGCTGGTGTTCGCGCCCGGCACTTTGCCGAAGCCGCCTGGCGCACCCGCGGTGCCCGGCACGTACTGGCCGTCGTTGCGGTTCTTGATGGCGGCGGCGACGGCGTAGACGTCGGTGCGCTTCGACAGGAAGTGGTCGTAGCCGATTGCGTACTGCAGGGCATCGCTGTTCGAGGCCATGCGGTCGTTCTGGTGCGCGATCGATGCCATGATGCGGCCGCTGCCGACCTTGTAATGGCCGCCGAACTGCAGGCTGCTGGCGTTCACTTGCGAGTTGATCGTGATGTTGCTGACGAAGATAGCGCGCAGTGCGCCGGCAGTGGCCGCACCCAGTGGCGCCAGGCCAGGGGCGATCGCGCTGTCCCAGCCTGCCAGGTAGTCGCGCAGCAGGGCCGAGTTCAGGTTCTTCTGGCGATGGTAGCCGGCGAACAGCTTGAACGGGCCGGTGGTGTACGAGCCGCCGAGGGTGGTGGTGACCAGGCTTTCCTTGTTGCTCAGGTCGTAGCCGCGGTTGTGGGCCAGGCCGGCGTCGACGCCATTCGCCTTGTAGGTCACAGCTGCGCCGTAGAACTTGTTGTAGCGGCCCAGGTAACCGGAGTTGCGGGTGCCGTACATGATCGAACCGCCGACGCCGGCAGGGGTCGCGACGCGGTACTGGACCGCCTTCTGCGAGCGGATGTCGGCGCCCAGTGCGGTGAAGCCGGCGGTGCCGCCGGTGATGCCGCCCCAGGTGCCCGCGGTGCCGCTCTCGAACACGTCGGATGCGGCGAACACTTCATAGCCAGGGGTGTACATGCGGCCGATCATGATCGCGCCGCCCGGGGTGACCAGGCCAACGTAGGCGGTGCGGTCGAACAGGGCTTTTTCCTGGTTGACGGCGGCGCCGCCCTTCGGCTGGAAGGCGCTGCGCAGGCCGGCCAGCACTGGCGCAGGCAGTGCGCCCATGCCCCTGGTCAGGTACAGGCCCTGGTTGTCGGTCACCAGGCCCGGGCTCTGGGTGCCGGTATCGAGTTCGATACGCGCCTCGAGGTTGAAGATCGCGCGATATCCGCCACCGAGGTCTTCCGTGCCGCGGAAACCCAGGCGCGAGCCGTCGGCAATGCCGCTCACGACCTTGAGGTTCTCGTTCTTGACCTTCATGATGCCTGCGTCGGCGATACCGTAGATCGTCACGCTAGATTGCGCCATGGCAGGCATTGCGAAGCAGGCAGCGATGACACCAGCGAGGAATTTTGTTTTCATTGCGTCTCCAAAAGACTAGGGATATTAAGTATCGTAAAAACGAACGCACGTACTAATTCGTTGCAACCAATATGCCATCGTTCTCTTGCCTTGTACAGAAAAGCCAAGATTGCAGGCATGTCACCGGTTGCGGAAATGACACAGTGCGATTCGCTTCTACAACTTCACTACACAGAACGGTGAACGTAACAGGGGCGAAGACCGGTCTCCCAGTCTTCGCCCCTGATTGGGAATCGATCAGAACGAGTGGTTCACGCCGACTGCAAAGGTGTTGATGCTCGCAGGCACGGTGATGCCCTTCTTGTTCGAGGCATCGACATACACGTAGGTACGCTTCGACATGCTGTACTCATAGCCGAGCGACAACTGCTTGGTCTTGAGCGCGCCGTCCGGCGACTTGTGGCCGTAGCCCGCCAGGATCTTGCCAGGGCCGACGCTGTAGTTGGCGCCGACGACCCAGGCCTTGGTGCCGTAGTTAAACAGCTTGGTGTGTTCCTGGTCGTGGCGTTGCACCGAGAACATCAGCTTCAGGTCCGGGGTGCTCATCACCGAGCCGGCGATCGAGGTGATGGTCGATTTGACCGCGTTGCGCTCGTGCGCATACATCAGCGCGCCGGCACCGGCCTTGTAGGTGGCCGAGATCGAGTACGGCTGCGTGTGCGCCTGCGAATTCGCCGGGAACTGCGGCGCGGCGGCGGTGCCGCGGCCGACGATCGCGGCGCCCTGGTTCGCTTCCTTGCTGCCGACGGTCACGTTCAGCTGGAAGCCGTTCCATTCCTTCGAATTGAAGAAGATCGCGTTCGAGAAGCGGTTGGCCGAATTGCCGGCCAGGCCGAGCGGATCGGAGGTATAGCCGGCGACGTGGAGGTCAGCCTGGAAACCCTGTGGCGACGGAATACCATGGAACGGTTCGAACGCGATGCTCGATTCCTGGTAAGCGGTCAGGCCGCGGCCGATGCGGACCATGCCGAAGCCGCCCTGCAGGCCGACCCGGCTCTGGCCCTGGAACAGCGGACGCTGGACGCCGCCGGCGCCCTGTTCGATGGTGCCGCTGTCCGGCTCGTAACGAATTTCCAGCTGGAACAGCGCCTTCAGGCCGTTGCCCAGGTCTTCGGTACCTTTGAAACCCAGGGTGTTGTTAGCACGTTTGCCAATGTTCAGGGTCGTCCCGGTGCGCTTGATGATGCCAGCGTCCAAGTTGCCGTAAACGATCACCGCGCTTTGCGCGTGTGCCATACCGGCGAATGCGCCGAACAGTGCCAGGGCCAAAAGTGATTTTTTCATCGAGCTATCCTTAAAGAGTAAAACGCTGGAATCCGACTTGCCGCATGCGCCGGAGCCGACTTGTAAAACGAGAATGCACGCGGCGTCAAGATTGCCGTATTGGTCAATTATGGGGGGTAGGCTTGGTTGAAAGCCAATAATTCCAATCGTGTTGTTGTATTTTTGAAACGCGGTAACGTGAATTCCGCACACGTCTGGTGCGTATTTTCAACAAATTCATGCATCTGCCGCGCGCCGCCGGAAAACCTGCCGGGTTTGCGCCAAATCAACAAAACCGTCGTTCGACGCGGTGCGCCCGCGACCCTCGCTTACAATTTTTTGACAGCAAGTCGCCCCCCTCACCGCAGATTGGCAACCATGGCAAATCGTGAAGAACTCGGTATTATCCGCGGCGCCCGCGCCGGCCGCGCCAGCGCCCAGCTGGAACTGGGCAAGCGCTACCTGTTCGGCAGCGCCGGCCTGCCGCGCAGCCTGCCGAGCGCGCTGCACTGGCTTGATCGTGCAGCAAAGCAAGATTGCGCGGAAGCGTGGGAAGTCCAGAATCTGCGAGTAGGCAGAGAAACCGGCCACGATCATTTTCGGCTTGTGCTCGACCGCCAGGCGCTCGACTTCGTCGTAGTCGATCAGGCCGTTGGC
>JAKFDH010000178.1:0-43812 GCA_036676245.1 Massilia sp. | reverse complement strand
GTAGACCGGCTGGCCCAGCATGCCGGCTTCGGCTTCGATGCCGCCCACGCCCCAGCCGACCACGCCGATGCCGTTGATCATGGTGGTGTGCGAGTCGGTGCCGACCAGGGTGTCAGGGTAGTACACGCCGCCGGCCTTGTGCACGCCGCGCGCCAGGTACTCGAGGTTGACCTGGTGGACGATGCCGAAGCCCGGCGGCACCACGCCGAAGGTGTCGAAGGCCTGCATGCCCCACTTCATGAACTGGTAGCGCTCGTTGTTGCGCGAGAATTCCAGCTTCATGTTCAGGTCCAGCGCGCCCTTTTCGCGGTAGTGGTCGATGGTGACCGAGTGGTCGACGACCAGGTCGACCGGCACCAGCGGCTCGATGTTCTTCGGGTTCTTGCCCATCTTGCTGGCGACGTTGCGCATCGCGGCCAGGTCGGCCAGCAGCGGTACGCCGGTGAAGTCCTGCAGCACCACGCGCGCGACGACGAACGGGATTTCGTCGGTGCGTTCGCCGGTCGGCGCCCAGCCGGCCAGCTGCTTGATGTGCTCTTCGGTGACCTTCTTGCCGTCGCAATTGCGCAGCACCGATTCAAGCACCAGGCGGATCGACACCGGCAGGCGTGAAACGTTGACGCCCAATTTCTTTTCCAGTGCTGGCAGCGAGTAGAACTGGCCTTTTTTGCCGCCGGACAGTTTGAATTCCTTGAGCGTGTTCAGAGTGTTGCGGGACATGACCTCTCCTTAGTGGGGAATACCTTGTTATGTATGACTGGTGTAATGCAATTCGGTGCAGCGACGGCCTCAGCCTTTTTTGTGTTCCGCTTCCTGCTCGGCGCTGCGGCATTCGTTGGCCAGCTGGCGGTTCAGCTTGGAGTCGAGCAGCATGCCCTTCGATGGAATGCCGATCCAGATCAGGCCGAAATTGTTGTTCTCGAAGCGGCGCGCGCCGGTCGTGGTGCCGACCGCGGTCAGGCGGTGCAGCCGCGTCTTCCAGCGCAGCGCGATGCTCTTCTCGTCTTTTTCGTTGTGGTAGATCGTGATCTTGTTGCCCAGTTCGCAGCTGTACTCGGTGGTCGTGGTGTCGGTGATGTCCGGATCGTCCTCGTGCACCGGCGCGGCAGGGGCATTGACTGCCTTCGCCCTGGATTTCGGCTTGGCCTTGACTGCCTTGGCTTTCGGCGCCGCCGGTTCGGCCGCGTGGGAGGCGACCAGGGAGGCGGAGGCAAGGGCCAGTCCGCAAGCGAGCAGCAATTTCGAGATAAGGTTTGACATCAGGTGGCTTCCTGTTGAGGGTCGTGGCTGAGGATGGATGACGCTGCCTCGGGCAGCGCCAGGCCGGCCAGCCTGGCGCGCTGGAGTACGGTCCAGTAGTAGCGGTAGCTGGCGCGGTCGTGCAAACGGCCATTCTGGGCGATCGGGCCCCAGCTGGCATTCCTGGCTTCGGTCAGGATGTTGGTCGCTTCGTTCACTTCCGACAGGCGCGGCGTGAACACTTTGATGATCGGCTTGATCTGGTCCGGATGGATGCTCCACATCCGGGTAAAACCGAACTCGGCGGCGGCGCGCTGGGCGTCGTTGGCGACCACCGCGGTGTCCTTGATTTCGGTGGTCACGTTGTGCGACGGGATCTTGCCGTGCGCATGGCAGGCGGCGGCGATCTCGAGCTTGGCGCGCACCACCAGCGGGTGGGTGAACTGGCCCGGCGTGCGCATCGCCGCGCCCGGGATCGCGCCGTAGTGCGACGACACGAAGTCCATGATGCCGAACGACAGGCATTCGACCTGGGGCAGGGCGGCGATCGCGTAGGCGTCGCGCAGCGCGCCGTGGGTCTCGATCAGCACGTGCACCGGCAGCGGCGTGTCGCGCCCTGCCTTGTCCGCGTGCTGGTTGATCTGGTTGATGGCGCGCGCGACGTCCTCGACCGAACCGGCCTTGGGCAGCACCACATAGGCCATGCGGCGCGCGGCGGCGCCGACGATGACGGCCAGGTCGCCTTCGAAGAAGGGGCTGGCGATGTCGTGCACGCGCACGCCGATGCGGTTGTGGCGGTTGTCGTCGCTAGTGAGCAGGCCGACGATCTGCTGGGCGTGGGCCGGCTCGTTGCCGGCCGATGCGCCGTCTTCGCAGTCGAAGGTGATGTCGAACAGGGGGCCAAGTTCTTGTTGCAGGGCCATCGACTTTTGCATCAGCTTCTCGGAGCCGGCGTAATGGTCGCAGGCGGGAAGCAGCAAAGGCTGGCGTTGTCCCTGGAATAAAACCTCGGAAGGGTGCATGGTTTTTTCTTGCACAGGAGCAGGGGGAGCGCTTGCGGGGGCACCCGCCGCGCCACCTTCGGTGACACGGCGAGTCCGGCGAACTGGTGGTGGTTTGACCGGTTCCACGAATTCGTCCGATTTTTCGTCCACTGCCTGCTTAGGCCAGCAGGTGGGCCACGCCTTCGCGCTCTTCGGTCAGTTCCTTGAGCGTCAGGTTGATGCGCTCTTGCGAGAACGCGTCGATCGCCAGGCCCTGGACGATGGTGTATTCGCCGTTGGCGACGGTCACCGGGAAGCCGAACATCGTGCCTTCAGGGATGCCGTACGAACCGTCCGACGGGATGCCCATCGTGGTCCACTTGCCGTTGGTGCCGGCGTGCCAGTCGTGCATGTGGTCGATCGCCGCGTTGGCCGCCGACGCCGCCGACGACAGGCCGCGCGCTTCGATGATCGCCGCGCCGCGCTTGCCGACGGTCGGCAGGAAGGTGTCGCGGTTCCAGGCGTCGTCGTTGATCATGTCCTTGACCGATGCGCCGTCGATGGTGGCGAAGCGGTAGTCGGCGTACATGGTCGGCGAGTGGTTGCCCCAGACGCACAGTTTTTCGATCGATGCGACCGGCTTGCCGGTCTTGGCCGCGACCTGCGACAGCGCGCGGTTGTGGTCCAGGCGCAGCATGGCGGTGAAGTTCTTCGACGGCAGCGACGGCGCCGATTTCATGGCGATGTAGGCGTTGGTGTTGGCAGGGTTGCCGACCACCAGCACCTTGACGTTGCGCGAAGCGACGGCGTCGAGCGCCTTGCCCTGCACCGTGAAGATCTGGGCGTTCGCTTCCAGCAGGTCCTTGCGTTCCATGCCCGGGCCGCGCGGACGGGCGCCGACCAGCAGCGCGTAGTCGATGTCCTTGAAGGCGGTCATCGGGTCGCTGTGGGCGCTCATGCCGGCCAGCAGCGGGAACGCGCAGTCGTCGATTTCCATCATCACGCCCTTGAGCGCCTTCTGGGCCTTCTCGTCGGGGATTTCCAGCAGTTGCAAAATGACCGGCTGGTCCTTGCCCAGCATGTCGCCGTTGGCGATGCGGAACAGCAGGGAATAGCCGATCTGGCCGGCCGCGCCGGTGACAGCAACGCGCAGTGGGGTTTTAGCCATGATGAATCTCCAAAGTGGGAAAAAAACGGTCGAAGCTGAGGATACGCCTGTTCCCGAGCGTCGGCAGGGGAAAACTGCAATGATACCAAAACCAGCGGGGCGTATGCCGGATCGATCGCGAGTGTAAAGGGGGCATGCTATTTCTGTCAATTCATATCTTATGTCTTATATAAGATAGAACACTTGATGGTATTTTACTGGACTGGAACGCCCGATTGTGGTGAAATCGACGGTTATGAATATTGTCCCGCCGAATCAGAACAGCAATGGTACACCGGCAACGGCCAGCACGCCTGCCGCCGTGGCGCCGGTCGGCAGTTCGCCGACCTTCAGTCCGCTGTACCAGCAGATCAAGGCGCTGATCACCCAGGGCCTGCAGTCGGGCGAATGGAAGCCGGGCGAAATGATCCCCAGCGAAGTCGAGCTGGCCGGCCGCTTCAAGGTCAGCCAGGGCACGGTGCGCAAGGCGATCGACGAGCTGGCGGCCGAGAACCTGGTCATGCGCCGCCAGGGCAAGGGCACCTTCGTCGCCACCCACCACGAGGCGCGCGCCCACTTCCGCTTCCTGCGCCTGATGCCCGACGAGGGCGTGCCGCACCAGCCGGACAACAAGATCATCGAAGTCAAGCGCATGCGCGCGCCCGCCGAAGTGGCGCGCCTGCTCGACCTGAAGTCGGGCGATGCGGTCGTCTACATCAAGCGCGTGCTGTCGTTCGACGGCGCGCCGACCATCGTCGAGGAGCTTTACCTGCCGGGGCTGCTGTTCAAGGGGCTCACGGCAGAACGCCTGGTCGAATACAAGGGTCCAATGTACGGGCTGTTCGAGTCCGAGTTCGGCACGCGCATGATCCGCGCGACCGAAAAAATCCGTGCAGTGGGCGCCGACGCCGGCGCCGCGCTGTTCCTCGGCGTCGCGGAGGGTACACCCCTGCTGTGCGCCGAGCGGGTGTCGTTCACATATGGGGACAAGGCGGTCGAGCTGAGGCGGGGGCTGTATTCGACGGTGCATCATCATTACCAGAATGAATTGTCGTAACCGGTCCATTGCCAGCAGGAACGCCCCAAAAGGCCTAAAATGCCTTGTTTCAAAGTAATCGCAATTACCACAAATTGATATTTAGATATTGGTGCAGCACACAAAATCGGCGAAAATTGCTGGTTACATATTCAGATAGTCCAAGGGAGGTCTTACCATGTCAGAAGCCGTGAGAGAAGCAGCCAAAAAACAGCGGCCCGAAATACGCAACATCCACATCACCGAATTGCCCAACTATCGCCTGCCGCCTGCCGGCTGGGTATCGATCCTGCACCGCGTCAGCGGCGCCGGCATGTTCCTGCTGCTGCCGTTCGTGCTGTTCTTGTTAGAGCAAAGCCTGCGCTCCGAAACCACGTTCGCGTATTTCTCCGGCATCGTCTCCCATCCCTTGGCGAAGCTGGTCCTGCTGGGCCTTATCTGGGCCTACATGCAGCATTTCTGTGCCGGCGTGCGCCACCTGTTCATGGACGTCCACGTCGCGATCGAAAAAGATTCCGCGCGCCAGACCGCTGTCAGCGTGCTGGTCGTCAGCCTGGTGCTGACTGCGCTGGCGGGCCTTAAATTGTTTGGAGTATTCTGATGGCAAAAAATAACGTCGGACCGAATCGCCTCGTCGTCGGCGCGCATTACGGCCTGAAAGACTGGCTGGCCCAGCGCATCACCGCGATCCTGATGGTCGTCTACACGCTCGTCCTGCTGGGCGCCTTCCTGAGCGGCAGCAACTTCACCTATGAAGGCTGGGCCGGCCTGTTCTCGAAACAGTGGTTCAAGCTGTTCACGCTGATCACCTTCGCCGGCCTGTACTACCACGCCTGGGTCGGCATGCGCGACATCTGGATGGATTACGTCAAGCCGGTCGGCATCCGCCTGACCCTGCAGGTCCTGACGATCTTCTGGCTGATCGGCTGCACCTTCTACACCGTACAAATTCTCTGGGGCCTGTAATCGTGGCGACAATTAAAAAAGCAATTCCAACCCGCCGCTTCGATGCGGTCATCGTCGGCGCCGGCGGTTCCGGCATGCGCGCATCGCTGCAACTGGCCGAAGCCGGCCTGAACGTCGCGGTGCTGTCCAAGGTATTCCCGACCCGTTCGCACACGGTGGCGGCCCAGGGCGGCATCGGCGCTTCGCTCGGCAACATGAGCGAGGACGACTGGTACTGGCACATGTTCGACACCGTCAAGGGCGGCGACTACCTGGGCGACCAGGATGCGATCGAATTCATGTGCCGCGAAGCGCCGAAGGTCGTCTACGAGCTCGAGCACTTCGGCATGCCGTTCGACCGCAACCCGGACGGCACCATCTACCAGCGCCCGTTCGGCGGCCATACCGCCAACTTCGGCGAAAAGCCGGTGCAGCGCGCTTGCGCCGCGGCCGACCGCACCGGCCACGCGCTGCTGCACACGCTGTACCAGCGCAACGTGCGCGCGCGCACCCACTTCTTCGTCGAATGGATGGCGCTGGACCTGATCCGCGATGCCGACGGCGACGTCGTCGGCGTGGTCGCGCTCGAGATGGAAACCGGCGAGTGCATGATCCTGGAAGCGAAAACCACCATCATGGCCACCGGCGGCGCAGGCCGCATCTTCGCCGCCTCGACCAACGCCTTCATCAACACCGGCGACGGCATGGGCATGGCGGCACGCGCCGGCCTGCCGCTGCAGGACATGGAGTTCTGGCAGTTCCACCCGACCGGCGTGTCCGGCGCGGGCGTGCTGATCACCGAAGGCGTGCGCGGCGAGGGCGGTATCCTCATCAACAGCAATGGCGAACGCTTCATGGAGCGCTATGCGCCGACCCTGAAGGACCTGGCGCCGCGCGACTTCGTGTCGCGCTCGATGGACCAGGAGATCAAGGAAGGCCGCGGCTGCGGTCCGAACAAGGACCACGTGCTGCTGGACCTGCGCCACATCGGCGCCGACACCATCGCCAAGCGCCTGCCGTCGATCCTCGAGATCGGCCACAAGTTCGCCAACGTCGACGCGACCAAGGAACCGATTCCCGTGGTGCCGACGATTCACTACCAGATGGGCGGCATCCCGACCAACATCCACGGCCAGGTCGTCGCGCCGAAGGATGGCAATCCGGTCGCCGTTGTCAACGGCCTGTACGCGATCGGCGAGTGCGCCTGCGTGTCGGTGCACGGCGCCAACCGCCTGGGCACCAACTCGCTGCTCGACCTGGTGGTGTTCGGCCGCGCGGCCGGCAACCATGTGGTCGCTCAAAACCTGAAGCAGAAGGAAAACAAGCCGCTGCCGAAGGACGCCGCCGAGTTCGCGATGACCCGCCTGGACAAGCTGGAAAATTCGAACGGCACTGAAAAAGTGCAGGACGTCGCCAACGACATCCGCGCCGCGATGCAGAAGTACTGCGGCGTGTTCCGTACCGAAGAACTGCTCAAGCAGGGCGTCGTGGCCATCATGGAACTCGACGAGCGCCGCAAGCACGTCGCGTACAAGGACAAGTCGATGGTGTTCAACACCGCCCGCGTGGAAGCGCTGGAACTGGACAACCTGATCGAGACCGCGAAAGCGACGATCACGTCGGCCGTGGCGCGCAAGGAATCGCGCGGCGCGCACGCCCACAGCGACTACCCGACCCGCGACGACGACGTCTGGATGAAGCACACGCTGTGGTTCTCGGAAGGCAACCGCCTCGAGTACAAGCCAGTGATCACCAAGCCGCTGACCGTCGACACGTTCAAACCGAAACCACGCACCTTCTAAGGTTAGCCATGCCACGTACCCTACAATTCAAAATCTACCGCTACGATCCGGACAAGGATGCCAAGCCGTACATGCAGGACCTGACGGTCACGCTGCAGGACAACGACAAGATGCTGCTCGACGCGCTGCAGCGCATCAAGTCGGACGTCGACGACACCCTGAGCCTGCGCCGCTCGTGCCGCGAAGGCGTGTGCGGTTCGGACGCGATGAACATCAACGGCAAGAACGGCCTGGCGTGCACCACCAACCTGAATGAGCTGACCCAGCCGATCGTGCTGCGTCCGCTGCCAGGCTTGCCGGTGATCCGCGACCTGATCGTCGACATGACCCAGTTCTTCAAGCAGTACGACTCGATCAAGCCTTACCTGATCAACGATTCGATCCGCCCCGAGAAAGAGCGCCTGCAGACCCCCGCCGAGCGCGAAGAGCTCGACGGCCTGTACGAGTGCATCCTGTGCGCCTGCTGCTCGACCTCGTGCCCGTCGTTCTGGTGGAATCCGGACAAGTTCGTCGGCCCGGCCGGCCTGCTGCAAGCCTACCGCTTCATCGCCGATTCGCGCGACGAAGCGACCGGCGCGCGCCTGGACAACCTGGAAGACCCGTACCGCCTGTTCCGCTGCCATTCGATCATGAACTGCGTCGACGTCTGCCCGAAGGGCCTGAACCCGAACAAGGCGATCGGCAAGATCAAGGAATTGATGGTCCGTCGCGCCATTTAAGTACTTGAAATACAGTAAAAGTACCGTACTGCCTATTTGGGGCAGCGGGAGTATAGTGTTGACCAAACGACGGACTCTAGAGTGACAACGCATCAATCCGACCCGGCGAACCGCGCCCGCCTGCGCTGGCGCAGCCGCCGCGGTCTGCTCGAAAACGACCTCATTCTCACGCGTTTTCTGGACGCGCACGAAGAAGGCTTGTCCGACGAGGAAGTCGATGCGCTGTCGCGTTTGCTCGACCTGGCGGACAACCCGCTGATGGACCTGCTGCTGGCACGCAAAGAGCCAGAAGGTGAAGTCGATCTGCCGCAGGTGCGGGCCTTGCTGGTCCGCTTGCGCCAAGCATAAAAAGTTCCCGCTCTTAATTTTTACACTTAATCTTTGTTAGCCTCACCTCCCAAGAAGGACGTGCCATGAACATCTCTGAAACCAAAGCCACCCTGTCGTTTTCCGATGGCAGCCCCGCCATCGACATGCCGATCTACAAGGGCACGGTAGGCCCGGACGTCATCGACATCCGCAAGCTCTACGCCCAGACCGGCAAGTTCACCTACGACCCGGGCTTCATGTCGACCGCCGCCTGTAACTCGACCATCACCTACATCGATGGCGACAAGGGCGAGCTGCTGTACCGCGGCTACCCGATCGAACAACTGGCCGTCAACTGCGACTTCCTCGAAACCTGCTTCCTGCTGCTGAACGGCGAATTGCCGAATGCGGCCCAGAAGCAGAAGTTCACCGACACCGTCACCAAGCACACGATGGTGCACGAGCAGATGCAGTTCTTCTTCCGCGGTTTCCGCCGTGACGCGCACCCGATGTCGGTGCTGGTCGGCACGGTCGGCGCGCTGGCCTCGTTCTACCACGACTCGCTCGACATCAATGACCCGCACCACCGCGAAGTGTCGGCGATCCGCCTGATCGCCAAGATGCCGACCCTGGTCGCGATGTCGTACAAATACTCGATCGGCCAGCCGTTCGTGTATCCACGCAACGACCTGTCGTACAGCGCCAACTTCATGCGCATGATGTTCGGCAACCCATGCGAAGAGTACAAGGTCAACGATGTGCTGGTGCGCGCGCTGGACCGCATCCTGATCCTGCACGCGGACCACGAACAGAACGCATCGACCTCGACCGTCCGCCTGTCGGGCTCGTCGGGCGCGAACCCGTTCGCCTGTATCGCAGCCGGCATCGCCTGCCTGTGGGGCCCTGCCCACGGCGGCGCCAACGAAGCGGCGCTGAACATGCTCAAGGAAATCGGCACCGTCGAGAACATTCCTGACTTCATCGCCAAGGTGAAAGACAAGAACAGCGGCGTCAAGCTGATGGGCTTCGGTCACCGCGTGTACAAGAATTTCGACCCGCGCGCCAAGCTGATGCGCGAAACCTGCCACGAAGTGCTGCAGGAACTGGGCTTGCAGGACGACCCGCTGTTCAAGCTGGCGATGGCGCTGGAAAAGATCGCGCTGGAAGACGAATACTTCGTGTCGCGCAAGCTGTACCCGAACGTCGACTTCTACTCGGGCATCGTGCAGTCGGCGCTGGGCATTCCGGTGTCGCTGTTCACCGGTATCTTCGCGATGGCGCGCACGATCGGCTGGATCGCGCAGTGGAACGAAATGATCTCGGATCCGGAACAGAAGATCGGCCGTCCGCGCCAGCTGTTCGTCGGCGCGCAGACCCGCGACGTGCCGCCGATGGCTTCGCGCAAGTAAGACCGCGCAGAAGACCACGCAACATACAAAAAAGCGCACCTCGGTGCGCTTTTTTTCGCCTGCTGCAAGCCCTACTTCGACGCGGCGACCTGCTGCGCCCAGCTGGCCGTATTGCTCTTCCCATCGAGGAAAGGCAGCACCGTCGGCACCAGGCTCGGCGCCAGGAACAGGTCGTAGTGGGTGAACCCAGGCAAGATCGCCAGGCGGTTCTTCGCCATGTGCTCGCGGCCCCAGCCCGCATCCTTCAGCCCGCCACCGAGCAGCTGGTAGAACTTGACGATGTGCTCCGGACGGTACATATCGCTGTCGCCATAGACCAGCATGACCGGCATCGCCAGCTTCCTGGCGTCGTCGGCATAGTCGTAGGACTTGCGCATGAACGCGCCCATCTGGTCGAGCAGCTTGGGGAAATCCTGCGGACGCGGCGCCACCGCGGCGTAGGACTTGTACATCGGGGTTTCCTTCATCATGTCGGCCATCGCGGCGCCGACTTGCGCCTGCAGCGGCAGCATTTCAGGGTAGAAGCCGTCCTGCGCGTAGCCTGCCGACATCAGCACCAGGCGCCGGACCCGCTGCGGGTGTTGCACGGCCAGGCGGAAGGCGACGCCGCCGCCCATCGAATACCCCATCACGTCCACGTTCTCGTGGCCAAGCTGCTTGAGGATCTGCGCCATGTCGTCGCCCATGTCGTGCAAGCTCATGGGACGGTCGGTCAGCGCCGTGCGGCCGTGGCCGTACAGGTCGACGCCGATCACCTGGCGCGACTGGGCCAGCGCCGCCAGCACCGGGCCGAACATCTCGATCTGGCCCAGGCCGCCGTGCAAGAGCAGCAGCGGCTCGCCCTTGCCGTGGACCTGGTAGTGGTAGTTGACGCCATTGACGCTGAGATAACCGCTGCTGGCCGGTTTGCTGGCCGGCGCGGCGGCCTTTGCTTCTGCGGCGCGGGCGGCTGGAGGGAAGACGGTCAGCGCGACCGTAGCGCTGAAAAGAGTGGCGAGAAGGGTGCGGAAGGCGTTCATCGAGTTCTCCTGTAGAGTGGGTGCCTGTCGGGCATATCGGATGTTTCAATATGACGACGAAGCAGGGCAGGGAAAATCGACAAGGCAGGCGACTTTTTTTCAAAAAATTTTTACTTCACATGTTCGTATTGCCTGGCCAGCGCCACGAAACGCCTGTGGCCATGCACCCCGACCCAGTCCCACATGGCTTCCACCGCAGCCCGGTTCTGCACGTGATACGCGCGGGTGAACGCCAGCCAGAAGTGCTGCATGCGCAAGGGCTTGTCGAGCCGCGCCAGCTTGTCGCCGAACTTGGCAGCCACGGCCTGGTCCATATTGTCGGGCGCCACCACCGTCGCGGCGTAGCCGTCGAGCCTGCGCCGGATCAGCTTTTCCAGGTTGCGCGCCGTATCGTGGGCGCCGTCGTCGATCCGGATGCCCAGCGCCCGCAGCTTGCCCGCCAGCGAGGCCCCGTTGTTGACGCCCAGCGTATGCCCGGCGAACCAGGCGGCCGGATCGCGCTCCGCAGCGATCTTGTCCTGCGCGTGGACGTAGACCATCGTGAACATCGGCAACGCGCGCGCCGGATCGGGCTCGCCCCTCGATGCCTGCGGCAGCGCGAATTCGGCCGCATCGGCGCTGTCCGCGTCCATCAGCATCGCATCGATCGCGCCGGATTGCAGCGCCTTGCGCAAGCGCATCGGCGGCAGGCGCACGCCGATCACGGCGCAGCCCTGGCTGGCGCCGATCTCGCGTACCAGGTCCAGGGTGGCGCCCGGCGCGGCGGGCACGGCCCTGCCGGTGCCGACGGCGAACGGCGGGCGGTGCTGGTCGACGTAGCCGAGCCTGATCGGCGCACAGGCGCCGAAGGCGTCGCTTGCCACCAGCAGCAACAAGATTGACGACAGGATGTGCGCGATCCGCATGTCCGGCACCGGTGATGATTACATCTTGATTATAGGCTTCGCTTGCGCAAAGGAAACCCCTGCCGGCCGCCGCCTCAGTCCGGCTTGGCCGGCAAGGGTTCGCCCACCAGGTGGGCGCGCAGGCCGCGGTAGCGCGGGTGCACATTGAAGGGGCCGTAGCACAGCAGGCGCAGCACCTCGGCCGGGCGCCGGTACCAGCTGGCCCAGCTGAGCGGAGTGTCGCCGTTGGCGTCCTCGAGTTCGCGGTTGGCGCCGGCGGCCAGCAGCATCTGGATGGTGGCGGCCGACCCGAAGGCGGCGGCGCGGTGCAGCGGCGTTTCGCCGCGGGTGCGGCAGTCGCGCATGAAGCCGCCGGTCTCGACGCCGGCGATGGTGGAAGCGTTCGGGTCGGCCCCGTGCATCAGCAGCACGTCGACCACGGCATCGTAGCGTTCGCGGTCGTCCGAGCACAGGGCCGCGTGCAGCGCCGTTTCGCCGGTGTCGGCCAGGCGGCTGTCGATCTCGGCGCCATGCTCGAGCAGGAACTGGCACAGCTGCCAGTGGCCGTGGAAGGCGGCGCTGTTCAGGCCGATGTCCGGTCCCAGGTGCAGCAGGTCTTCGCCTTCAGCGAGCAGCAGGCGCAGCGCGCTGACGTCGCCGTAGTAGGCGCACCATTGCAGCAGGCTGGTGCCGCCGGCATCGGTGTCGGTCGCGTAGCCGCCCCCGGCCAGCAAATCGAACACGAGGTCGGTGCGACCACCGGCGATACGTTCTATGAGATTCTGGCTTGGCATGGCTGCGGTCCGGAAAGGGCGAGTTGCCCATTATAAACCTTTGCCTAATTGCATTTACCACGCAATTTGGCGAGAACCACGAAGGGCGCCGCCAACAGGCCGGAAAAGCCGATGAAGCCGATCACCGGGGGCTGGCGCTTCAGGCCGTCCGGATGCAGGCAGTCCGGCACCCGCGCCTCGGCGAACTCGGCGCCGAAGCGCTGGTAGACGTTGGCGCGGATGGTGTCGAGCTCGTGGCGGCGCGGCACTTCGGCGGACCTGGCGCGGTCTTCGTCGAGCACCACGCGCACGGCGCCGCGGATGGCCGCCGCGCTGGCGAGCGGCGCTGCCGGCTTGTCGGCGGCCCAGTCCTCGGGAACGACGGGCGCCTGCAGCTGGGCGAGCAGGGCGACGGTGGCGAGCGTTGGCATCATTAATGCAATGTAGCGCAAGTTATCGTGGCTGTAACCTGGCAGCGATGCTTGTTACAAATGAAAAGTCGTCCGTGTACAATCGGCGAGCATTTACTCAACCTTGGAAGCTCATGAAACATTTGATCGCCGCCTTCTGCCTGCTGCTGGCCAGCCTGGCCGTCCATGCGCAAGACGCTGTGAAGCAGGATGCCTTGAAAGCCAGGGTCAACGCCTTCGTCGACGAGTGGCATGACGACGCGGCCCACGCGCGCCTGGCCTACTTCGACAAGATGGCGCAGGATGGCGTGTACATCGGCACCGACAAGACCGAACTGTGGACGCGCGAGCAGTTCAAGGTATGGGCCAAGAAATACTTCGAACGCAAGAGCGCCTGGGCCTTCAAGGCCATCAAGCGCAATGTTTACATGACGGCGGATGCCAAGACCATCTGGTTCGACGAATTGCTCGACACCCAGATGGGCGTGTGCCAGGCCAGCGGCGTGATCGAGCATACCGGCAAGGGCTTCGCGATCAAGCATTACCAGCTGTCGATGGCGGTGCCGAACGAAGTCGGGGCTGCCGTGACCAAGCTGATCAAGGAACACGAGGCCGGGCCTGCCGCTGCAAAGTAATGCTGCAACATCCCAACTACATCGGGCGCTTCGCCCCGTCGCCGACCGGCCCGCTGCACGCCGGTTCGCTGGTGGCGGCCGTCGCCAGCCTGCTCGACGCGCGCGCGCACCATGGCCGCTGGCTGGTGCGCATCGAGGATGTCGACGAAGGCCGCACTGCGGCCGGCGCGGCCGACGCCATCCTGGCCTTGCTGGCCAGCCTGGGCATGCATCCGGACGGCGAGGTGGTGTGGCAAAGCCGCCGCACGGCCCTGTACCAGGCCGCCTACGAACGCCTGCGCGCGGCCGGCCACACCTATCCCTGCGGCTGCAACCGGCGCGAGATTGTCGATTCGCGCCTGGGCCTGGCGCCCGACGGCGCCGCGATCTATCCCGGCACTTGCCGCCATGGCCTGGCGCCAGGGCGCGCCATGAACAGCCTGCGGGTGCGCGTGCCGGAGGCGGACGGGGGCGCTGACCTGGTCGCCTTCGAGGACCGCTTCGCCGGCCACAGGGAACAGCGCCTGGCCAGCGAATCGGGCGACTTCGTGCTCAAGCGGGGCGACGGCTACTGGGCCTACCAGCTGGCCGTGGTCGTCGACGACGCCGGCCAGGGCGTGACCGATGTCGTGCGCGGCGCCGACCTGATCGATTCCACGCCGCGCCAGATCTACCTGCAGCGCCTGCTCAAGGTGCCGACACCGCGCTACCTGCACCTGCCGGTGGTGCGCAACGCGAATGGCGAAAAGCTGTCGAAGCAGACCGGCGCGCGCGCGATCCTGCCCGGCGACGAAGCCGCCGCCGTGCAAGTCCTGCAGGATGCCGCCGCCTTCCTCGAACTGGCGTTGCCGGCCGCGGGCTCGCTCGGCGCATTCTGGGAAGCGGCGGTGCCGGCCTGGGCCGCGCTGCTCGAACGGCGCGGCGCCGCCTGATTATTTGCCGCGCTTGCGCAGGCCCAGTCCCAGCCCTGCCAGTCCCAGCATCATCATGGCCCAGGCTTCGGGCTCCGGCACCGGGCTCGCGACCAGGAAGCCGCGGATCTCGCCGCCCGGGTACAAATCGGTGTGGATGTTCAGGTAGGACTGGTTGCCCGCGATGCCGCCCAGCAGGACAGCCGCCGCCGATGCGGCCGTGCCGCCATTGTTGGTGATGAAGGTCGGGTTGTAGCTCGCGGCATCATTCAGGTTGAAGGTCTGCTCGTACAGGCCGGTGCTGACGCCGGTCGGGAAGCCGGGGAAGTTGGGCACGGCCGTGGCCACGCCGGCGATGCCGGTCAGCGGCGCCGCGGTGCAGCAGTGGAGGTGGGCCGCGGAGGTGGTGCCGAGCAGGTCGAAGAACGGGATGCTCATCGACATCGTCATCGCGACATCGTCGATGATGATGGTGGCCACGCCATAGCCGGGCGAGGCATTCGGCGTCGCCTCGGCCGGGCCGCTCATGGTGGCGCGGTAGTAGGTGACCTCGGCAAAGGCCACGGGCGCGGCAAGCATGGCGAGCGCCAGTGCCGCGAGGGATAGGATTCTTCTCATTGCTTTTTCTCCTGTTGTTGACGATGAAAGTGCGGATCGAAACCAAGCCGGCAGCTGAGTTGGCAGATCGATTAAAGCACCTTCGCGCCCAGGGCATGCACACGTTTCCGCGCGCAAAAAGACGGGGTTTGCAGCAGGAAAATAGGCTTGCGCGCTAGCTCTGTCTCTGGATCGTGATGGCGCCGTCGGCCTCGAGGAAGGCGTAGCGCATGTCGTCCAGTTTGCAGTCCGTTTCGCGCAGCGCCTGTTCGATGTCGGAGTCGGCCAGGCGGTAGCGCTTCAGCACTTCCTTGAACACCTTGCCGTCGCGCCCGAGCAGGATGGGACTGCCATCGAGCAACTCTTCCATTTTCCGGCTGCGCGAGGTCGCGAACTCGGCCAGCAGGTTCAGCGCGATCAGCACCGCGGCGACGATCAGGCCGCCAACCAGCGAGCTGTCGCCGCCCGACAGCGGGTTCGATACCGCTTCGCTCAGCAGCATCACGACCAGCAGGTCGAAGGGCGTGAACTGGCCCACCGTGCGGCGGCCCGAAATGCGCACCAGTACCAGCAGCGCCACGTAGACGATGGCCCCGCGCAGCGCGAATTCCCACCAGGGCAATGACATTTCGAACATGGGTATCCCCTCAGCTTGCTCACTGAGGCGATTGTAGGGAGTTCCGGCGCACGGCGGCGTACGCTGGCGCACGCACGCGTTTCAGTTTTCCTTGTCGAGGATGGACTGGATCTCGGCGCGTTCCTTGGCCGTGACGTGGCCGCGCAGGGCGGCCAGGATCAGTTCCTTGCCGGAACCCGAGAATGCCTTGTGGATCAATTCTTTGATCAGGCTGGTCTGCAGGCTGTCTTGCGGCTGGGCCGGTGCATACACGTGGGCGCGCTGGCTTTCATCGCGCGTCAGCAGGCCCTTGGTGTGCATCACCTGCAGCAGGCGCAGCACGTTGGCGTAGGCCATGTCCGGACGGCTTTCGACGGCCGCCTGGTGCACCTGCTTGGCGGTGGCCGGACCGAGCTGCCACAGCAGGCGCAGCAGGTCCAGTTCGGCGGCGGTCGGTTTCGGGGCGGGCGTGGTCATGGCGAAGCGGGAACAGGGCAAGTCAATCTAGAATAAATGATCTAGATAGAAATGTCTAGGACATTCGTCCAGGACTTCCGCACGCGGTTTCAGTTGTCGACGAAATAGGATTCGACATCGAATACCATCTTGCCGCCCTCCATGACGCAGCGCCCGCTCATGGTCCTGCCCTTGCCGAACGTGAAGCTCATCGAGGAACCATCCTTCTTGCCGGCGCACGCCGCGTGCGCCGCTCGTGGCGCTTCGGGCATGACCGGCGGCGCGGGCGGCATCGGTGGCAGCGGCGGGGTTGGCAGCTCGCCCATCGGTGGCGCCGGGGCGGCCGGCGGCGCCGGCGGGACGGGCGGCACTGGCGGAAACGGGCAGTCCGCCAGGTTCTTGCTGCTGCAGCGGTGCGGATGGGCATTGGCGTCACTGACGGCGCCGGTCAGGCACAAGAGGGCGATGGCGAGAGTGCTGGCAAGTTTCATGGTGTTCTCCTGGTTGGTTGACGAGCGAACCGAGTGTGCTGGCCAAATGTGGAGAAACCGTGGGGAGCGGCTCAGGGATCGAAGCGGTAGCCGAGGCCGTAGATCGAGTGGATCAGGTCGACGCCGGGCAGGTGCTGGCCCAGCTTGCGGCGCAGGTTCTTGATGTGGCTGTCGATGGCGCGGTCGGTCACGTCCAGGCTGTCGTGGCGCGCCAGGTCGAGCAATTGCGCCCGCGGGAATACCTGTCCCGGGCGGCGCACCATGCCAGCCAGGATCGCAAACTCGCTCGGCGTCAGGTCCAGCCACTGGCCGCCGGCGGCGATGCGGCGGCCCGCCTCATCCACCCGCACCGGGCAGGCGGGCGCGCCGGGGCGGGTGCGGCGCAGGATCACCTTGATCCGCGCCATCAGTTCGCGCGGGCTGAATGGCTTGCACAGGTAGTCGTCGGCGCCGGTCTCGAGGCCCAGCAGGCGGTCCACTTCCTCCACCATCGCCGTCACCATGATCACCGGCACCTCGGAGAAGCCGCGCAAGGCGCGGCACAGCGCCAGGCCGTCCAGGCCGGGCAGCATCAGGTCCAGCACCACGATGTCGGGCACGGCGGTGCGCAGCGCCGCCAGCGCCTCGGCGCCGTCGCCGAACACGGTGGCGCGGTAGCCGGCCGCGCGCGCGTAGTCGGCCACCAGCGCAGCCAGTTCCGGTTCGTCTTCGACGATCATCACATGGGCGCTCATGGCGCCGCCAGGGGCAGGGTGACGGTCACGCGCAGGCCGCCCTGCGGGGCGCGGGCAAACGCCAGCGTGCCGCCATGGCCTTCCACGATGCGCGCGCACAGCGCCAGGCCCAGGCCGGCGCCGCCGTGTGCGCGTCCGCGCGAGGCTTCGCCCCGGTAGAAGCGTTCGGCCAGGCGCCCCAGCGCCTCGTCCGGCACGCCGGGGCCGCTGTCGTCGATGTTGATGGCGACGTGCGCGCCATCGCTCGCGCCATGCAGGGCGACGCGCCCGCCGCCGCTGTAGCGGATGCAGTTCTCGAAGATGTTGGCGAACACCTGGCGCAGGCGGTCCGGGTCGGCCGAAACTTGCGCCGCCTGGGGCGCTGCGCCCAGATCGAGCGCCAGGCCGGCGGCGGCGAAGCGCTGCTCGAATGCGTTGGCCTGTTGCGCCGCCAGCTGCCACAGGTCGAGCGGCTGGCGCTGGTACGCGGCTGCGCCGACGTCGGCGCGCGCCAGCGCATACAGCTCGTCGATCAGCTTGTTCAGCGCCAGTACCTGGCGCAGCATGCTGGCCACCACGTCCGGGCTGGCGGGCCGCACGCCGTCCTCGATCGCCTCGAGCTGGGCGCGCAGCACCGACAGCGGCGTGCGCAGCTCGTGCGAGGTGTCGGCGACCCACTGGCGGCGCGCCGTCTCGGCGCTGGCCAGCTTGCCGGCCAGTTGGTTGAAGCTGCGCGCCAGTTCGCCCAGTTCGTCGCTGCGTTGATCCGGCAGGCGGGTGTCGTAGCGGCCCGCCTCGAGCGCGCGCGCAGCGCCGGCCAGGCGCAGGATCGGCTTGCGGAAGTGGGCCGCCAGCAGCACCGCGGCCAGCGCCGACAGCGCGATGCTGGCCGCGCCGATCAGCCACAGGCTGCTGCGAACCTGGCTGTAGAAGGCGTCGGCCATCGCGTCACTCGGACGGACGCCGCGTGCGACCGCCAGGTAGCCGACGGTGTCGCCCTTGACCCGGATCGGACGATCGGCGCGCGCTTCCAGGCCGGGCGGGTGGCCGGCCAGGTAATTGCCGGCGGCGTCGAGCAGGGTCACCCGGTCTTGCAGGCCGAGCGATTCGACCGCGGCGCCCGGGTTTGGCGCGGGCGGGGCCTGCGGGATGTCCGGCGGCGGCAGCGGCGGCAGCGGCGGCAGCGGCGGGGCGGGCGGCGCGGGCTGCACCGGGTCCACGGCCCCCATCGGGGCCATCGGGGCGGCGGGGGCCGCTGGCGCGGGCACGGTCGACAGCGGGGCCGCCGGCAGCGCCGGCTCGGCCGGGGGGACCTCCCCCGGCGCGGCGCGGCGTTGCTGCAGATTGGCCAGTTCGCCGGCGACCCAGCGCGCGCGGTCGGCGGACGGGACGAAGCGCCAGTCGCCGGCGGCGGCGTAGCGCTGCGCCAGGTTGTCGTTCAGTTGCGCGAGGCGGTCAAGTTCGATCTGCAGTGCGTAGTCGCCGAAGCTGTCGACCACGTTCTGCCGCATCAGGGCGACGGCGCTGGCCGCGACCACGACGATCGCCAGCAGGACGGAGAGGAACAGGCGCAGGCCGATGGAAATTTTCATGGCGTGAGTGTAGCGCAGTGCGATCGGCTTGGACACTTGCGCTGGCGGAGGGTAGGGTGGGTGAGCGGCAGCGCTACCCACCGAGCGTCATCGGCGGCTCTTGGTGGGTAGCGCTATCGCTCACCCACCCTACGCCACATTCGAAGGCCCTGGCCTCAGGTATCCGCCCACTGCCGCAGCAGGTTGTGGTAATGCGACGTCAGCGCCACGGTCTCCTCGCAATCCCCGATCCGCGCGCGCAGCCGCTGGATGGTCTGGTCCAGCTCGAACAGCGCGGTGCGCCGCGCGTCGTCGCGCACCAGCGACTGGATCCAGAAGAACGAGCACACGCGCACCCCGCGCGTCACCGGTTCCACCTTGTGCACGCTCGACGACGGATACAGGATCATGTCGCCGGCCGGCAGCTTGACCTCGTGCGCGCCGTAGGTGTCGATCACCACCAGCTCGCCGCCGTCATAGTCTTCCGGATCGCACAGGAACAGCGTGGCCGACAGGTCGGTACGCAGCATCGCTGCGCCGCCCGGTACGCCGCGGATCGCGCCGTCGACATGGGCGCCGTAATGCTCGCCGCCTTCATAGCTGTTGAACAGCGGCGGCACGGTGCGCAGCGGCAGCGCCGCCGACACGTACAGCGCGTGCGTGGCCAGCGCCTTGAGGATCGTCTCGCCCAGCTGCGCCGCCAGCGCGCCGTGCTCCGGCAGCTGGCGGTTGCGCTTGACCTGCGCGCCCTGCACGCCGACCGTGGCCCTGCCGTCGGCCCAGTCGGCCGCGCCCAGGGCAGTGCGCATCGCGGCCACCTGCTCGCGGCTCAGTACTTCGGGAATGTGCAGCATCATGGCAAAGCGCCTCGTTGGAAGTTAATAAACGTCGCGCCGGTAGCGGCCCGAATTGTCCAGCTGCTCGACCGCGGCCTGGCCCAGCGCCTTCACCAGCGTGTCGTGCACGCCCGCGGCCATGCCGTGCAGGCTGCCGCACACGTAGATGGCGGCGCCGTCGGCGACCCAGGCGCGCAGCATCTCCGCCTGCAGGGCCAGCGCATGCTGCACGTAAGGCGCGGTGCCGCCGTCGCGCGAGAACGCGAGCGTCGCTTGCGCGAGCGCGCCCTGGTCCTGCCAGGCGGCGATGTCGTCGCCGTAGAAAAAATCGACGGCGGCATTGCGCTCGCCGAACACCAGCCAGTTGCGCGTGGTGCCGGCGTCGGCGCGCGCCTTCAGGTGGGCGCGCAGGCCTGCCATGCCGGTGCCGTTGCCGACCAGGATCAGCGGGCGCGCCGCGTTTGCGCCGAGGCGGAAGCGGCTGTGCTGGCGCACCCGCAGCGCGATGCGGTCATGCTCCTTCGCTTCCAGGCACAGCCAGCCCGAGCCGACGCCGGCATTGCCGTCCTCGCGCAGGTGCAGGCGCACCAGCAGTTCGATGCGGCCTTCCGCCGGCACCGAGGCGATCGAGTATTCGCGCGGGTAGGCCGGGTCGGCGGGAGCGCTCAGTTGCACCAGGTCGCCCGCTTCCCATGCCGGCAGCACGCCGTCGGCCGGCGCCAGCGCGATGCGGTAGACCGGCGCGCCGGCGCTGCCCGGATTGACCGGCGTGCGTTCGACGATGCGCCACGCGCCGTAAGCCGGAGCCGACCAGTCGGGCGCGTCGCTGGTGCCGGCCAGGTGGCTCAGGTGGTGCTGCCAGGTTTCGATCGCGGCCGGGGCGACCCGGTCGGCCTCGATGCGCGCGAACAGCGGCTGCGCGCCGCGCGCCTGCAGGGCGGTGTCGAGCGCCCGCCCGAAGCCGCAGTAGTGCGTGTAGTTGCTGTCGCCCAGCGCCAGTACCGCATAGTGCAACTGGCCGAGGCTTGCCGAATCGTCCAGCAAGCGCACGAAGCGCGCGGCGCTGTCGGGCGGATCGCCTTCGCCGTAGGTGCTGGCGATGAACAGGATGCGGCCCGCGCCGCGCAACTGGACGGCGTCGATGTGGTCCAGGCTGAGGGCGCGCGCCGACAGGCCGCCGGTGCGCAGGGTCGCCGCGGTTTGCTGCGCCAGGTATTCGCCGGTGCCGGTCTGGCTTGCGTAGGCCACCAGCCAGTCCGCGCCGCCGCTGCCGGCCGCCGCGGCCTTGGCGCGCTGCGCACGCACGATGGTCACGATCATTGCGGCATACACGGCCAGCATGGCGCCGGCGCTTGCCCAGCGGACGGGGTCGATGGTCAGCATTGCAGCATCGCCTCCCAGGCGCTGCTGCGTACTTCCTGCAGGCCGCCTTCGCGCCGCAGCAGGAAACGCGCCGCCAGCTGCTGCTGTTCGGCGAAGGCCAGGCCGGCTTCGTGGCCCAGCACCGACAGCGCCGTCGACAGCGCGTCCGCCGCCATGCATTGGGCATGGATCACCGTGACCGACGCAATGTTGTTGTCGATCGGGTAGCCGGTGCGCGGGTCGAGCGTGTGCGAGGCGCGCCGCGCCCCGTAGGAGAAAAAGCGGCGGTAGTCGCCGGAAGTGGCGACGGCCAGGCCGTGCAGCGCCACCACGGCGGCGTGTTCGGTCTCGGCCCCCGGCACGCCTTCGAGCGATACCCACCACGGCTGGCCGTCGACCTTGGCGCCGGCGCCGCGCAGCTCGCCGCCGACTTCGACCAGGTAGTGGTGCAGGCCCTGCGCATCGAGGCTGCGCGCCAGCTGGTCGACGGCGAAGCCCTTGGCGACCGAGGACAGGTCGAGCTGCACGCCGCCCGGCTGCAGCAGGCGCCGCCCGGCAGGATCGAACTGGATGCGCGCCAGGTCGGCGCGCGCCAGCAGCGCCGCGACGCTGGCCGCGTCCGGCGCCTGGAAGCCCTGCTGGTCGTAGCGGCGGCGCGCGCCGAAGCCCCACAGGTTGACCAGCGCGCCGGCGCAGGGATCGTAGGCGCCGCCGCTGTCGCGCGCGACCTGCAGCGCGCAGCCGATCACTTGCAGGAAGGCGTCCGGCAGCACATGCCAGCTGCCGGCCGGCGCCTTGTTATAGCGGGCCAGGTGGGAATCGTCTTCCCAGTGGCTCATCTGGGCGACCACCTGGTCGAGCTGCTGCTTCAGCAGCGTGCGCACGCGCGCGGTGTCGAAGCCGGGCGGCGCGATGGCGCGCGCCGACCAGGTGGTGCCCATGCTGGCGCCGGCGGCGTCGAACGTGGCGCTGCCGAACGCAGGCAGGGCCGCGCTGATGGAGAGGGGAAGCAGGACGCTGCGCATCGGTAGTGTAAAGGGCGCCCGCGCGAGGCGGGCGCGCGCCGCTTAATCGGGCAGGATTTCCAGCGTGGCGGCGTAGCTGTAGCGGCGCGTGACGGCAGGCGCATCGGCCGCCTGGCCTTTGGCCATGCCGACCGGCCAGGCTGCGTTCAGCCAGTGCATGCCGGCCGCCGGCAGCGTCACCGTCGCTTCGCCCCTGGCATCGGTCTTCAGGCGGATTTCGCCGAGCACGCCGCGGTAGCGCACCCCGCCCGGAATCAGGCTGAATTCGAAGTTCGGCAGCGGCTTGCCGTCGAGCTGGAAGCGCCACTTCGCCTGTTCGCCCGCGCGCAGGTCGGTCGGGTGCGTCAGCGGCACCATTTCGAGGCCGGCGCCGGACGGCGCCAGCGCGCCGGTGCTGGCTTTGTTGGCCGTCACGAAGGTTTCGAGGCGGGCGTGGGCGTAGGTGGTGCGCAGCTCGTCGGCGCCGGCCGGCACGTCCTGCTTGAACGCCTCTTCGGTGCCGCGGAAACGCTTGGTCTCGCCGCTCGCCTTGTCCTTGTAGCTGGCCATCACGCTCTGGGTGACCAGGCTGACCTTGTAGGTGCCGTCGTTCGGCATTTCCAGGTCGAAGGTGCTGCGCTGCTTGCCTTGGTACGGGGCCGGGATGGCGGCGGCCACGCCGTCCGGACCGGTGACCATGGTGGCGTCGAGCTTGAGCGCCACGTGGTCGATGTCGAACAGGCCTTCGGAAATGGCGCCGTCGATCGTGACGACCGGTTTTTTCGATTCGACCAGCGTCGCTTGCGGCAGCAGCCAGCCGCGGTGGGCGCTCGCCTGCAGCGCCAGCGTCGCCAGTGCCAGCGCGACCAGGGTTTGTTTGATTGGTGTGTTGTTCATGGTTGGCGGGGCATCAAGGGTTGATCTGGAGGGACACTGCGCCAAGTTCTTCCTTGCCGCGTGCGCTGAACGTCTGCTTGCCCTTGAGCGGCAGCTTGAACGGCACCTTCACCAGTTCGCGCCCGCCCGCTTCGCGCGCCGCCTCGATCACCAGCTGGTAGTCGCCCGCCGGCAGCTTGTCGAGCCCGTTGCGCGCGGCGTTGAAGCTCATCGCCTGTTCGCCGGTGGCGCGGGTGGCGCCGCTCACGCCATCCATCGGCAGCGCCAGTTCGCGCCCTGTCTTGCGCCACCAGGTGCGCATGTCCTTGACCCACTTGGTGCCGGCGTTGTCCTTCTTCTTGACGTCGTACAGCACGGCGAGGTTGCCGACCACGCTCTGGTCGGCGCGCTCGACCCACATCGCCACGTAAGGGCGGTGGTACTCGGCCACGTTCAGTTGCGGGATCTCGAATTTGACGGCCATGTCGGCGCCAACGGCCCAGCCGCTCAGCATCGGCAGGGTCAGGGCCAGCGATTTATGCAAAGTCTTCATTTTTTCTACTCAGTGAATAAACAAAAGGGCGAGGAGTATCGGCAACACGATGCCGAAGCCTATCACCGGCCAGGTGGACGGGCGGTTTGCCGCGTGGTACTTCAAAATCAAGAATCCGGTAATGCAGAACACCAGGCAGGCCACGCCGAACAGGTCGATGAACCAGCTCCAGGCGGTGCCGGTGTTGCGGCCCTTGTGCAGGTCGTTGAGCCAGGAAATCGCCCCGCGGTCGGTTCGCTCGTACTCGACGGCGCCGTCGGCGGCCAGCCGCAGCCAGGCGTCGCCGCCCGGACGCGGCAGCGGCACATAGGCGTCGGCGTCGCTCCATTCGGCGTCCACGCCGCGCACGTCGAGCGCCAGGCGCTCCCGGGTCCAGCTGGCCAGCGCCGGCGGCAGCGGGGCGCGCTTGTCGGCGTGCGCCTCGGCGAATTCCCGCAGCTGCGCCGCCAGGCCGGCGGGCAGCGTGGCCTTCTGCTTGCTCACCGTCGGCCTGGCCTCGATCTGCGAAGCGTGGTTCAGCGTGATGCCGGTGACGCTGAACATCAGCATGCCGAGCAGGCACAGCGCCGAACTGATCCAGTGCCAGCGGTGCAGGGTTTTCAGCCAGGCGGCGCGGCTGGCGCCAGGAATAGCTGCCACTTCGGACGACATTGTTGCTCTCGGGGTTGGGGCAAATGCAAATGATAACGATTATCATTTAGGCAGTCAACGACAGTTTCGTACCGGTCAGAAATATTTTGGCCCACCCTTGTAAATCTTAATGCGAACGATTATCATTTGCGTTTTTAAATATCCACAGCCAGCCAGTCACGCCCGCAGCGCGGGGTTCGCCAGCCAGCCGCACAACTCGATAACTATTTGCTGGGAGCAACTCTTGTCTTACATTCGCAATCGTAAACACGCCGCACGCCAAGCGCTGCTGACGCCATCGCTGCTGGCGCTGGCTGCCTTCGGCATGCCGGCCGCCGCCCACGCCCAGGCCAGCAAGGAAACCAAGTTGCCCGAGATTAAAGTGAAAGCCGCAGCCGAAGTGCCGTTCAAGGCCGACAAGGTATCCTCGCCAAAAATCACCCAGCCGCTGGTCGACACCGCCCAGACCATTTCCGTGATCCGCAAGGAGCTGATTGCCGAGCAGGGCGCGTCCTCGATCGTCGAAGCGCTGCGCAACACCCCGGGCATCACCCTGCAGCTGGGCGAGAACGGCAACACCAGCGCCGGCGACACCTTCCAGATGCGCGGCTTCGCGACCCAGTCCTCGATTTTCGTCGACGGCATCCGCGACCTCGGCGCCGTCACCCGTGACGCCTTCAATATCGAGCAGATCGAAGTGGCCAAGGGCCCGGCCGGCGCCGACATCGGCCGCGGCGCAGCGTCCGGCTACATCAACCTGGTGTCGAAGAGCGCCCAGCTGGAAGACTTCAGCAACGGCACCGCCAGCATCACCACCGGCAACAGCAAGCGCGTCACCGCGGACTTGAACCGCCAGCTGGCCGCCACCACCGCGCTGCGCCTGAACCTGCTGGCGCAGGACGGCGGCGTCATCGACCGCAACGTCGCCGAGAACCAGTCGCTCGGCTTCGCGCCGTCGCTGGTGCTGGGCCTGGGCACCCCGACCCGCATCACGCTGTCGTCGCAGCACATCCGCCAGGACAATGCGCCCGACGGCGGCATCCCGAGCGTGGGCCTGCAGGGCTTCTACAACGCCAACGCCGCGATCGCCAAGGCGCCGCGCGTGGACCGCGAGAACTTCTACGGCCTGTCGAGCGACTACGAGAAGGTCGACGCCGACATGGCGACCGTGAAGATCGAGCACGACCTGGCCGGCGGCGCCAAGCTGAGCAACATGTCGCGCTACGGCAAGTCGAAGATGGACCGCATCCTGACCGGTATCAACGCGATCACCGCCGTCTCCGCCGATCCGGCCACCTGGACCATCGCCCGCACCCGCCAGTCTGTCCTGCAGGACAATGAAATCCTGGCCAACCAGACCAACCTGGTCGCCACCTTCGATGCCGCAGGCGCCCAGCACACGGTTTCGACCGGCGTTGAATTCATGACCGAGAAGCAGAACAGCTCGGCCCGCGCCGGCCTGGGCACGGTCGCCAGCGCCAACCTGTACAAGCCGAACCCGAACGACACCGTGACCGCGCTGAACCCGGTGAAGAACGGCGTCTACACCAAGGGCAGCACCACCACGGCGGCGGCCTACCTGTTCGACACCATCAAGCTGAACGAGCAGTGGCAGCTGAACGGCGGCCTGCGCGCCGAGCACTACACGACCGATACCCAGGCGGCGGCGCTGTCGACGGCGGCCAGCCATCCAAGCCTGCCGGTCGGCACCCTGGTTCCGACCAAGCTCGGGAATTCGGACAACCTGGTCAGCTGGAAGGCGGGCGTGCTGTACAAGCCAGCCGCAAGCGGCAGCATCTACGCCTCGCTGGCCAATTCGAAGACGCCGCCTGGCAGCGCCAACTTCTCGCTGTCGGCAGCCGCCGGCAATGTCAACGGTCCTTCGATGAAGCCGCAATCGACCCGCAACATCGAACTGGGCACCAAGTGGGACGTGCTGGCCAAGCAGCTGGCGCTGACCGCGGCGCTGTACCGCACCGAGAACACCAACGAGATCAGCCTGCTGGACGTGGCGACCAACACCTACTCGCAACTGGGCAAGCGCCGCGTGCAGGGCGTGGAGCTGGGCATGGTTGGCCAGTTCACGCGTGACTGGTCGGTGACGGCCGGTGTGGCGACGATGAAGGCGACCATCCTGGAAGGCACCACCGGCAACAACTCGACCGGCGCACACACGCGCTGGTCGCCGGACCTGACCGCCACGATGTGGACCAGTTATAAGATCGACAATGCGTTTACCGTCGGCGGCGGCGTACGTTATACCTCGGAACAGAAGCGCCTGGTCGATCCGAGCCTGAGCGCGGCGGTGCAGAACGTGCCTGCCATCCCGTCATACGCGGTGGCCGATGCGCTGCTGGCGTACAAGGCGTCCAAGAACGTGACGGTGCAACTGAACGTGTACAACCTGTTCGACAAGTTCTACATCAATACGCTCAACAACAGCGGCGCGCGCGCCAGCGTCGGCGTCGGCCGTTCGGCGCAGCTGTCGGCGAGCCTGGCGTTCTAAGACGGGGCCTGGACCGAGGGTAGGGTGGGTGAGCCCGCAGGGCGCTACCCACCAGATCCGCCAACACGGCGCGAGGTGGGTAGCGCTCACGCTCACCCACCCTAGCCACTAAGTTAGTCGCGATCATAAACACGGCACTGCCAAGGCCCCGTATCCCTGGATACGGGGCTTTTTGCTTCCTGGAACCAACATTTTTACCGCAATATTTCACGACGCGGAATGTTGAGATACAATACCGCGTGCTATTCTGAAGAACTTTGTGAAGAATTCCATGTTGTAAAAGTCCTTCCCCACAACTTGATGTGCAATCCGCTAACCGGTCAGGCCGTGTCGCGGAAGGTTAGATTAACCCGCCAAACTCGCGAAGCGCGAAGAAAGGTGAGCAAGATGATGCAAGAACAAACCGCCAACTCCTATTTGTTCGGCGGTAATGCGCCCTACGTTGAAGAGTTATACGAGGCCTACCTCGACAACCCGGGTTCCGTACCGGACAACTGGCGCGCCTATTTCGACTCCATGCAGCATGTGCCCGCGGTCGACGGCTCCAACAAACCCGACGTGGCCCACGCCTCCGTCATCGCCTCGTTCGCGGAACGCGCCAAATCCGGCCCGATCCGTACCGTGGTCGCTTCGGTCGATGCCGAAATGGGACGCAAGCGCGTCGCCGCGACCCAGCTCATCGCCGCCTACCGCTACCTCGGTTCGCGCTGGGCCAACCTGGATCCGCTGCAGCGCCAGGAGCGCCCGTCGATCCCGGAACTCGAGCCAAGCTTCTACGGCTTCACCGATGCGGACATGGACACCGTGTTCAACATCAGCAATACCTATTTCGGACCCGAGACCGCGACCCTGCGCGACTTGGTCAACTTCCTGCGCGACACCTATACCCGGTCGATCGGCGCGGAATACATGTATATCTCCGACCCGGCCGAAAAGCGCTGGCTGCAGGAGCGCCTCGAGTCGATCCGCTCGACCCCGAATTTCACCGCAGACAAGAAAAAGCACATCCTCGACCGCCTGACCGCGGCCGAAGGCCTGGAGCGCTACCTGCACACCAAATATGTGGGCCAGAAGCGCTTCTCGCTCGAAGGCGGCGAAACCTTCATCGCCTCGATCGACGAGATCATCCAGCGCGCCGGCGAAAAAGGCGTGCAGGAGATCGTCATCGGCATGGCCCACCGCGGCCGCCTGAACGTGCTGGTCAACACCCTGGGCAAATCGCCGCAGGAACTGTTCGAAGAGTTCGAAGGCAAGCACGGCGACGACCTGCCTGCCGGCGACGTCAAGTATCACCAGGGCTTCTCGTCCGATATCTCCACCGTCGGCGGCCCGGTCCACCTGTCGCTGGCGTTCAACCCCTCGCACCTGGAGATCGTCAACCCGGTCGTCGAAGGTTCGGTCAAGGCCCGCATGGACCGCCGCGGCGACGCCGGCGGCAAGCAGGTGCTGCCGATCCTGGTGCACGGCGACGCCGCCTTCGCAGGCCAGGGCGTGGTCATGGAAACGCTGAACCTCGCGCAGACCCGCGGCTACGGCACCGGCGGCACGGTCCACATCGTGATCAACAACCAGATCGGCTTCACCACCTCCGACCCGCGCGACGCGCGTTCGACGATCTACTGCTCGGACGTGGTCAAGATGATCGAAGCACCGGTGCTGCACGTGAACGCCGACGATCCGGAAGCGACCGTGCTGGCGTCGCAAATCGCGATGGATTACCGCATGCAGTTCGGTAAGGATATCGTGGTCGACATCATCTGCTACCGCAAACTGGGCCACAACGAGCAGGATACGCCTGCACTGACCCAGCCGCTGATGTACAAGAAGATCGCCCAGCACCCTGGCACCCGCAAGCTGTATGCGGACAAGCTGGCCGCGCAAGGCGTGATCGGCGCCGACGGCGGCGACAAGATGCAAGCCGCCTTCCGCGATGCGATGGACGCCGGCAAGCACACGGTCGATCCGGTCATCTCGAACTTCAAGAACAAGTACGCGGTCGACTGGCTGCCGTTCCTGAACCGCAAATGGACCGACAGCGCCGACACCGCCGTGCCGATGACGGAACTGAAGCGCCTGGCTACCCGCATCACCACCGTGCCGGCCGACTTCAAGGTCCACTCGCTGGTTGAAAAGGTGCTCGCCGACCGCGCCGCCATGGGCCGCGCCGAGTTGAACCTGGACTGGGGCATGGGCGAGCACCTGGCATACGCGTCGCTGGTTTCGTCCGGCTACGCCGTGCGCCTGACCGGCCAGGACGCCGGCCGCGGCACCTTCGTGCACCGCCACGCCGTGCTGCACGACCAGAACCGCGAACGCTGGGATTCGGGCTCGTATGTGCCGCTGCAGAACATCGCCGAAGGCCAGGCCCCGTTCACCGTGATCGACTCGGTGCTGTCCGAAGAGGCGGTGCTGGGCTTCGAATACGGCTACTCGACCGCCGAACCGAACACGCTGACGATCTGGGAAGCCCAGTTCGGCGACTTCGTCAACGGCGCGCAAGTGGTCATCGACCAGTTCATCAGCTCCGGCGAAGTGAAGTGGGGCCGCGCTTCGGGCCTGGTCATGATGCTGCCGCACGGTTACGAAGGCCAGGGTCCGGAACACTCGTCGGCCCGTCCTGAGCGTTTCCTGCAGCTGTGCGCGGACAACAACATGCAAGTGGTGCAGCCGACCACCGCGTCGCAGATCTTCCACGTGCTGCGCCGCCAGATGGTGCGCCAGTTCCGCAAGCCGCTGGTGATCCTGACGCCGAAGTCCCTGCTGCGCAACAAGGATGCAGGTTCGACCCTGGGCGAACTCGCCAAGGGCGCGTTCCAGACCGTCATCGGCGAGGTGGACGAGAAGATCGAAGCCAAGAAGGTCAAGCGCGTCATCGCCTGTTCGGGCAAGGTCTACTACGACCTGGTCAACACCCGCAAGACGCGCGGCCAGATGGATACCGCGATCGTCCGTATCGAGCAGCTCTATCCGTTCCCGCACAAGTCGTTCGCCGCCGAACTGAAGAAGTTCCCGAACGCGACCGAAGTGGTGTGGGCGCAGGATGAACCGCAAAACCAGGGCACCTGGTTCCAGATCCAGCACAACCTGTTCGAGAGCATGGATGCCGGCCAGCGCCTGGCGTATGCAGGCCGTCCGGCTTCGGCTTCGCCGGCCGTCGGCTACTACGACAAGCACTACGCGCAGCAGAAGGAATTGCTGGAAACGGCGTTCTCCAAGCTCAAGGGTTTCATCCTCACCAAATAAGACGGAGCGCCCCGCAGGCGGGGCGCCGCTGAAAAAACAAGATACGGAGTTTTAGAATGGCACAAATCGAAGTCAAAGTCCCCCAGCTGTCCGAATCGGTCGCCGAAGCGACCATGCTGACCTGGCACAAGAAAGTCGGCGAATCCGTTTCGCGCGACGAAAACCTGATCGACATCGAAACCGACAAAGTCGTGCTCGAACTGCCGGCGCCTGGCGCCGGCGTGATCACCCAGATCATCAAGGGCGACGGTTCGACCGTCGTCGCCGGTGAAGTGATCGCGATCATCGACACCGACGCTTCGGCCAAGGTCAGCCCGATGGAAGTGTCGGCCGCGCCTGCGCCGGCCGCCGCCGACCCGGTCGCCGCCGCGATCAATTCGCTGGCATCGAAGGCGAACGTGGCGATGCCTGCCGCCGCCAAGCTGCTGGCCGATAACAAGCTGACCACCGGCGACGTCACCGGCACCGGCAAGGATGGACGCGTGACCAAGGGCGACGTGCTGGGCGCGGTTGCCGGCGGCGTCAAGCCTGCCGCACCGGCGCCGCTGGCGGCGCCAGTGGCCAAGCCTGCGCTGCAGCAGATCGCGGCACCGGCCGCACCTAACCTGGGCGAGCGTCCGGAAGAGCGCGTGCCGATGAGCCGCCTGCGCGCCCGCATCGCCGAGCGCCTGGTGCAGTCGCAGTCGACCAACGCGATCCTGACCACCTTCAACGAGGTGAACATGCAGCCGGTCATCGACCTGCGCAACAAGTACAAGGACAAGTTCGAGAAAGAGCACGGCGTCAAGCTGGGCTTCATGTCCTTCTTCGTCAAGGCCGCTGTCGCCGCGCTGAAGAAGTACCCGATCATCAACGCTTCGGTCGACGGCAACGACATCGTCTACCACGGCTACTTCGACATCGGCATCGCGGTCGGTTCGCCGCGCGGCCTGGTGGTGCCTATCCTGCGCAACGCGGACCAGATGTCGATCGCCGACATCGAGAAGAAGATCGGCGAATTCGGCGCCAAGGCCAAGGAAGGCAAGCTGACCCTGGAAGACCTGACCGGCGGTACCTTCTCGATCTCGAACGGCGGCACCTTCGGTTCGATGCTGTCGACCCCGATCATCAACCCGCCGCAATCGGCGATCCTGGGCGTGCACGCGACCAAGGACCGCGCCGTGGTCGAAAACGGCCAGGTGGTGGTGCGCCCGATGAACTACCTGGCGATGTCCTATGACCACCGCATCATCGACGGCCGCGAAGCCGTCCTGGGCCTGGTCACGATGAAGGATACGCTGGAAGATCCATCGCGCCTGCTGCTGGACCTGTAATCCGGCGCAGCGGCCTGGCCGCGCTGCGTGCAAATCAACGGGCCCCGCAGCGGCGGGGCCTGCAACCATTTTTTCCCGAGGTGAGGCAGTATGAATATCTCCGATGAAATCAAGCGTTTGCACGAACTGCACCAGGCCGGCGCGCTGTCCGATACCGAATTCGAGCAAGCGAAAGCCAAGCTGCTGAACGCTTCGCTCAATTTCAATGAACGCTCCGGATCGGGTTCCACTGGCAGCAGCAACGGCAGCAACGGCAGCAAGAGCGACAACAACATCGCCAACGAGATCTCGCAACTGCGCCGCTCGAAAGGCGACCGCTGGGTGGGCGGCGTGTGCGGTGGCCTGGGCAAGGCAACCGGCATGGACTCGTGGATCTGGCGCCTGGTTTTCGCGCTGTTTACGATCTCCTTCGGTTTCGGCCTGGTGATCTACCTGCTGCTGTGGATTTTCGTCCCGGAAGAATAAACAAGGAATAACAATGAGCACTCCAAAACAATTCGACGTCGTCGTCATCGGCGCCGGTCCCGGCGGCTACATCGCCGCCATCCGCGCAGCGCAGCTGGGCTTCTCGGTTGCCTGTATCGACGAATGGGCCAACGCCAAGGGCGGCCCTGCGCCGGGCGGCACCTGCACCAACGTCGGCTGCATCCCGTCGAAAGCGCTGCTGCAATCGTCCGAACACTTCGAGCACGCCGGCCACGCGTTCGCCGAGCACGGCATCGATGTCGCCGGCCTGAAGCTGAACCTGCCGCAAATGCTCAAGCGCAAAGACACCGTGGTCAAGCAGAACAACGACGGCATCCTGTTCCTGTTCAAGAAGAACAAGATCGCCTTCTTCCACGGCCGCGGCGCCTTCGCCGGCAGTGCGGAAGGCGGCTACACCGTCAGCGTCACCGGCGCCGCCGCCGAAACGCTGCAGGCCAAGCACGTCATCATCGCGACCGGTTCGAATGCGCGCGAACTGCCTGGCGCACCGTTCGATGAAAAACTGATCCTGTCGAACACCGGCGCGCTGGCGATCGACGCCGTGCCGGCCAAGCTGGGCGTGATCGGCGCCGGCGTCATCGGCCTCGAGATGGGCAGCGTCTGGCGCCGCCTGGGCGCGGACGTGACGGTGCTGGAAGGCCTGCCGACTTTCCTCGGCGCGGTCGACGAGCAGATCGCCAAGGAAGCGAGCAAGCTGTTCACCAAGCAGGGCCTGAAGATCAGCCTGGGCGTGAAGATCGACAAGGTCACGGCCGGCAAGAAGGACGTCACCGTCGAATACGCCGATGCATCGGGCGCCGCGCAGAAAGCCGTGTTCGACAAGCTGATCATCTCGATCGGCCGCGTGCCGAACACGAACGGCCTGGGCGCCGACACGGTCGGCCTGAAGCTCGACGAGCGCGGCTTCATCGCCGTCGACGACGACTGCAAGACCAACCTGCCGAACGTATGGGCAGTGGGCGACGTCGTGCGCGGCCCGATGCTGGCGCACAAGGCCGAGGAAGAGGGCGTGGCGGTTGCCGAGCGCATCGCCGGCCAGCACGGCCACACCAACTTCAACACGATCCCCTGGGTCATCTACACCTCGCCGGAAATCGCGTGGGTTGGCCGCACCGAGCAGCAGCTCAAGGCGGACGGCGTGGCCTACAAGGCCGGCACCTTCCCGTTCATGGCCAACGGCCGCGCGCGCGCGCTGGGCGATACCTCGGGCATGGTCAAGTTCCTGGCCGATGCGAAGACCGATGAAATCCTGGGCGTGCACATCGTCGGCCCGATGGCCTCCGAGCTGATTTCGGAAGCCGTGGTGGCGATGGAGTTCCGCGCCTCGTCGGAAGACATCGCGCGCATCTGCCACGCCCACCCATCGCTGTCCGAAGCGACCAAGGAAGCCGCGCTCGCGATCGACAAGCGTACGCTGAACTTCTAAGGCGGTGTGGTGGCGGATGATCCGGCCACCACTATCAGCACGTCGTCCCTGCGAAGGCAGGGACCCATAGCACGTCGGCTCCGCTGTTTGTCGGAATCCGACCAGAGGTGCCATGGGTCCCTGCCTTCGCAGGGACGACGTTGAATTTTGTATTGTTGGATTTAGCTGCACGATTTCCTTATGCGCCCATGAATGTCCAAGAGTTTTACCAGCACGCGCTGACCCAACGCGGTTTCAAATCCGACGCCGCCCAGCAGCGTGCCGTCGACCGCCTGCAGCGCGCGTACGGGGACTGGGTCGAGTACCGCGGGCAGCGCTCGTCCACCTTCAAGCGCCTGATCAACCGGCCCGACGTGCCGCGCGGCGTCTACCTGTGGGGTGGCGTCGGGCGCGGCAAATCGTTTTTGATGGACAGCTTTTACTCGGTGGTGCCGGTGGTCCGCAAGACCCGCGTGCACTTCCACGAATTCATGCGCGATGTGCACCGCCAGCTCGACGACATGAAGGGCGTGGCCGACCCGCTCGACGACGTCGCGCGCAACATCGCCAAGAAATACCGCCTGATCTGTTTCGACGAATTCCACGTATCCGACATCGCCGACGCGATGATCCTGTATAACCTGCTGTCGGCGCTGTTCGCCAACGGCGTCTCCTTCATCATGACGTCGAACTACGATCCCGACCTGCTGTACCCGGACGGGCTGCACCGCGACCGCATGCTGCCGACCATCGCGCTGCTGAAGGATCAGCTCGACGTGCTCAATGTCGACGCCGGCGTCGACTACCGCAAGCGCGCGCTGGAGCAGGTCGACAGCTACTACACGCCGCTCGGCGCGGTTGCCGACGCCGCCTTGCGCGCCGCGTACGCCAAGATCGCCGAATGCGCGGACGAAGACCCGCATGTGCGCATCGAGGGGCGCGAGATCCACGCGCTGCGGCGCGCCGGCAGCATCATCTGGTTCGATTTCGCGACCCTGTGCGGCGGACCGCGCTCGCAGAACGACTATCTCGAGATCGCCAGCCGCTTCCATACCGTGATCCTGTCCGGCATCCCGGCGATGTCGGCCGCGCAGTCGTCCGAGGCGCGCCGCTTCACCTGGCTGATCGACGTGTTCTACGACCACAAGGTCAAGCTGCTGATGTCGGCCGAGGCCGCGCCCGAGGAGCTGTACACGTCCGGCGTGCTGTCGAACGAGTTCCACCGGACCGTCTCGCGTATCATAGAAATGCAATCGCGCGAGTACATGGAGGCGGAGCAGCGTGGCGCCGCCGAGGCACTGGCCTGATTACAAGCTCATTGCAAGAGCACTCAACGCATTCACAAGGCACTCTATGGCAACCCTGTCGTTCCGATTCATCCGCAAGGGCGCGGCCGCGCTGGCCGCCGCCGCGCTGGGCGCATGCACCACGGTGCTGCTGCCGCCGAACGTGGTGCCGGTGGCGCCGCTGTCGCACTCGGTCGAACAGGCCGACCATAACCTGGCCGAGGCTGCGAAGGAACGCGCCGCCATCGAAGCGGCTTACGCCGCCAGCGAACAGGTGTGCGCGGCGCGCTTCTTCGTCAACAGCTGCCTCGAGAAGGCGCGCGAGAAGCGGCGCAGCGCGCTGGCGGTGGTGCGCGCGGTCGAGATCGAGGCCGAGTATTTCAAGCGCAAGCATTCCGCGGATGCGCGCGACCGCGCACTGGCCGCGGCCCAGAGCGACGAGGCGCTGCGCGCCGCCGAACGCGCGATCGTGGCCGAGCGGGAAGCGGCTGCAGCCGCTGCGGCGCGCGCGGCCGAACCGCCGGCGCCGCCGTCGATCAAGCCGGGCCTGACCCCGGCCCAGCGCAAGGCCGAGCACGACGCCAGGATGAAGCGGATCGCCGAGCAGGAAAAAGCGGATGCGCCGAAGCGCGCCGCCAAGGCGGCCGCGTTCGAGCGCAGGAAGGAAGAAGCGGCGAAGCGCCAGCGGGAAGTGGCCGAGAAGAAGGCGGCAAACGAGGCCAAGGCGGCGGAACAGCGCTAAGATTACTGCGCTGCAGAAATCAAGACGTCAGTTCCGCAAACACAAATACCAACGCCGGGGCTGCCTGTCAGGACGAGATCAGACGGCGCGGCCCATGCGCTGCACCGTGTAGTTCGGCGCTTCCTTGGGCGGCTTGACCAGCTTGACGATGGCCATGGTGCAATTGCCGCCCTTGCCCTGGGCCCGTTCGCCGGCTTTGCTGATCAGCATTTCCGACGCCTGGCGCGGCGTATTCTTCGATGTCACGGCGCCCAGTTCGGCATCGGTGAAGAAGTGCCACAGGCCGTCCGAGCACAGCAGGAAGGTATCGCCGGCCTTGCATTGTTCGTGGTAACCGATGGTGGCGAACGGCTCCTTGCGGCTGTTGCCCAGCACATTGACCAGCAGGCGCGAGTTGCGGTGGGCGCGCGCCGCCTCCAGCGGCAGCTTGTCCGAGCTGACCAGGTGCTCGATATAGGCGGCGTCGCTGGTGCGCGCCTTGCATTCCTTGCCCTGGAAATGGTACAGGCGCGAGTCGCCCACATGCGCCCAGACGGCCTGGCCGTGCGGGGTCAGCACCAGGCCGACGAAGGTGCAGTGCGGCTCGCTCTTGGTCGTGAACCCGTTCATCTGGATGATCAGGTGCGTCTCGTGGACGATTTCGCGCAGCAGATCGGACAGGCGTTCGATGGTCGGATGGTCGCCCGGCTTGAATTCGTCGAACACCTGTTTCGCCGTGTGCAGTACCTGCTCGGACGCGGTGGCGCCGCCGGCGATGCCGTCGGACAGCACGGCCAGCACATAGCCGGGCGCGCGGGCCCCGGTGAACAGGGCGGTGCGGTCATTCTGTTGTGGCCGGTTACCGATGTGTTGGGCGGTGCCGGCTTCTAACTTGTATGTAGTCATAAACCCTGGGGTCGTAATTTCTTGGCAACGCCTGTAATCTATATTGGCGGCAACCTCGGTGTAGATTAAACTATGCACCGATAAGGCCTGATGTTGCAAGCCGTTACGTTTTGGCGCGGCGAAACAATTGTTACAAATTGTATTCGATGCGCGCCCAGTTTCAGAACTATTTGTGTAAATCATGTTTGGAACAACACACTATGACGGATGTACAAGAAATCCAGCGGCGCCTTATTGAGCTCGACGTTGAACATCGGGACCTGGATGCGGTCATAGACATGCTGGTCCTCGATGGCCACCATGATCAGCTACAATTGCGGCGCCTGAAGAAGCGCAAGTTGCAACTGAAGGACCATATCACCCTGCTGAAAATGCAGTTGGTGCCGGACGTTCCGGCCTGACTGACTTCGCCTCACTGACTGCCACTTTGACCGAACCTAGCCCGGCGGCCACCGCCGACACGCCCGCCGTCCCCGAAGGCAAACACGACGCCGAGATCGATCGCCTGTTTTCCGCGGGCGGCCCGCTCGCGCCCTCGGTCGGCAGTTTCAGCCCGCGCCGCTCGCAGACCGAGATGGCCAAGTCGATCGCCGATGCGATCGCCCACCAGAAAACCCTGATCGCCGAGGCCGGCACGGGCACCGGCAAGACCTTCGCCTACCTGGTGCCGGCGCTGCTGTGGGGCGGCAAGACGATCGTCTCGACCGGCACCAAGAACCTGCAAGACCAGTTGTTTCTGCGCGACATCCCGACCGTGCGCGCCGCGCTCAAGGCGCCGGTCTCGGTGGCGCTGCTGAAGGGGCGCTCCAACTATGTGTGCCACTACCACCTCGAACGCACGCTGCAGAACGGGCGCATGACCTCGCGCGACGACGTCGGCTACCTGCGCGAAATCTCGCGCTTCATCAAGATGACCAGTTCCGGCGACAAGGCCGAACTGGCGAAGGTGCCGGAGACGGCGCTGATCTGGAACCTGGTCACCTCCACCCGCGACACCTGCATGGGCGCCGAGTGCCAGTACTACCAGGACTGCTTCGTGATGAAGGCGCGCCGCGAAGCGCAGCAGGCGGACGTGGTCGTGGTCAACCACCACCTGTTCTTCGCCGACGTCGCGCTGAAGGATACCGGCGTGGCCGAGCTGCTGCCGTCGGCCAACACCATCATCTTCGACGAAGCGCATCAGTTGCCCGACACGGCCACGCTGTTCTTCGGCCAGACGGTGTCGACCTCGCAGGTGCTCGAACTGTGCCGCGACGTGCTGGCCGAGGGCCTGGCCCATGCGCGCGGCGGGCCGGACTGGGCCAAGGTCGTGACCGCGGTCGAAAAGGCGGCGCGCGACCTGCGCCTGGCCTTCCCGCAGGACATCATGCGCCTGTCGCTGGCGCAGATCGCGCCCTCGTCCGAGTTCTTCCCCAGGCTGGCCGACCTGAAGGCGCAGCTGGCCGGCATGATCGACGTGCTCGAAGACCAGGCCGCGCGCGGCGAAACGATCGAGCAGTGCCGGGTGCGCGCGGTCGAACTGGCGGGCGCGCTCGACGGCTGGAAGGCCGATGGCAAGGGCAAGCTGGTCGAGGGCGACGAAGCGGTGCTGTGGGTCGAAGCCTTCAGTTCCTCGCTGCAGCTGCACAAGACCCCGCTGTCGATCGCGCCGATCTTCAACAGCCAGCGCGAAGGCACGCCGCGCAGCTGGATCTTCACGTCGGCGACGCTGGCGGTCAAGAACGACTTCAAGCACTTCACCGAGCAGATGGGCCTGGCGGGCGAGCCGGCCAAGACCTGGCCCAGCCCCTTCAATTACGAACAGCAGGGCTTGCTGTACGTGCCGACCGGCTTGCCGGAACCGAATGCCTTCGGCTACACCGACGCCGTGATCGACAGCGCGCTGCCGGTCATCGAGGCGGCGGGCGGGCGCACCTTCTTCCTGTGCACCACGATTCGCGCGGTCAAGCAGGTGTCCGAACGCCTGCGCGACGAGTTCGCCAAACGCGGACTCGACTTCCCGCTGTTCGTGCAGGGCGAGCGCGGCCGCACCGAATTGCTCGACTCCTTCCGCAAGGCCGGCAACGGCGTGCTGGTGGGCAGCCAGAGTTTCTGGGAGGGCGTCGACGTGCGCGGCGACGCATTGTCGCTGGTGATCATCGACAAGCTGCCGTTCGCGCCGCCGGACGATCCGGTGCTGGCCGCCCGCATCGACGTCATGGAGCGCCAGGGCATGAACGGCTTCATGCACCACACGCTGCCGGAAGCGATCATCAACCTGAAGCAGGGGGCAGGGCGCCTGATCCGCGACGAAACCGACCGCGGCGTGCTGATGATCTGCGACCCGCGCATCATCTCCAAGTCCTACGGCAAGCGCGTGTGGCAAAGCCTGCCCTCGTTCAAGCGCACCCGCCTGCAGGACGAGGTGGTGGCCTTCTTCAAGGACGGGCCGCCGGCGCCGGCTGCCTGAGCGGCCACGGCCCCAATATTAGTTGGTGTGCAAGGCGGGAAATCGTGTTATTTTCCGGTTTGCAAGATTGTGCATACAACTTTACTGGGAGTTCCCGATGTTCGAACGTTTATCGCGCAGCTGGCAGCTGGTGCAGGCCAGCGCCACCGTGCTCCGGCAAGACAAGCACCTGATGGTGTTTCCCCTGATTTCGTGCATCGCGCTGCTGGTCGTGCTGGCCGGCTTTGCGCTACCGGTGTTCGGCCTGGTCGGCCTTGACGGGCTCGACCGGCTCGCCGACGAAGGCGGCAATGCGATGGTGTATGCCACCGCGTTCGCGTTTTACGTGGTGCAGTATTTCGTGATTTTCTACTTCAACGCGGCGCTGGTGGGGGCGACGCTGATGCGCCTGGACGGCGGCGCGCCGACCGTCGCCGATGGCCTGCGCATCGCCAACTCGCGCCTGGGCCCGATCTTCGGCTATGCGGTGATTGCCGCCACGGTGGGGGTGATCCTGCGTGCGATCCAGGAGCGATTCGGCTTCATCGGCCGCATCATCGTCGGCCTGCTCGGCGCCGGCTGGACGGTCGCCACCTTCATGGTGGTGCCGATCCTGGTGGCGACGCCGGCCGGTCCGGTGCAGGCGATCCAGGACAGCGCCGGCATGCTCAAGCGCACCTGGGGCGAGAACGTGATCGGACAGGTTGGCATGAGCTTTGCGTTCACCGCGATGGGCTTTGCGATCGTCACGGCCGGCCTGTGCCTGGTGGGGCTGGCGATCAATATCCACAGCGTGGCGCTGGCGGTGCTGGCGGCGGTGCTGCTGGTGGCGAGCCTGCTGGTGCTGGCGCTGTTGAGCAGCACCCTGACCGGCATTTACTCGGCAGCGCTGTACCGCTACGCGTCGAACGGCGCGCCGACGGCGGGCTTTGACAATGGGGTGCTGCAGGCGGCGTTTTTGCCGAAGAAGTAGAGGCGCAGCAGGAAGCAGTGCTGCGGGAATATCCCTCTACATATACCAACGTCGTCCCTGCGCAGGCAGGGACGACGTTGATTCGGTGCCGGTCTTTTCTTCTTCCACTTACTCCTGCGGCAAAATCACAATCTTCCCCGTCACCTTGCGCGCCGCCATGTCGTTCAGCGCCTGCGCCGTCTCGGCCAGCTTGTAGCGGCCCGAGATGTGCGGGCGGATCTTGCCTTCGGTGAGCCATCCCATCAGCTGGCGCATCGCCGCCATGTTCGCCTTCGGTTCGCGCTTGGCGTACTCGCCCCAGAACACGCCCACCAGCGACGCGCCCTTGAGCAGCGTCAGGTTCAGCGGCAGCTTCGGGATCGCGCCGTTGGCGAAACCGACCACCAGGTAGCGCCCGCGCCAGCCGATCGAGCGGAACGCCGGCTCGGCATATTCGCCGCCGACCGGGTCGTAGATCACGTCCGGCCCCTTGCCGCCGGTGGCCGCCTTGATCTGCTCGCGCAGGTCGCCGCTGCTGTAGTTGATCAGCTCATCGGCGCCGTGCGCCTTGCACACGGCCAGCTTTTCGTCGCTGGACGCGGCAGCGATCACGCGCGCGCCGAGCGCCTTGCCGATCTCGATCGCCGCCAGCCCGACCCCGCCGGCCGCCCCCAGCACCAGCATGGTTTCGCCTTCCTTGAGCGCGGCGCGGTCGACCACCGCATGGTGCGAGGTGCCGTAGGTGAGCGTGATGGCGGCCGCCGTGTCGAAGTCCATGCCGGGCGGCATCGGCATCAGCGCCTGCTGCGGCACCACGATCTGCTGGGCAAACGCGCCGGTCGCGGTGAACGCGATCACCTTGTCGCCCGCCTTGAAGGCCGTGACATCGGCCCCCACGGCCCGGACCACGCCCGACAGTTCATTGCCCGGCGTGAAGGGCAGTTCGGGCTTGAACTGGTACTTGCCCTGGATGATCAGTACGTCGGGGAAGTTGACCCCGGCCGCCATGACATCCAGCACCACCTGGCCCGCGCCCGGCGCCGGTTCCGGCAATTCCTCGACCGCCAGGGTGTCCGGCGGGCCCCACGCTTTGCATATGACAGCTTTCATTGTGTCCCCGTTTTCAAAAAATAGAACGACCGTTTGTTTTGTCGATTATGCCTTAATTTGGCCACAGCAGGAGCCGTTTGCGGTACCGCAAAGTGCCTAAAGTCGAGCTTGTTAAAGTGTCTGGTGTTGGCATTTTGGAAATGGGAGCTCGAAATGGCACTTCGTTACGGCTGTTTCTTCAGCTATGCCCACGGGCGCCACGAACTGATGAACAGGTTCAAGGATGCGCTGGCCGATGCGATCCGCTGCTACCTCGAACCGTATTTCGACAACGAGGACGAGCTTTTTATCGACACCGAAAAGCTGGGCGGCGGCGACGACATCGATGCCCGCATCGCGCGCGCGCTGTGCGAGAGCGTGACGATGATCCTGATCTACACCCCGAAGTACGAGGCGCACGGCTATACGCGGCGCGAGCATGCCGCGATGCGCCTGCTCGAGGCCGAACGCAGCGCCTGGTATCCGATGCCGAGCCACCTGATCATCCCCGTGATCATGACGATGCACCCGAATACCTTGCCGCCCCAGATCACCGATTCGAGCCTGTATGTCGACTTTTCGCACTTCACGATGGCAACCACCGACCTGAAGTCGAATCCCGATTTTCTCCCGGACATACAAAAGATTGTCACGCGGATCGTTACCCACTATCAGTACCAAAAAATGTATACGCCAGCCGGCCATGACTGCAACCAATTCGTGCTTCCCGCTGTCCCACCTGAGTGGCGCGACCTTGCCGAGCTGACCTTCCCAAAAAAATAAGGAAAACCAATGGAACTCAATCGCATTACCCTTCCGCCGTTGACAGGACCCGGCGAGGTGACCACGTTTTACTCGTTCGAAAGCGGGGCCGCGCGCAGCATGGCGCTGTCGAACATGGCACTGCTGCTGGCCGGTCGCAACAACGCTTCGTCGCCGGTGCTGATGATCGACTGGGATACGCGAGCCCCCGGCCTGCATTGCCTGTTCGACTTGCCGGGGGATCGACCCGGCCTGCATTGCCTGTTCGACTTGCCGGGGGATCGACCCGGCCTGCATTGCCTGTTCGACTTGCCGGGGGATCGCCCCGGCCTGCATAGCCTGTTCGACGCGCCGGAGGACCGATCCGGCCAGCATTGCCGCTTGGATTCGCCGGGCGATCGTCCCGGCCTGCTCGAATACTTCCAGGCTTGCCGCGCCCACCTCGACATGCTGGGCCGCGGACCGGCCGCCGCCGACGATGTCGCGCTCGCGCGCCAGGTGTTCGACGCCGTCGACTGGGAGCAGTACGTGGAACGGGTCGACGCGTCGCGTCCGCTGTACCTGATGCGCGCCGGCCGCTTCGACGACAGTTACGGCGAGCGCGCCGACGCGATGGACTGGGATGGCCTGTTCATGGCCTGCCCGGCGCTGTTCCGCCATTTCGCCGACGCGATGGCGGCCCGCTTCCAGCATGTGCTGGTCGACGCCGGCAGCGGCCGCTCGGCCGCGGTCAGCATCTGCACCACGCTGCTGCCGCGCAAGCTGGTGGCCCTGTTCACGCCGAACCAGCGCAGCCTCGACGGCCTGTCCGGCGTCGTCACCCGCGCCATCGATTACCGCCGCAGCCACGAGGATGAGCAGCGGCCGCTGCTGGTCTACCCGCTGCCGGCCCTGGTCGACAGCGCCGATGCCGAGCGCCGCCTGCGCTGGCGGCGCGGCGACCCGGGCATGGCGCGGCCCGGCTACCAGGCGGTGCTCGAAAAACTGCTGCGCGCCACCTACCGCGTGTCCCGGCTTTCGCTCGACAGCTACCTCGATGAAGTGCAGCTGCAGCAGTCGGCGGTGCTGGCCAGCGGCGCGCGGCTGGCGGCCTGGCCCGAGCGCGAGGCCGACCGTTTCTCGCTGGCGCGCACCTTCGAGACCCTGCTCGACTGGCTGGTGGACGGGTATTTTCCCTGGCAATCGCATGGCGAAGTGGCGCTGCTCAAGGCCATCGGCGCGGCCCGCGCCCGGCTCGAGGACGACGCCGCGGACAGCGCGGCGGCGGTGCCGCTGGCGCGCGACCTGAACCAGCTGGGCGCGCTGTACCGGGAGCAGGGCGGGGAGCGCCAGGCCCAGGCCTGTTTCGAGGAAAGCCTGCAGCTGCGCCAGCGCGTGCTGGGCCAGGACCATGCCGACACGCGCGCCGCGCGCGCCAACCTGGCCGGGCTGCTGCGCACCCAGGGCAAGCTGGCCGAGGCGCGCTTCCTGTATGAACTGCAGCTCGACGACTGCCTGCGCCTGCACGGTCCCGACCACGCCGATACCTTGTCCGCGCGCGCCGGACTGGCCGTCACGCTGGCGCTGCTGGGCGAGATCGATGCGTCGATGTCGATGCACGAGCAGGTCAACCATGCCTGCGAACGCCTGTTTGGTCCGGGCCACGCGCGCACGCTCGATGCGCTGGCGGCGCAAGCCGCGACGCTGGCGCGCCACCACGAACTGTCGCGCGCACGCGGGGTGTACGAGCGCGTGCTCGAAGGGCGCGAACGCCTGCTCGGCACCGAGCACGAAGACACCCTGCAGTGCCGCGAGGCGCTGGCCCTGGTGCTGTGCGAACTGGGCGACCTGGCGCATGCCCGCAAGCTGCAGGAGGCGGTGGTGGCCGCGCGCGACCGCCATGCCGGGCAGGACCACCCGCGCACGGCGCAGGCGCGCGACGCGCTGGCCGCGATCCTGGCCGACAGCGGCGACCTCGATGCCGTGTGCCAGGTGCAGCGGATGCTGGCCCGCGCCCGCGAGCGCAGCCTCGGCGCCGAGCATCCCGATACGCTGGCGATCCAGCTGCGGCTGGCCTCGACGCTGGGCCAGCAGGGCGACCTCGATGCCGCGCGCCGGCTGCAGCAGCATGTGGTCGAGCAGCACGAGCGGCTGCACGGCGCCGATGGCCAGCCCACTTTGCTGAGCAAAAAGATGCTGGCCGCGACCCTGGCGCTGCAAGGCCATACGCTGGCCGCGCGCCGCCTCGACGACAGCGTGCAGGCCGGCGAGCGCCAGTTCCCGTCGCGCGCGATGGTGTCGTCCGGCCCGCACGAGACGGTCGGCGGCAAGCCGCTGCCGCCGTCCGCCAACCTCGATCCGCACGAGGCCGCCAGCCATCCGGAGACCCTGGACCGCAAGCTGACCCAGCTGCAGCACCTGATCGACAGCCGCAGCGACGCCGAGGCGCGCGCCCTGGCCGATTCGCTGCGCAAGTCGGTGCTGCGGCCGACCACCGCCAACCCGCTGCGCCGGCGCGGCGTGGCGATGATCAAGGAAGTGTACCGGCTGGGCGGCGACACGAATGCCTTGCTGGCCATTACCCAGGACGAGGTCAGCTGGCTCGAGGGCGCGCTGATCGAGGCGGTCGGGGGCAAGCCCGTCGCCGCGCCGCAGTAGGGTGCGGCGACTGTCGCGAAGTCGCGCACCAGGCTTCAAAGTTAGCTCCCCCAACGTCGTCCCTGCGAAGGCACACTGCTGTCCGGAATAATTTTGTTGACTTTTTCCTTGCCCCTTAGCTGACCCGCTGCGCTGCCGAAGTCGACGCTGTGAAACGTGAAATGCAATCTCCG
>JAKFDH010000177.1:0-1897 GCA_036676245.1 Massilia sp. | reverse complement strand
GTCCAGGGTGGGCGCCAGGCCGATCCCGTACACCAGCCACAGCGCCGCCGTCGACAGCACCAGGGCCGCGCCGACGTGGCGCAATCTCGCCCATGCGACCACGATCAACGCAAGGACGCCGAAAGCCAGCAGCCAGATGGCGAAAGCGTGCAGCGTCTGCTCGTCGATTCCGCGTTGCGCGGCCAGCCGCTGCGCCCAATCGCTGGTGCCGGTCAGCGCCGACAGCGCCAAGGCGCAAGCCGTCAATGCCAGCGCCAGCAGGTAGACGAGCAACGTGCGCCGCACCGCTATCCGCCGCAGCAGGCCGTGCAACAACGGCGCGGCCGCCACGCACAGGGCCGGAAGCACCGGAAAGATGTAGACCTCGCGCTTGCCGGGGCTGGCGTTGAAGAACAGCAGCACCAGCGCGCTCCAGCCGAGCAGCATCCACCAACGCGGATCGCCGCGGCGCAGGCGGCGCCACCATGCCGGCGCCAGCCATGGCAACAGCAACGCACCCGGCAGCCACAGGGTGGCGACCACCTGCAGGTAGTACCAGAACGGTTGCACGTGGTGCCAGGCGCCGGCATAACGCTTGCCCGTCTGCTTCCACAGGATCTCGCTGGCATAAGCCTGGAAGGCCGGATCGTGGCTGGTGTACACCGCGAGCAGCATCGGCACCACCCACACGCCGGTGCCGGCGATGAAACAGATCACTCCGATCAGCCAGCGCCGGGCGTCATGCGTGGCTGTTGCCGCAACCGAAGGTTTGCTTCGCCAGCGCAACGCGGCCCACGGCAGAAACACCAGCAAGGGAAGAAAGCCGACACCCTTGGTGACCGTGCCCACGCCCGCGGCGAACATGCCCAGCCACAGCATCCGCCAGTCCGGTCCGAGCAGCACGTGGCGCAGCAAGCCCCACAGCGAAAGCGTGGTCATCGCGACCAGAACCATGTCGATCTGCCCACGCTTGGCCTGCAAGCCGAACTGCAGGCATACGAACAGCGCCAGCACGGCATGGCGCGCAGCGCGACGGCTCCACAGCCGCGCCGACAGGTCGTAGGTGAGCCACAGGGTCAGCAGCGCGGCGAGCAACGACGGCAGCAGGAACGCCACCTTCCAGTTGCCCACGACTTCATACGCTGCAGCCTGCGTCCACATGAACACCGGCGGTTTTTCCGCATAGAACTCGCGTCCGCGGTGGGGGAACAGCCATTGCCCCGATTCCACCATTTCCCTGGCCGCCAGCATGAAGCGCGGCTCGTCCGGCGGCGAAGGGTCGCGCAATCCCAGGCCCGCCAGCAGGCTGATGGCCGCCAGGGCGAGCAGCAAGGCGAAACGGATGCGCTCGGGTGCAAAACGCGGCGAATTCAGCAGGGACAAGAATCTGGCTCCGTGGACGTGGCGAATGAATGATGGTCGCGAAAAGGTAGGAAATTTGTGAGAAGGATTTCCGACGCTTTTCCGACCTCACCAATGGAAACATCCGGGCCTGCCGTTTGCGCAGGGAACCGGAGATCAACTTCGTGCGCTTGCTCGTAGTCGAAGACAATGGAAGCCTGGTGGCCAACCTCTTCGATTATTTCGAGGCGCGCGGGCATACGCTCGATGCCGCGCCCGATGGCATCACCGGCCTGCACCTGGCCTCCACCCAGGCCTACGACGCGGTGATCCTGGACTGGATGTTGCCGCGCATGGACGGCCGCGAAGTGTTGCGCCGGTTGCGTGCCGCGCAGGCTACCCTGCCGGTGGTCATGCTGACTGCGCGCGACGAACTGCCGGACAAGATCGCCGGTTTTCGCGCTGGCGCCGACGATTACCTGACCAAGCCCTTCGCCCTGCCGGAACTGGAAGTGCGCCTGGAAGCCGTACTGGCCCGCAGTGGCGGGCAGGGACGCAGCCGAGTGTTGCAGGTCGA
>JAKFDH010000176.1:0-26861 GCA_036676245.1 Massilia sp. | reverse complement strand
TGGCGCCACGCCGCTGCGCAAAGGCGGCGGCAAGGCCAATGCCAGGGAAAAGGCCAAGGCGAGCGAGCGCGCCGCCACCGCGCAGCTGATCGACCAGCTGTCGGTATGCCAGGAGAAGCTGTTCGCCTCGCGCAGGCACAAGGTGCTGCTGGTACTGCAGGGGATGGACACCGCCGGCAAGGACGGCACGCTGAAAGCCTTGTTCGGCAGGGTCAGCCCGGTGGGCATGCGCGCCGTCGCCTTCCGCGCGCCCAGCGAATTCGAAAGGGCGCATGATTTCCTGTGGCGCATCCATCACCAGGTGCCGGTGTGGGGCGAGATTGTCATCTTCAACCGCAGCCATTACGAGGACGTGCTGGTCGCGCCGGTGCTGGGCGAAATCGACGCCGCAGAATGCAAGCGGCGCTATGGGCACATCCGCGACTTCGAGCGCATGCTGGCCGAGCAGGGCACCGTCATCGTCAAGGTATTCCTGCACATCTCGAGCGACGAGCAGCGCAAGCGGCTGCAGGAGCGCATCGACGATCCGGACAAGCAGTGGAAATTCGACCCGCACGACATCGAGCAGCGCAAGCGCTGGGATGACTACCAGCGCGCGTATGAAGATGCGATCAACGCCACCGACACCGACCAGGCGCCCTGGTACGTGGTCCCGTCCGATTGCAAGACCCAGCGCAACCTGATCGTCGCGGCGGTGCTGCTCGAGACCATGCAGGCGTTGAAGCTGGCGTATCCGGCGGCCGACCCGCAGCTGGCGAAATTGAAGATCGAATAAGAGGTGAAAAATATTTTGAACAAACAGTAAGGATCGGCCAGCCCGTTGCGACTGATGTGCAAGCCAAGGCCATGCCCTGGCGGGGAGTATCAACCACACCAATTATTCTGGAGCTGACAAATGAAACAAACCATCAAAACCGGCGCACTGATCGCCGCCGCCGCTGCCGCACTCGCCATGACCGGCGGCGCCAGCGCTGCCACCAGCACTATCAGCGCCGACACCAAGGTCCATTGCGCGGGCCTCAATAGCTGCAAGGGCACCAGCGACTGCGCCACCGCCGAAAACAAGTGCAAGGGTCAGAACAGCTGCAAGGGCCACGGTTTCCTCGCCATGAAGGCGGCCGAATGCCTGGCCAAGAACGGCAAGATCATTGACCTCGACAAGTAACGGCGGAGCGGGCGCCAGCTCCGGCCGGCGCCTTCCGATTGACCTTGCGGATACCGACACCATGCCAACACACATGACCATGCCATCGCCCGGCTTCGGCCTGGGGCTGCGTACAGCACACTATGCCGAGCTTCAGGCGACGCCGGCCTCGCAATCGGGAATCGACTGGTTCGAGATCCTGTCCGAGAATTACCTCACGGGCGGCGGCAAGCCGATGGCCATGCTGGAGATGGTGCGGCGCGACTACCCGGTGGCGATGCACGGGGTATCGATGTCGCTCGGGACGCTCGAAGGTCCGTCGCACGACTACTTGCGTGCGCTGAAATCCTTGGCCGACCGGGTGCAACCGCTGTGGGTCTCGGACCACCTGTGCTGGACCGGAGCGCACGGCGTCAACATGCACGAGCTGTTCCCTCTGCCGTACACGGAAGAAGCCGTCGCCACCGTGGTGCGCAATGTGCGGCGTGCGCAGGACGTGCTGGAGAGGCCAATCCTGCTCGAAAATGTTTCGAGCTACTTGTCCTTCACATCCGATACGATCCGCGAGTGGGATTTCGTCGCCGCCGTGGCCGAGGAATCGGATAGCCTGATCCTGCTCGATGTGAACAACATTTATGTCAGCAGCGTCAATCACGGATTCGACCCATACGCCTACCTGCGCGCGCTGCCGGCCAGGCGAGTGCAGCAGATTCACCTGGCGGGACACAGCATGCAGGATGGCTGCATCATCGACACCCATGACCAGCCGGTCGACGACGCCGTATGGGAGCTGTATGCCGAAGCGCTGCGCCTGGCCGGTCCGGTGGCGACCATGATCGAGCGCGACGACAATATACCTTCGCTGGCGGTGCTGGCGGACGAACTGCGGCGCGCGCGCCGTCTGTCGCACGCGGTCCTGAATCCGGCGCGAGCGGCATGAGCGCGCTGGCGCAGGTGCAGGCGGACCTGCAGGACTACCTGCTGGGGCCGGGCGATGGACAGGGGCCAATCATGGCGCAGGTGCGGGCCCAGTCCGGCCTGGCGCCGGCGGCGCGGCTGGCCATCTACCATCGCGCCTATCGCAGCAGGATGCGCGAAGCGCTGGGCGAAGCGTATGAAAGAACCTGGACCTACGCCGGCGACGACCTGTTCGGCAGCCTGGCGGACGCTTACCTGGCCTCGCATCCATCGCAGTACCGCAACCTGCGCTGGTACGGCGACCGCTTCGCCGCTCACTGCGCGCAGGCGCTGCCCGACTATCCCTGGCTGGCCGAACTGGCCGCGTTCGAATGGGCTCTGGGCCTGGCCTTCGATGCGCCGAATGCGCTGCCGCTGAACGCGGACGACCTGCGCGGCATGGCGCCCGAGGCTTGGGCGGAGGCCGTGTTCTGCCTCCATCCGTCGGTGCGGCTGCTGGACATGGCGTGGAACAGTGTCGCCCTGTGGCAGGCGCTGCATGATGGTCGAGAGCTGCCGCAGCCGCAGGCAATGCCGCGCGCGGGCGGCTGGGTGGTATGGCGTACCGGCGGACAGCCGCATTTCCGTTCGCTCGATGCGCTGGAAGCGCGGGCCCTGCGGCTGGTCGGCGACGGCGCTTCGTTCGCGGACGTGTGCGAAGCAGCCACCGCGGAAAGCGGCGGCGATCCTACATCAGATATGGCCGGCTTGCTTGCGAACTGGCTGGCGCATGGCTTGCTGGCGTCGCCTGGTCATCCGCAGATCCATCAGCTGTAGCGGCCGGAACCTGCCCGTCGTCAAGCAGCTGGAGCAGCGGAGCGAACGAGGACGGCGCGGCCTGCACGGCGAGGCTGCGCGCCGTTTCGCGCAGGCGCCACTGGACTTCGGCGCGGACCACGGCCTTGTCGACGCCGGGCGTGCCGAGGAAGGCGCGCAGGATCGTGGCGATGCGGTCGAGCGTGCGCCGGAGCAGTTCGCGATGGCGCGGCTGGTCGGCCGCATCGCCATCGAGCAGTTTCCTTGCCGTTTCCGTGGCTGACGAAATGCGCCAGTAGAGACGCTGGTCGTCTTCGCTGTCGAAGCCCGCGACCGCGGCGTTCAGCGGCGTCTTGCCCTGGGCGCGCAGGGCGCCGCACAGGGCTGGCAGCAGGTCGGGCGCATGTTCGCCGGGGATGAAGCGCAGCGCCAGTTCGGCGCGTTCGAGCGGATAGTCCTGGTACAGCATGGCGGCGATCATCTCGGCCGCCGATACCGCCTGGCCCGGCGCGCTGATGGTATGGCCGCGCGCGCCGCGCGGGTAGCCGCTGCCGTCGAAGCGTTCGTGGTGCTCGCCGACCGCGCGCCCGACCGACAGCGAATAGGACGCCAGCTGGTCGACCAGCATCTGGCCGATGCGCGGGTGCGCCAGCTGCGCGGCCCATGCCTGCGGCGACAGGCGCTTGCCGGGCGCGAGGCAGGCCGGATCGACGTGCATCTGGCCGACATCGTGCAGCAGCCCGGCCAGGCCGGCCGCGTGCTGGTCGTCGTCGGACAGATGCAGCTTCTTGGCCATGCACATCGCCAGCAGGCTGACCGTGACGCAATGTTCGAGGGCGGCGGCGTGTTCGCGGCTGGCCAGGGCCAGCAGCAGGCGCATCGCGTGGCCGAAGTCCATGGAATTGAGCAGCGCCAGCGGGGTTTCGCCGCGGCCGCCGACGCTGTCGGCAATGCGGGCGAGCGGCAGGTTGGTGTCGAGCAGGTGCTGCGCAGCTGCGACGATCTGCGCGGTATCGGGCGCGGCGGGCACGATCAGCGAGCCTTCGATCAGCTTGCTCAGCGGACCCTGCGCCAGCGCTTCGCGGTGGTGGGCGGCCAGCCGGGTGCCGCGCACCAGCAGCCGGCGGCCCCGCGCATCGACGATGTCGTCGCTGACGAGCACGGGCGCCACCTCGGCCAGCGCCAGCAGGCGGTCGAGGAAATGCGGGTTCACATTGGTACTAAGGCAAGTTTCTGACATGACGGCAAGCTGGTTCCAAACAGTCTCACTATCTTAGCAAAATATTGCCGCACGGCATTAAATTTTGATGTGATTATTTGTAACACGCGGCCGGAACCCCCGGGGTCAAACGGAACCCCGGGGTCAGACGTGCATTGATGCGCTCAGGCGTCAAAATTCGATGGGGTCAGACGTGCATTGTTAGCTTCTCGGAAGCTATTCGGATGGTTCTGCAGGGGCAAAAACTACCAGAAACCGCAATTTCCCCTCTAGACTGCGTCGCAGATAGGCGTTTACTTCAATTGGTTTATCTTTCATATGTAATTCGACGCAACACTGATCATTGGCTTTGGCGGATAAAATTCGATTGTGTCGGCGTGCGAACGACTTCGCCAACTTCTATAAGGTTAAACCGATCGCAGTCGTCGAACTTAAAGTCGGCCTTAGAAATTTCAACAGAAATGGCTGTCCGGTTGGAACTAGATTTGTTGTTGCTCGTTACCGTTGCACGTCTGACCCCGGCCCATATTCAGAAGCCGGCGCATCGATGCACCTCTGACCCCACCAGGAACTGACCCCACCAGGAAAATCGGACGTAACGCATCAACGCACGTCTGACCCCGGGGGAGAAAGGGAGGGGCGAGGCCAGTCATTGCGCGCCTGTTGGCGAATTGGCATAAAATGAATTCCCGATCAACCGACCGCTGGATCCTCCTATGCTGAAAATGAACGTGCTGCTGCTGGCTTCCGTTTCCTGTGCCGCCTTTGCGAGCCTGCCGGCCCTGGCCCAGGCGCCCGCCGCCGCGCCGGCCGCCGCCCCGGCCGGCGCCAGCTGCCCCGCGCTGCTCAACCATTCGTTCAAGCGCCTGCAGGACGAGGCGCCGCAGGACCTGTGCCAGTACGCCGGCAAGGTGGTCCTGGTCGTCAACACCGCCAGCTACTGCGGCTACACCAAACAGTACGAGGGCCTCGAGCGCCTGTATGCGAAATACAGCCCCAAGGGCCTCGTCGTGCTCGGCTTCCCATCGAACGACTTCGGCAAGCAGGAACCCGGCAACGCCAAGGAAATCGCCGATCTTTGCTACAACACCTACGGCGTCAAGTTCCCGATGTTTTCCAAGTCGGTGGTCAGCGGCGCCGCGCCGAATCCGCTGCACGCCGGCCTGATCAAGGCCACCGGCAAGGAACCGAAATGGAACTTCACCAAGTACCTGATCGGCCGCGACGGCAAGGTCATCGAGCATTTCCCGAGCAAGGTCGAACCGGAGGACAAGCAGGTCGTCGCCAGGATCGAGAAGGCGCTCGCCTCATGATGTCCGATGGCCGCTAAGCGCTCGCACGCCGCCGACCTGCTCGGCGTCTCCCGCCTCGCCGTCGAGGCGGTCGCCGGCGTCGCCGGCCTGGTCGAAGCGGTACACATGAATGTGCTCGACCGCGCCATCGGTACGCCCGCGGTGCGCCCGGTGGCCGGCGTGACCAGGCTGGTCTACCGCGGCGTGCGCGGCGTCACGCGCCTGGTCGGCGGCAGCATCGATGCGGTGCTTGCGCGCCTGGTGCCGGTGCTGGGCGAACAAGGCGACTGGCAGGGCCGCGATGCGCTGCTCGCCGCCGTCAACGGTGTCCTTGGCGACCACCTGGAGCACGCCGCCAACCCGCTCGCGATCCGCATGTCCCTGCGCCCCGCGGCCGCGCCGTCGCCGCGCATCGTGGTGCTGGCCCACGGCCTGTGCATGAACGACCGCCAGTGGCTGCACGACGGCGTCGACCACGGCGCCATGCTGCACCGCGAACGGGGCTACACGCCGGTCTACCTGCACTACAACAGCGGCCGCCACATCTCGGACAACGGACGCGAGCTCGCTCGCCAGCTGCAGCAGCTGGTCGATGCCTGGCCTGTCGCGGTCGAGGACCTGGCCATCGTCGGCCACAGCATGGGCGGCCTGGTCGCGCGCAGCGCCTGCGCTGCGGCCGGCGACGAAGGCCTCGGCTGGCTGGCGACACTGTCGACCATGGTCTTCCTCGGTTCGCCCCACCACGGGGCGCCGCTCGAAAAGGGCGGCAACTGGGTCAACCTGCTGACCGACCTGAATGCCTACAGCGCGCCGTTCTCGCGCCTGGCGAAGATCCGCAGCGCCGGCATCACCGACCTGCGCCACGGCAGCGTGCTCGATGCCGATTGGCGCGGCCACGACCGTTTCGCCCATGCCGCCGCGCTTCCCGCCGTGCCCGCGCTGCCGGCGCATGTGAAATGCTACGCGGTGGCCGGCACCTTCGCAAAGGAGCAGGGCAGCCTGGCCGGCCGCGTCGCCGGCGATGGCCTGGTCCCGCTGGCCAGCGCCCTCGGCCAGCATGCCGACCCGGCGCGCTCGCTGGCATTCACGGACAGTGCCGTGCTCACCGAAACGAGTCACATGGGCCTGCTCTCGTCGCCGGCGGTGCGCGAACGCCTGCTGGCCTGGCTATGAGCCGCTCTTCACCAGCGCAAACCCTTCGTCGATCCAACCGGTGATCCCGCCGGTCATGATCTTTACCGGACGTCCCAGCCTGGCCAGGCGGATCGCCGCGCGCGCGGCGCCGTTGCAGTGCGGTCCCGCGCAGTAGGTGACGAACACGGTATCGGCCGGGAACTCGGCCAGCTTCGATCCGATGATCTTGCGGTGGGCGAGGTCGAGCGCCCCGTCCACATGGCCTGCCGCGTACTTTTCGGTGCCGCGCACGTCGAGCAGCACGAAGTCCTGCTTGCCGCCGGCGAGCGCGTCATGCACGTCCCAGCAGTCGGTTTCAAAGGCGAGCGAGCTTTCGAAATGGGCCAGCGCCTCGCTGCTGGAGGCTGCGGGGACTTCGGTAACGTGAGACATGGCGTGCTCCGGTTGTTGTACGAGCCTCCATTGTGTGCCGCATGCCGCCGCGGCGGCAGTGGCGCAGCCGCCAATATGCGGTAAGATTACGCCATGATCAAGCATCTCGTCGTCGCCCTGGCCTACGACCGCCTCTGCACCTTCGAATTCGGCTGCACGGTCGAACTGTTCGCGCTCGAACGCCCCGAACTGGGCGTGGACTGGTACGAGTTCGCGGTGTGTGCGATCGAGCCGGGCCCGATCCGCGCGATGGGCGGCATCACGGTGCAGGCCTCGTTCGACCTTACCCTGCTGGAGCGCGCCGACACCATCGTCATTCCCGGCTGGCGCGATGCCGCCGAAGCGCCGCCCGAGGCCTTGCTGGAGCAGCTGCGCGCCGCCCATGCACGCGGCGCCCGCCTGTGCTCCATCTGTTCCGGCGTGTTCGTGCTGGCGGCAGCGGGGCTGCTGGACGGCCAGCGCGCCACCACCCACTGGCGCTATGCCGACCAGCTGGCGCGCCGCTATCCTGCCATCGAGGTGCTCCCCGACGACCTGTATGTCGACAGCGGCCAGCTGATCACGTCAGCCGGTTCGGCCGCGGGACTGGACATGCTGCTGCACCTGGTCCGGCGCGACTTCGGCGCCCAGGTGGGCAACCTGGTGGCCCAGCGCCTGGTCGTGGCGCCGCACCGCGAAGGCGGCCAGGCGCAGTTCCTGCCGCGCCCCATGGCGCACGATGAGCGGGGCCGCCTGTCCCGGCTGATGGACTGGGTGCGCACCCATCCGGCGGCAACCCACACGGTCGCGACGATGGCCAAACGGGCGGCCATGAGCCCGCGCACCCTGCAGCGCCAGTTCCAGGATGCGACCGGCATGGGCCCGATCGAATGGCTGGTGCGCGAGCGCATCGCGATCGTCAAGGACCTGCTGGAGACGGCCGACCTGCCGCTGGCCCAGGTGGCCGAACGGGCCGGATTCGGCTCCGAGGAGTCGCTGCGCCACCACTTCCGGCGGCTCGCGGCGACCACGCCGGGCGCCTACCGGCGCCAGTTTTCAAACGCCGCCTGACCCCAGTCCGTAGCGCGCGCGCACGTCGTCGACCAGCCTCCGGCGCGAACTGCGCGCCGCTTCGTGCGGCGCGAATGGCGCACTGGCCCGGTCCAATACATCGACCCAGTGGCGCAGGCAGGCCGTTTCCTCGGCAGTAAGCGCTTGCTCGCTTCGCGTTTCGACGATGCCCTTGATATTGGCGATCGCCGCTTCCTTGTCGGCGATGGCCTCGGGCATGCCGTCGCGCGTGCACAGTCCATAGGTCCCGTCCAGGAAGTGCTGCCACTCGTCGCGCAGGTGTGCCTCGTCCCTCGGCTCGGCCCCCAGCTGCGCCAGCCGGTCCCGGTAGCGGCGCGCGAACAGCGCGTAGGCCGCCGCGCCGCCGGGCAGCCCGGCCACGTCCGCCAGCCAGGCGGGGGTGCCGGTGGCGTAGTAATGGGCGTCGCAGGTTTCGCCGTGCGCGCCGAAGAACGAGTCGCAGTCGATCGCCATGCGCAGGCGGTAGGCGGGCTTTGGCGCCATGCCGCGCGCCTGCAGGCTGGCCAGCAGTGTGCGATCCAGGTCGCCGGCTTCGAGGAAGTGCTTGTTCAGGTAGGTGGTCAGGTTCATGCGGCCAGTGTAGCGCCTTGCCGGGCCGCGATGATTCGGCTACCATCGAACCATGAAAGACGGCCCGAATATCACCAATATCGCTGCACTGATCGGCGACCATGCGCGTTCCGAGGTGCTCACCGCCCTGATGTCCGGCATGGCGCTGACGGCCACCGAATTGGCCGAAGTGGCCGGCGTGACCAAGCAGACCATCAGCGGCCACCTGGCCAAGCTGGTCGACGCGCGCTTGCTGGCGGTTGAATCGCAGGGGCGCCACCGCTACTTCCGCCTGGCCGACCCGGACGTGGCGCAGCTGCTCGAATCGTTGATGAGTGTGGCCTTCCGTACCGGCGCGGTGCGCCTGCGTTCCAGTCCGCGCGAACCGGCGCTGCGCAAGGCGCGCGTGTGCTACGACCACCTGGCCGGGGAGCTCGGCGTGGCCATGTACGACCAGCTGGCCGCGCGCGGCGCGTTCGCGCTCGACGGCGGCGGCATCGCGCTCACTGCCATAGGCCAGCACATTGTGCGCGAACTGGGGATCGACACCGCCGCATTGGCCAGCAGCCGCCGGCCCGCCTGCCGCACCTGCCTCGACTGGAGCGAGCGGCGCCACCACCTGGCCGGCACCCTGGGCGCCGCCTTGCTCGATCGCTTCGTGGAACTGGGCTGGGCCAGGCGCCTGCCCGAGTCGCGCGTGATGGCGTTCAGCCCGCAGGGCGAACGGGCGCTGCGCACATGGTGCCAGGCCCCGGAACGGCCTGGTGTCGCGTTCGAAGTCGCGGGTTCAAAACTCTAGGCAGGGACGACGTTGGTTATTGTGCTGTGAATTTCAAATTCACGAACTCGGATACCACGCTAGATCTTCGCGTCCATCGCCCCGCGCAGCGCATTGCAGGCGATGATGCCTTCCGCCTTGGCCAGCATTTCGCGCGTGATCGTGCGCTCGGCCGCCTGCATCGCCGGATCGGCCAGCAGCGCCGCGCGCATCACGCCCGGCAGCACGCCGGCCGTCAGGGGCGGCGTCCACCAGCGCCCGTCGAGCCGGACGAACACATTGCAGCGGCCGCCTTCGGTCAGTTCCCCGCGCTCGTTGAAGAACAGCGTATCGAAGGCGCCCTGCGCTTCGGCGTCGCGCCAGGCGGCGTCGTAGCGCGTGCGCACGCTGGTTTTATGGCGCAGGAACAGGTCGTCGCCGCGCGTTGCATCCTCGGCGAGCAGCAGGCGCACCGGTTCGGCCAGCGGCGCCAGCGGCGCCGACTGCACGCGCAAGCTGCCGTCGCCCGCCAGCGCCAGGCGCAGCCGGTGCAGCGCCCCGCCGGGCAGGCCGGCGCAGGCCTGCTCCACCTTGGCCAGCGCGGCCGCCTGGTCGAACGGAAAACCGAAGTAGGCGGCCGACGCCTGCATGCGCGCCAGGTGCCGCGCCAGCTGGGCGCAGCCGGCGCCGGTCGCGCGCATCGTCTCGAAGATCTCGAACTCGTTCGGCAGCCCGGTCAGGAAGCGCGCCTTCAGCTGGCATTCGGCGTATTCGTCGCCGGCCTCGCTGTCGAACACGATGCCGGCGCCGACACCCATTTCGCCGCTGCGCACGCCGTCCGCGGGCGCGCGCAGCGCCAGCGTGCGGATCGGCACCGACAGGCAGAAATCGCCAACCGTGCTGCCGCCTTCCGGCGGGTCGAACCAGCCGATGGCGCCGGTGTAGATGCCGCGCGCCGCCGGTTCCAGTTCGCGGATGATCTCCATGGTGCGCCGCTTGGGCGCGCCGGTGATCGAGCCGCACGGGTACAGGGCCTTGAAGATGTCGGCCAGGCCGGCGCCGGCGCGCAGCTGCGCGCGCACGGTGGAGGTCATCTGCAGCACGCTGGTGTAGCGCTGCACATCGAACAGCGTCGGTACGTCGACCGTGCCGGTGGCGGCGACCCGTCCCAGGTCGTTGCGCAGCAGGTCGACGATCATCAGGTTCTCGGCCCGGTTCTTGCTGTCCGCGGCCAGCGCGCCGGCGCGGCGCAGGTCTTCGGCATCGACGCCAGTGGCCGGCGCGGTGCCTTTCATCGGCCGCGTCAGCAGCTCGCCCTGCGTGTGGCGCACGAACAGTTCGGGCGACAGCGACAGCACCGCGCTGCCGTTCGGCAGGGCCACCAGCGCCCCGTAAGGCACCGGCTGGCGCTCGCGCAGGCGCGCATACAGGCCGTGCAGCGAACCGAAGGCATCGAAGCGCAGCCGGTAGGTGTAGTTGACCTGGTAGGTGTCGCCGGCGGCGATGTAATCGTGGATCTTTTCCAGCGCCCGCGTGAACGCGGCCTGGTCGATATTCTGCGTGACGCGGGCGATGCCGGCCGGGGCCTGGCCGGCGCGGGTCGCGAGCCAGGCGCCGACTTCCGCCGGCGCCAGGTGTTCGCAGCGGTTGAACAGCAGCACCTGCGCCAGCGGCGTGCGGATCGCGTGGGTGGAAATGCCGTGCAAATGGCCGCCCAGCTCATAGGTCAGCAGCGCCACCGCGTACTGGCCGTGCGCCAGCGCCGCCTGCATCGCCTCGAGCATGTGCGGCCAGGCGGTGGCGTTCTCGCAGGTCAGCGTGCCGGCCAGCCCGGTGTACAGGCGCGAACGCGCCTGGGCAGGATCTGCCGCACTGGCGTCGTCAAGCAGGGCGAAACATTCGGCGCTATTCATCGGACCATACGCAAATCAGACGGCCAGCATCAGCGCCAGCTGGACGGTGGTGCCTTCGGTCGGGTCCTGGCGGAACCCGCTCTTGGCGAAGCGGTGCCAGCGGCCCGTCACGTAGCTGACCAGCAGGCTGGCGCGCGCGGCCACCTCGGCCTCCTGCCCGTGCCCCTGCGTCACAGCCTGACGCAGGGCCTGCTTGCAGGCCAGTTCGACCTTGTCGTAGAACTGGTTCATGCGCAGCTGCAGGCGTTCGTCCTCGCCCACCAGGGCGTCGCCGATCAGCACGCGCGTCATGCCCGGGTTGTTGGCGGCAAAACTGAGCAGCATCTGCATGATCGCGTGCGCCTGGTTGATGCCGCCCGGTTCGCGTTCGGCGATCTGGTTGATCAGGCCGAATACGCTGGACTCGATGAATTCGATCAGCCCTTCGAACATCTGGGCCTTGCTCGCGAAGTGGCGGTACAGCGCCGCTTCCGACACGCCGAGCTTCGCGGCCAGCGCCGCCGTGGTGATCTTCTCGCCCTTCGGCTGCTCCAGCATCGCCGCCAGGGCCTGGAGGATTTGCAGCTTGCGTTGACCTGGCTTGATACTGGCCATGTTATCTCGACGTGGTTGGGTTGAACGACGGAGCTGGTGAGGATTAGCGCAGCCGGTGCAGGCGCGCGGGCAGCTGACGGACAGATTTTACTTTGACATCGACGTAAGCGGGCCTTTTTAGCATTTTGGGCAGCGAAGGTGCGCCGCTCGGGTCGCTCACCTTCAAATACTGCGTGACCCAGGCGGTGCGCATGCCGACCCGCTTGGCCGTCTTCAGGTTGGCCAGCGTGTCTTCCACCAGGATGCAGCGGCGCGCGCTGAGGCCGTGCTTGCGCAGCAGCCGGCGCAGCATCAGGCCCGATGGCTTGGGCCGCAGCTGGCCGTGCACATGCATGTTCTCGATGGCGATGTGGTGGCTGAAGTGGCGCCGCAGGCCGAGGTGGCGCATGACGTCGGTCGAATAGCGCATCGGCGCATTGGTCAGCAGGATTTTGCGGCCCGGCAGGCGCCGCAGCAGCCGGCTCAGGCCCCGTTCGGCGCGGATCATCGACGGCAGGCCGGCCAGCGCGTGCGTCTCGCGCAGGAATTCGGCGGCGCTGACCTGGTGGTGCCGGATCATGCCCAGCAGGGTGGCGCCGTAGCGCCGCCAGTACGCCAGGCGCGCCGCATCGACCGCATCGGCGCTGGCCGGCGTGACGCCGTCGCCCAGCACACGCGCGATGAACACGTTCATGTTCGCGCTGATGGTCGGGAAAATCGCATGCGAGGCGTCATGCAAGGTATTGTCCAGATCGAACAGCCACAAGGGCGAGGACGGGTTAATATTCGGCACGGGCAGCTTCAGGCGAGACCATCAGGAACAACCTTAAGGAAAAAGAGCGAATGCGACGCCAGATTATAGTGATCTTCTTGAGCTTTTTCTTTTTCGCGGCGGCGCCGGTCATGGCCGCCGATCGCGGCGCGCTGTTCAAGGTGGCCGCCGGCGGCAATACGCTGTACCTGTTCGGCACCATGCACGTGGGGCTGCCCGAGTTCTACCCGCTCGAGCCGCGCATCGCGAAGGCGGTCGCCGCGGCGCCCACGCTGGCGCTGGAGATCGACCCGGTCATGGATCCGGCCGCGATGGCCGCCGCGCTGCAGGCGCACGGCATGGCCGGGCCGGACAGCCTGCCGCTGTCGCCGGCGCTCAGGCTGCGTCTCGACAAAGTGCTGGCGCGCGCGCGCATCGATCCGGCCGCGGTGGGGTCGTTCAAGCCCTGGCTGGTGGCGACGCTGCTGGCGCTGGCCGAATACTCGGCCCAGGGTTACCGGCCCGACCTGTCGGTCGACATGCACCTTGCGAAGCTGGCGCGCACGAACAAGGTGCCGGTGATGGAGCTCGAATCGGTCAATGCGCAGCTGGCGATGTTCAACCGCCTGACGCCTGCCGAGCAGTTGGCCATGCTCGAAGAAAGCATCGCGATGATCGAGTCGGGCCGCCAGTCGGCCGAGGTGCGCCTGATCGTCGAGGCCTGGCGCATGGCCGACCAGGCTGGACTCGATGCGGTGGCCGCGCGCGCGGAAGCCGATGCGAGCGTGTCCGGCCGCTTCGTGCAGAAGGTGATGCTCGATGAGCGCAACGTGGCCCTGGCCGACAAGCTGGTGCAGCTGCTGAGCCGCGAGAACAACAGCGTGGCCGCGGTCGGCGTGCTGCACCTGGTCGGCAAGAACAGCATCCCGGTCCTGCTGCGCGCGCGCGGCGTGACCGTGGAACGGGTTTACTAGGGATATAAATAGGGATACAAAGCGTGGAGGGTGCTGCTGAAGATGGTGCCCTTGACGTGGATTGAACACGTGGCCTCTCCCTTACCAAGGGAGTGCTCTACCACTGAGCTACAAGGGCGACTGCACCACAAAACTTTAGTGCGACCGAATCATAGTGCCGAAAGCCTGTTCGGTCAAGACTTCGAGCAACAAAGAATGCTCGATGCGGCCGTCGATGATGTGCACCGTGTTCACGCCCGACTTGGCCGCGTCCAGTGCCGACGAGATTTTCGGCAGCATGCCGCCTGAAATTGTGCCGTCTGCAAACATTTCATCGATTTCGCGCGCGGACAGGTCGGTGACCAGGTTGCCCTTCTTGTCTTGCACACCGGCGATGTTGGTCATCATGATCAGCTTTTCGGCCTTCAGGATTTCCGCGATCTTGCCGGCGACGACGTCGGCATTGATGTTGTAGGCCTGGCCATCCTGGCCGAAGCCGATCGGCGAAATGATCGGAATGAAGGCGTCGTCCTGCAGCGCCTTGACGACGGCCGGATTGATCGCATCGATCTCGCCGACGAAGCCGATGTCGAGGAACTCGCCCGGTTTTTCCCGGTCCGGCATGGCCATCTTGCGTGCACGGATCAGGCCGCCATCCTTGCCGGTCAAGCCCACTGCCTGGCCGCCGTAGTGATTAATCAGCATCACGATGTCCTGCTGCACTTCGCCGCCCAGCACCCACTCGACCACTTCCATGGTTTCTTCGTCGGTGATGCGCATGCCCTGCACGAAGCTGCCTTGCTTGCCGATCTTCTTGAGCGCATTGTCGATCTGCGGGCCGCCGCCGTGGACCACGACCGGATTCATGCCGACCAGCTTGAGCAGGATGACATCGCGCGCGAAGCCATGCTTCAGGCGTTCGTCGGTCATGGCGTTGCCGCCGTATTTGATGACGATGGTCTTGCCGTGGAAATTGCGGATGTACGGAAGGGCCTCGGCCAGGATCTGCGCCTTGATTTGCGGGGAAACCGCAGTCAGGTCGTCGTTCGTGTCGGTCTTCAGATTGGTCAAATGAGCGGTCATGGCGGGTTGGGTCCGAAAATGAATTTTGCGAGATTTTACAGGCAACAGGGCGAACCCTGCAGGCATTATATGGCGATCTTGTTGTATTTTGCTTTCTGATCCATTACCCTCGGACCACGATGACCGATATGTCCACTCTCCACAGCCAGCTTCAAGCAATGCGGCCCCAGCTTGTACGATTTGCACTGTTGCAGGTCCGTAATCAATCGCTGGCCGAAGACGCCGTGCAGGATGCCCTGCTGGCGGTGCTTGAAAAGCCCGACCGCTTCGAGGGCCAGTCCTCGCTGCGCACCTATGTCACTGGTATTCTCAAGTACAAGATCATCGATGCCTTGCGCAGCAGCGGCCGCGAACGCCAGATCGACACTTGCGACGATCAATCCGAGGATGATGCGATCGATGCGCTGTTCGCCGCCGACGGCCACACCCGCGAAACCCCACGCCAGTGGGGCGACCCGGACGGCACGCTCGAGCAAAAGGATTTCTTCAGGGTGCTCGAAGTGTGCCTCGAAAAATTGCCAGCCAAGACTGCCCGCATCTTCATGATGCGCGAATGGCTGGAACTCGACACCGACGAAATTTGTAAGGAATTGGCGATCACCACGTCTAATGCCTGGGTACTGCTGTATCGGGCCCGGATGCGCCTGCGCGAATGCCTGGACCTGAATTGGTTCGGCAATCGTCCCGCCGTTTAACATTGATGCTTCGAGAGCAATATGGATAAACCTGCCAAGGGCATCATGCCGACTTGCCGCGAAGTGCACCGCCTCGTGTCGGAGGGCATGGACCGCGAGCTGACCCTGGTCGAACGCACCCGCATGCGGCTGCACCTGATGGTGTGCGAGGCCTGCACCCGCTTCAACGGGCAGATGGATTTCCTGCGGCGCGCGATGCGCAAGCTGCCGCTGCCCGACGAACGCGATCCGCAGCCATGAGCACCTGCACGCGCTGCGGCGCCGAGTTCGGCTGCGCGATGGTCGACGGGGCCGAGGGGGCGTGCTGGTGCACGGAAATGCCGCCGGTGGTGCCGGTGCCCGGCGTCGATGCGTCGTGCTGGTGCCCGGCTTGCCTGAAGCAGCACATCGCGGAGCAGGCCCGCACGATTGATCCACCTCTCTAAATCGCGTTTTTTGCGGTCTACCATGGATGCTGAAGGAGCAAACATGGGCAAGCTCTACGATACCGATGTCGTCGCCTGGTCGGAGCAACAGGCGGCATTGCTGCGCAGTGGCCGGCTCTCCGAGATCGATGTCCTCAATATCGCCGAGGAGATCGAGGACGTCGGCAAAAGTGAGAAACGGGAACTGAGAAGCAGGTTTTCCGTGCTCGTTGCACACCTGCTGAAATGGCAGGCGCAGCCGCGGCGCCGTATCAGTCACAGCTGGCAAGCGACCATCCGCTATCAACGAGAGGCAATCGAGCTGTTGTTCGACGAAACGCCAAGCCTGCGGCGCATGCTCGAAGATTACCTGCGGCAGGAAAGGGTGTGGAAGGACGCACTGGTCATCGCAATTAAAGAAACTCACTTGCATGACTTTCCCAAGTCGCCTGCCTGGACCGAACAACAAATCCTCGACCCGAATTTCCTTCCGAACTGAAATATAATGGAGGCCTGCTCCCTATTCGAAAGTCCCTCCCGATGTTCCTCAGTGTCGACCAGCTCGGCTACGTCGCCGCCTTCCTCACGACAGGCGCCTTCGTACCGCAAGTGCTGCTGGTCTGGCGCCAGCGCGGCGCGCCCGGCATTTCCACCGGCATGTATTCGATCTTCATCATCGGCGTCGCCCTGTGGCTCGCGTACGGGCTGGCGCTCAAGTCCTGGCCCATCGTCGCGGCCAACGGCATCACCTTGCTGCTCGCGTCGGGCGTGCTCGGCATGAAGTGGTACTTCGAGCACACCCGATAGACGCCATCGGCTAGCGCTTGGTTGTAAAGAAGCGCATCATCTCGCGGCTCGCATCCGGGCCCCTGCCATCCGTATAACTGCCGTGCGCGCTGCCGCCGGACCAGGCGTGCCCGGCCCCGTGGATCAGCCATTGTTCCGCATGCAGGGTGCCGTCGTCCCGGTGGTGCACGGTGCGCGTATAGGCGTGCCCGTCCGGCACCTTGCCCGGTTCGATGACGATCGGCTTGGCCACCGAGGCCGCGCCTTGCGCGATCAGCGCGTCGCCATTGACGGGATGCACGGTCGTATCTTTGTCGCCATGGAACACGATGATCGGCATCACCCGCCCGCGCGACGCGCCCTTGCCGATGCTGCCTTTCATCGCCGCCAGTGCCGACGGCAAGTCGTGTGCGGAAGCGAACGGCAGGCCCGAATGTACGCCGACGGCCGCATACAGCTCCGGGTACAGGGTGCCCATGATGGTCGCCATCGCGCCGCCCGCCGACAGGCCGGCCACGTACACCTGCGCCGGATCGACATTGTGGCTCGCCATCACCTCGCGGGTGATGCCTTCGATGATCGACGGCTCGCCCTGGCCGCGCTGCTGGTCCACGGCGCTGAACCAGTTCCAGCAGCGCGAAGGATTGGCTTGCTGCGACTGGCAAGGATAGGCCACCAGGCAACCCGTTTCCTCGGCCAGCTGATTCATCTGGGTGCCGGTGGCGAAATCGTCCGGATCCTGGGTGCAGCCGTGCAGCATGACGACCAGCGCGGTCGGCTCGCCCGTGCGGCTGGCGGGAATGTAGAGCTTGTAGCTGCGGGCGCCGGCCGCGTTGCGGTAGCTGGCGTCGATGAACTGGCCGGGCAGGGCGGGGTTGCCGGCCTTGCCAGATTCGGCGCCCGGCATGTCGAACGAGGGCATCTTGAAGGCGCCGCGGCCCGCCAGGCCGGCTTTTTCCAGCTGGGCCATCAGGCCGGCCGTGTCCAGGTTCGCCATCAGCTCGGGCATCAGCTGGTGCATGGTGTCCATCGGCGACGGCGACGGCGCCGCCGCGGCATGCGGTTCGGGTGCGGGCTCGGGTGGCGGCGCCGCGCCGCGCGCCGCGGCCGGTGGCGGATTGAGGTCGCGCATGGGGGGCGCGGGCGGGGCGGCAGGCGCGGCTTGCGGCGCCTGTGCGTTCAGGGCTTGCTGGATGGCGCTGGTGGCCGCGGCCGGCCCCTTACCGAGCAGGGACCTGGTGATACTGCTGAGCTGTGCAATGAGCTTGGTATTGAGCAGCTTGGGATAGAGTTTCATTCGGTGTTCCTTTCTTGCGCATCACAGGATGCGCCCTGCCAGTGCCGTTTTGACCGCGCTGCTCGCTTGCAGCGCGCCCAGCACCAGGATGGATTCGATCGTCGCCAGCGCCAGTTCGACACTGACGTCGCTGGCGATGCTGGCCAGGCCCAGCACCTGGATTTGCAGGCGCTCGCCCGCGGCCAGCGCGGCCTCGAGGTCGGCGCGCGAGAAATGGTGCATGCCCAGCACCAGGCTCTTGCGCGCCACGGTTTGTTTGACCACGTCCGCGTGGGTACTCAACTGGTTGCGGATCGCGGTACGGATCAGGTCGGTTCGGTTCGAATAAAAGCCTTCGCTGACCAGCAGGTCAATTTGTCCCAGGTCGATCAAGCCCAGGTTGATCGTGATTTTTTCTGATTCGGCCAGTTTTGGCTTCAGGTCGCGGCTTGTCATGCGGTCTCCGGTTTACTGTCATGCGGTTTCTTCAAACCATCTTGGAACCATCCTAAGACCATCCATATGGATGGTCAAGCACGATTCGTCCAAATGCGCTAATGTGGTATCCACGTCACAAGGAGCTATGAATGTCGAAATTTGCAGGGATTGACCACGTCCAGCTGGCGATGCCGGTCGGCGCCGAAGACCAGGCGCGCGCTTTCTATACCGGCGTGCTGGGGCTGGCCGAAATTCCGAAGCCGCCGGTATTGGCCGTGCGCGGCGGCTGCTGGTTCGAATGCGGATCGGCCCAGCTGCACCTGGGCGGGGAAGACGGCTTCAAGGCCGCCAAGAAGGCCCACCCAGCGCTGTCGGTGAGCGACATGCCGGGCCTGCTGGCCGAGCTGGCGGCGCACAAGGTCGAGATCAAGCCGGAAGAAACGATCGGCGGCCTGCAGCGTGCGAGCATCTGGGACACCTTCGGCAACCGCATCGAGCTGATCGAGCAGCGCTGAATAAGCGATAATTCGGCAATGAGCCCTGAACTGCAACCCGGTCTCCGCTTCGAGTGGAGCTACACCGTGCCTGCGCGCGCCACCGTGCCGCAGCTGTACCACGACACCGCCTTCTGCCGCGACATGCCCGACGTGCTGGCCACCGGCTACATGGTCGGCATGATGGAACTGGCCTGCGTGAACGGCATGATGCCCTTCCTGGACTGGCCGCGCGAACAGAGCCTCGGCACCATGGTCAGCTTCGTCCATTTCGCGCCGACGCCGCCGGGAATGTGCCTGCGCATCAAGGGCGAGGTCACCGAGGTCGAAGGACGGCGCGTGCGTTTCAAGGTCGAGGCCTGGGACGACGTCGAACGCATTTGCGAAGGCACGCACGAACGCATGGTTATCGATCCGGTGCGCTTCGGCGCCAAGGTGGCGGACAAGGCCGCAAAGGCGGCGGCATGAACCCGGAACTGCAAACGCCGGTGCCGTCGCCCTGCATCAGCCTGTGCGAGATGGCGCCCAACGGCTTGTGCCGCGGCTGCCTGCGCACGATCGACGAGATCGTTGCCTGGGGCAGCGCGAACGACGACTTCAAGCGCACCGTGTGGGCCGAGATCCGCCGGCGCGAACAGGAACTGCACTTCAATTGACGTCCTCCACTCCCTAAAGGAAGCGGATTCCTACTGCTAGCGTCGCACGTCCGCGACGGAGAATGTTTTTTGCCGCATTGAGATCACGATCATGCAAAGTACCGCAATCAGAACACCGCCACTCCCTTATTCCAAGGTCTGCGATACCTTTCGGCCTCGAATCGGGCAAGCTGCCGCAATTCGAACAGATCTGGGTGGTGAAACGTTCGCTCACTTCCTGAAACCACGCGCCATGCTTAACAGCCTTGTACGCCAGTTGTGTTCGGAAGGTCGACCAGCTGACGTCGTACACCGACTTGGCCATGCTGGTTTTGGCGAGTCCAGACGCATTCACGTTGCCGAGCACGACGTGATCGAAGTTAGTAACAAGCTTGCGCGTTTCTTTATGCAGAAAATCGCGGCGCTTATTGGCGATTTTGGCGTGGATCGCCTTCACACGCCTGCGCTTGCGCGCGCGCTGCGCTACCCCAAGCGCCTTTTCGGTCGCGCGGTAAAACCCCGGCGCCTCGATGGCGGGGCCGTCGCTAAGCTTCGCCAGCTCCTTCAGGCCCAGATCGATGCCGACGCCGCGTACCGGCCAGCGCAGGGGCGCCTCGGCGACCTCCATGACGATGTTGAGATACCAGTTGCCGCGGCGGTCTCGCGAAAAATTGCTGCCGTCGGAGATCTTACCGTCGGGCAGGGGGCGCGAGTAAAAGACGCGGAAGGTGTTCCCGGCAAATCGAAAGGCATTGCCTTCGCGCTTGAGCGAGCGGCCTTTCAAGGGGATCCAGCCGGTCGACCTGATTCCTCGATAGCGCAGGTAAGGCCGCTTCCGTTGAGCGCGCGATTTGGCGTATTGCTGGCAAACGTCGTTGATCGTATCCGAATACAGCCCGAGCTCCTTGCTCGAACCCGCGCACAGCTTGATCAGATCAAATCCACTGAGCCAGGGACGGTTGAATCGCAGCGCATCTTTCTGCCGGTCGTTACAGTAATTCCAGACGAAGTTGACTCTTCGGGCTTGCCTGTTCAGCAGTCCATTGAGCGATTTGACGCGATAGCGGAAAACGAGCTTCATAGTAGTTCGACAGTCAAGGCTGAGGCTCGTTCCCTCTACAAGCACAAAGTATCGACTGCTTTGCAGTCGGTCTCTATCACTCCCCGCCCTGAAGGACCGGGTTTCTCGGGCAAATTCTGATGAACTTCTACACGCCAGAAAAACCCGTCACCGGTCCCGCCTACGGCACCGGCTTCAAGGTCTTCGCCACCGTGATGACGGCCGGCCTGTTCGCCTACGGCGCCAGCGTGGCGCTGCGCTTCCCGATCATGTCCTTCGGCTTCGGCGTCAAGATGCTGCTGCTGGCCGCGGGAGCGATGCTGGGCCTTAGTTATTACTGGTTCCTGCGCGCGCGCACCACGGTCGACGCGGAAGGCATCCGCCAGACCTGGCTGTTCGACAAGCACGTCGCGTGGCGCGATGTGCGCGGCGCGAAGATGATCGGCATTCCCTACCTGTCCTGGCTGTTCCCGCCGCGGATGGTGGTGCGCACCGGGATCGCGTTCACGACCTTCAATGGCGGCTCGCAGGAAGTGCTGATCGAATTCGCCAGGATCTCGCTGGCCTTCCAGATGAGAAAATGAGCCAGGCCTTCCCGCTGCCGCCGACCATGCGCGTGTTCGAGCGCGGCTGGCTGTCGTCGAACAATGTGCTGTTCATCGGCGAACAAGAGACGGCGCTGGTCGACAGCGGTTACCTGAGCCACGCGCCGCAAACGCTGGCCCTGGTCGAGCATGGGCTCGGCGGGCGGCCGCTGGACCGCCTGCTCAACACCCACCTGCATTCGGACCACTGCGGCGGCAATGCGGCGCTGCAGGCGCGCTATGCCTGCCACACCGCCATTCCGGTGGCGGAGGCGGCCAAGGTCCGCGCCTGGGATGCGGACGCGCTCAGTTACAAGGCCACCGGCCAGCGCTGCGAGCGTTTCGGCTTCCAGGCCACGCTGGCGCCGGGCGACAGGCTGGTGCTGGGGGACCTCGACTGGGATGTGCTGGGCGCGCCCGGCCACGATCCGCATTCGCTGGTGTTCCATTGCCCCGCCGAAGGCATCCTGATCTCGGCCGACGCCTTGTGGCAGAACGGCTTCGGCGTGATTTTTCCCGAACTGGACGGCGAATCCGGCTTTGCCGAGGCGCGCGCCACGCTCGACATGATCGCCGGCCTCGATGTGCGCTTCGTCATACCGGGCCATGGCAAGCCGTTCACCGACGTCAAGCCGGCGCTGGCGCGGGCCCTGTCGCGCGTCGATTTCCTCGAGGCCGACCCGCGCCGCAACGCCGAGAATGCGGTCAAGGTGCTGCTCAAGTTCCTGCTGCTCGAGCGCCAGGCGATCCCGATGGCGGACATTGTCGCCTTGTTCGACAGCGTGCCGGTCCTGTCCGCGGCGCGCGCCCGCTATTTCGATGAAGACGCGTCAGCGCTGGCCGCCTGGGCCGTGCATTCGCTGGTGCGGGCCGGCGCCGCAAGGCGCGAAGGCGACCTGCTGCACAACCGCGAGTTTTAGTAGCGGGCATCCAAAAAAATCAGCACGATCGTACTTTTTTGCCTCTATAATGGGCTGAACAGTACCCGATCCACGCCTTTTTTTTGCGAGACCGTCCATGGCAATGCCCCTTGCGCTGCAAAACCTGTCCCTTCCCGTCATCGGTTCGCCGCTGTTCATCGCCAGCGGGCCCGCCCTGGTCGCGGCGCAATGCAAGGCCGGCATCGTCGGTTCCTTCCCGGCGCTCAATGCGCGCCCGGCTGAACTGCTCGATACCTGGCTGACCGATCTCAAGAAAGAGCTGGCCGACTACCAGGCCGCCAACCCAGCTGCGAAGGTCGGCCCGATCGCGGTGAACCAGATCGTGCACCAGTCGAACGAGCGCCTCGCGCACGACGTCGAGGTCTGCGTCAAGCACCGCATTCCGATCATCATCTCGTCGCTGCGCGCGCCGCCGAAGGAAATGATGGATGCCATCCACAGCTACGGCGGCATCGTGCTGCACGACGTGATTTCGATCCGCCACGCGCAAAAGGCGCTGGAAGCGGGCGTCGATGGCCTGATCCTGGTGGCCGCCGGCGCCGGCGGCCATGCGGGCGCGCTGTCGCCGTTCGCGCTGGTGGGCGAGGTGCGCAAGTTCTTCAAGGGGCCGCTGGCCCTGTCGGGCGCGATCGCCAGCGGCGATGCGATCCTGGCGGCGCAGGCGATGGGCGCGGACTTCGCGTACATCGGCTCGCGCTGGCTGGCCACCAAGGAGTCGAATGTCAACGACAGCTACCGCGACGCGATCGTCGATTCGGCGGCGGCGGATATCGTGTACACCAACCTGTTCACCGGCGTGCACGGGAATTACCTGAAGAAGTCGATCGTCAACGCCGGCCTCGATCCGGACGCGCTGCCGGAGTCGGACAAATCGAAGATGAGTTTCGGCGACGGCACCGCCAAGGCCTGGCGCGATATCTGGGGCGCGGGGCAGGGCGTGGGCTTGATGGATGACGTGCCGACGGTGGCGGAGATGGTGGCGCGCTTGAAGCAGGAGTATGAGGCGGCAAGGGCGCGGCTGGCGCTTTAAGCCGCGGGCGGATTTGGTGGGTAGCGCTGCGCTCACCCACCCTACGCCACTCGTTGCGCTGCCCACCACGAGTCGCCGCCAAACTTACTTCATCGGGCCTTCAGGTCTTCCTGCCGGATCGCCCACAGGCCCGGCAGGTTGCGCCAGTACCCATACACATCCATCCCGAACCCGACCACGAACTTGTCGGGTATCGTCAGCCCCACGATATCGGCCTTCACCGGCTTGCTGCGCTTGAGCGTCTTGTCGGCGAAGACGGTGATGATCACTTCGGCCGCACCCATGTCCAGCAAGCGCTGCTTGACGTGCGCGAGGGTCTCGCCTTCGTCCAGGATATCGTCCAGCACGATGATCGTGCGTCCGGCCACGTTCGGGCGCGGAATTACCTTCCACACGACGCGGCCGCCCTGGTCGTCGTCGCCGTAGCGGCTCACGTGGATGTAGTCGAATTCGAGCGGGAAGTCGAGCTGCGGCAGCAGCTGGCCGGTGAACACCACCGCGCCGCCCATCACTCCCAGCACCAGCGGGAAGGCGGCGTCCTCCGGATTGCCGAAGCGGTCGTTGAGCCTGGCAGCGACGCGCCTGACTGCCGCGTCTACCGCCTTCTGGTCGAAGATTTCTTCCGCGTTGTCGAGCAGGCTGCGGGCACGGGCGAAATGAAAGTCTTGCATGGCGATCTGCTTTAAAAGGAACTCGCCTTGATTATCCTTCAGATCGCACTGCACAAACGAGGCGTAGTTGGTTTTACGCCACAAGCGGCGCGCTAAGTGTAGTCGCGCACATCCTGGATCACCAGGCCGTCGTCCGGCAGGCTGCCCGGCTTCGCGAAGACGACTTCGCCGCGCAGCTTGGTCACTTCGCGGATCGACTTGACGATCGCCTGTTCCATTTCCGGTCCCGCTTCGCCTCGCATTTCGCAGTGCAGGGTCATGACGTCGTTCGCCATGCTGCCCGATACCACCAGGCGCGCCTTGACGATCTCGCGGTGGCGGCGCGTGATGTTCTGGACCTGGGACGGGTGGACGAACATCGCGCGGATCTTGGTGGTCTGGTCGGCCCGGCCCATCCAGCCCTTGATGCGCAGGTTGGTGCGCCCGCAGGCCGACGGCGGGGCGTCGACCAGCAGGGCCGACATGTCGCCGGTGGCGAAGCGGACCAGCGGATAGTCGTCGTTGAACAGGGTGACGAGCACTTCGCCGATGTCGCCCGGTTCCACCGGCTCGCCGCTGCCCGGGCGCACGATCTCGAGCAGGATGTCCTCGTCGAGCACCATGCCGGGATTGCGCATGCCGCCGGTTTCGGTTTCGTAGGCCATGCTGCCGATGTCGGCCGACGCATAGGTCTGGAATACATGCGGCACGCCGTTCTGTTCGAACCAGCTGCGCAGCGACTCGGGCAAGGCTTCCGCACCCATCAGCGCGCGCCGGATGCTGCTGATGTCGGCGCCCATCTCGCGCGCCTTCTCGATGATGATGCGCAGGAAGGAGGGCGTGCCGACGTAGGTGTCCGGGCGCAGGTCGGCGATCGCCTGCACCTGCATCTCGGTCTGCCCCGCGCCCGCCGGAATCACCGTGCAGCCGATGCGCGCGGCGCCGCCTTCGACCATGAAGGCGGCCGGTGTGAAGTGGTAGGAGAAGCAGTTCTGCAGCAGGCCGCCGCTGCGGATGCCGGCGGCATACATCGGCCGCGCGAAGCGCCACCAGTCCTGGCCGCGCCCCTCCGGATCGAAGATCGGCCCGGGCGACATGTAGATGCGCGCCAGCTGGCCGGGCGGGGTGGCGACCAGGCCGCCGAACGGCAGCGCGCTGTGCTGCAGCGCCTTCAGGTCGGCCTTGCGCGTGATCGGCAGTTCGGCCAGCGCGGCGCGGCTGGTGACGCGCGCGGCGTCCACGCCTTCGAGAATGCGGCCCCAGCCCGGCGCGGTCTGCGCACGCGCGATCAGCTGCGGCAGGCGGGCCAGCAGCTCGCGCTCGCGCTCGGACGGATCGCGCGATTCGAGGGCGTCAAGCACGTCCGGCTTCATTGTTCGCCTCCGATTTCGCGCTGCAGCTTTTTGGTCAGTTTGGCGAACACCAGTTCGTAGGAACGGCGCAGCAGGGCGGCCGCTTCCTTGTCGGACAGGGCTTTCGGACTCTCCACACAGACCCACTTGGCGCGCGCCAGGTAGGGGGCGGGGATGATGCCGGGACGGTCGGTCAGCTCCAGGAAGCGGTCGTCGTCGACCTTGAAACTGATGCCGGAGGCAGGCACCTCGAGGTCGGTCACGGCGAACATCTTCTCGCCGACCGAGAACACGATGTCGTTGCCCCACTTGGTGTCCTGGGTACAGCCCGGAAAGGTCAGGCACAGTTTTTTGGCTGCTTCAAAATCCATGGCGGTCCTTATGCCAGCCAGCGCTTGCGGCGGCGGTAGAATTTCATGTCGCGGAAGCTCTTGCGCCCGGCGCCTGAGACGCCGAGGTAGAACTCCTTGACGTCTTCGTTGCTTGCCAGTTCGCTCGCTTCGCCTTCCATCACGACACGCCCGTTTTCGAGGATGTAGCCGAAGTCGGCGTAGCGCAGGGCCACGGTGGTGTTCTGTTCGGCCAGCAGGAAGGACACGCCTTCCTTCTGGTTCAGGTCCTTGACGATGTCGAAGATCTCCTCGACGATCTGGGGCGCGATGCCCATCGACGGCTCGTCGAGCAGGATCATCGACGGCTTGGCCATCAGCGCGCGGCCGATGGCGCACATTTGCTGCTCGCCGCCCGAGGTGTAGCCGGCCTGGCTGAAGCGGCGCTCCTTCAGGCGCGGGAAGTAGTGGTACACCGCTTCGAGCGAGGCCTTCAGTTCGGCGCGCGATATGCTGCGGGTGTAGGCGCCGGTCAGCAGGTTTTCTTCGATGGTCAGGTGGCCGAAGCAATGGCGGCCTTCCATGACCTGGGACAGGCCGCGCCGCACCAGTTCATTCGGCGTGAGCTGGTCGACGCGTTCGCCCTTGAACTGCACCTCGCCCTTGGTGACGTCGCCGCGCTCGCCGCGCAGCAGGGTGGAGATGGTTTTCAGCGTGGTCGACTTGCCGGCGCCATTGGCGCCCAGCAGGGCCACGATCTTGCCCTTCGGGACTTGCAGCGATACGCCTTTCAGGACCAGGATGACGTGGTCGTAAATGACTTCGATGTTGTTTACCGAGAGGTAGGGTTGGGCGGCTGTGGTGGTCATGGCATCTTCGAATGTTGTACCCGTAGAGGATAGGGTGGGTCCGGTGACGTTCGCTGGCTGTTCTACTTCAAGCACGCCGGTGTGATCTTCTTCTCGGCCGCATACGTCGCCGAGGACTCGTCGATCAGCTTGCGCGTGAGCGCCTTGTCGCCCACCACCCAGTTCGGCGTGATCGCTTTCCACTTGGCGCCATCCCACTGCTGCACCTTCACGGCGCCCGAGCCTTCGTGGTCGTCGCAACTGGTCTTCACCGTCGGGAACATGCCGAAAGCGCCCAGCGTCTTCTGGCGCGCTTCGTCGACGTTCAGGTTCTCCAGGCCCCAGCGCACCTGCTCGCCCGTCATGACCTTGCCCTTGCCGAACTTCTCCTGCGCCGCGCGGATCGCCTCGACCCACAGGATCCCCATCGTCATGCCGCGCATGTGGTACACGGAGCCGATCCGGTTCTGGTCCGCCAGGTTGCCTTTGCCGCCCGCATATACCTTCTTGCGGATCTCGTCGATCAGCGGGTAGTTGCCAGGCGTGTTGAAGGTCATCGAGGTATAGCCCTTGGCGGCGTCGCCCGACGGGATGGTGTCCTCTTCCGAGCCGGCCCACCACACGCCCAGCATCTTCTCGCGCGGGAAGCCGTTGCGCTGCGCGGTCTTGATCGCGACCGAATTCATCACGCCCCAGCCCCACAGGATCACGTGGTCCGGATTGGCCTGGCGGATCTGCAGCCACTGCGACTGCTG
>JAKFDH010000175.1:0-40950 GCA_036676245.1 Massilia sp. | reverse complement strand
CTACTTGTACAGGTTCGCGAACCGCAGCCCGAAGTACAAGATGAACGCATAGCACGCAGCCGGCACCAGGAACGACAGCTGCAAGCCGACGGTATCGGCCATGTACCCCTGAACCAGCGGCACCAGCGCACCGCCCACGATCGCCATGCACAGGATGCCCGAACCCTGGCCCGTGAACTTGCCGAGGCGGTGCAGCGCCATGCTGAAGATGGTCGGGAACATGATCGAATTGCACAGCCCGACCGCCAGGATCGCCCACATCGCCACCTTGCCGCTGCCGAAGGTCGCCAGCATGATCAGCCCGATCGACGCCGCGGCGTTGAAGGCCAGCGCCTTGCCCGGGCTGACATGGCGCATCACCGCAAAGCCGATGAAGCGGCCCACCATCGCGCCGCCCCAGTACAGGCTGACGTAATGCGCGGCGTCGACCGCCGCCAAGCCCGCGATCGACGGCTCGCCCATGAAGTTGATCAGGAAGCTGCCGATGCTCACTTCACCGCCCACATACACGAAGATGCCGATTGCACCCAGCACCAGGTGGCTGTGCGACAGGGCCGAACCCTTGGCGTCGCCGCCTGCGACCCCGGCATCCCCGGCATGCGCGATCTTCGGCAGGCGCGCCACCGCGAACAGCACCGCCAGCGCCAGCAAGGCGCCCGCCAGCGCGAGGTAAGGCCCTTGCACACTGGCCGCTTCCTTTGCGCGGTACGCCAGCTGCTCGACTTGCGGAAGCGCCGCGAATTCGGTGGCATTGAGGATGCCGCCCGACAGGATCAGCATGCCCCCCAGCGCCGGAGCGACGGTGGTGCCGAGCGAGTTGAAAGCCTGGGTCAGCGTCAGGCGGCTCGATGCCGTCTGCGGATCGCCCAGCACCGTCACATACGGATTGGCCGCCACCTGCAGGATTGTGATGCCGGAGGCGAGCACGAACAGCGCCAGCAAGAACAGCGCGTAGCCAGAGCTGGCGGCAGGATAGAACAGCGCGCAGCCGGCGGCGGCGATCACCAGGCCCGCCACGGCGCCGTTCTGGTAGCCGATGCGCTTGATCAGCATCCCGGCCGGGAGCGACACGATGAAGTAGGCGCCGAAGAAGCAGGACTGCACCAGCATCGCCTGCACATTGGTCAGGGTGTAGACCGACTTGAGGTGCGGGATCAGCACGTCGTTCAGGGAGGTCAGCAGCCCCCACATGAAGAACAGGATCGTGACGATGACCAGTGGGCCGGTGTTGCCGGCTCCAGCTGCGTGCTGCTGCGGCACCGACGCCGCTGCTGGGATGTTTGCCATTTTTGTAGGTCTCCGTAATATTGTTATGCGCCGCCCAGCTGCTCGGACAGCATCGCCGAAACGCCGAGGAAGGCAGGATATTCTTCCGTGATCAGGTAAGTCGGGATCCGTGCGACCATGCCGCCCAGGCGGCCCTTCGCCTCGAAGCGCGCGCGGAACGGCGAGCGTTCGAACAGCTGGCCCAGGCGCGGCACGATGCCGCCGCCGATATACATCCCGCCCAGCGCCCCCAGGGTCAGCGCCACATTGCCGGCCACTCCGCCCAGCACGCCGCAGAACACGTCGACGCTGCGGGCGCAGGCGGCACAGGTGCCGGCCATCGCGCGGCGCGTGATCTCGGCGGCCGCCAGCGATTCGCCGGCCAGGGTGCGGTGGATGAACTCGATGCCGGCGCCCGACAGCAGCCGTTCCGCAGACACATGGCCGTGCAGGCTGCGCAGTTCGCGCAGCAGCGTGTCCTCGGTGTCGTCGAACGGGGCAAAGCTGGCGTGGCCGCCTTCGCTGGCCAGCGCTGCCCAGTGCTGGCCGACCGGCGAAATGCCGGACACGCCCAGCCCCGTGCCCGGGCCGACCAGGCCGATGGTGCGCCCGGCCACCGCCAAGCCGCCGCCGACCTGGGTGCGCTGGTGCGGCTGCAAATGCGGCAGCGCCATCGCCAGCGCGGTGAAGTCGTTCACCACCAGCAGCGTTTCAAGACCCATGTCCTGGCGCAGCGACGCGATCGAAAAACTCCAGTGGTGATTGGTCATGCTGACGATGTCGCCATCGACCGGATTGGCGATCGCGATGGCGGCATGCCGCACCGACTCGGCGTACTGGCGGCCGCTGCCCGACAGATAGGCGCGCATCGCGTCGCCCAGGGTCGGATAGTCGGCGCAGGGGAGTACTGCCACCGCGTCGAAGCGATGCGGCGCCAGTTCGATGGCGAAGCGGGCATTGGTGCCGCCGATGTCCGCCAGCAGATGGGCGCGCGCGCTCATTTTGCGCCGGCGCAGGCAAGCGCGTCCTTGTCCAGTGCGGCGCCGCCGACCACTTGCACATTGGTGAACGAGGCGGTGAAGGCGGCGTCGCTGGCGATGCTGAACGGCGTGTCCACTTTCGCCAGGTCTGCCCCCTTGGCGACGAAGCAGGCCAGCGGAATCTTGACCTTCTGCTTGCCCTTGCCAGCGATGGCGCCCAGCGCGGCGGTGGCGTCGACGGCGGCATTGCCGATGGCGACATGCACCTTGCCCGCAGGGGCGGCGGTGACGATGGTGTCGAACTGCAGCGCCCCGTCCTTGGTGGCGAAGCCTGGCAGCGCAATGGCCTTGGCGCCGCGCGCCTCGATGCGCGCCGGGCCGGTCCAGGTCACCAGCTTGGCGTCCTGCTGGGTCTCGATCTGCGAACTTTCGATCTTCACGTCCGGCAGCGACAGCACGCGGTTCAGGTCCGAACCGAGGGCCTCGCGCTTGCCGCCCGCTTCCACGTACAAAGGCCAGGTGGCGCGGTCGGCCAGGCCGAACACCGGGTACGCGTTGGTCACGCCGCAGCCGCCGTCGGCGTAGTTCGTATCGAGCTTGCCGACCTTGGCTTTGCTGCCGTACTTCAGGCCATAGCCGTAGGCGAACAGCGGCGCATAGTCCTTGTCGCCCTTGTTCAGCGCCGCCTGGCAAATGGTCTTCGGCCACGTGAACGACAGCTTGCCGGTAAAGCCATGGCGTCCCTTGAACAGCACATCGGACACGCCCTTGCCCTCGGTGCCGGGCAGCCAGGCGGCGACAAAGCTGTCGGACAGGTTCATCAGGTCGTTGGTGTACAGCGGCCGGCCCGCGACCAGGATCGTCACGACAGGCTTGCCCTTGCCGGACACCGCCTGCAGCACTTCCAGGTCCTCGGGATAGCGGCCGCTGTGGCGCAGCGTGCCGGATGGCCCGATGTCGCCCACGCCCTCGGCGTACGGCGCTTCGCCGATGACGGCCACCACCACGTCGAACTTGCCGACGTCGACACCCGCCGCCGTGGCGCTGAACTGCACATTGCCCTCGCCCGCCGCATCCCTGATGCCGGCAAGGATCGTGTCCCCATGCGGGAAGTCGCTGTTCTTGTTGTCGTTGCCCTGCCAGGTCAGCGACCATCCGCCGCTTTGCACAGGGAAGTTGTCGGCGGCCTTGCCGACCACCAGGATCTTCTTGCCGCGCGCCAGCGGCAGCGTGCCGGCATCGTTCTTCAGCAGCACCAGCGACTCGCGCACGGCCTGGCGCGCCAGGTCACGCGCCAGCAGCGCGTCGGCCTTGCCGGCGAAGGCGTTCTGCGAAGGCTTCTTGCCGAACATCCCGGCGCGCAGCTTGACGCGCACGATGCGGGTCACGGCGTCGTCGATGCGGGCCATCGGAATCTGGCCGGCTTCGACCTGCTTGACGGTGTTGGCGATGAAGGCCTTCCAGTCGTCCGGCACCATCACCATGTCGATGCCGGCGTTGATCGCCTGGGCGCAGCTGTCGTTGCCGCAGCCAGGCACCTGGGCGATGCCGTTCCAGTCCGAGACGATGAAGCCGTCGAAGCCCATCCTGGTCTTCAGGATATCCGTCATCATCGCCTTGCTGCCGTGGACCTTGCCGTAGTCGACACCGGCGGCCACGTCGTTCCAGCTATTGAACGATGCCATCACCGTCTGCGCGCCGGCATCGAGGGCCGTGTAGTAGCCCTGGCCGTGGATGTTGATCATGTCGGCCTTGCCGGCCTTGGTGACGCCCTGGTCCTTGCCCTGGTCGGTGCCGCCGTCGCCCATGAAATGCTTGGCCGTGGCGACCACGTTGGCATCGGACTTGAACGCGCCCTGCAAGCCCTTGACGTAGGCGCCGGCGTAGGATTTGACCAGCATCGGATCTTCCGAGAAGCTCTCGTAGGTGCGGCCCCAGCGATCGTCGCGCACCACGGCCAGCGTCGGTGCGAACACCCAGTTGATGCCGGTCGCGCGCACCGCCTTCGCCACCGATTCGGCCATCTGGCCGACCAGCTTCGGATTGCGCGCGGCGCCCAGGCCGATATTGTGCGGGAACAGGGTGGCGCCGTAGACGTTGCTGTTGCCGTGCATGGCATCGATGCCCCAGATGACCGGGACCTTGTGCTTCATGTCGGTCGCCATCGAGGCGTCATAGTATGCGTCCGACAGCGCCAGCCATTCGGCGGCGGTCGCATACTTGTTCCCCTTCGGCCAGCTGCCGCCGCCGTTCAGGACCGAGCCGATGTAATGCTCGCGCACCTGGTCCGGCGTGATGGTCTTGATCTCGGGCTGGGTCATCTGGCCGACCTTCTGGCGCAAGGTCATGGCGGCGACGATCTCCCTGGCGCGCGCTTCGAGCGCGGCATCGGCCTTGATGGCACTGGCGACACGGGGCCAGTCGGCCAGCGGCGCGGCGCCGGCGTTGGAGGCGAGCAGCAGCGCGGCCGCCATCATGATCGGGGTCTTGGTCATCGTTCCATTCCTTCTGTAAGTGCGGTCTCTATCGTTATTGGAAAGCTTTCCAATTGTAGCAAACAAAAACGCCGATGGCGCATCGGCGCTTAAAAAAATGCGGGGATTTACAACGTCTTACGGGCGGCTGGTTCCGGAGTCGTGAACGCAAAACTTGCGACAAAGGCACCAGCGTCGTTCCTGCGAAGGCAGGAACCCATGCTGAATGTGCCCAGTGGCGCTGTCGAGAATGATGTCGTCTTGGATCAGACTCAGCGTGGGTTCCTGCCTTCGCAGGAACGACGCTGGTTTTTCCACCTGAGTTCGAACTCTGCGACTTCGGAGAAATCGCTTACTTTTTCGCCTTCCCCAGCGAGGCCCTTTCGGTCACGCTGATCGGATAGTCGCGCTGCACCGGGCGGTCGGTGCCGTAGCAGCGATTGAGCAGGGAATTGAGGCCGTTGCGCGTCAGCTCGCGCCACGGGATGTGCACGGAAGTGAGGCGCGGCGCGCAGAACTCGGCGCTCGGCGTATCGTCGTAACCGAGCACCGACACATCCTTCGGCACCGAGATCCCCTTCTCCTGGAAGTAGCACAAGGCGCCGACCGCCATTTCGTCGTTGGCGCAGAACAGCGCCGTGAACTTGCGCCCGGAATCGACCAGCTCGCGCGCCGAATTCCAGCCGCCTTCGGGCGAGAAGTCGCTCTCGGCGATCCACATCTTGCCGGTATCGATGCCGCTGCGCTGCAGCTCGCCCATGAAGCCATCGATACGCTCCACGCTGTCGGGCATGGTCGACGGGCCGGCGATGACGGCGATTTTGGTGTGCCCGCGGTCGAGCAGCGCGCGCGCGGCCAGCACCCCGCCCTGCTTGTGGTCGGCCACGAAGCACTGGTCGGGAATGCTGTCGAAGCAGTGGTTCAGCACCACCAGGCGCGACTGCTTGGGGCCGAGGGCGGCGATGTCGTCGTCCGACAGGTGGTGCGCCATCGCCAGCAGGCCGTCGCAGCCGCGCTCCATCAGGAACTGGATGCCCTCGATCGCCTGCTCGCGGGCGTCGCCCGAGCCGACGCCGAAGGCGACCACCATGTGCAGGCCGGCGGCGCGCAGCTCGTTGTCGATCAGCTGCAGGATCGGCGTATAGAACGTGCCCTTCAGGACCGGGATGTACACCCCGATCATCTGCGTGGTGCCAGACAGCAGCGAGCGCGCCGCGTGCGAGGGACGGAAGTCGAGCTCCTCGATCGCCTTCTTCACCTTCTCCAGGGTGGAGGGCGACACCGATCCCCTGCCGCTAACGACGCGCGAAGCGGTGCCCAGTCCCACGCCCGCGAGGCGGGCCACATCCTTGATAGTCGCCACAAGTTCCTTCCGGTCAGTCCGTCAATACAAGGTTATAAGATACCGCCATCATAAACGCTGCTCGCTGCTGGAATCAAACAGTGAAATACGGCTGGTATCGATATCGAAGCGCACCGCCTCGCCGTTCGTGAAGCTGCGCGTGTCGTGCACGATACAGGAAAGCAGCTGGGCGCCGGCCTGGATCCACACGACCTGGTGATTGCCCATCGGTTCGACCAGGGACACGACGCCGGCCAGCGCCGCGTCCGGCGCGATGCGGATATGCTCGGGCCGCACGCCCAGCACCGCCTTCGCCGCCGCCGCGGTGCCCAGCGCCGCGGTAACGTCAAGGCTCACGCCATCGCCGCCGAAGCGCCCGGCGGCATCGAGCTCGCCCTGCACGAAATTCATCGCCGGCGCCCCGAGGAAGCCCGCCACGAACAGGTTGGCGGGCCGCTCGTACACATCGGCCGGCGCGCCGACCTGCTGCACCTTCCCGGCGCGCATGACGACGATGCGGGTGGCCAGCGTCATCGCCTCGACCTGGTCGTGGGTCACGTAGATCATCGTCGCGCCCAGGGTCTGGTGCAGCAGCTTCAGTTCGCGCCGCAGTTCGGCGCGCAGCTTGGCGTCCAGGTTGGATAGCGGCTCGTCGAACAGGTAGACGCCCGCCTCGCGCACCAGCGCGCGCCCGATCGCCACCCGCTGCCGCTGGCCGCCGGAGAGCTGGGCCGGCTTGCGGTCCAGCAGCGGGCCGAGGTGCAGCATGGCGGCGGCGCGTTCGATGCGGCGCGCGATCTCCGCCTTCGGCGTGCCGTTGATGCGCAGGCCGAAGGACATGTTCTTCTCGACCGACATGGTCGGATACAGCGCATACGACTGGAACACCATGCCGATCTTGCGTTCGCTCGGATCGGCGCCGGTCATGTCCTCGCCGCCGATTTCGACAGTGCCTTCGCTCACGTCGATCAGGCCGGCGATGCTGTGCAACAGGGTCGATTTGCCGCAGCCGGAAGGCCCCAGCAGCACCAGGAATTCGCCCTCCTCCACGGCCAGGTCGAGATCCTTGATGATCTCATTGCCGCCGAGGCGGATGGTCAGGTTGCGCAGACGGACATTCGACATTGATTTAACCCTAAAAAAACCATTGGCCGGGACGACGGAAGCCTGCCTTGCAAGGCAGGCCCGTTCCGCAGGAGCGCGCCACGCGCGCTAAACCCCTGCTTCACCCCTTAACCGCGCCGGCCGCGATACCGCGCACGAACCAGCGGCCGGAAATGAAATAGATCGCCAGCGGCACCAGCGAAGTCAGGATCGTGGCCGCCATGTTCACGTTGTACAGGCGGGTGCCGGTGGTGGTGTTGATCACGTTATTGAGCTGCACCGTCATCGGCAGGTTCTCGCGGCCGGCGAACACCAGGCCCAGGATATAGTCGTTCCATACCCCGGTGACCTGCATGATGGCCGCGACCACGATGATCGGCACCGACATCGGCAGCATCAGCTGCACGAAGATCCGGAAGAAGCCGCCGCCGTCGATACGCGCCGCCTGGAACAGCTCGTGCGGGATGGCCGCGTAGTAGTTCCGGAACAGCAGCGTCATGATCGGCATCGCGAACACCGTATGCACCAGCACGATCCCGGGCAGGGAGCCGAACCAGCCCAGCGTGGCCAGGATGCGCACCAGCGGGAACATCATCACCTGCAACGGAATGAAGGCGCCCACCATCAGGATCCCGAACAGCAGCTGCGAGCCGCGCGGGCGCCAGAACGACAACGCGTAGCCATTGAGCGCGCCGAGCAGGATCGGCAGCACCGTCGACGGCACCGTGATCGCCACCGAATTCCAGAAGCCGCCGCGGATGCCTTCGCAGGACACGCCGGTACAGGCGCTGCTCCAGGCCTCGACCCAGGGCGCGAAAGTGACCTGCAGCGGCAGCGCGAAGATATTCCCGAGCCGGATTTCCTCCATCGGCTTGAGCGAGGTGGCCACCATTACATACAGCGGCAGCAGGAAGAACAGCGCCGCCGTCACCAGGAAAGCGTACACGCCGATGCGGGCGGGCGAAAGACGCGGGCGGCGCCGGATCATGCGCGCGCCTTCCGGCTGCGCGCGTACACGTACGGCGCCACCATCGCCAGCACCGGCACCAGCAGCACCACCGCGGCGGCCGAGGCCAGCGCAATGTTCGCGCGCCCGAACAGATGGTCCATGATGAACTTGGCCGGCACTTCGCTGGCGGTGCCGGGACCGCCCTGGGTCATCGCGACGACCGCGTCGAACAGCTTGACGACGGCGGTGGCCAGCAGCAGGAACACGGTGGCCACGGTCGGCCCCATCATCGGCAGCACGATCGACAGGTAGACGCGCCAGGCCGGGATGCCGTCCAGGCGCGCGGCCTTCCAGATCTCCTCGTCGATGCCGCGCAGGCCGGCCAGCATCAACGCCATCACCAGGCCCGAAGCCTGCCACACCGTCGCGATGACGATCGTGTACATGACCATGTCCTGGTCGACAATCCAGCCGAGCAGGCCTTGCATCTCGGGGTCGGCGTCGGCGCGCGGGGTCAGTATCCATTGCCAAACCAGGCCGGTGGCCACGAAGGACATCGCATACGGGTACAGGAACACGGTGCGCAGCACGCCCTCGCCGCGGACGTTCTGGTCGATGAACACCGCCAGCAGGAAGCCGATCACCATGCAGGCCAGGATGAACAGAACCCCGTACAGCGCCAGGTTATGCAGCGACAGCAGCCAGCGCTCGTTCTCGAACAGGCGGGTGTACTGGGCCAGGCCGACAAAGGTATCGGACGGGAAGCTGCGCGAATTGGTCAGCGAGATCTTGATCGACCACAGGACCGTGCCGAGGTAGCCGACGATGACGGTCAGCGCCATCGGCAGCAGCGCGGCAAAGGGCACGGCCCGGCGGAACGGATGGCGGGAGCGCATCGGCCTACCCCGCCGGCGCGGGCGTTGGTGCTACGGACATCGGGTCTCCTTGAGGGCGAATCTGGCGCTCGCCTGGTTGCGGGAAGCCCCCGGTTGGAAACGTTCCCATGCGACTATACCATCGCACCGATTTTACTGTCAACGGCGGACGGCGGGGGCTCATGCCGGGTCCTCGTGCAGGAAGCGCGCCGCGGACGGGGCGGCCAGCACCGCATCGAGGTTGATCAACTGGTCGCGGTGCCGCAAGGCCAGGCGGTGCAGCAGGTCCTCGCCGGCGGGCAGCAGGTACTGCAGCACCGTGATGCCGTGCTGCTGGCTGATCTCCTCCGAAAAGCGCAGGAAGCGCCGGATCTGGTGGCGGAAATCGGCGAGCGTTTCGAAGTCGCTTTTTGACAGGGTCGCGGGCAGTGAGGCGTTGGGCATGTCTTCGTCAAAAGAGTGGCGTGAGCTGCCCGTGCATCATACCGGATGGAGGCGCCGGGGCCGATTTTTGACGGCCTGCGACAGGCGGTCGCGCACCAGGGCCGCCACCAGGCCGGACTGGGGCACCATGCCGGCCACGCGCCGGGCCGTGTCGAGCACGGGCAAGTGGTGGAAGCCGTGCCAATCAGGGTCAGACCTCAATCCAATCGGGGTCAGACCTCAATAAAACCTCAATCGGGGTCAGACCTCAATTGCCAGTAGTTAAGGAGGCAAGGGGCCTTTCCTCGTCAATATCCGGCGACAATTGAGGTCTGACCCCGATTAAAAAGGAATTGAGGTCTGACCCCGATTGAATGGAAATTGAGGTCTGACCCCGATTTCTCGATTTCTGAATCAGGGCGGAAACTGCCCTGTTTCGTGGCTACTCTGGCATTTTTGAGGAGACTTCCAGATGAACCACAGCGACACCGCCCACTTGGGCGCCCGGGATTTCGATTTCCTGATGGGCCATATGCATGTGCAGAACCGCCGCTTGCGCGAACGCCTCAAGGGCTGCACCGAATGGGATTCCTTCGAAGCCAGCAACTGCGCCCGCCCCCTGCTCAAGGGCCTCGGCATCGAGGATGAATTCATTACCGACTACGCCGGCGGCTTCACCGGCATGGCCTTCCGCTTTTTCACCCCGGTCACCGGCCTGTGGGCGATCTATTGGGCCGACAGCAAGAACGGCACGCTCGAACCGCCCGTCTACGGCGCCTTCGATGGCGACGGCGGCGTGTTCGAGGGCGAGGATACCTTCGAAGGCCGCCCGATCCACGTGCGCTTCACCTGGTCGCGCATCCGCAGCGGCTCTCCACGCTGGGAACAGGCGTTCTCCGACGACGGCGGCGCCACCTGGGAAACCAACTGGATCATGGACTTTACGCGGGTGCCGACATGAAGCGCGCCGCAGCTGGCCTGGCCGCACCTTCGATCGCGATGACGGCCCTGGCCCAGGCGCCTGCCACGCCGGCGGCCACCGGCAGCATCGCCCACCTGGGCAGTTTTCCGGTCATCGAGCTGCGCCGCTACGCGCTCAAGCCCGGCGCACGTCCTGCCTTCGGCACCTATTTCGAGACCTTCTTCCCCGACGCCTTCGAGCAGCTGGGCGGCCTGGCGCTGGGCCATTTCGACGAGCGCGCCAGCCCGAACGGCTTCACCTGGCTGCGCGGCTACGCCAGCATGGAGGCGCGCGCCGTGTTCAACGCGGCGTTCTACTATGGCCCGCTGTGGCGCGAGCACCGCGCCACGCTCAACGCGCTGATCGACGACAACGACAATGTGATCCTGATGCGTCCCCTGGCCGCGGCGCGCGGCGTGCCGGTGTTCCCGGCCGTCGATCCGGTGCGCGAGCCGAAGGGCGCGCAGGGCGTGGTGCTGGCGCAGCTGTTCGCCGTCATGCCGGACAGCGTCGACGCGTTCGCGGCGCAGGCGGAAGCGGCCTTCTCGGCCTACCGTGCGCTGGGACTGGCGGAATCGGGCGTGCTGGTGACCCTCGATGCACCGAACAACTTCCCGCAGCTGCCGGTGCGCACCGATGGCCCCTACCTGCTCTGGATGGGCCTGGGCAGCGGGTCGAAACGGCAGGAGGATAAATGGAAGGCCCTGGCCACGCGCCTGGGCGGCACGCTGGCGTCGGCCGGTTTGCTGCGCGGGCAGCCGGAACAGCTGGTGCTCGATCCCCGCCGCCGCTCGCGCCTGCGCTACCTGCCGCAGCCGGATTAACTAGTGCATCTCGACCTTGTCGCCGAAGGTCGGTCCGGCCGACAGGATGATGTCGTGCCATGACGGCTTGGCGTCGAGCAGGTCCGACATGTTGCGGCGGTACGGGGTGGTCAGCACCCGCATGGCGACGTCGAACGGCACCCCGCAGGCGGCCATGTACACGGCCGCCTTGCGGGTGGACTGGGTGCGCTGCACATATAGCCCCTGCTCCACCCTGTTCGCCATCAGCCGGTTTGTGCGTGCTTGCACCATCGATCTGTCCCCTGTCCCTATTCCGAGTTTTTTTCCAATTCCAGAAGTGTATACGGGTCGGGGAAAATTTGTTGCAATCCACACTTGCAAAAGCACTGCCGCAGGGCAACAACAGGCCGGGTTTCAGGCCTTGCCCATGGCGCTGCGCGCGGCCGCTTCCAGCACTTTCATCATCGCCAGGTAGGGCCGCGGACCATGGCTGACCCGCGCCACGCCCAGGTCGGCCATTTCCTTGAGCGCGGGGGTGGCGTCGGTCACCATGATGTTGACCGGCAGCGGCGAGGCCTTCACCAGCCGCGCGATCAGACCCCTGTCGGCCAGGCCGGGCACGAACAGGCCGTCGGCCCCGGCTTGCGCATACGCGGCGGCGCGTTCCAGCGCGGCCGCGACCATGGCCTCGTCATGCGCATCCGGCGCCGCGTTCAGGAACAGGTCGGTGCGCGCATTGATGAAGAACGGCAGGCCCAGCTTGCCGGCCGCGTCACGCCCGGAACGCAGGCGCGCCGCCTGCACGCCGGTCTCGCGCAGGACGCCGCTGCCGGGCACGCTGTCTTCCAGGTTGCAGCCGATCGCCCCGGCGCCGATGGCGGCCGTCACCGCCAGGCCCACCGCGTCGGCCTGCTCGCCATAGCCGCTTTCGAGGTCGATCGTGACCGGCAGCGCGACCGCCTTCGCGATGCGCGCCAGGTTGTCGATGGCGAGTGCCAGCGGCATGTTCTCGCCGTCGGCGAAGCCGTTCGCCGCGGCCACCGACCAGCTGCCGGTGGCGATCGCCGCCGCCCCGGCCGCGGCCACCGCCTTGGCGCTGCCCGCATCCCAGGCGTTGAACAGCACCAGCGGCTGCCCGGGGACATGGAGTTCGTGGAACCGTGCAGCCAGTGTTTTAAGTTCGGACATGATGTTTTCCTTTGGTGATTGATGGGGAAACGCTAACCAGGACTGCATGATCGCCGCTTTGCCGCGCCCGTTCAATAACGTGCCACTTCATTTTTCCATGACCTCCGAGGTTATGGAACTGCAGTACGACCTTCACTACAATTGCGCAATGGAACCTACAAACCGAACCGCCCCCTCCGACGCCCGCATCGGCGCCATGCTGCGTGAATGGCGCGTCGTGCGCCGCCTCAGCCAGCTCGACCTGGCCCTGCAGGCCGACATTTCCGCGCGCCACCTCAGCTATGTCGAAAACGGCAAGGCCCAGCCGAGCCGCGAGATGATCGCCAGGCTGTCCGAGTCGCTGGCGGTGCCCCTGCGCGAGCGCAATGCGCTGCTGGTGGCAGGCGGCTTCGCCCCCAAATATGCCGAAACCGGCCTCGGCGCGCCGAAGCTGGCCCAGATGCGCTATGCCATCGAGGCGGTGCTGGCCAAGCAGGATCCCTACCCCGCCTTCCTGCTGAACCGGCACTGGGACGTGATCATGGCCAACGAGGCGGCGCGCAAGCTCAACCGCTTCATGCTCGGCGGACGCGACAGCAAGCACGACAATATGCTGCGCCAGTTCTTCGATCCCGACGACCTGCGCGCCGCCGTCGACAACTGGGAAGAGATCGCCGGCCACCTGCTGCGCCACCTGCACAGCGAGGTGGCCGCTTCGCCCGGCGACAGCAAGGCCAAGGCCCTGCTCGACGAAATGCTGGCCTACCCCGGCGTGCCGGTGCACTGGCGCTACCGCGAACCGGGCGCCGAGCTGGCGCCGATCATGACGACCTCGTTCAAGCGCTACGGCGTCGCGGTCAAGCTGTTCTCGACCATCACCACCTTCGGCACGCCGCGCGACGTCACCCTCGACGAGCTGCACATCGAAGCGTGCTTCCCGCTCGACGAGCAAAGCGCGCAGTTCTGCCGCACCCTGCCCTAGGCGTCTGGACGCCGGCCCATGTCCCACGCGCGGCAATTTGTTGCATAATCGAAAATGAGGAATAAATAGCTCAATAGAAAGCAGAAAATGGTCGAGCTAGCCCCGGCAGAAAACCTGACCTTGTCGCCTGCGATGTCGGTCGACGCCCAGTCGCGCAGGCTCGCCGTGATCGCGGTGCTGGCGTCCATCGCCGTCTTCTTCGTTCTCGCGCCGTTTGCCAAGGTGCAGCTGGCCCCGGTCGCCGCGTTCATCCCGATCTACGAATCGGCCTTGCTGCTCAATGACCTGGTGACCGCCGTCATGTTGCTGGGCCATTTCCGCATCCTGCGTTCGCGGGCCCTGCTGGTGCTCGCCTGCGCCTATCTGTTTACCGCCCTCATCACGATTCCCCACGCGCTGACCTTTCCGGGGGTGTTTGCGCCGGCCGGCCTGCTCGGCGCCGGCTCCCAGAGCACCGCCTGGCTCTACGTGTTCTGGCATGTCGGCTTTCCGGTCTGCGTCATGGCCTATGCGCGGCTGCGCCGCCAGGAAGCGCTTGCGCCGCGCCCGCTGGCGCGCCCCGGCCGCGCGGTCCTGCTCGGCATCGGCGCCGTGCTCGTGGGCAGTGCCGCCTTTACCGCGCTGGCCACCGCCGGCCACGACGCGCTGCCGGCGATCCTCGAGGCCGGCCGCTACACGCTTGCCGGCAATATCATCCTGACCGCCACCTGGGTCTTCAGCGCGATCGCCATCGCCATGCTGTGGCGCTCGCCCAAGCATGCCGCGCTCGACCTGTGGCTGCTGGTGGTGATGGTGGCCTGGATGTGCGATATCGCCCTGTCGGCCGTGCTGAACGCGGGGCGCTTCGACCTCGGCTTCTATGCGGGACGGATCTTCGGCTTGCTGGCGGCCAGCTATGTGCTGATCGCGCTTCTACTGGAGAGCAACAAGCTGCTCGCCAGGCTGGCCGTCGCCCACGAGAACGCGCTGCAGCGCAGCGCCGAACTGCAGCGCATGCATGCGCAAAGCGAACACCGCGCCAGCCAGTACGCCAGCGCGCTTGAAGAGCTGCATTTCAAGGACGAAGAAATCCGCGCGATCGTGCAGAACATCGTCGACTGCGTGCTCACCACGGACGAGCGCGGCACGATCATCAGCGCCAACCCCGCGGTGCAGCAGGTGTTCGGTTTTGCGCAGCCGGATGTCGTCGGCCGCCACCTGTCGGTACTGGTGCCCGAACTCGAACTGCGCGACAAGGTCTTCATCCGCGACGGCGAAGTCGAAGGCTTGCACCACGACGGCCGCCACGTGCCGCTTGAGCTGGCAATGACCGATTTCATCGTCCACGGCATGCATCGCTATCTGGTGGTGCTGCGTGACATCAGCGAGCGCAAGAAGTTTGTCGCCGAACTGCGCCGTGCGCAGAGCGACGCCGAACAGGCCAACCGGGCCAAATCCGGCTTCCTGTCGAACATGAGCCATGAGCTGCGCACGCCGCTCAACGCGATCCTGGGCTTTGGCCAGGTCCTCGCTTCCGACACCCTGCCGCTGACACCGGAGAAGCGCAAGGATTTCACCGGGCACATCATCAAGGCCGGCAAGCACCTGCTGGCGCTGATCAATGAAGTGCTCGACCTGGCCAAGGTCGAATCGGGAACCCTGTCGCTGTCGACGGAACCGGTGGAGCTGCGGGAGGTGCTGGACGCCTGCAAGGCAATGATCGCTCCCGCGGCCGGCAAACGCGACATCCAGCTGTCCTTCCATATCGAACCCGGCCTGCACGTGCTTGCCGATCGTACGCGCCTGAAGCAGGTGTTGCTCAACCTGCTGTCGAACGCCGTCAAGTACAACCGGCAAGGCGGCTTCGTCAACGTCACCGCCACCGGCGCACCTTCGGGCCAGGTGTGCATCACGGTGCAGGACCAGGGCCACGGGCTGACCCAGGCGCATCTGGCGCAGTTGTTCCAGCCCTTCAACCGCCTCGGCCGCGAAGGCGGCGACCAGGAAGGCACCGGTATCGGCCTGGTGCTGACCAAACGCCTGGTTGAATTGATGGGCGGCGCGATCGGCGTCTCCAGCACGGTCGGCATGGGCTGCGAATTCTGGATCGAGCTGCAGTCGGCCGCGCCCGCGAAGGCGGCCGGCGCGAACCTGGGCGGCATCGCCGCCGTGGCCGTGGTCCAGCCGATGCAGGCGGCGCGCACCGTGCTGTACGTGGAAGACAACCCGGCCAACCTGGCACTGGTCGAGGAGATCATGGCGTTCAGGACAGGCTTCACGCTGCTGTCCGCCGCCGACGCGGCGACCGGCATCGACCTGGCGCGCCGGCACCTGCCTGACCTCGTCCTGCTGGACATCAACCTGCCCGACATGAATGGCAACGACGCCCTGCGCTTGCTGCGCACCTGTCCCGGCCTGGGCGGCACGCCCGTCATCGCGCTGTCCGCCAATGCGATGCCGAACGATGTCGCCAGGAGCATGGCTGCCGGGTTCCATTGCTACCTGACCAAGCCGATCGACATCGACGAGCTCCTGGCCGCCGTCGACAGTGCGCTGGCGGGTGCGGCCGCCGGCAAGGCCATGCATATGCATCAAAAATAAATTGCGCGCCAGGCAGTTGGTGCTAGTATTCATGCGACGTTTACGTCATCAGCACCCGCGCGCCGCCTCGGGGATTTCCGGTGCGCAAAATTTGGACTTTCCCGCTTTTCCACCACATGGAGATCGTATGGAACCAACTTTCAAAACCGGCGCGCTGATCGCAGCGGCCGTCGCATCACTGGCCTTGTCGGGCGCGGTATCGGCATCGGAATCGGCGTCGGCCAGCGCCGCCGCGGGCGCAGTGAAATGCACCGGCACCAATAGCTGCAAAGGCACGAGCGAATGCAAAACGGCGGATAACGCCTGCAAAGGCCAGAATTCCTGCAAGGGCAAGGGTTACATGAAGATGTCCAAGGAAGACTGCCAGAAGAAGGGCGGCACCGTGGCCGCAGCCCCGGCCAAAAAGCCTTGATCCGATTGCCGACATGGCCGAAGCGGGTGCCGCGCGCACCCGCCCGCCTACCCCGCCCTTCCTGATGCACACCCCCGCGTTCACGCCACCCGCAGCGCTGCCCGGCTTCGGTTTCGGCCTCGGCCTGCGCACCGTGCATTACCCCGACATCCTCGCCGGCCCCTGCGCCGTCGACTGGTTTGAAATTCTGTCCGAGAACTACATGGTTCCTGGCGGCAAGCCGCTGGCCATGCTCGACCAGATCCGGCGCGACTATCCGATGGCGATGCATGGGGTATCGATGTCGATCGGCTCGGCAAACGGCCCGGACCTCGACTACCTGCTCGACCTGAAGAAGCTGGCGCGGCGCACCGAGCCGCTGTGGATTTCCGACCACCTGTGCTGGACCGGCGTGCATGGCCGCAACATGCATGACCTGCTGCCTTTGCCCTACACTGAAGAAACGATCAAGCTCGTCGTCAGGAATATACGGCGGGTGCAGGACGTGCTGGAACGCCGCATCGTGCTGGAGAACGTGTCGAGCTACCTGAGCTTCAGTGCCGACAGTATGCCCGAGTGGGAATTCGTCACGGCGGTGGCGCAGGAATCGGACAGCCTGATCCTGCTCGATGTGAACAATATCTACGTCAGCAGCGTCAACCACGGCTTCGATCCGCACCGCTACCTCGAAGGCATTCCCGCCGGCCGGGTGCAGCAGATCCACCTGGCCGGCCACCATGACCACGGCACCCACATCATCGACACCCATGACCATCCGGTCGCCGACCCGGTCTGGGCGCTGTATGGCGCGGCGCTCAAGCGCTTCGGCATGGTGGCCAGCATGATCGAGCGCGACGACAACATCCCGCCGCTGGCGGAACTGGTCGCCGAACTCGACATCGCACGCAGGCTCGCGCGCGCGGCGCTGGACACGGCGGTAGCCGCATGAAGGCGGATGCGCTCGCCACGCTGCAGCAGCAGTTCCAGGACTTCCTGCTGCAAGCGTCGCCGGATGGCAGCGCGATCAGCGCCGCCATCGCCAGCCGGCCGCGTCTGCCCGCCGGGGATCGCCTGGCCATTTACTACAACGCCTACCGGATTCGCCTGCGCGAGGCGCTGGACGATGCATTCGAGAAGACCGGCCTGTACCTGGGCGACGACTTGTTCGCCGAAGTGTGCGACGCCTTCGTGGCAAGCCATCCTTCGACCGTGCGCAACCTGCGCTGGTACGGCCAGCAGTTTCCCGCATTCCTGGCGCAGGAACTGGCGCAGCATCCGCAGGTGGCGGAGCTGGCCGGCTTCGAATGGGCGCTCGGCCTGGCCTTCGACGCCGAGGATGCCACCGTGCTGTGCGCCGACGACCTGCGCCATCTCGCGCCCGAGGACTGGGCCGATATCACGTTCACCGTGCACCCGTCGGTGCAGATGCTGGACATGCACTACAACGCGGTGGCGATCTGGCAGGCGCTCGACCAGGACGCGGCTCCGCCGGACCCGCTGCACAGCGCCGCGGCCAGGCACTGGCTGGTCTGGCGCAAAGAGCTCCAGCCGCAGTTTCGTTCGATGGACGGGGTAGAAGCCGGTGCGCTGCGCGGCCTGGCGCAGGGCCGCAGTTTCGCCGAGGTGTGCGAAGCGAGCGCGGATGAGGGCGAAACCGGCAACGCCACGGCGCAATTGGCCGCCTGCCTGCGGAACTGGCTGAACGAAGGGGTGCTGACCGGCTATCGTGCCTGAGAATGGAAAGCGGCTTCACCGGAGCCGCGGTTCTGGCGAAACCAACAAATTCAACCAACGTCGCCCCTGCGAAGGCAGGGGCCCATGCTGAATTCGCTCAGAATAGGCCCCTGCCTTCGCAGGGTCGACGTCGGTTAGTGTGTCAATCGCGCCCACGACCTTGGACAGGTCAGGGCTTCCCGCCCGTTTCAGCCAGCTGGATCGACGCCAGCGTATCGAGCGCCGCCTGGCGCCATGCGCCGCCAAGTGCCAGGGCCTTCTCGGCCGCCGCGCGGGCCTCCACTAGTCGCCCAAGCTCCAACAATACCACCGCAAGGTTGTTGAACGTCGGGCCGCTGTCGGGATGCTTCTCGCTCGCGCGCCGAAATGCATCGGCGGCGGCGGCAAGGTCGCCGGCGGCATAGGCCGTGTTGCCCAGGCCCAGTGACAAGGCCAGATTCCCCGGCCAGCGCCGCGCGGCCGCATCATACGTCTGGCGGGCGGCAGCCGGGTGGAGCTTCTCGAGCCCGACCAAGGCGTCGAGCGTCGCCGCTTCGTCCGCGCTCGCAGGCAGGCGTCCCGGCGCAAGCGCCACCATGGCCCAGTAGCCGCTGCGCGCCCAGGTATGCTCGAAGGTCGACATCGGCATCACCAGCCGTTCAGTGGTGCCGGAGCGCAGGATGACGTCGCCGCGCTCGAGGTCATAGCCGATCACCACCGCGTAGTGCCAGGCCGGCGCGATCGGCAGGCTGAGGTTTTGCAGCACCAGCACCGGATTGCCGGCCGCCAGTTCCGCCGCCAGCGCATCCAGGCGCGGCGCGATCGTCATGCCGAGCGCGCCATTGCGGCGGGCCGCCGCCAGCATCTCCACCTGCAGGCTGCCCTCGCGCTGCGGCAGGTAGACCTGCGACACCAGCGCCTCCGCGTCGGCCGCAATGCCCGCCGCGCGCAGCGACATTGCCAACGCGGCAGGGCCGCACTGGTAGCGCACCTGCGCGATGAACGGGGTCGCCGCCAGTTCCACCTTGCGCGGCAAGTCGGCATGGGGCGCGGCGCGCAGTGCCCTGCTCTGCGTGGCGCAACCGGACAGCAGCTCCAACACCAGTGCAAGCACCGCCAGCCAGCGCATCCGCAAACCCATCATGCTGCAGCCGTCAGCGGCGTACGGAACGCGTGAACGGGAACACTTTGGTCAGGCCAAGGATGTCGGTCACCAGCAGCAGCACGAAGACGAACACCAGCGCACCGACGATGCCGTCGCCGCCAGCTGGCAGCGAATCGATCTGGTTGGCGACAGAGGCCGTTTCGGCGTCGGTCAGCGCGGCCACCCGGGCTCGGGCTTCGTCCTTGCTGATGCCCATTTTTTGCAGCTCCGCCTGCACGTCGCTACGGTCGAACGCGGCGGCGATTCTTGCGCGGTTCTGTTCGGCGGCGGCGGCGCTGACCACCTGTTCGGTACTGATCAAGGCTGCCTGCACCGATTGCGTGAAGCCGCAAAACATGAGCGCGGCAACCATCGTCTGCGCGACGATTTTCTTGAAGGGATTATTCACGGAAAGCTCCTCGAGTATATTGTGTGGTTCGCATCATACTGAGAAGCAAATTTCCATGGCGCACGAATGCGGGCGCGGCGCCGTGCGAACGCCCTATACGATCTGCTTCTGGCGCAGTTCGGCAAGTTCCGGCTCACCGATCCCGAGCCATGCGTCCAGCACCTCACCGGTATGCTGGCCGAGCGTCGGCGGCGGGCGCTGGTACTGCACCGGGGAACCGGACATCCTGATCGGGTTTGCCACCAGCGGCACGGTGCCGGACAATTCATGCGGCATCTCGATGCGCACGCCGCGCGCCTGCACCTGGGGATCGGCGAACACCTTGTCCAGGGTGTTGATCGGGCCGCAGGGCACGCCCGCCGCCTCCATCGCGGCGATCCATTCACTGGTGCTGCGGGTCACGCTGGCGCGATGGATCAGTGCGATCAGCTCCGCGCGGTGCTTGACGCGCTGCGGGTTGGTGGCAAAGCGCTCGTCGAGCGCCCACTCGGGGTGGCCGAGGGTGCGGCAAAGGCTGGAGAACTGGCCGTCGTTGCCGACCGCGATGATCATGTAGCCATCGGCCGTCGGGAAATCCTGGTAGGGCACGATGTTCGGATGGGCGTTGCCCATGCGGCCCGGCACCACGCCGCCTACCAGGTAATTGGATGCCTGGTTCGCCAGGCAGGCAATCTGCACATCGAGCAGCGCCAGGTCGATGTACTGGCCCTCGCCGGTGCGCTCGCGGTGGGCCACGGCGGCCAGCACGGCGACGCTCGCATACAGGCCGGTCATCACGTCGGTGAGCGCGACGCCCACTTTCAGCGGGCCTTCGCCTTCGGCGCCATCGGGGCGTCCGGTCAGGCTCATCAGCCCGCCCATGCCCTGGATCAGGAAGTCGTAGCCGGCGCGCGAGGCGTAGGGACCGGTCTGGCCAAAGCCGGTGATCGAGCAGTAGATCAGGCGCGGGTTGAGTTCCTTCAGGCTGGCGTAGTCGAGCCCATACTGGGACAGGCCGCCGACCTTGAAATTCTCGATCAGGATGTCGGCCTTGGCCGCCAGCTGGCGCACCAGCTGCTGCCCATCCGGCTGGCTCATGTCGATCGTCACCGAGCGCTTGTTGCGGTTCGCGCTCAGGTAGTAGGCCGACTCGCTGGTGGCCGATCCGGCGCCGTCATCGAGCCAGGGCGGTCCCCAGGCGCGGGTATCGTCGCCGGCGCCTGGACGCTCGACCTTGACGACATCCGCGCCCAGGTCGGCCATCAGCTGGCCGGCCCAGGGACCGGCCAGCACGCGCGACAGGTCGAGCACGCGCAGGCCGGCCAGGGCGCCTTGTGGAAGGGTCGCGTTCATCGCCGCTTAGAAGGCTGCGATGCCGGTAATGGCGCGTCCCAGGATCAGGGCGTGCACATCGTGCGTGCCTTCGTAGGTGTTGACCACCTCGAGGTTGACCATGTGGCGAATCACGCCGAATTCGTCGCTGATGCCGTTACCGCCCAGCATATCGCGCGCCATGCGGGCGACGTCCAGCGCCTTGCCGCAGGAATTGCGCTTCATGATCGAGGTGATTTCCACCGCGGCCGTGCCTTCATCCTTCATCCGGCCCAGGCGCAGGCAGCCTTGCAGGCCGAGCGTGATCTCGGTCTGCATGTCGGCCAGCTTCTTCTGGATCAGCTGGTTGGCGGCGAGCGGCTTGCCGAATTGCTTGCGGTCCATCGTGTACTGGCGCGCACGGTGCCAGCAATCTTCGGCGGCGCCCAGCGCGCCCCAGGCGATGCCGTAGCGCGCGCTGTTCAGGCAAGTGAACGGGCCCTTCAGGCCGCGCACGTCGGGGAAGGCATTCTCTTCCGGGCAGAACACTTCGTCCATGACGATCTCGCCGGTGACCGAAGCGCGCAAGCCCATCTTGCCGTGGATCGCGGGCGCCGACAGACCCTTCCAGCCCTTCTCCAGCACGAAGCCGCGGATTGCGCCTTCGTCGTCCTTGGCCCACACCACGAATACGTCGGCGATCGGGCTGTTGGTGATCCACATCTTGCTGCCGCTGAGCTGGTAGCCGCCGGCAACCTTCCTGGCGCGGGTGACCATGCTGCCCGGGTCGGAGCCATGATTCGGCTCGGTCAAGCCGAAGCAGCCGATCGACTCGCCGGTGGCCAGCCTGGGCAGGTACTTCTGCTTGGTCTCTTCGCTGCCGAATTCGAAAATCGGCACCATCACCAGCGACGATTGCACGCTCATCATCGAGCGGTAGCCGGAATCGACGCGCTCGACTTCGCGCGCCACCAAGCCATAGCTGACGTAGTTGGCGCCGACGCCACCGTACGCTTCGGGGATGGTCAGGCCGAGCAGGCCCAGCTCGCCCATTTCGCGGAAGATCGACGCATCTGTTTGTTCGTGGCGGAAAGCTTCCAGTACGCGCGGCACCAGGCGCTCCTGGCAGTAGCTGCGAGCCGATTCGCGGATCATGCGCTCTTCGTCGCTCAGCTGCTGATCCAGCAACAGTGGATCATCCCATTGAAATGCTGCAGATTTATGCTTGGAAGTCATTCCGTATCTCGCCAATAGTTTATATTGATGGCAATATACAAGCGCTCACCTGGGGCGACAAACGATTTGTTCGCACTCTATTGTGCGTTTTTCGCACTTGTAATCTGATTTAGCCAAGCAACTGCAAGTACTGGATCATCCATGCGCCGCAAAATTCCTTCCACCGCCGCCCTGTCCGCCTTTGAAGCGGCGGCGCGCCACCAGAGCTTCACCAAGGCCGCGGACGAGCTGGCCGTCACGCAAAGCGCGATTTGCCGCCAGATCGCCGCGCTGGAGGAATTCTTGGGTGTCAACCTGTTCCGCCGTAGCCGGCGCGGCGTGGTGCTGACCGAGGCGGGGGTGAGCTACAGCCGCAAGGTCACCGCGCGGCTCGATGAAGTCGAGCGCGATACGCTGGACCTGATGGCCAAAGGCGGACAAGGCGGAACGCTGGAACTGGGCGTGGTGCCGACCTTCGCGACCAAGTGGCTGCTGCCGCGCATGGCCTCGTTCGGGGCGGCCCATCCCGGCATCACACTGAACCTGAGCGCCAGGACCCGGCCCTTCCTGTTCGACGACACGAACTTCGATGCGGCCATCTACGCCGGCGAATCGCGCTGGCCGGGCACCGAAGGGGTATTCCTGATGCGCGAGAACATGGTTGCCGTATGCAGCCCGGCGCTGATGGCGGCGCGGCCGGCGGCCGGCCGGATCGACTGGCGCCGCTATCCGCTGCTCCAGCTGAGTACACGGCCCTACGCCTGGCGCGACTGGTTCACTTCGCGCGGCATGCAGTTCGAAGGCGATATGGCGGGGCCGCGCTTCGAGCTGTTCTCGATGCTGGCCGAGGCGGCGGTGCACGGCATGGGGGTCGCGCTGATTCCGCGCTTCCTGGTGGAGGATGAACTGGAGCGCGGCGTGCTGGTACAGGTCGTCAAGCACCAGTATCTGAGCGACCGTTCCTATTACCTGATCTATCCGGAGCAAAAGTCCGAGAACGCCGCCTTGACGGCATTTCGCGCCTGGCTGGAGACACAGGCGCGCGACTACCGTGAGCCCTTGGGCTTGGGCTAGATTGTCAGTCCGGGATCCTGGCGATGACCTTGATCTCGAATTGGAAGCCATAGAGCCACGTCACACCAACAGCGGTGACGGTAGGGTGCGGCGCCTCGCCCCAATAATCCTGCACCACGCCCCAGATGCGCTCGAATTTCGATTCCGGGTCGACGATGAAGACCGTTACGTCCACGACGTCGCTGAACGTGCAGTGCGCGGCCTCCAGGATGGCGTTCAAATTGTCGAACGCCAGCCTGACCTGGGCTTCCAGCTCGGGTTCCGGCGAGCCGTCTTCACGGCTGCCGACCTGCCCCGAAACGAACAGGAAACCGTCCGAGCGGATCGCCGGCGAATAGCGGTTCTTTTCATAGAGGGCCTGGCGCCCCGGTGGAAAAACTACATTACGTGCTGTCATCACAACTCTCCTTAATATGCCGAACCTCCACTTTAGTCGCCCGCAATTTGCAGATAAACAGGCAATTCTGATCAAGACTGTTTGTATAATCAAAACAATCATTTGCTGGAGGGTGATATGGACAGATTCGACGCCATGAGGGCCTTCGTGCGGGTCGTCGAGACCGGCAGCTTTACCAAGGCGGCCGGGACATTGCACATGAGCCGCACGAGCGTGACCCAGCTGGTGCAGCAGCTCGAGGCCCGCCTGCGCCTGAAGTTACTGAACCGCACGACGCGCAAGGTAAATGTCACCGAAGACGGCGCCGTCTATTACGACCGCATCGTCCAGCTCTTGGCCGATCTGGAAGATGTTGAAACCAGTTTGCCCAACGCCTCGACGGCGCCGCAGGGCAAGCTGCGGGTCGATGTTCCCAGCCCCCTCGCCACGCTGGTCCTGGTGCCCGCCCTGCCCCAATTTCACGCCAGGTATCCGGACATCGAGTTCGAGATGGGAGCCAGCGACCGCATGGTGGACCTGATCGGCGAGAACGTCGATTGTGTCGTTCGAGGTGGTGAGATCCTCGACCAGTCGCTGATGGCGCGGCGCGTGGGCGAATTGCAGCTGGCCGTCTACGCGGCGCCAGCCTACCTGGCACGCGCGGGAACGCCGCAGCACCCGGCGGAGCTGCAGGACTCGCATCACCGCATTGTCAGGTTCCGGTGGCAGCGCGACACGAATGGCTTCCCGTACCCGATGCACCACGGCAGCGAGAGCGTGAAAATACAGGGCCGCCACGTGCTGGCGATCGATGACGGCAATGCCTACCTGGCCGCGGGCCTGGCGGGCCTGGGCGTGCTATGGCTGCCGGACTACATGGCCAAGCCCCACGCCGCATCGGGCGCGCTGGTGCCACTCTTCCAGCAATGGCGCATCGATCCGATGCCGCTCACCATCGCGTATCCGCCGAATCGCCGCGTCAGCAAGAAGCTGCGCGTGTTCATCGATTGGATTGTCGAGCTGATGGCGCAGCATGCGCCGATGCCCGTCCAGCATGGCTCATGACACCATCCCTTTCGAAACGAAGGCGCACTCCTTGAACAGGGCGAACAGCAATTCCGGATCGATCACCTGGATCAGCATTTCGCCCTGGTTGGCTTGAATGACCTGGCGCACAAGCATGGTTTCATCGAACAGCGCGAGCGGGGATGGGGCAATGTCGCGCCTGGCGAACTTGCTGACACCGTGCAGTTCGGAGACCAGCAGCCCGATCTTGTGCGTTCCGTGCCGCACAATGATCACCTGCGCGCTGGCCGTCGGCGTCGAGCGCTTTCCCGTCAACACCGCGCCGAGGTCGAACACCCAGACAAAGGGCGAGCCATGGACAGCAGGGTCGAGTTCGAGCACGCCCAGGCGCTCGTGGACCGCGCCCATCGACAGCGCCCCGATCCGCGCGGCGGGGACCGCCTCGCTGACAGCTTCGGCATCGATCGCGAACAGCTCGCCGTCGACAAAGAAGGTGGCGAATTCGGCGCTGGGCAGGTCCGCGCGCTGGTCTTCGATGACCCGGATCTCCCGGCCTGCCCTGGAGTTGATGTCGCGGATGCCGCCGAAGGTCTCGACCACGACGGCGACGACGTCATCGCGGTAGCCGTCGGCCCCCTTGAACTCGCGGTATCCCTGCGAGGTGCTGCGGCCCACGATGGCGTAGTGGCCGTCATGGGTGACGACGGTCGATTCGCTGGCGCCGCAGGCCGGCGCCGGGCCGGTGCCGTGGATGCGCAAGGTGGTGCCGACCGGCCTCGCCGCATCGGTGCTGGCGACAATCAGGCCGTCGCGGTTCATGAAGTAGGCCTGTGAATTGGGGCGGCCGCCCAGGGCCCCGCGCAACATGGCGTCGAACTCCACTTCGGCGTCGAACACGATGCCGATGCCGCCGATGATGCCCCCGTCGCCGCCCGGCGCGCAGATCGCGGCATGGTAGATGTAGGTGGGCCTGCCGTCGTACAGCGCGGCCGGCTCGAAAGGCGTTACGTGATAATCCTGCTCCGAGCGCAGGGCCAGTACCTGCGCCAGCGTCTGTTCGTCGATGCGTTCGACTGCGGTTGCGCGGCTTGATCCGATGATCCTGCCGTGGCGGTCGTAGACCACGATGTTCGTATAAACGGTGTACAGGCCGTTGATGTACTGGAGGATCTCGCCGATCCGTTCGCCGCCGGCGCCGGCGTCGCCCGCCCCGGCGACCAGCTGGCGCAACTCGGGCGACAGCGCCCACCAGCGGCAGTCGTTGGCGCGCTCGTACAGGTTGCGGTCCAGCAGGTCCACCATCAGGTGCGTGACAAACCGCGCTTCGCGCAGTCCCGAGTCGAGCACGGTCTCAAACAGTTCGCGGATCGAGGCCGCGAACAGCTCGTTGCTGCGGGCGCCCGTTTCGCTGATCTGCTCGAGGATGGTGCGCAGGCGCGCCAGGTCGCCGCCCTGGCCCGCCGTCATCACTTGCCCGTTCCAGACGACGCGCCGTATCATCTCGGCGGCGCCGATGATCTCCGACAGCGGCGGACAGAAGCTGCTCGCATGCGAAAGCAGGCCATCGGCCCACACGGGATCGACATTGACCAGCTCGGAGCTTCCGGTGGCGCCGAAGGCCACGTCCAGCGGAATCATGACTTGCCCATGCCAGCCGGCCGGCCCCGGATAGCCCTGGTAGCCCGCCGAATGGTAGTTGCGCACCAGGTAGGCGCGGCCCGCATACATCACCGGATGCGGCGCCCCGTCCGGGTTGACGGGAACGCGGGCGCCGACCGGCATCCACAAGGGATCGGCGCTGGCGATGACGCGGTTGCCGGCGTCGAGCAGCAGCATGTTGGAACGGCCGGAAGGATCGCGATGCGTCTGGAAGATACCCTCCATCTCCTCCTCGAAAGCGAAGCACAGGCAAAGCACGCCCACGACCGCGCCGGTGCCGGGGGCCAGCACGCGTTTCGAATAGATCAGGGCTTCGCGCTTGGAAGGACGCAGGTCGCTGGCGCCGAAAGTCTCCACATAGCCGTCCGTGGCCAGCGTGGCCGCAATGAGCGGATCGTGGCTGCCTTCGAGCGGCGTCGTTTCGTCGATCTGGACCAGCACGTTGCCGTCCCGGTCGAGCAGGATGATCTCGTCGTAGACGGTGTACTTGCTGCGGTAGGCACGCAGGCGCAGGCGCATCGCATCCGCATCGCCGCTGGTGCCGGCGACGAAGGCGCACAGCTCGTGGTCGGTGGCGAGGAAGCCGACGTCGGCGGTGCGCTCGTACAGGTTGCGCACCACGATGTCGATGATGTACTGGGACTTGGTGGCCAGCGCGGCCATCGCATTGTCGATTTTTTCGGCAGACAGGCTGCGCACCAGCTCCGCCTCGAGCTGCGCAAACCCGGCGCGGGCTGCGGACACCGTCGGCAGGATCGACTTTGCTTCGACCGGGCAGTTCATCTTGGCGGAGGATTCGATCATCCGCCACATGAGGTTCAGTTCATGCAGTGAGCGCTCGCACTTGCTCACATCCGGCATGTGCGGCAGGAACACGTCCACAGGCACAGTTTTGTTCAGGTTCATCAGGGCTCACATGTAGGTGGGAATCGTGCCCTCCTCACGAGAAATTAGTTACATTCCTGCACCAAACAGTCGCATTACTTGTGGCAACGCTCCTGAAAAGAGCAAGAGCGCGGTCGTTTTGCTGAAATCTCACGGAACAGGCGCTTTGTTTACCTCATGCAATGCAGTTTGCATGCCAGATACCGGGCGCCAGGCAGCCTCACTCGCCAGCGGACACGCTGCCGAGGCCGGCGACCGTCTTGTTCACCGTGGCGGGCTTGCCGTAGTACTCGAGCGAGCCCATGCCCATGACCTTGGCATCCAGGCGTTCCCTGGCATACACCTTGACCCCGCCGATGCCGGCGAAGCTGACGTCCGCGTGCTGCGCCTTCAGGGCCTGGGTATCGACCTCGCCGACCCCTTTGGCGCTCAGGTTCAATAGCCTGACCTTGCCGTTCGCCGCGAGCCGGCCCGCGCCCATGAAGCGCAGATCCAGGCGTTCACCGGCAGCATTGTTGATGATCGCCTGCCCGGCGCCCTTGACGCTGAAGGCGCTCAGCGCAGGCAGGCTGACGACGATCTTGTCGCCTTCGCGGATGTTGGTGCCCTTGCCCTTCTCTTCTTCCATCGTCACACGCAGCTCGCCGCCCACCACCCGCGTTTCCACCTTGCTCAGGAATCTATCGTCGCCATTGATCACCAGTGCCTGGGTCTTGCCCACTTCGACGACGATGTTGACCGGGCCTTCGCAGCGGATGCTGTTGAAAGCGGGCACGGCGCGGGTCTGTTCGGCAGCACTTGCGGCAGCACTCGCAAGCAGCAGGGCCAGGAGGACGGGAGTACGCATGGTGGTTTCCTTGAATGGTGGAGTTTCTGGAGTGACAAGCCATTCTAGCCACGGGAATATTTCCGTCGCGGCCCATGTGACAGACGGTGCGTTTGGATGGATAAGCGGCGAAAAACGCCTGCCTTATGGTGCGGAGCGCGCGTCGCGCCGGTAGCCCCGGGGCGGCGTCCCCTTGGGTCCCGGTCTGCTGCAGGAGGTCCCAACTATTCAAGCGGGCCAACAAAATAGCAAAACGCCCAGAGGCCGACGAAGAACAGGCCCAGAAGGGATTGGAATCCCGCGACACTGCGTACCCACCCGCGCGGCTTCAATGTGTACTCCCCAGCCTGCAGCAGAGCCAGCCATGTTCCAAGGCTCAAGTCTCGCCATCCGAAGCGAAAGCCAGACAACAGACTGAACCACACGGACATCTGCCAGGCCTTTCGCATTTGTCGATTTGGAAACATCCAAAGGGAAGCAACAACAGCAGCCAGAAACAAGGCGAGTACAGTCGCCCGGTGGTTGGCCGCATATCGGGGCGCCAGATCCGCCAGACCGTCGAAAAAATAGAGCATTCCCACACACAGTCCCGTAAATGCCACGAATGGCGCGAGTCCCCATACGTGGGTGCGAATCGCTTTTGTTTGCCCTTGTGCACCTTGCCATAACATCCAGGGCAGCATACCCCTGTCAAGCTTCGGCGCATTTCCCGGCAGCGCTCGGTTCGCACCGGGGAAGGGGCTTTCAAGTGTCAACCGTTGCGGCGTCACGGTGCCGGCGACAGCATTCTGGTTCTCTTTGTCCCAGACGAGGAACACGCCAAACGAAGTATTCGTACGGGTCATGGAGAATAAATAGAACAGTGCAAAAATGGGTAGTGACAGGGCGAGAAAAATAAGGGGGCGTGCCGGATACAGTCCATAGCCCACGGTCAGGTCAAAAAAAATGGTATTGAACCAGTACTCGATGTCGCTAAAATAGTGTGCACGGTTGCTACGAATCGAATAGTTGATTTCCCGCAGGGCCTCGCGGCTTCCCAGTCGCTTGAATTCGTCGCGCAGCGCCAGCGCCAGCGCTTCGTCGCTGGCACTGTCGCCAATTTCAATTGTGTGCAGCCCCATTGCCGACACCATGCTGGACGGTGTTGGCACATAGGCGACGCCTGATTCAAGATATACGCCGGTGAGATCGCTGCCGGCAAACCTTGCCTTGTCGAGCTTAACGTTCTCGAAACGAGCGCCGGTCAGCGTTGCCCCATCAAAGTTTGCGCCGCTGAGATCCGTTCCTTTTCCCGTGAACTGGCACCTCTTGCAGGACGTTCTCTCGAACTGCACTGATGCGAGATTCACCTTGTCAAACACAGCGGCATTCATAACTGCGTCGGAAAAGTTTAGCCTTGGCGTTTGCGTGCGACTGATAAACCGTGCCCCGTTCAAGGTCGCCTGACGAAGCATCACGACACAAGTCTCCCGGCAGTCGGAAAACCTGAACAATTCAGCAACTGTGACTTCTGCCTTCAGGATATCGGTTTCAGCGACGCGTGGGTCAAACTCGAGGCTTGAAAAATTGCCCTGTTTTCCCAAATTTGGGGCCGATATCAGTAAGGTAGAGACCAGCCAAACCTGGTGGCAGGCGAGCCTCGCTTCATATTCCTTTAGTTGAATCACCCCTGACGAAAGACCGGATAAGGCCTTGCAGCCGTAGCGCTTATCGGCTTTTTTGGCAATCAGTGCCCAGTCGGCATCACTACGGACCATGGCCTTCTCCGGCGGAACCCGCGCATTCTCCGGCGGAGTACTGGCATCAGCCGATGCGGCGATGATTAGAAGCATGGACAGTACGAACATCGCCTGCAGACTGAATCGATTCATTGCGAGACACTCCAATTATCTTGAATTCCAAATCGAACAGGATAGCAAGCAGATTCCCCTAAATTGCCTCGCTTTGTAACAGAACCGATACTTGAGCAAATCAGCTCGACGAAAAAAAACCGGGCAAGCCCGGTTAGTTTTGAAAGTAATACCTGTCAAGCAAACTTCGAAAAGTCCGGCTTGCGCTTTTCGAAGAACGAGGTGAACGCCTCCTTCGCTTCCGGCGCCAGCAGCATCGCGCCGAACAGCTCGTTCTCGGCCTTCATGGCGTCGGTGATGGCCGCATTGCGCGAGCGCTTCATCAGCGCCTTGGTCGCGCGGATCGAGGCGGCAGGCAGCGCCACCAGCTTGGCCGCCTGGCGCTGCGCGAACGGCAGCAGTTCATCGAGCGGCAGCACCTTCGACACAAGGCCCATCTGCAGCGCTTCCTGCGCGAGGAAGGCTTCGCCGAGCAGCAGCTTTTCCGCCGCGCGCGGATAGCCCGCCAGCTGCGGGAACAGCATGCTCGATGCGAACTCCGGGCACAGGCCCAGCTGCGCGAACGGCATCGAGAACTTGGCGTTGTCGGCCGCGTATACCAGGTCGCAGTGCAGCAGCATCGTGGTGCCGATGCCGATCGCCGCGCCGGATACCGCCGCCACCACCGGCTTGCTGCTGCCCGACAGCGCGCGCATGAACTGGAACACGGGCCGCGCTTCCGGCGACACGCCTTCGACCGGGGCCGAGTTCTTCATGAAGTCGTCCAGGTCGTTCCCGGCCGTGAAGATCTCCGGCTTGCCGACGATGAGGATTGCGCGCACGGCGCTGTCGCCCTCGGCGTCGGTCAGCGCGTCGGCCATGGCCTGGTACATGACGGCGGTGATCGCGTTCTTGCGTTCGGCGCGGTTGAATTCGATGGTCAGGATGCCGTCGGCCTTGTTCGTCAAAATATCCATTGCTGCTCCAAAAAGTAAAAGGGCGCCGGGTGGTTCCCGCAGCGCCCATATGCCAATATTGTGAAGGGTCGCACTCTACACGCTGTCTTTCGCCAGCCGCATGGCCAGGCCCGCCAGCAGGATAAGCACTGCCAGGACTCGAAATGTTGTCACGGCCATGTTCCACCTGCTCCGCTTGACTTCTCGTTTCGCGGATGCTTCCTGCATTTGCCGAACCAGTTCCACATCGTCGGGATGGATATATTCCTCGTCCACCGTACGATATGTTTCGAGTTCATCGCCGCGCACACGGGCGCCAATCTTATCGGCCAGCTCGATCATCAGGCCCGTAAAATCGCCGCCTGGGTTTTTCGTCCACAGCACGCCTTCGTCGAAGAACAGTACCTCGCTTTCTTCGCCGCCGGCGGGGGCATACAGCTCCTGGGCGCCCGGCTCACGCGTGTACTGCGCCAAGCGTCCATCCATTGTTGCCAGGGCCCGCGTCACTTCGTCCCAGGTGATCGGGTCCTGCTCGCCGCCCTTGGTGCGGAGGATTGTTACGTGGTAGCCCATGCGATTTCCCCGGAGGTGTTTTTCAGGGGGTTATTCTCGCATAATAAAAAAGCAATGTTGCGAATTGTTGTCTCAGTATGGATCCCCGCCTTCGCGGGGATGACGTTGGAGGCGGTAAGTATCTTTGAACTTCACGAATTCGACGGCACCTTCCGATTAGCCAAAAAAAAGCGCCGGGCATGCCGCGGCGCTTTTTGCTCTTCGTCCCAGCGGCCTTATACGCGCTCGAAAATGCCAGCGGCGCCCATGCCGGTGCCGACGCACATCGTCACCATGCCGTACTTCAGGTTGTTGCGGCGCAGGGCGTGGATCACGGTCGCGGCGCGGATGGCGCCGGTCGCGCCCAGCGGGTGGCCCAGGGCGATCGCGCCGCCCATCGGGTTGACTTTCGCAGGGTCCAGGTTCAGGTCGCCCATGACGGCCAGCGCCTGCGCCGCGAACGCCTCGTTCAGTTCAATCCAGTCCAGCTGGTCCTGGGTAATGCCGGCCGCGGCGCAGGCCGCAGGGATCGCCACCTTGGGACCGATGCCCATGATTTCCGGCGGCACGCCGCGCACCGCGAACGACGAGAACTTCGCCAGCGGGGTCAGGTTGTGCTCCTTCAGGATCTTCTCGCTGACGATCAGCAGCGCACCTGCGCCGTCCGACATCTGCGAGCTGTTCGCCGCGGTGACCGAACCCTTGGCCGCGAATACCGGCTTGAGCTTGCCCAGCGATTCGAGCGTCGAATCGGCGCGTGCGCCTTCGTCGGTGTCGACGGTGCGGGTCTTGATGTCGATCTGGCCGGTGGCCAGGTTCGGCGTACGGGTAATGATCTCGACCGGGCAGGTTTCGTCCTTGAAGAAGCCGGCCTGCTGCGCGGCGATGGCGCGGCGGTGCGACTCGACCGAGAACGCGTCCTGCTGCTCGCGCGTCACTTTCCACTGCTTGGCCACGTTTTCCGCGGTCAGGCCCATGCCGTATGCCATGCCGACGTTTTCGTCGGTGAACATGTTCAGGTTCATCGATGGGTGGTGGCCCATCATCGGTACCATCGACATCGATTCGACGCCGCCGGCGATCATCACGTCGGCTTCGCCGACGCGGATGCGGTCCGCCGCCATCGCGATGGCGGTGATGCCCGATGCGCAGTAGCGGTTGACGGTCACGCCGCCGACGGTCTTCGGCAGGCCGGCCAGCAGCACCGACATGCGGGCGATGTTGAAGCCCTGCTCCGCTTCCGGGAACGAGCACCCGATGATGGCGTCGTTGATCAGCGCCGGGTCCAGGTTCGGCACGCCGGCCATGGCGGCCTGCAGTGCGCGCACCAGCAGGTCGTCCGGACGGGTGGTCTTGAACATGCCGCGCGGCGCCTTGCCGATCGGGGTGCGGGTTGCGGAGACGATGTAGGCGTCTTGAAGTTGTTTTGTCATGTTGTTCTCTCTTTAAGTCGAACGAATTCGTTTAGCGTTTCTCGGACAAGTACCAGTCGACCTGCACCTGCGCGGCCAGCGTTCCCTCGGCGTCGAATATATCGACCTCCACCGGGAAAGCCACTTTGCCGTCGGCCTTCAGCTGCGCCTTCAATGCGGCGATATCGCCTGGCACGCGGCCGCTGGCGCGGGTCGCGCCTTTGGCCACTTTCTGGTACTGGATGCGCGATTCCTTGGCCACCGGGCGCAAACCCAGGATCAGGTCGGCGAAGCCGCCCGCCATGGCCGCGCCGGACGCCGTCTCGGCCAGGGTGAACAGCGCCCCGGCATGCGAGGTGCCGAGGTGGTTGTTCAGCTTCGGGTCGGACGGCATCGACACTTCGGAAGTGCCGTGGCCGATCGAATCGATGGTGATGCCCAGCAGCCGCACGAAGGGCAGCGTGTCCATCATTTGCTGCTTGATCCGGTCATACGCCATCTTCGGCCTCACGCGTAGTAACAGTCCAAATGCCAGGGTGGCAATCGACATGGTTTATTAGTTGCGGACCGGTTTACCGGTCTGCATCATGCCCATGATGCGTTCCTGCGATTTCGGGTGGTTCAGCAGCTCGAGGAAGGCCTTGCGCTCCATGTCGAGGAACCACTGCTCGCTGACCACGCTGCCCTGGTCCACATCGCCGCCCGACACGATCTCGGCGATCATCTCGCCCAGCTTGAAGTCGTGCGCCGAGATGAAGCCGCCGTCGCGCATGTTGACCAGCTGCGCCTTGATGGTGCCGTAGCCGTAGCGGCCGACCACCGTCACAGGCTTGCGCAGCGGCGGACGATAGCCGGCGTCGAACATCGCGCGCGCTTCCACCTTGGCCACGTGCAGCAGCTCGTAAGGATTGAAGACAATGACGTCGTCTTCCTTCAGGTAGCCCATCGCCTTCGCTTCCAGCGCCGACTTCGACACGTTGGCGGTGGCGGCGTTGGTGAAGCCGGTCTTCAGGAATTGCAGGATGTCGGTGCCCTTCGCTTCATTCGACGCGCGCACCGCTGCCTCTTTCAGGCCGCCGCCGGCGGGAATCAGGCCGACGCCCACTTCCACCAGGCCGATGTACGACTCGATCGATGCGACGCGCTTCGATGCGTGCAGCGCCATTTCGCAGCCGCCGCCCAGCGCCAGCCCCGCCACAGCGGCGACGACCGGCACGTTCGAATACTTCATCGCCATGAAGGTGTCCTGCAGCAGCGCAATGCCAGGCTCCATCGCCTTGGCGCCGCCTTGCATGAACAGCGGCAGTGCCGACTGCAGGTCGGCGCCGGCCGAGAACGCGCCGCCGTCGGCAGCGTCGGTGTTCCAGATGACCAGGCCCTTGAAATTCTTCTCGGCTTCGGCTTGCGCCATCTTGAGGCCGTTGATCACGCCTTCGCCGATCACGTGCATCTTGGTCTTGAGCGAGATGACCAGCACCTCGTCGTCCATGTGCCAGATGCGCACGGAGTCGTCTTCGTGGAAGGTGGTGCCGGCGGTCTTGCCGTCGATGGCGCCCGCGCCCAGTACCGGCGCGCGGAATGCCTGGCGCTCGTAGACCGGCAGGGTCGACCGCGGCACATAGGCGTTCTTCGATGCCGAGTACGAACCTTCGGCGGTGTGCACGCCCTTCTCCGCGACCTGGCCTTCGAATACCCAGGCCGGCAGCGGCTCTTTGCACAGCGCGGCGCCGGCGTCGATGTCTTCCTTGACCCACTGGGCGATCTGCGTCCAGCCGGCAGCCTGCCAGGTTTCGAACGGGCCGACGTTCCAGCCGAAGCCCCAGCGCATCGCGAAGTCGACGTCGCGCGCGTTGTCGGCGATCGAACCGAGGTGCACGGCGATGTAGTGGAAGGCGTCGCGGAAGATCGCCCACAGGAACTGCGCCTGCGGGTTGGTCGATTCGCGCAGCGTCTTGAACTTCTTGACCGGATCCTTTTCCTTCAGGATGCGGGCAACGATGTCCGCTGCCTTGCCGCCGCCGGCGACATAATCGCCGGTGGCGAAGTCGAGGCGCTGGATGTCCTTGCCCACTTTCTTGTAAAAGCCCGCGCCGGCTTTTTGACCCAGCGCGCCTGCAGCGACCAGCTTGGCCAGGACTTCGGGCGTCTTGTAGACGCTGAAGAACGGATCGTCAGCCAAATTGTCCTGCATGGTCTTGATCACGTGGCCCATCGTATCGAGGCCGACAACATCGGCGGTACGGAAGGTGCCCGACTTGGCGCGGCCCAGTTTGGCGCCGGTCAGGTCGTCGACCACGTCCACGGAGAGGCCGAATTTTTCGGCTTCGTGGATGGTCGCCAGCATGCCGAAGATACCGACACGGTTGGCGATGAAATTCGGGGTGTCCTTGGCGCGCACCACGCCCTTGCCCAGTGTCGAGGTCAGGAAGACTTCGAGCTGGTCGGCGATCTCGGGCTTGGTCGAGACGGTCGGGATGATCTCGACCAGGTGCATGTAGCGCGGTGGATTGAAGAAGTGCACGCCGCAGAAGCGCGCCTTCAGGTCGGCGTCGAAGCCATCGGACAGCTTGGTGATCGACAGGCCGGAGGTATTGGTCGCGAAGATCGCGTTCGGGGCAATGTGCGGGGCGACCTTCTTGTACAGATCGTGCTTCCAGTCCATGCGCTCGGCGATCGCCTCGATGATCAGGTCGCAGCCTGCCAATGCGGCCAGGTTGTCTTCGTAGTTGGCCACTTCGATCAGGGCCGCGTCGTCCTTGTTGCCCAGCGGCGCAGGGCTCAGCTTCTTCAGGTTCTCGATCGCGCGCAGCACGATGCCGTTCTTCGGGCCTTCCTTGGCGGGCAGGTCGAACAGGACCACCGGCACTTTGGCATTGACGCAGTGGGCGGCGATTTGCGCGCCCATCACGCCGGCGCCCAGCACGGCGACTTTTTTAACGATGAAATTGGTCATGGCTATCCTTTTTGGTTACGTCGTTCCTGCGCCAAGGCGGTTCTCGGCAGGAACCCATGTTCGTGGCCGATCGCGGAACTTGGGTCCCTGCCGAGAACCGCCTTGGCGCAGGGACGACGGGGGCACTTAATTTTTAGAACAGGTCTGCATCGAGGGCCATCAAGCTGGCCGAGCCCGAGCGCGCCTGGCGGATCAGGGTTGCGGTTTCTGGCTGCAGGCGTGCGAAGTAGAAGCGTGCGGTGGCCAGCTTGGCCTTGTAGAAGTTGTCGCCCGAGTCTTCCTTCGCCAGTGCGATCTTCGCCATCTGCGCGAAGAAGTAGCTGTAGATCAGGTGGCCGACGACGCGCAGGTAAGGCACGGCCGCGGCGCCCACTTCGTCCGGATTCTGGAAGGCCTTCATGCCGATTTCCATGGTCAGCTTGGTGACCTTGTCGCCCAGGTCGCCCAGCGGGGTCACGAACTCGGACATCGCTTCGTCGGTGCCGTTTTCTTCGACGAAGGTCTTGATCTTCTCGCCGAACTTGCGCAGCTTGGCGCCGTTGTCCATCAGGATCTTGCGGCCCAGGAGGTCGAGCGACTGGATCGTGTTGGTACCTTCGTAGATCAGGTTGATGCGCGCGTCGCGCACGTACTGCTCCATGCCCCACTCGGAGATGTAGCCGTGGCCGCCGAATACCTGCATCGCTTCCGAGGTCGCGATCCAGCCGTTGTCGGTGATGAAGGCCTTGATGACTGGGGTCAGCAGCGCGACTTCGTCGGCCGCTTCCTTGCGCACTTCTTCGTCAGGGTGGTGCAGTTCGCGGTCGATCTGCAGCGCCACGTAGGACGAGAAGGCGCGCGCGCCTTCGGCGTAGGCCTTGGCGGTCAGCAGCATGCGGCGCACGTCCGGGTGCACGATGATCGGGTCGGCCGGCTTGTCCGGCGCCTTCGGGCCCGACAGGCTGCGCATCTGGATGCGGTCTTTCGCATAGGCCAGCGCGTTCTGGTAGGCGACTTCGGTCAGGCCCAGCGACTGCATGCCCACGCCCAGGCGGGCCGCGTTCATGAACACGAACATGGCGTTCAGGCCCTTGTTCGGCTGGCCGATGATCCAGCCCTTGGCGCCGTCCAGGTTCATCTGGCAGGTCGAGTTACCGTGGATGCCCATCTTCTCTTCGATGGCGCCGCAGGTGATCGGGTTGCGCTCGCCGACCGAGCCGTCCGCGTTCGGCAGGAACTTCGGCACCAGGAACAGCGAGATGCCTTTCGAGCCTTCCGGCGCGTCCGGCACGCGGGCCAGCACCAGGTGCAGGATGTTCTCGGACATGTCGTGCTCGCCGGCCGAGATGAAGATCTTGGAGCCGGTGATCAGCCACGAACCGTCTGCCTGCGGCAGCGCCTTCGAGCGCAGCATGCCCAGGTCGGTGCCGCAGTGCGATTCGGTCAGGCACATGGTGCCGGTCCACTCGCCCGACACCAGCTTCGGCAAGTAGGTTTTCTTTTGTTCGTCGGTGCCGTGTTCGAGCAGGCACTCATAGGCGCCGTGCGACAGGCCCGGGTACATCGACCATGCCTGGTTCGAGGAATTGAGCATCTCGTAGAACGAGTTGTTCAGCACGATAGGCAGGCCCTGGCCGCCGTATTCGGTCGAGCAAGCCAGCGCAGCCCAGCCGCCTTCGACGTACTTCTTGTAGGCTTCCTTGAAGCCCTTCGGGGTCGTGACCGACTTGGTGGCGGCATCGTAATGGCAGCCTTCGCGGTCACCGGAGTGGTTCAGCGGGAACAGCACTTCCTGGGTGAACTTGGCGCCCTCTTCCAGCACCTGGTTGATGATGTCGGCATCGACATCTTCGAATTGCGGCAATTGCTTCAATTCGTCGGATACGTTGAGGAACTCGTGCAGCAAGAACTGCATATCCCGAATTGGCGCGACGTATTGACCCATGATTTTCTCCTGACGAACGTGAACGTGATAATGATTGACTGAGCGGGCGTATGCCGGTTCAGCTGGATTGCAGATTCTGGTAATTCTCGATCAGGCGCTCGAAGCCGATACGGGCTCGGTCGACGCTGCCAGGCATGCGCAGGAAGCGCGCATCGTGGTGCAGCGCCAGGATCAGGCCGTACATCTCGTAGACCATCTGCTGGGCATCGGTGCCCGGTTTGAGGTCGCCGATGGCGATCGACTGCTCGACGCAGCGCAGCAGCGCGCCCTGCCACGCACGCACCATCGACACCAGCTCTTCGCGGATCGGACCAGGACGGTCGTCGTATTCGACGGCGCCGCTGATGTAGATGCAGCCGGAGGCGATTTCGACGCTGACACGCTTGATCCAGCGCGCGTTCATCGCTTTCAGGCGGGCGATACCGCGCGGTTCCTTCATGCTCGGGAAGAACACTTCCTGCTCGAAGCGGTGGTGGTAGAGCTTGAGCACTTCCATCTGCAGGTCTTCACGCGAACCAAAGTGCGCGAACACGCCGGACTTGCTCATGTTCATTTTGTCCGCGAGCAGGCCAATGGTCAGCCCCTCGAGCCCATCGCGGCTTGCAAGGTCCAGTGCGACGTCGAGAATGGCTGCCCGCGTCAGTTCGCCCTTGCGCATGAATTTAACTGAAGTGTTAATAAGATTTACCTGTAGAAGGAATTGAAATCCGAACGTTCGTACTATTATCCACTACTGTGGAAATGTCAAAGGGGAACTTAGAGGTGGGGTTCTATTGATGCAGCGCAGCAGAGGGTGCGGTTTTGCCTGGGGCGAGGCGCTGCGGAAGTCAGGGGCCCCAAGATGGGCGCCTGTCCAAACTACCCGCTGGCTTTGCTCAACTGCCTTCGATCCCGCTTGGTCGGCCGCCCCTTGATGGTGCTGCCCGGCTCCGGATACAGCTTGCGCGCCTCCTGGTTGCGCTCGCGCTTTTCGACGCTGCTGTCTGTTTCCTGATACAACAAGCGGGCCACCGGCGCCCCGCCCCGCACGTCCGAAATCCCCTGGACCAGCACTTCCCAGGTCTCCGCGCCATTGTCGATTGTTATCTTATCGCCAACCTTTACCACCTTGGCCGGCTTGATCCGCTCGCCATCCATCCGCACCCGGCCGGTATCGACCGCATCGGTGGCCAGCGAGCGCGTCTTGAAAAAGCGGGCCGCCCACAGCCATTTGTCGATTCGTACATTGTCCATCACGCATAACCCATCGTAAATATTCGCATCGTCAGTTTGTAAAAGAAATACGCCACTTCGTAACCCGTGCGGCGCACCCAGCCGACCTGCTTCAGGTCTTCGCGCTGGATCACGACGCCGTCGGCAATGCCGCGCTCGATGTGCGCGCGCATCGAGCGGGCGAACGTGGCGTCGCGCACCACCACGTTCGCTTCCTGGTTCAGGAACAGGGACAGGCCGTCGCAATTGCTGGAGCCGACCGTGGCCCAGTCGTCGTCCACCACCGCCACCTTCGCATGCAGCTGGGTCTTGCGGTATTCGACAACCTTGACCCCGCTGTCGATCAGCTTCGGATAGAAGGAGCGGGCCACCATGTCCTGCAGCCAGATCTCGCCTACCCCGATCAGCAAGGTGACCTCGACCCCGCGCTGGGCTGCCAGCGCCATCGCCTTGCGGAACTTGTGGCCGGGCGCGAAGTACGGATTGGCCAGCAGCACGCGCTTCTTGGCATGCCCCATCGCCTGCAGGTAGGCACGCTGGATGGTGCGGCGGTTGCGCAGGTTGTCGCGCACGATGAAGGCGGCCAGCATCGGCATGTCGCCCTGCCCGCGCGGCTGCATGCGCATTTCGCGGAACAGGCCGATGCGCTTGATCAGGCCCATGCGGCCGATCCGCGCCCACTGCACCTGGGCCTCGTAATGGATGGCTGCCAACAGCGCGCCGCGCACTTCGACCGCGAAGTCCCAGCGCGGGGCGGGCAAACGCTTGCCGGGATCGTAGTCGCAGACCCAGTCGTCGTTGATATTGATGCCGCCGACAAAGGCGACGACCCGGTCGCACACGGTGATCTTGCGGTGGGTGCGGGTGACGCCGCGCCTGAACCAGGGATTGAACACCCGGTAGCGCACGCCCGCCTCGGCAAACACGACGCCGAGCCGGGTGGCGTTGGCATGGCCGGTGCCGAACCAGTCGACGATGGCGCGCACCTTGACGCCGCGCCTGGCCGCCCGCACCAGCGCCGCCTCGATCGCGCGACTGGTCTCGTCGTCGGCGAAGATGTAGGTCTCGAAATACACCTCGTACTCGGCCGCATCGATGGCCGCGATCATCGCCGGGAACAGGGCGATGCCGCTCTCAAGCAGGGTGATCTCGTTGTGCGGTATGAAATTAACCGGGCGCATTGTGCTTCAAGTTGGGTTGCACGCCTCAAGCCAGCTTGAGGTTGGCCACGATCGGCGCGTGATCCGATAGTTTGGCCCATAAAGTACCATGCAACACCTGCGCGGTATCGACTTTGAAGCCGCGCACATAAATGCGATCGAGACGGAACCAGGGCAATGCCGCCGGGAATGTGCGCGCCGGGGTGATGGTCTTTTCACGGCCGGCGAAACTGCGCACGATGTCGCCCAGGCGCGAGCGCGCGCCGAGTTCATCGAACACTTCGGCCACGCCCAGGGCGCCGCGCAGCTTGTCGCTGAGGGTGTTGCGCCAGTCGTTGAAGTCGCCGGCAATGATGATCGGCTCGCCGTTCGGCGCGGAATTGTTGACGCAGTCGATCAGCGCCTGGGCCTGGCGGCCGCGGCCCGACTCGAACAGGCCCAGGTGCACGACGTAGCAATGGACGAGGCACTTGGGCGTCTTGATCTCGCAATGCAGGATGCCGCGCTGCTCGTAGGCATGGTCGGACACATCGTGGTTGGCCTGATTGTCGATCGGATAGGCCGACAGCAAGGCATTGCCGTGGTGGCCATGGTCGTACACGGCATTCATGCCATAGGCCGAGTGGTGGCCCTCGGTCGCGAAATATTCATGCTGGGCCCGCTCGGGCCAATGGCGGTGGCCGCGGCTTTCCTCGCCGAACTTGGAATGGTAGCGGTCGTGCCTGCCCTGGACTTCCTGCAAGAACACAACATCGGCATCGAACTGGGCAATGGCCTTTTTCAGGGCGAGCACGCGCGGCGTGCTGCGGATCGAGGACACACCCTTGTGGATGTTATAAGTTGCTACGCGGATTTTCATAAAAGCATTCTAACCCCATCGGCGCGGGTTTTCCGATGCCGCGTCCGTATCGTGCGACCTAAGCACGTCGTCCTCGCGAAAGCGCACTGGTGTCCGGAATAATCCTGTTGACTTCTGAATTTCCACTGACACGAGCGGCGCCCTTCCCGAAGTCGTGAATGTGGAACTCGAAAAGACAATAACCAACGTCGTTCCTG
>JAKFDH010000174.1:0-2402 GCA_036676245.1 Massilia sp. | reverse complement strand
CCAGCACGGGGCCAGGGTGGTGACCATGATCGTGTCGCGATAGCGGCGCTGGCGGCCGGCCTTGCGGAAGGCGTCGGTTTCGCCATGTACAGACGGATCATCTTCCTGAATGCGGCGGTTGTGCCCGCAGCCCAGCAGGCGTCCGTCGTTGTGGAACAGGGCCGCACCGATGGGGATGCCGCCTTCGGCCAGGCCCTGGCGGGCTTCGGCGATAGCGGTGTCCAGCAAAGCGCGGTAATCGGGGGTCGCAATCACAGAATTCTCCATCGAACCGCATCTCAGGGAAGCTTGCCATGGATACGGATGCCCCTGGCCATCGGTGGCGCGTACTATCCGTCTTGCGAGGCTGGTCTGGGCCATGGGGGGAATATTGAGAATATGAAACACATGAAACGAATGATTGCGGCGTGCCTGGGGCTGGCACTGGCGGGTTCAGTTTCCGGAGTGCGGGCCGAGATCGTGCAGGGCCAGCTGGAGCTCCGCTGGGGCGATCCGATGCCAGCCCCCGGCAAGTCGGAGCGGCCCTCGCGGTTCATCGCGACCCTGGTCACCGATGGCGGTACGCGTCACGTATTGAACCCGGCGCAGGCGCGCCGCGCGGCGGTCGACCTGTACGCGCTGGCCAATCGTCGCGTGGCCGTGGAATTTTCCCGATACAAACGTGGCGGTGGCATTCGTTCCATCGAGGCCATCGTTCCTGCCGACCGGCCGTGGCTTTCCGCTTCTTCCAAAGCGCTGGTTGCACCCAAGGACGTGATCGGCAACACCCGCTGGGTGACCATCGCTTGCAAGTTCAACGACGTCGTGGACGAACAGAAGCCGGTGTCCTTCTTTCTGGGCCAGTACGGCACCAACCCCGGCCAACTAGGTCACTACTGGCAGGAAGTCTCCTACGGCAAGATCAACCTGACCGGCAGTACCGCCGAGGGCTGGTTCATGCTGCCGCAGCCACGTTCGTACTACGTCACGATGGTTGATGGCGAGGAGGACGCCGATCTGGACAAGTTGTTCGAGGACTGCGCCGCTGCAGCCGACCCGACGGTGAACTTCAATGGCGTGCAGGGCATCAACATGATGTTCAACGGCGAGCTCGACGGCTACGCCTGGGGCGGTGGCGCTTGCGGGCCGCTGGAAGGCCTGGATGTGTGCATCAGCAACACCTGGAACCCGCCGTGGGCGTTCGACAACCTGGCACCGCTCGCGCATGAGATGGGCCACGCCTATGGCCTGCCGCATTCCAACAATTCCGATGGCGATGACAACACCTACGACAACCCCTGGGATGTGATGAGCAGCGCCTGGTACAACGCGGTCTCCAATGCCACCTATGGCGCCCTGCCCAAGCACATCAACACCCGCCAGCGCGATCGCCTGGGCTGGATGGATGCGGCACGCAAGCTGACGGTCCCGGCTGGCGGCGTTGCGAAGAATGTCGTGCTGGACCGGGCCAGCTTGGCTGGATCGACCAATCGGCAGATGATCACATTGCCGCTGGCGGCCGCCGACGCGAAGGGCAATGTGTCGTACACGGTGGAAGCGCGCGGCCGTACCGGCGCTTATGAGGCCGAACTCGCGGGCGCGGCGGTGATCATCCATGGGCTCGATGCCGGTGGAGTCGCCTACAGCATGGATGCCGATGTCCCGCCCGCCGACACGTCCAATAACGAAGGCTCCATGTTCAAGGTGGGCGAAACCTGGATTTCCCCGGATGGCTCGCGACGGGTGAAAGTGGAATCGGCCACCGCGAATGGGTTCATCGTGACGATAGGGTGGCCCAGGGAAAACGGTGGCAACCAGCGGCCACGAGTGAAGCCGAGCGCGGTTTCGGCCACGCCGAAGCCGCAGGCCGGGCAGCCGCCGCGAAGGACCGGATCCGACTGCGCGGATTCCACGTCCGCACGCTGCCGCCGCCCCGCCTCGCAGGTCAGGGAGCGCTGAGCCATCACGGCCGGGCCAGCGTGCCCGGCCGGAGCGTGGTCAATGCGATAATCGCTCCCATGAGTGAATCCCCGTACAAATCCGGCACCACCCACTTCGGCTTCAAGGACGTCGCCGCCAAGGACAAGCAGAAGCTGGTCGGCGAAGTGTTCTCCTCGGTGGCCGGCAACTACGACCTGATGAACGACCTGATGAGCCTGGGCATCCATCGGGTCTGGAAACGCTATTTCGTCGGCACCGCGCAGGTCAAGCGCGGCGACCGCGTGCTGGACCTGGCCGGCGGCACCGGCGACATCGCCGCGCTGCTGAAGGAGCGCGTCGGCGACGAGGGCGAGATCGTCCTCGGCGACATCAACGCCGGCATGTTGTCCGTGGGCCGCGACCGCATGACCAACCGCGGCCTGGTGAATGGCCTCGACTACGTGCAGTGCAATGCCGAGGCGCTGCCGTTTCCCGACCGCAGT
>JAKFDH010000173.1:0-3932 GCA_036676245.1 Massilia sp. | reverse complement strand
GCCTGCATGCCCTTCTGGCCCTTGACGAGCTTGAAGGAGACCTTCTGGCCTTCCTGCAGGGACTTGAAGCCGGTGCCCTGGATGGAGCGGAAGTGCACGAACACGTCCTCGCCATTCTCACGGCTGATGAAGCCGAAGCCCTTGGCATCGTTGAACCACTTGACGGTACCGATCTGACGATCCGACATATAAAACTCCTTGAAACAAACGAAAGTAATCGCTGACGGAAACATTCCGCCGCGCGACTGGGGTTGCAAGGAGAGCGAGGTGAAAAGATGTAGCGGATCGGTGGATCTACCGCATCAGGCCACGATTCACAGTGACCCTTCGCAAACACAGTCGCCGGCACCATACGCCTTTCCGGGCAGGAAAGCCAATGGTTTCGGGCGCTTGGGGCCAATTCCGGCCAAGACCGGTCGGCCCGTTCAGGTTCGGGGCCGGCGGGCGCTCATTCCACCGCTACCGGGATCTTGCCGATCCGGGCCTGCCATTCCCGGGGTCCGGTCCGGTGCACGGACTCGCCAGCCGAGTCCACGGCCACGGTCACGGGCATGTCCCGGACTTCGAATTCGTAGATCGCCTCCATGCCCAGGTCGGCAAAACCCACCACCCGGGCGGCCTTGATGGCCTTTGACACCAGGTAGGCGGCGCCGCCCACGGCCATCAGGTAGACCGAACGGTGCTTGCGGATGGCCTCGATCGCGGCCGGGCCCCGCTCGGCCTTGCCGACCATGCCCAGCAGGCCGGTCTGGGCCAGGACCTGTTCGGTGAACTTGTCCATGCGGGTGGCCGTGGTCGGGCCCGCCGGACCCACCACCTCGTCGCGCACCGGGTCGACCGGACCGACGTAGTAGATGAAGCGGCCCTTGAGGTCGACCGGCAGCGCTTCGCCCTTGTTGAGCATGTCCACCATGCGCTTGTGGGCGGCATCGCGGCCGGTGAGCAGCTTGCCGTTGAGCAGCAGCACTTCGCCGGGCTTGAAGTTGGCGACGTCCTCGCGGGTGAGCGTGTCGAGATCGACGCGGCGACCCTTCGAGGTGTCGTAGGTGAGCTTCGGCCAGTCCTCCAGCGAGGGCGGGTCCAGCATCACCGGGCCACTGCCGTCGAGGGTGAAGTGCGCGTGCCGGGTGGCGGCGCAGTTCGGGATCATCGCCACCGGCAGGTTGGCGGCGTGGGTCGGGTAGTCCTTGACCTTGATGTCGAGCACCGTGGTCAGGCCGCCCAGGCCCTGGGCGCCGATGCCGAGCGCGTTGACCTTCTCGTACAGCTCCAGGCGCAGCTCCTCGGCGCGGTTGGACGGGCCGCGGGCCTGCAGGTCGGTGATGTCGATCGGCTCCATCAGCGATTCCTTCGCCAGCAGCATCGCCTTCTCGGCGGTGCCGCCGATGCCGATGCCCAGCATGCCCGGCGGGCACCAGCCGGCGCCCATGGTCGGCACCGTCTTGAGCACCCAGTCGACGATCGAATCGGAGGGATTGAGCATCGCGAACTTCGACTTGGCCTCGCTGCCGCCGCCCTTGGCGGCCACGATCACGTCCACGGTGTTGCCCGGGACGATCTTCATGTTCACCACGCCCGGCGTGTTGTCCCTGGTGTTGGTGCGCTTGCCGGCCGGGTCGGCCAGCACGCTGGCGCGCAGCTTGTTGTCCGGGTGGTTGTACGCGCGGCGCACGCCTTCGTGGACCATGTCCTCGACGCCCATGGTGGCGTCGGACCAGCGCACGTCCATGCCCACTTCCAGGAACACGGTGACGATGCCGGTGTCCTGGCAGATCGGGCGGTGGCCCTCGGCGCACATGCGCGAATTGATCAGTATCTGCGCGATCGCGTCCCTGGCCGCGGCCGATTCCTCGCGCTCGTAGGCGGCGGCGAGGCTCTTGATGTAGTCGACCGGGTGGTAGTACGAGATGTACTGCAGCGCGTCGGCGACGCTCTGGATGAAGTCTTCCTGCTTGATCTGGGTCACGGCGGGCGTCGGCGGGCGGTGGGGCCGCCATTTTAGCCTGCCGCCGCCGCCCGGAGCGGGCGGCCCTCCACAACAGCGCGTTCCGGCCGCCCTATTCCAGCTCGTTCCAGCGGGCGTAGGCCTGCTCCAGCTCGGCCTGCAGGGCGGCCAGGCGGGCATTCGCGGCGGTCACGGCCTCGGCCGGCTGGCGATAGAAGGCCGGGTCCTGGATCTGCGCGGTGAGCGCCGCGATGTCGGCATCGAGCGTTTCGATGCGGCCGGGCAGCTGCTCGAGCTCGCGCTGCTCCTTGAAACCGAGCTTGCGCTTGGCCGGCGCCGGCGCGGCAGGGGCCGCCGGTTTCGGACTCGGCGCGACCTGGGGCGTGAGCCGCGGTGCGGACAGTGCCGCTGCCGCGGCAATGCGCGCCGCCATCGGCCGCTGGCGCAGCCAGTCGGTGTAACCGCCGACGTAGTCCCCTACCCGTCCGTTTCCTTCCATCACCAGCGAGCTGGTGACGACGTTGTCGAGGAAGGCGCGGTCGTGCGAGACCAGGATCAGGGTGCCGGGATAGTCGATCAGCAGCTCTTCCAACAGCTCCAGCGTCTCGACGTCGAGGTCGTTGGTCGGTTCGTCCATCACCAGCAGGTTGGACGGTTTGGCGAAGAGCTTGGCCAGCAGCAGGCGGTTGCGTTCGCCGCCGGAGAGCTTCGTGATCGGCGCCAGCGCGCGGTCGGGGCTGAACAGGAAATCCTGCAGGTAACCCATCACGTGCTTGCGGCTGCCGTTGATCTCGATGAACTCGCGGCCTTCGGAGACGTTGTCGAGCGCGTTCCAGTCCTCGCGCAGCGCGCCGCGCAGCTGGTCGAAGAACGCCACCTCGAGGTTGGTGCCGACCTGCATGCTGCCCGACTGCGGCTGCAGGTCGCCCAGCAGCAGCTTCAGCAGCGTCGTCTTGCCGGAACCATTGGGACCGATCAGGCCGATCTTGTCGCCACGCTGGACCACGGTGCTGAAATCGCGCACCAGCACGCGGTCGCCAAACGCGAAGCTGACGTTCTTTGCTTCGAACACCTTGCGGCCCGACTTCTCGGCGCCGGCGGCGGCCAGCTTGACGTTGCCCGACTGCTCACGCCGTTCGGCACGTTCGCGGCGCATGGCCTTGAGCGCGGTGACGCGGCCTTCATTGCGGGTGCGGCGGGCCTTGATGCCCTGGCGGATCCATATTTCTTCCTGCGCCAGCTTCTTGTCGAACAGCGCGTTCGCCTGCGCTTCGGCATGCAGGCGCTCCTCGCGGCGGCGCAGGAAATTCTCGTAGTCGCCCGGCCAACTGGTTACCTGGCCGCGGTCGATCTCGACGATGCGGGTTGCGAGGTTCTTCAGGAACTCGCGGTCATGGGTCACGAAGACCACGCTGCCGCCGAAATTCTTCAGGAACTCTTCCAGCCAGGCGATCGACTCGATGTCCAGGTGGTTGGTCGGCTCGTCCAGCAGCAGCAGATCCGGCGCGGCGACCAGCGCCTGGGCCAGCAGCACGCGGCGCTTCATGCCGCCCGACAGCGCGGAGAATTCGGCGTCCTCGGGCAGGTCGAGCTTGCTGATCACCTGTTCGACGCGTTGCTCTATCGCCCAGCCGTTGCCGGCCTCGATCCGGGCCTGGACCGCGCCCAGCTCGTCCATGTCGATGTCGTCGCCGTCGTGCAGCATGTGGTGGTAACGCGCCAGGTCGGCGCCGAGCGCCCCCAGGCCCATCGACACCACGTCGAACACGCTGCCGGCCAGATCCTTGGGCACTTCCTGGGCCAGTCCGGCGATGCGGCCCTCGCGCTTGATGCTGCCGTCATCGGGCGAGATCTCGCCGCCGACCAGGCGCAGCAGGGTGGATTTGCCGGCGCCGTTGCGGCCGACGATGCAGACGCGTTCGTTGCGCTCGATCGTCAGGTTCACGGATTCGAGCAGCAGCGGGCCGCCGACGCCGTAGTCGACGCC
>JAKFDH010000172.1:0-117990 GCA_036676245.1 Massilia sp. | reverse complement strand
CCGATTGCTCTCCACCCCGCCTCGCGGCGACGCAGTTATCTTCGGCTACAGGGTCATGGCTTGCCCTGACACGGACTTGCACCGTGCTGTTTGTGCGCCTTCACGGACGCACTCGTTCCTGCGGAGGCAGGAACGACGTTGTTTTACGTTGCCAATATTTCGAATTGGCCTATTTGCTGTGCGCCGTCTCCGACACCTCGTGCACATGCTGGTGGTCCTTGCTGGCATCGACCATATCCGGCGCCACCTCGATGCGGGTAATGCCGGCATCGACCGAGATCGGGTCGCTCGCCGGGAAGGTCATCTCTAAACCGTCGTCGAGCAACGTTTCCCTGGCCGCTTGCTCGCAAGTGTCCGCCTCCTCGGCGGCCAGCGTACGGATCGCGCTGGCCCACTTGAAGAATGGCAGGTTCGCCAGGTCGCCGATGGTGGAGACATTGAATGCCTGGCTGAGCGCCTTGGCATCCTTGGCGCTGATGCCGCGCAGCGCGCTGACTGGCGCGTTGCACAGGTCCCGGAAACTTTTGCCGGTGAAATCCTTGTCTACAATCGTGTCGATATTCATAGTTTCCTCTCAAGATGGGGGCATCGCCTTCACTATCGCATGCGCCCTGCCCCACGTATGTGCGGGAGCGAACCAAGCTGGCCGCTCGGCGCCGTCGCCACAGGCGCACGTTTGCCGACGCTTGCTTTTGACACACTAAACAACGATTGTTATGATTGCTGGCAACACCTGACGGGTGGCATGCGTGGACAGCGGCGCCCACTCTGCTATCCTGAATCCGGGAGTGCGACGCCAACCTGGCACCAACGAGCAGCGCGGGAACGATGTGCCGAAAATCGAGAAACCGAAGATCCTGGTCGTCAACGACGACGCCGCAAGCTTGCTGGCACTGACCAGCTTGCTTGATCAATGGGCGGACGAGTCGAACTACGACGTGATCGCGGCCCGGTCCGGCCAGGAAGCCTTGCGCCAGGTGCTGCTGCACGACTTCGCCGTGATCCTGCTCGACGTCAACATGCCAGGCATGGATGGCTTCGAGACCGCCGAAGCGATCCACCAGCGCGCCCGTTCGGCCGATATTCCCATCATCTTCGTGACCGCCTTCCTGGCCGACGAGATCGACCGCCTGAAGGCCTACCAGCGCGGCGCCGCCGACTTCCTGTTCACCCCGATCATCCCGCAGATCCTGCACGCCAAGGTGCAGGTGTTCGTGGCGCTGGCCACCAAGAACGAGGAACTGAAGCGCCAGGCCCACAAGCTGAGCCAGCGCACCACCGAGCTGACCGCCACCAACAAGCGCCTGACGCGCGAGATCGAGGAACGCCAGGCGGCCGAGCGCAAGAGCCACGCCAAGGATGAATTCCTGGCCATGCTGGGCCACGAACTGCGCAATCCGCTGTCGGCGATCAGCAGCGCCGCCGCGCTGATCGGGCTGCCGAAAGCCGGCCCCGACACCATCGCGCGCGCCAAGCAGATCATCCAGCGCCAGAGCCAGCACCTGTCGCGCATCGTCGACGACCTGCTCGACCTGTCGCGCGCGATGTCCGGCAAGATCCTGCTGAGCAAGCAGGCGCTCGACGTGTCGGTGCTGGTGGCGGCCTGCCTCGACACCTTCCGCGCCACCGGCCGCACCGGCAGCTACCTGCTCAATGTCGAACTGGCGCCGGCCTGGGTCAGCGGCGACCCGACCCGGCTCGAGCAGATCGCCACCAACCTGATCGACAATGCCCTCAAGTACACCCCGCCGGGCGGCACGATCGACATCGCGATCGCCGAGCAAGGCGACGATGTGCTGCTGACGGTGCGCGATTCCGGCGTCGGCATTTCGGCCGACCTGCTGCCCCATGTGTTCGACGTGTTCGTCCAAGGCAGCATCACGATCGACCGCGCGCAGGGCGGCCTGGGCATCGGCCTGGCGCTGGTGCGGCGCCTGGTCGAGCTGCACGGCGGCAGCGTCAGCGCGCACAGCGACGGCGCCAGCAACGGCAGCACCTTCGAGATCCGGCTGCCGCGCGCCACGCCGGCATCGGCCCTGCCCGCGCCCGTGCCCGACAGCGCGGCGCAGGGCAAGCCTTCGCTGCTGCTGATCGAAGACAACGACGACGGCCGTGAAATGATGGCCACCATGCTCAGCGCCTGCGGCTACCCGATCCGCCACGCGGCGGACGGCGTGCAGGGCGTGCAGCTGGCCGCCGAATGCCTGCCCGACGTGGCCCTGGTCGACATCGGCCTGCCCGGCATCGATGGCTACGAAGTGGCGCGCCGCCTGCGCAAGGGCGGCGAGACGCGCCACATCAAGCTGATCGCACTGACCGGCTACGGCCTGGCCGACGACCAGCGGCGCGTGCTCGAAGCCGGTTTCGACTTGCACCTGGTCAAGCCGGTCGACATCGGCAACCTGCTCGAGGCGATCGGCCAGTGCGCGCTGCAGGGCGTGAACGAGAAGCAAGCCGCGCCTGCCGCCGGCGCCTCACCATTGACACATTCACCAGGGGCGACATGAGGGCACCACCCGACGCGCAGGAGGCGGAGCTGGAACGGCGCGTGGCCGCGCGCACGGCCGACCTGTCGGAACTGCTCGGCCACCTGACAACGTGCTGGGACGACGAGCGGCGCCAGCTGGCGCGCAAGCTGCATGACAGCCTGGGCTCGTCGATGACGGCGCTGACCATGCACCTGGGACTGCTGGCGCGGCAGATGCCGCAGGAAGCCAACCTGCAGGAGCGCGCCGCGCAGATGAGGCAGCTGCTGGCGACGGTCATCAGCACCAACCGCGACCTGCAGCTGGCGCTGTGGAACGACAAGCTCGAATTCCTCGGGGTCAAGGCGGCGATCAGCGAACTGGTCAGCGAGTTCGGCATGAAGCAGCAGGTCACCGCGCGCGCCAGCCTGCCCGACGAGGATGCCAGCTATCCGCGTGCGCAGGGTGTGGCGCTGCTGCGCTGCGTGGAGGAAGGCTTGCGCAATATCGCCGACCATGCACAGGCGACCGAGGTCGATGTGATTTTGGACGACAACGACGACGAGATCATGCTGACCGTGCGCGACAACGGCGTCGGTCCCGGCCCGGACCTTCCCGGCGCCGGCGCCTGCCACGGCCTGCGCATGCTGCGCGAGCGCGCGGCCTACCTGGGCGGCACGCTGACGCTGGCGAAGGGGCATGGCGGCGGTGCGGTGCTGACGGTGATCTTGCCCAAGGGCGCAGCAGGAATCGCGGCAGCCTAGACGAAACCGCGAAACCGGGCACTGCCCCCGGTTCTTTAACTTAATGCAGCTTCACCAGCGGCGTCGTCCGCTTGATCAGGAAGCGCGCCAGCGCCAGCACGCCGGTACGCACCGGCCCCAGCACCGCCTTGTGGTGCAACAGGTGCAGGCTGACATACATCATCCGCGCGAAGAAGCCCTCGACGAACCAGCTCAGCCCCTTGAGCGAGCCCATCAAGCTGCCGACCGACGTCGAGGTGCCGAACGACACCAGCGAGCCATAGTCCTTGTACACATACGGCGCCGTCGGCGCCGGCTTGCCGGCCGCCTCGCGCAGGAAGCGCGCGGCCAGGTAGTCGGCCTGCTGGTGCGCCGACTGCGCGCGCGGCGGCACCGGCGTCCCGTTGCCGTCGATGCAGGCGGCGCAGTCGCCCAGCGCGAAGACGCCGGCCACGCCCTTGACCTGCAGCAGGGCGTCGACCTCGATGCGCCCGCCCTTGTCGGTCGGCAGGCCCAGCGTCGCCAGGAATTCCGGTGCACGGATGCCGGCCGCCCACACGCACAGGTCGGACGGATACACCTTGCCGCCGGCGTCGGCGACACTGTCGGCCCTTATCGCGGCGACCTTGCATTCGGTGACGACCCCGATGCCGCGCTCCCCGAGCAGCTTGAGCGCGGCGGTCGACACCCGTTCCGGCAGCGGCGCCAGGATCCGCGGCGCCCCTTCGAGCAGGGTGATGCGCACATCGCGCCTGGGCTGCAGGTGGTGGAAGCCGTAGGCGGTGTACACCCCGCTCGCTTCGCGCAGCTCGGCCGCCAGTTCGACGCCGGTGGCGCCGCCGCCGATGATGACCACGTCGAGGCCGGCGTCCGGCTGGGTTTCCTTCTTCAGTTCGGCCTGGGTCAGCAGCTTGAGCAGGGTCAGGCGGAAGCGCTCGGCGTCCTCGGTCGCGTTCAGCGAGATCGTGTGTTCCTTCGCGCCCGGCACGCCAAAATAATTCGAGGTGCTGCCGACGGCGATGACCAGCGCATTGAAGTCGATGGCCCGTTCGGGCAAGACCTGTTCGTCCTTGTCGGAAGTGATCGGCCCGACATGCAGGCGTTTGGCCGCGGCATCGAGCGCCGTCATGGCGCCGTACACGAAGGTGAAGCGGTTGTCGTGGGCCAGCATCTGGTAGGACAGCCCCTCCTGGTGCGGGTCCAGCGTGCCGGCCGCCACTTCGTGCAGCGACGGCTTCCAGATATGAAACAGGCGGCTGTCGACCAGCGTCACCCGCGACGGGCCCAGCTTGCGGCCCAGTTTGCAGGCCAGCTCCAGGCCGCCCGCCCCGCCTCCAACAATCACAATGTCGGCTCGCAATCGCTTCTCCTCATCGTCATGGTATTGCCATCTTACTATGCGGCCCGAAACGGCGCTCATGCAAGGCCGTGCCCGGGTTGACAGCCTCCGCCATCGCGCACAAAATTGGCGCAATGCTTACCTCCGCCACCGCCCCATTCAGGTGCAGCAAACACGTTGCCCGCTGGATCGGCAAGTTGCTGCTCGGCGGCGCCCTGGTCCTGCCGCCGGCCGCCGCCGCGGACGAAGCGCTGGTGATCGACTACATCATCTCCACCAGCGCGCAGCGCACGGCGTGGATCCACATCGTCAATCAATTTTCCGCCGCCAATCCCGACATCAAGGTGATCCATCACTCCTACGCCCAGGAAGAATACAAGCGCAGTTTCACGGAACGCCTGCACACCGGCAAGGCCGACCTGGCATTCTGGTATGCGGGCGAGCGCCTGCACGAGGCGGCCACGCGCAAGTTGCTGTCGCCGCTGGAACCCGGCCAGGTGGAATTTCTGCTGAATAAGAAGTTTGCGCCAGCGACCCTGGATGGCACCCGCATCGACGGCGAGGTCTATGGTTTTCCGGTCTACTATTATGGCTGGGGCTTCATCTACCGCAAGTCGCTGTTCAAGCGCCTCGGGATCGCGCCGCCGCGCACCTGGAGCGACTTTATCGATACCTGCAAGCGGCTCAAGGCGGCCGGCATCGCGCCGCTGGCCGTGGGCGCCAGGCACGGCTGGCCGGCGGCGGGCTGGTTCGACTACCTGAACCTGCGCATCAACGGCATCGACTTCCACCGCAAGCTGCTGCGTGGCGATGAAAAGTTCGACGATGCGCGCGTGCGCAAGGTGTTCGACGCATGGGGCGAACTGCTGCGCGGCGGCTACTTCCTCGACGCGACGATGGGGCAGGACTGGGACCAGGTCCTGCCCTATGTCTACCGCAACCAGGCGGGGATGGTGCTGATGGGGAGTTTTGCCGCAGCCAAGTTCCCTGCCGCCATCGCGCCGGACATGGGCTTGTTCGCCTTCCCGCGCATGACGCAGGACATGCCGGTGTATGAGGAGGCGCCGCTCGACGTGCTGGTGCAGCCCGTGGGCGGGAAGAACCCCGCGGCGCGCAAGCGCTTCCTGGCTTACCTCGCTGAAAGCGGCGCCCTGGCCCGGCTCCAGGAAGCGAACCAGACGGTGTCGCCGCAGGCCGGCAGCAGCGCCCCGCGCGGTTCGCTGCGCGCGGCCAGCCATGCCATCGTCAACGACGCCGCCGGCCTGACCTTCTTCTTCGACCGCGACGCCAAGGCGGCGATGGTGCAGCCCGCCTTCGACGCGATGCGCCGGTTCCTCATGCCGCCGCACGACAGCGAACAGGCGGTGCGCAGCATCGAGCGTGCGCTCCACCCGCCCAGGACGGACGGCGGCAAGCCGCGCTAGCGGCAGCAGCGCTTAGTCCTTGTTCTTGCCGTGGCCGTGGCCCTTGTCCTTGTGCTTGCCGCCACCGTGGTCCTTGCGGTCATGGTCGCCGTCGTGGTCACGGTCGCGGCCAGCATGCTCGCGGCCACCGCCTTCACGGAAGCGCGGCGCATAGGTGTTCTGGTACCAGTCGTCGCGCACGAACAGCACGCGCTGGCCGCAGGCGTTGTAGCGGCTGCAGTGCTTGCGCCAGTTCTTCTGGTGGCCAGGCGGCACGCGCAGGTAGACCGGCTCGGCCACGTAATGGGCGCGGCGCTCGATGATGATCGGCTGCGCATACACGACCGGCGGCGCGCGGAAGTCGCCCAGGTCGATGCGGCCGTAGAAGCCGGGCTGGCCCACTTCGATGCTGACGTTGGTCTGGGCGGTGGCCGGGAGTGTTGCCGCGAACAGGGCGGCGGCGATAAGCAGGGTCTTCATGGTGTGCCTCTTCTAAGAATGAGAACTAAGTTTAACCTAGGAAACTATTCTATCCGTTCGCTGGCACACATAGGCAACACCATTTACAACACTTACATATTGCGGAACAGGGACATGAAGGGCTGGCTGACAGACAAGGTTTCCGGCCTGGTGCGCAACTTGACGATGCCGCGCCCGCTGTCGTCGCGCGCCACCGAGGCGATCGCCTTCAGGTTGACGATGGTCGAGCGGTGGATCTGCTTGAAGATGTTCGGGTCGAGCACGTCGAGCAGTTCGCGGATCGGCTTCCTGAGCAGCGATTCGCCTTCGGCCGTCATTACCACCGTGTACTTGGTGTCGGACTGGAAGTAGGCGATGTCGTCGACCATGATCAGGCGCGTTTCCGCGCCGCAGCTGGCCGTCAGCCACACCAGCGGCGGCGCCTTGCTGGTGTTCGGCATCGCGCGGCCGAGCTTTTGCAGCAGCTCGGCCAGCGCCGCGCTGTCGCCCCCGCCGGCCGCCGCGCGCCGCTGGATACGCTCGATGGCGGCGCCCAGGCGTTCGCGCGAGACCGGCTTGAGCAGGTAGTCGACGGCGCCCTTGTCGAAGGCATCGATCGCGTACTGGTCGTAGGCGGTGACGAACACCACCTGGGTGCGCGGGCTGGCGCCGGCCAGCGCCGCCGCCACTTCGAGCCCGGTCAGGCCCGGCATGCGGATGTCGAGGAAGGCCACGTCCGGCTGGTGCTCGGCGATCGCTTCGAGGGCGCTGCCGCCGTCGTCGCAGGCGGCGACCACCTGCAGCCCGGGCCAGGCCTCGGCCAGCATCTGCAGCAGCGCGTCGCGCAGCAGGGTTTCATCTTCGGCGACGACGCAACTAGGCATGCTGGCCTCCGCTGACGGCAGTGTTGGGTACGGTGATGGTGGCGGCCACGCCGTGCGGGAAATTGGCCACGATCGCGAACGAGGCCGCCTCGCCGTAGGCCAGGCGCAGCCGCTCGCGCACATTGCGCAGGCCGATGCCGGTGCCGCCCCCTTCGGCCGAGAAGCCGCGGCCATCGTCGGCCACCGTCAGCGCCACGCTGCGATCAAAAGCCCGGGCCAGGATCCACACGGTGCCGCCGCCCGGTTTCGGCTCGAGGCCGTGCTTGATCGCGTTCTCGACCAGGGTCTGCAGCATCATGCCGGGGAACTGCACGGTTTTCAGTTCGTCGGGCACCTCGATCTGCAGCGACAGGCGGTTGCCCATGCGGATTTTCAGGATATCGAGGTAGGCGCGCACCCGTTCGAGCTCCTCGCCCACCGTCGACAGCGTTTCCTCGGTGCGCGGCAGCGAATGGCGCAGGTAGAGGATCAGGTTGCCGAGCATCTGGTCGGCCCGGGCCGGGTCGGTGCGGGTCAGGAGCTGGGCGCTGGCCAGCGTGTTGTACAGGAAGTGCGGTTCGACCTGGGCGTGCAGCAGCGACAGCTTGGCCACCGTCAGCTCCTTCTCCGTCACCGTCTGGCGCACCGACACCTGCTCGCTGCGGCGCCGTTCGGCCACCCGGCGCGTGATGGCGCGGCTGATCGCCTCGGCGTTCTCGAGGTTGGTGCCGAAGTCGACCAGGAACCAGTCGGTCCAGGCCGAGCGCTCCGGTTCGCAGATCAGGGTCACGCTCCCGGCGTCGCCGTTGGGGGTGACCGTCATCAGGATCTGGTTGCGCTTCTTGCGCCACTGCTGCAGCGGCTCCCACTGCACGGTGTCGGCGCTGTAGGGATCGGCGCGGCGCACCTTGGCGCGCACCTGCAGGCTGTCGCGCGCGCTTTCGATGTCCTCGGCGCCGGGCAGTTCGCGGATCGCCGCCTCGACCAGGTCGAACGACTCGCCGGCCTCGAACGGGATTTCGATCTGGCGCCGCTGGCGGTTCGACAGCGTGCTGGCGTTGACCTCGCCGGCGATCAGGCGCACCCGGCGCAGGTGCGAAAAGGCGCCGGTGACGATCATGCTGGCCAGGATCAGGCCCATGAAGGCGATGATGCCGCCGATGCGGTCCTCGACGTGGTCGAACACCGTGTTGGCAAGCGTCACGCTGGCCACGAAGTAGATGATGAACCAGGCGACGGTCAGGCGGGATACGAAGAAGGTACTGGTAATCATGTTGTTTTCCAGGTCAGTTGACTTGAATGAAGCTTAGCAAGCGACCTTGCACCCCAGGTGAGCTATCCGATAAAAGCCGGTTTGCGCCGACGAATCCCCAAAAATCATGTCCAAGTCGCGCCGCATCCGGGAACTGCCATGGACTGTATTCGATTGTATCGGCAGAGTTTCCTGCATGGCAAGTCAGGCGGGATGGGTTTACAATGCCCGCCATTCGTTCATTTTCCGCAGAGGTTACTTGATGTCGCTCCAACAAACCGCCACCTTGCTGGCATCGTCGCTGTTGTTCGCCACGCCTGCCATGGCCCAGCTGGCCGTCACCGCCGACCTTGGCACGACCGGCGCCGGCCTCCACCTGGTCGTGCCCATGGAATCGAACCTGAATGGCCGCTTCGGCGTCCACGGCTATTCGCGCGAGCGGAACAAGCACCTCAGCGGGATCGACTACCAGGTCAAGACCACGATCAAGAACGTCGATATCCTGTTCGACTGGTACGTCCTGCGCGCCAGCCCCTTCCACCTGACCGGCGGCGTGGTGCACAACAATAACAAGGTCGGCGCCCTGGGCCGGCCCCTGGCCGACGGCAGCTACACGATCGACGGCTACACCTACCCGGCCGCATGGGTCGGCGTGCTGACCGGCGAACTGCGTTTCCGCCGCGCCGCGCCCTACCTGGGCATCGGCTGGGGCAATCCGCTGACCAGCCCCGGCAAGTGGTCGTTCATGGGCGATTTCGGCGCATACTACCAGGGCGGCGCACGTACGCGCCTGGTCGGCGACGGCTGCACCGCGTCCGCCCAGGTGTGCAAGACAGTGGCCGGCAGCATTGCCGTCGAGATGGGGCAATTCCGCGAAGCGGTACGGCCGGTGCGCGTTTACCCGGTGCTGCGCGCGGCGCTCGCCTATCGCTTTTAAGTCGTGCGCGTTGGCGCCCGGCCGCGCTACGGCGCGCCAGGGACGCTTGCGCAGGCGTATGCTGGCGCCACGAGGAGTCATTCCATGGACAAGCGTTTCCACATCGGGGCCGCGCTGGTCCTTGCCTGCATCCTGTTGCTGGCTGCCTGCAAGGACAAGCACGAACCGACCAAGCCGACCGTCGGCGCCGCCATCCCCGCCCTGCTGGCCTGAGGGCGGCCCCGGCTTTCCCTGACTGCCGCCGCGCGACAGGGTAAACTGGCGCCTGTTCAATTCACTACCGGATGTTCCCATGTCGTTTGCCTCGCTCGCCCTGATCGATCCCCTGTTGCGCACCCTCGATGAGCTGGGCTACCGCGTTCCGACCCCGGTGCAGCTGCAAGCGATCCCGGCGGTGCTGGCCGGGCGCGACCTGATGGCCGCGGCCCAGACCGGCACCGGCAAGACCGCCGGCTTCGCGCTGCCGCTGCTGCAGCGCCTGACCATGCAGGGCCAGGTCGGCAGCAACTGCGTGCGCGCGCTGGTGCTGGTGCCCACCCGCGAGCTGGCCGAGCAGGTTCACCAGTCGTTCCGCGCCTATGGCGCCGCGCTGCCGCTGCGGATGGCCGTCGCCTACGGCGGGGTCAGCATCAACCCGCAGATGATGAAGATGCGCAAGGGGCTCGACGTGCTGGTGGCGACCCCGGGCCGCCTGCTCGACCTGCACCGCCAGAACGCGGTGCGCTTCGAGCAGCTCGAGACGCTGGTGCTGGACGAAGCCGACCGCATGCTGGACCTCGGCTTTTCGCGCGAGCTCGACCAGGTGTTCGCCGCCCTCCCCGCGCGCCGCCAGACGCTGCTGTTCTCGGCCACCTTCTCGGACGCGATCCGGGCCATGGCCGGCAAGCTGCTGGCCGACCCGCTCAGCATCGAGGTCAGCCCGCGCAACACCACCGTCAAGAAGATCCGCCAGTCGGTCGTCACGGTCGACAAGAAGCGCAAGGGCGCGCTGTTCCTGCACCTGCTGCGCACGCGCCGCTGGGGCCAGGCGCTGGTATTCGTCAAGACCCGGCGCGGCGTCGACGCGCTGGTCGAGACGCTGCTGGCCGAGGGCCTGGCGGCCGATGCGATCCACGGCGACAAGCCGCAGCCGGCGCGCCAGCGCGCGCTGGACCGCTTCAAGGCGGGCGAGGTGCGGCTGCTGGTGGCGACCGACGTCGCCGCGCGCGGGCTCGACATCGACGACTTGCCGCTGGTGGTCAATTTCGACCTGCCGATCGTGGCCGAGGATTATGTGCACCGCACCGGCCGCACCGGCCGCGCCGGGGCCTCGGGCGAAGCGGTGTCGCTGGTGTGCGCCGACGAAGTGCAGCTGCTGGCCGCGATCGAGACCCTGACCGGCCAGCTGCTCGAACGCAGCGAGGAACCCGGCTTCGCGCCCGAGCACCGGGTGCCGGCCACCAGCAGCACCGGCCAGGTCGTCAAGAAGCCGAAAAAGCCAAAGAAGCCGAAGCAGGCGAATGCCGCCGTGGTGCAGGAAGACGTGCGCTTCCGCCCGCGATGAGCGGCAGCGTCCGGCCTCGGCGGAATTTGATTCACATCAAAAAAATCCGCTAAGCCCTTGATTACAATGGATGCCGGTTTTCCCGTCGAATGCGCCATCCATGTCATCACTTTCCCACGGCGCCGTAGCGGCGCTCAATATCAACGCCCTCAAGGCCAGCTGTGCCAACTGCAGCATGCACCAGCTATGCCTGCCCATGGGCCTGGACGATGCCGACATCAGCCGCCTCGACCAGATCATCGGCCGCCGCCGCCGCGTGGCCAGGGACGAGCGCCTGTACCAGCTCGATACCCCGTTCCGCAACCTGTACGCGATCCGCTTCGGCCACTTCAAGACCTACCAGGTCAACGCCGAGGGCGCGCAGCAGATCACCGGCTTCCAGATGGCAGGCGACCTGCTTGGCATGGACGCGATCGGCGGCGCACGCCACCATTGCGACGCGGTCGCGCTCGAGGACAGCGAGGTCTGCGAAATTCCCTTCGGCCGCCTGGAGGAGCTGTTCGGCCAGGTACCGGCGCTGCTGCGCCACTTCCACCGCATCATGGGCCTGGAGATCACGCGCGAGCAGAACGTCATGCTCCTGCTCGGGAACATGCGCGCAGAACAGCGCTTCGCCGTGTTCCTGGTCAACCTGTCGGCCCGCTACGCGGCGCGCGGCTATGCCGCCAATTGTTTTTCGCTGCGCATGTCGCGCGAAGACATCGGCAACTATCTCGGCCTGACCATCGAAAGCATCAGCCGCCTGCTGTCGCGCTTCAGGAAGCAGGGCTGGATCAGCGTCGACAAGCGCGAACTGACCCTGCTCGATCCCGCCATGCTCAAGGCGATGGCGGCCGGCACCGCCCATTGCAGCCCGATGCGCTGAGCCTTCAGAACGGCGGATTATGCTCGGCCGGCACCTTGAGCAGGTAATAGGTCAGCGTCGACGCCAGCGCGCACATCAACCAGAAGAAGAAGAATCCCAGGGTATAGGCGGCCAACGGACTCGGCGTCCAGTTGCCCGTATGCGCGGCCAGCGCTTCGACCGGGTCGAACAGCGCAAAGAAGCAGGCCTCGGCCAGCCCGGCCGCCAGGAAGGCCGGCCACAGGATCGTCAATACGCGGTGCAGCATGGCGCCTCCCGGATCATGGCGCTGCGCTTGTTTCAGTTGCGGGCGCAGGCAAGGGGTCGGCCGCCAGCGCGATCGACTGGCGCTTCGGCCAGTCCCAGGCGCCGGCCAGGCGCCAGTCGCGCCCCTGCCCTTCGACCACCACCCGCCAGCGCCCGCCCTCGAACAGCGGCAGCGCGACGCGGTAGCGGCCCTGCGCGTCCGGCCGCACCTCGAGCATCGTGTCCTTGGCCGGAATGGTGGCGTGCGCCAGGTGGATCCGGAACGGCTTGTCCAGGCCGGCGCCGCCGCTGTCGATGCCGCCTTCGAGGATGCCGCGCGCCGGGTCGTAGCGCGCATCGAAGGACAGGCGCATGGCGCTGGCCACGCGGTCGCGCCGCAGGTCCTGGTTGATCGCCTTGCCCTGCTTGTAGTAGTCGTCGACGACCATCGCGTCTTCATGGACCACGGCCAGGTAGCCCAACCAGGCGCCGCCGACCAGCACCAGGGCGGGACCGAGCATCAGCAGCCAGGGCCAGCGCTGGGCATACCAGGGGGTGGGAATAGCATGCATGGTTATCTCCTGTTATTTCGGTACGAGGAATACGGCGTGTTCGGTGACCGCCAGCGACGGCTGGTCGTCGGCCCTGACGGTGAAGCTGATCTTGTTCGAGCCCGGCTTGCCGGAACCCTGCGGCACCCGCACCCGCACCGGCAGCGCGCGCGCCGAGGCGCCGTCGAACTCCGCCAGCTCGGGCGTCATCAGGTGGGCGCCGGCGAGGCCGGACACGGTGATCCGGAAGGCGTGCCGGCGCTCGCTGGTGTTCATCACCTGCAGCCGGTAGACGTTCTCGATCGAGCCGTCTTCCAGTTCGCGCCCCATGGCGCCGCGGTCGCGCATGACATCGACCTTGAGCGGGGTGCGCAGCGCCAGCGTGATCGAGAAGGCGGCGACGATCAGCGCCAGCAGCGCGCCATAGATCAGCACCCGCGGCCGCAGCAATCGCGCGCGGATGCCGGCCATGCCCCAGCCCTTCTTCAGCGCGTGGTCGGTCGAGAAGCGCACCAGGCCGCGCGGCAGGTCGATCTTGTCCATCACCGAATCGCAGGCGTCGATGCAGGCGGCGCAGCCGATGCATTCGTACTGCAGGCCGTTGCGGATGTCGATGCCGGTCGGGCACACCTGCACGCACATGCTGCAGTCGATGCAATCGCCGGTTTTTCCCGCTTCGCGGCGGGCGTTGCGCGGCTCGCCGCGCGCCTGGTCGTAGGTGACGATCAGGGTATCCTTGTCGAACATCGCGCTCTGGAAGCGCGCGTAGGGGCACATGTACTTGCACACCTGCTCGCGCAGCCAGCCGGCATTGCCGTAGGTGGCCAGCGCGTAGAACCCCAGCCAGAACCATTCCCACGGGCCCAGTTCGAGGCGGGCGACGGCCGGCCCCAGCTCGGCCAGCGGCGTGAAATAGGCGACGAAGGTGAAGCTGGTCCACAGCGCCACCGCGCCCCAGGCCAGGTGCTTGGCGCTCTTGCGCGCCAGCTTGGCCGGGCCCCATGGCTGGCGGTCGAGGCGGATGCGGGCGCTGCGCGCGCCCTCGATGCGCCGTTCGATCCACATGAAGATCTCGGTATAGACCGTCTGCGGGCAGGCGAAGCCGCACCACACCCGCCCGGCCAGCGCGGTGACCATGAACAGGCCGTAGGCGCAGATGATCAGCAGCGCCGCCAGGAAGATGAAGTCCTGCGGCCACAGCACGATGCCGAAGATGTAGAACTTGCGCGCGCCAAGGTCGAACAGCACTGCCTGGCGCTCGTTCCACTGCAGCCAGGGCAAGCCGTAGAACACCAGCTGGGTGAGCCAGACGCATGCCCAGCGCAGGGTCGCAAAGCGCCCCTTCGCTTCGCGCGGATAGATCTCCTCGCGCGCGGCATACATCCGGATCACGGCCGGCTTGGGCGTCGCATCGTTCATTTACGCGCGACCACCACCGGTACCGGGTTCGACAGGCTCCACACATAGGCCGCCAGCACGTGCACCTTGGGCTCGCCCAGGAAGTGCTCGAACGGGGGCATCGAATTGCTGCGGCCCTTGCGGATGGTCTCCATGATGGTCTCGGCGCTGCCGCCATACAGCCAGGTCTTGTCGGCCAGGTTGGGCGCGCCCAGCGCCTGGTTGCCGACCCCGCCGGCGCCATGGCAGGCGATGCAGGCGCCGAACTTGGACTTGCCGAAGGCGACCTTGATCGGATCGCCCTCCACGCCCGACAGGCTCTTGACGTAGTGCGCCACGTTCTCGATGTCCTTGTCGGAACCGACCGCAGCGCCCATCGGCGGCATCTGCCCGGTGCGGCCGGCCATGATGGTGGCCTTGATCACCGACGGTTCGCCGCCATGCAGCCAGTCCTTGTCGGTCAGGTCGGGGAAGCCCTTGCTGCCGCGCGCGTCCGAACCGTGGCACTGGGCGCAATAGGTCAGGAACAGGCGCTCGCCGATCGCGTGCGCCTGCGGGTCGGCGGCCACCTGTTTCAGGTCGGTGCCGGCGTAGCGGGCGAACAGCGGGCCGTACTCGGCGTCGGCCAGCTTCAGCTCGGCCTTGTAGGCGCCGGCCGATTGCCAGCCCAGCTTGCCCGCGTAGCTGCCCAGGCCCGGATACAGGAACAGGTAGGCGCAGCCGAACACGATGGTCAGGTAGAACAGCCACATCCACCAGCGCGGCATCGGCGTATTCAGTTCGGCCAGGTCGTCGTCCCACACGTGGCCGGTGGTGCCGTCGCCGCCCGGCTTGGGCCGGTGCATCGACTGCGAGTACAGCAGCACCGCGCAACCGGCGATCGACAGCACCGTGATGACGGCGATGAACCAGTCCCAGAATTGGTTGGTGAAGTCAGCCATGGCTTTCCTCCTTCGGCGCCACGTCGTCGGCGAACGGCAATGCCGCCGCCTTGTCGAAGTCGGCCGGCCGCTTGATGGCGTAGGTCCACAGCAGGATGCCGAGGAAGGTCACGAAGCTGATGACCGTCATTGCGCTGCTCGCGCTGTCGAATACCTGTTCGATAGCCATGTCAGTTCCTTGTCTTGATCAATGTTCCCAGGCCTTGCAGGTAGGCGATCAGCGCATCCTGCTCGGTCTTGCCGGCCAGTTCGTCCGGCGCCTTTGCGATTTCCTCGTCCGTGTACGGCACCGCCAGCCGGCGCAGCGCGCGCATCTTCGGCTGCACTTCCTGCGGCACCAGCATGGTCTGGGCCAGCCACGGGTAGGACGGCATGTTCGATTCCGGCACCAGGTCGCGCGGATTGTCGAGGTGGCTGCGGTGCCATTCGTCGCTGTAGCGGCCGCCCACGCGCGCCAGGTCGGGGCCGGTGCGCTTGGAGCCCCACTGGAACGGCCGGTCGTAGACGAATTCGGCGGCCACCGAGTAGTGGCCATAGCGCTCGGTCTCGGCGCGGAACGGCCGGATCATCTGCGAGTGGCAGTTGTAGCAGCCTTCGCGCACATACACGTCGCGCCCGGCCAGGCGCAGCGGCGAGTACGGCTTGAGGCCGGCGACCGGCTCGGTGGTCGACTTCTGGAAGAACAGCGGGACGATCTCGACCAGGCCGCCGACCGACACCACCAGCAGCACCAGTCCGATCAGCAGCCAGGGGTTCTTCTCGATCCATTCATGCGAAAATTTCATGTTCGTGCTCCGTATTGATTCTCGATTAAGCGTGGGAAGGCAGCAAGGCCGGGATGCGCGCATCGGCCGCCTGCGAATCGCGCAGCGTCATCAGGGTGTTGTAGGCCATCAGCAGCATGCCGGCCAGGTACAGCGCCCCGCCGCCGAAGCGGATCACGTAGTAGGGATAGGTCGCCTTGACGGACTCGATGAAGGTATAGGTCAGGGTGCCGTCCGGGTTCACTGCGCGCCACATCAGGCCCTGCATCACGCCGGCGATCCACATCGCCGCGATGTACAGCACGATGCCGATGGTGGCGACCCAGAAGTGCAGGTCGACCAGGCGGGTGCTGTACATGGCCTTCTTGCCGGCCAGGCGCGGCAGCAGGTAGTAGATCGATCCCATCGTGATGAAGCCGACCCAGCCCAGGGCGCCGGCGTGCACGTGGGCGATGCCCCAGTCGGTGTAGTGCGACAGCGAGTTGATGGTCTTGATCGACATCATCGGCCCCTCGAAGGTGGCCATGCCGTAGAACGACAGCGACACGATCAGGAACTTGAGGATCGGGTCCGAGCGCAGCTTGTGCCAGGCGCCGGACAGGGTCATGATCCCGTTGATCATCCCGCCCCACGACGGCGCCAGCAGGATCAGCGAAAACACCATGCCGAGCGACTGGGTCCAGTCGGGCAGCGCGGTGTAGTGCAGGTGGTGCGGGCCGGCCCACATGTAGGTGAAGATCAGCGCCCAGAAGTGGACGATCGACAGGCGGTAGGAATACACGGGACGCTCGGCCTGCTTCGGGATGAAGTAGTAGACCATGCCCAGGTAGCCGGCGGTGAGGATGAAGCCGACCGCATTGTGGCCGTACCACCACTGGATCATCGCGTCCTGCACCCCGGCGTAGGCCGAGTAGGACTTCCACAGCGAGACCGGCATCGAGGCGCCGTTCACCACGTGCAGGATGGCGACGGCCAGGATGAAGGCGCCGAAGAACCAGTTGGCCACGTAGATGTGCTTGACCTTGCGCTTGACCAGGGTGCCGAAGAACACCACCGCATAGGCGACCCAGACCACCGTGATCAGCAGCGTGATCGGCCATTCGAGTTCGGCGTATTCCTTGCCGCGCGTGAAGCCCATCGGCAAGGTGACCGCGGCCGACACCAGCACCGCCTGCCAGCCCCAGAAGGTGAACGCGGCCAGCTTGTCGGAGAACAGGCGCACCTGGCAGGTACGCTGCACCACGTAGTAGGAGGTGGCGAACAGGCCGCAGATGCCGAAGGCGAAGATGACGGCATTGGTGTGCAGCGGGCGCAGGCGGCCGTAAGTGAGCCATGGGATATCGAAGTTCAGGGCCGGCCAGGCCAGCTGGGCGGCGATGAAGACGCCGGCCAGCATGCCGATCACGCCCCAGACGACGGTGGCGACGGCAAACTGCTTGACGATTTTGTAGTTGTAGTTGAGACCTGGGTCCACGCTGACTCTCCTGAGAATGAAATTCATTGACAGGTGCAGGTTAATTTTCTGGGCCCCAAAAATCCTTGATGTGAATCAAAATTGGCAAGAACCAATCGGATTAGTCCTCGTCGCGCAGGATGCGCGCAGCCTGGCCGTCGAGGTCGTCGAACTGGCCGCTGTCGGCGGCGCCGAAGAAGACCCAGGCCGCGATCGCGACGATCACCAGGCTCAGGGGCACGAGCAGGTACAGGGCTTCCATCAGGCCTCCATGCGGCGCAGGCGCAGCGCATTGGCCACCACCAGCGCGGAACTGAGCGACATGCCGACGCCCGCCATCCACGGATTGAGCAGGCCGAAGGCCGCCGCCGGGATCGCCAGCGCGTTGTAGGCGCTGGCCCAGCCCAGGTTCTGGCGCACCACGCGCAAGGCGCGGCGCGCGCCTTCGGCGGCGTCGAGCAGGCCCGACAGGCGGCCGGACAGCAGCACCGCGTCCGCATGCAGCTGCGCCAGCGCGCTGCCCGAGCCCATCGCGAACGAGACGTCGGCCGCACCCAGCACGGCGGCGTCGTTGATGCCGTCGCCGACCATCGCCACCACCGCGCCCTGGCCTTGCCACGCCTGCACCAAGGCGAGCTTCTGCGCCGGCAGGCGGTCGCCGAAGACCTCGGCGATGCCGAGCCGGGCGCCGACCTCCTCGGCCAGCGCCTGCTGGTCGCCGCTGAGCAGGATCACCTGCTTGCCGCGCCGGCGCAAGCCTGCCACCACCATTGCCGCGTCCGGGCGCAGCGCATCGGCCAGTTCGAAGCGCGCCAGCAGCGTCCCGCCGGCCGACAGGTAGACCAGGCTGGCGCCATCCGCGCTGCGCGCCGGCGCGCCGGCGAACGCCGCGCTGCCGAGGCGGTAGGCGACGCCGCCGATGCTGCCCTCGACGCCCTGCCCGTTCACGTGGCGCAGCGCGGCCACCGCGGGTGGCGCGTCCGGGCAGGCGGCCCGGATCGCCGTGCCGTAGGGGTGGGCGCTGCCCGCCTCCAGCGCCGCCGCCAGCTGCAGGCAGCGCGCCGCATCCTGCCCGGCCAGCGGCACGGTGGCGCGCAACTGCGGCCGGCCCTCGGTCAGGGTGCCGGTCTTGTCGAAAATGACATGGGTGGCCCGCTCCAGCGTCTCCAGCGTGTGCGGGCGCACCACCAGCACGCCGCGCCGCAGCAGGTTTTCGGTGGCGGCCGCCAGCGCGCTGGGCGTGGCCAGCGACAGCGCGCACGGGCACGATACCACCAGCACCGCGACCGCCACTTCCCAGGCGCGGGCCGGATCGTGCAGCTGCCATGCGATAAAGACAAGGGCCGCCAGCAGCAGCAAGGCCAGCACGAACCAGCGCGCCACCTGGTCGGCCCACATCGCCAGCGCCGGCTTGCCCTGCCCGGCCTGTTCGGCCAGCCGCACCAGCATCGCCAGCGTGCTGCCGGCCACCGGCCGCGTCACCCGCAGCAGTACCGGCTGGCCCGCATTGACGGCGCCGCCGGGCAGGCTGTCGCCCACGGCGCGCGCCTGCGGCAGGCTCTCGCCGGTCAGCAGCGACAGGTCGGCCTCGGTCGATCCTTCGACGACGACGCCATCGGCCGGCACCGCCTCGCCAGGGCCGACCAGCACCAGGTCGCCCACCGCCAGCGCGCTGGCCGCCACGGTCTCGGTGGCGCGGCTGGCCGGCCAGGCCGGCATGCGCAGCGCCGCCGCCGGCAAGCGCTGCTGCAGGTTCGACAGGGCCGCGGCCGCCTTGCGCCGTGCCGACAACTCGAAATAGCGGCTGGCGAGCAGCAGGAAAATGAACATCGTGACCGAATCGAACCACACCGCGCCTTCGCCGCGCACGGTCGCCGCCACGCTGGCGCCGAAGGCGGCGCCGATGCCGATCGCCACCGGCAGGTCCATGCCGGGCAAGCCCGCGCGCAGACCGCGCCAGGCGCCCGCGAAGAAGGGCTGGGCCGAATACAGCACCGCCGGGACGGTCAGCAGCAGCGAGGCCCACTGCATCAGCGCCAGCATGTCGGCGTCCATGGTGCCGTCGCCTTCGGCCAGGTAGACCGGCAGCGCGTACATCATCACCTGCATCATCGCCAGGGCGGCCACGAACAGGCGCCGGAACAGGGACTTGCGCGCGCGCTCGAGCTGTTCGCCGTGGCGCGTCGGGTCGTAGGGGATGGCGCCGTAGCCGATCTCGCGCAGCGCCTGCTGCACCTGGGCCGCGCTTGCCCGCTGCGGATCGCGGCGCAGCTGCAGGCGGCCGCTGGCCATGTTCAGGTCGGCCGCGAGCACGCCGTCCAGGCGCGCCAGGCGGCGTTCGATCAGCCACACGCAGGCGGCGCAGCGCACGCCGTCGACCGAGAACGCGCAATCGATGCCGCCTGCGTCGGCCAGCGCCGGCGCCGGTCCCGGCGCCTGGGCCTGGATGGCAAAGCCGGCCCGGGTGCGGTAATAGTCGCCGCAGCCGCTGTCGACGATGCTTTCGGCCACCGCGGCGCAGCCGGGGCAGCACATCGGACGGTCGGCGCCGTCGATGCGCGCCCGCCAGCCGGCGCCCGCGGGCACCGGCTGGCCGCAATGGAAACAGCTTTCGCTCAGGCTGCCGTCACGCATAGCAGATCCAGCCAGCCGCCCGTGATGCCGTGCGACGCGCGCCACAGGCCGAGCAGGCCGAAGCCCAGCAGCAGCAAGCCGGCGCCGGTGGCGACCCCGCGCCGGCCCAGCGCCGCGCGCAGCCCGGCGCCGGCCGCGCCCATGGCCAGCAGCATCGGCAAGGTGCCCAGGCCGAAGGCGGCCATCAGCGCCGCGCCATTCGCCGCCGAGCCGCTCAGCATCGCCGTCAGCAGCACGCTGTACACCATCGCGCACGGCAGCCAGCCCCACAGCGCACCGACGGCCAGCAGCTTGGCCGGATGATCGAGCGGCAGCAGCGCGCCCATCACCGGGCGCAGGCGCCGCCACAGGGCCTGCCCTGCCGCTTCCAGCCGGTCCAGCCCGCGCCACGCCCGCATCAGGTGCAGGCCGAGGGCCACCAGCATCAGGTTGGCCAGCCACAGGCCGGCCAGCTGGACGCCGGCCAGCGCCGCCAGCGAGCGGGCGCCGGCGCCCAGCGCGCCGGCCAGCGCGCCGGCGGCGGCGTAGCTGGCGATGCGGCCGGTGTTGTAGGCGGCCAGGCGCACGCCGGCGTCCAGCGCGCCGGCCGAGCGCGTGGTCACGACGGCGACCGGAAAGCTGCGCCGCTGCGCGGGCGCCACCGAGATCGCGCCGACGATCCCGCCGCACATGGCGGCGCAGTGGACACTGCCGAGCAGGCCCACCAGGAACACCGGCATCAGGGGCAGGGTTGCCATGCGATCTCAGACGGTGCGCGAAAAGCGCAGGGGAATGACGTCCGCCGTGGCGCCGGCGGCGGCGGGCGCCTGCAGGTAGCGGTCGAACACCATGCAGATGTTACGGATCAGCAGGCGCCCGCGCGCCGTCACGCTGAGCCATTCCGGGTCCATCGTCAGCAGGCCGTCGCCCTCGAGCGCCTTCAGGCGCGCCAGTTCGGGCGCGAAATAGCTGGCGAACGCTACCGGGAAGGCCTGTTCGATGGCCGCCACCGACAGCTCGAAATTGCACATCAGCGTGTGGATGATCTTGCGCCGCAGGACATCGTCCATCGTCAGCACGATGCCGCGCGCGACCGGCAGCTCATTGCGGTCGAGCAGGTCGTAGTAGGAATCGAGCGACTTGACGTTCTGGCTGTACGAGGTGCCCACCGCGCTGATCGCCGACACCCCGCACGACACCAGTTCGGTCTCGGCGTGGGTCGAATAGCCCTGGAAGTTGCGGTGCAGGCGGCCCTGGGCCTGGGCCACGGCCAGCGCGTCCGCCGGCTTGGCGAAATGGTCCATGCCGATATACACATAGCCGGCCTCGGTCAGGCGCCGGATGCACAGCGCCAGCATGTCGATCCGGGTGTCGGCATCCGGCATGTCGGCTTCGCTGATGCGGCGCTGCGGCTTGAACAGGTGCGGCAGGTGGGCGTAGTTGTAGATGGCGATGCGGTCCGGATCGGCCTTGATGACCTGTTCGAGGGTGCGCGCCATCGACATCGCATTCTGTTTCGGCAGGCCGTAGATCAGGTCGACGCTGACGGAATGGAAACCCGCCGCGCGCGCGGCGTCGATGACGGCCTGGGTATCGGCCGCCGGCTGCACGCGGTTGACGGCCAGCTGCACCTGCGAGTCGTAGTCCTGCACGCCCAGGCTGATGCGGTTGAAGCCCTGGCGGCGCAGGCTGTGGACCCGCTCCGGCGTGACCGTGCGCGGATCGACCTCGATGCTGTATTCGCCGGCGTCGTCGGGCGCGAACTGGAAACAGTGGCGCAGGTGCGCCATCAATTCCTCCATCTGCGCGTCGGACAGGTAGGTCGGGGTGCCGCCGCCCAGGTGCAGCTGCTCGACCCGGTTCATGCCGGCGAACAGGCGCCCCTGCATCTCGATTTCACGCTTCAGGTAAGCGAGGTAGGTGACCGCCTTGTCGCGGTTCTTCGTGACGATCTTGTTGCAGGCGCAGTAGTAGCACACCGTGTCGCAGAACGGAATATGCAGGTACAGCGACAGCGGCTTGCTGCTGCCGCGCGTACGCAGCCCGGCCACCGCCTGCAGGTAGTCGCGGTAGCCGAACGCCGCGCTGAAGCGGTCGGCGGTCGGGTAAGACGTGTAACGCGGGCCGGACTGATTCATCTTGCGAATCAGCGCCGCGTCGAATTCCGTAAGCATTGTTGCAACTCCTGGGGGCGGTACCTGATGGAAAGCAAGTGTATGGAGGGGCACCCTCAAAATCCTTGACTTGCATCAAAAACGCCCCTATAGGGCCAGCGTCATGCGCACCGTGCCCTGGTCCGGCGCCGGCGCCGGCGCCAGCGTGAAGCCGAGCGAACGCGCCAGGCGCAGCACGCGGGTGTTCACGGGCAGCGCCTCGCCAACGATCTCGCGCAGGCCGCGGCTGCGGCAGTAGTCGACCAGGCGCGCCATCAGCAGCTTGCCCAGGCCCTGGCCCTTGAGGTCGGAGCGCACCGTGACGGCGAATTCGGCGCTGATGTTGTCGGGGTCGGCCACGATGCGCGCCACGCCCAGCGTCTCGGCGCTGCCGTCGGCGCCGCGGGTGGCGATGAAGGCCATTTCACGGTCGTAGTCGATCTGGGTGAAGCGCGCCAGCTGCGACGGCCCCAGTTCGCGCATGCGCACGAACATCCGGTACATCACGTCGTCGGGCGTGAGCGCGGCGAAGAAGGCCACGTGGGCCGGGCCGTCCTCGGGGCGGATCGGGCGCACCGTCAGCGGCGCGCCCTGCCACGCGACCTGTTGCTCCAGCTCCTGCGGATAGGGGCGGATCGCCAGCCGGTCCAGGCTGCTGGCGCTGCGGTCGGCCAGCGCCACCCGGATGCGCGCATCGAGCGCCAGCACGCCGTCGCTGTCGGCCAGCAGCGGATTGATGTCGAGCTCGACCAGTTCCGGGATGTCGGCCACCAGCTGCGAAATGCGCATCAGGGTCGCCAGGATCGCGTCCATGTCGGCCGGCGGCCGGTTGCGGTAGCCGGCCAGCAGGCGCGCGACCCGGGTGCGCCCGACCAGGTCGCGCGCCAGCACCAGGTTCAGCGGCGGCAGCGCCACCGCATGGTCGGCCATCACCTCGACCGCCACGCCGCCCTGGCCGAACAGGATCGCCGGCCCGAACACCGGATCGGTGGCCACGCCGACGATCAGTTCGTGCGCCTGGGGGCGGCGCGCCATCTGCTGCACCGTGAAGCCTTCCAGCCGCGCCTCCGGCCGCAGGCGGGCCAGCTGCTGCCCGATGCGGGCGGCGGCCGATCGCAGCGCCGCCTCGTCCTCGAGGTCGAGCGCGACCCCGCCGACATCGGACTTGTGGGAGACGTCGGGCGAGAGCAGCTTGAGCGCCACCGGATAGCCGATCCGCGCCGCCGCCTGCGCCGCCTCGTCCACCGAGGCCGCGCGGCGGGTCTCGACCACCGGAATGTGGTACGCCGCCAGCACCGCCTTGGCCTCCGGCTCGGACAGCAGCTCGCGCCCGGCGGCCAGCGCCGCCTGCGCGATCGCGCGCGCCGCGCCGCGGTCGGCGGCTTCGCCCAGGCAGGCCGCGGGCGGCACCTGCATCAGCAGGTCCTGGTTGCGCCGGTAGTGGACGATCTGGAGGAAGGCGCCGACCGCGTCTTCCGGCGTGTCGAAGACCGGCATGCCGGCCGCGCCGCAGGTGCGGCGCGCCTGGGCCACCGCCGCGCCGCCCATCCAGCAGGCCAGCACGTTCTTGCCCGCCGCGGCCGCCAGCGGCGCCAGCGCCGCCGCGATCGCCTCGCTCGGCACGATCGCCGTCGGCGCGTGGATCAGCAGGATGGCGTCGCAGCCGGGGTCTTTCAGCAGCGCGTCCAGTGCCTGCACATAGCGGCCGACCGGCGCGTCGCCGATGATGTCGACCGGGTTGGCGCGCGACCAGGTCGGCGGCAGCACGGCATCGAGCGCGGCGATGGTGGCCGGCGCCAGCGCCGCCAGCTGGCCGCCGCCCGCGGCCAGCGCATCGGCCGCCAGCACGCCGGGGCCGCCGCCGTTGGTCAGGATCGCCAGCCGCTCGCCGGCCAGCGGGCGCGCGCGCGCCAGCGTCTCGACCGCGCCGAACAGATCCTCGGTGGTCAGCACGCGCAGCATGCCGGCGCGCCGGATGGCGGCATCGTATATGTCGTCGGCGCCGGCCAGCGCGCCGGTGTGCGAGGCGGCCGCGCGGGCGCCCTCGGGCATGCGGCCGGCCTTGAGCACCACGACCGGCTTGCTGCGCGCCGCCGCGCGCGCGGCCGACATGAATTTGCGGGCGTGGCGGATGTCCTCGACGTACAGCAGGATCGCGCCGGTGTCGCGGTCGCCGGCCAGGTAGTCGAGCACGTCGCCGAAATCGACGTCGGCGCTGTCGCCCAGCGAAATGAAGCGGGAAAAGCCGATCCCGCGCGCGTTGGCCCAGTCCAGCACCGCCGTCACCAGCGCGCCCGACTGCGACACGAAGGCGATCTTGCCCGGCTGGGCGCTGGTATGGGCGAAGCTGGCGTTGAGGCCGATGCCCGGCACCAGCAGGCCGACGCAGTTCGGTCCCAGCAGGCGCAGCGTGAACGGGCGCGCCGCGTCCAGCGCCGCCTGCCTGAGGGTGCGTCCGCCGCCGGCCGGGCCATTCAGGCCGGCGCTGAGCACGATGGCCGCGCGGGTGCCGCGTTCGCCCAGCGCCTTGATGATGCCGGGTACGGTGGCGGCCGGGGTGCAGATGACCGCCAGCGACGGCGCTTGCGGCAGGCCGGCCACGCTGGCATGGCATTCGAGGCCGGCCAGCGTGCGGTACTTGGGATTGACCGGATACACCGGGCCGGCGAAGCCGCCGGCCAGCAGGTTGCGCAGCACGGTGGCGCCGACGCTGCCTTCGCGCGCGGAGGCGCCCACCAGCGCCACCGAGCGCGGCGCGAATAGATGCTGCAGGTTGCGAACGCTCATGGCCACCTCGGTCAAAGCTTGCAGCGTAGTCGTGGCATCCGGAAATTCAATTGATCTGGATCAAATCCGGACAAATCGGTTTTGCGCAGCTACTCCGGAGGCTGCGTCGCCAGCCACACCCTGGCCGCTTGCATCGCCGCCTCGAGTTCCTCGCGCGCCTGGTCGAACAGGCGCGCGCTGTCCTCGCCGCCAGCCTTGAGCGACTGTTCCAGCGCCAGCGACGCGCTGGCGAAGCGCCTGGCGCCCAGGCTGCCGACGCCGCCGCGCAGCGAATGCAGCGTGCGCGCGGCGTCCACGGCGCGCCCTTCGCGCCATTCGGCCTCGGCCCGGTCGAAGTCGTCCGCCCCCTGCCCCACCGCCTGCTGCACCACTTTCACGAAGGCCTGCAGATGCACCGGATTGCCGCGCGCGATCGCCACCAGCGGTTCGATCTTCAGCACCGGCAGCGCCTCCTGCGGCGCCGGCGCGGCCGGCGGCGCCGCAGGAGGCGCGGCCGGCGTGCGCGCCGCGATGCGCGGCAGGAAGCGCACGATCTTGGCCAGCATGTCGTCGACATCGATCGGCTTGGCGATCAGCTCATCCATCCCGGCCGCGATGCAGCTGGCGCGCTCCGCCTCCGTGACCCCGGCCGTCATGGCCAGGATCGGCAAGGTCAGGCCGAGCGTGTTGCGCACCTCGCCGGTGGCGGCGAAGCCGTCCATGACCGGCATCTGGATATCCATCAGCACCAGGTCGTAGGCGGGGCCGGCGGCAGCCAGGCGCTCGACCGCCAGCGCGCCGTTGGGCACGATGTCGACCTGGGCCCCGACCCGCTCCAGGATGCCGCGCGCCACCTGCTGGTTCAGTTCATTGTCCTCGGCCAGCAGCAGGCGCGCGCCGTCGAGCCGCTGGACCGCGCCCGCGGCCGACGCGATCATGCCGGCCGCGCCGCCCGGGGTGCGCAGCACCAGCACTTCGTGCAGCGTGTCGAACAGGCTCGATCCGGTGATCGGCTTGGACAGCACCGCGTCGACCTGGGCCGCCCCCGGCAAGTCCATCAGCTTGCCGCGTCCGTAGGCGTTGACCATCAGCGTGACCGGCATGCGCGGCGCCGGCACCAGCCTGCGCAACGCGCGCATCGTCGCCAGGCCGTCCATGGCCGGCATCTGCCAGTCCAGCAGCACCACGTCGTACGGGGTGCCGGCCGCCTCGGCCTGGCTCACCATGGCCAGCGCCTCAGGCCCCGAGGCGACGCTGTCGGCCTGCCAGCGCCACCCGGCCACGGTCTTGGCCAGGTAGTCGCGGCTGGTCTGGTTGTCGTCCACCACCAGCAGCCGCAACGGGCCCAGGACGGCGCCGTGGCGGCGCCCGTCGGTCTGGTCGGGGTCGGCCTGCATCGGCAGCACGATCGTGAATTCGCTGCCGCTGCCGGGGGTGCTGTCGACCGCGATCGTGCCGCCCATCAGTTCGACCAGCTGGCGCGAGATGGTCAGCCCGAGGCCGGTGCCGCCGAAGCGCCGCGTCATCGAGGTGTCGGCCTGGGTGAACGGCGAGAACAGGCGCGCCAGCTGGTCCGGGTCCATGCCAATGCCGGTGTCGCGCACGCGCATGCGCAAGGTGGCGCGTTCGGCCTCGCGCGCCAGCAGGTCGACCAGCACGCTCACTTCGCCGCGCTGGGTGAACTTGATCGCGTTGCCGGCCAGGTTGACCAGCACCTGCTGCACCCGCAGCGCGTCGCCGGTCAGCACCAGCGGCACGTCCGGCTCGACCCCGATCGCCAGCTCGAGATCCTTGTCGCCCGCATTCACGCTCATGATCGTGGCCACCGCGCCGAGCACGTCGTTCAGGTGGAAGCGGATGTGCGCCAGCTCCATGCGCCCCGCCTCGACCTTCGAAAAATCGAGGATGTCGTTCATGATCCCCAGCAGCGACTGGCCGGACAGGCGGATCATCTCCAGGTATTTGCGCTGCTCGGCGGTCAGGCTGGTATGGCCCAGCAGGTAGGTCATGCCGAGCACCGCGTTCATCGGGGTGCGCAGCTCGTGGCTCATGTTGGCCACGAACTCGCCTTTGGCGCGGCTCGCTTCCCGGGCGCGGTCGCGCTCGTGCTCGAGTTCGTGCGCGCGCGCCTCGATCTCGCCGCCCATGCGGCGCCGCTCGGTGATGTCGCGCATGAAGGCATTGGCGACGTAGCCCTGGCCATTGTGGAAGGCGGCGATCGACAGCTCGATCGGGATCTCGCGGCCGTCGCGGCACAGCGCCGTCACTTCGATCCGGTTGTTGATGACCGGGCCCTGGCCGCTGCCGATGAAATGCGCAAAACCGGCTTCGTGGGCGGCGCGCTGGGCCGGCGGGATGATCAGTTCGGACAGGCGGCGCCCGGCCGCTTCGGCCGCGGTCCAGCCGAAGGTGCGTTCGGCCTGGGTATTCCAGTCGGTGACCCGGCCGTCGATCCCGATCGCCACGAAGGCGTCGCTCGAATTCTCCAGGATCACCTGGGTGCGGCGCTGCTCGCGCACCAGCTTGCGCAGCAGCGGGCGGACCTGGACCAGCAGCACCGACACGCCCAGCACCACCAGCGCCGCCAGCGACAGCAGCAGCACATTGGCCTGCTGGCGCAGCGGCAGGAACAGGGTGTCCGCATTGACCTTGACCACCAGCGCCAGCCCGGTATCGCCGACCGGCGTGTAGGCGGCATACACCGACACCCCGCGCAGGTCCTGGGTCACCTGCACGCCGTGCTCGCCGAGCAGCGCGCGGTTGATCGGCAGGCTGACGCCGCCGTCCGGCTTGCGCATCGGGACCGTGAACGGCGCCGGATAGAAGCGCGACGGCGCGCAGGCCGCCGCCTCGCCGGCGCGGTGGCACAGCAGCAGGTCGGACGAGGCGCTCGAGGCGCGCACCGCGGCCGCCAGGCGGTCGAAGATCGGCAGCCGCTGCTCGCTGACCAGGGTGCCGAGCACGCGGCCGCGGTCGCGCACCTCGTTCACGGTGCGCAGCACGTAGTTCTCGCGCCACAGCAGTTGCACCTCTTGCCCGCCCACGCGCAGCGGGTGGCGCACGCTGGCGCGCTCGTTTTCGGATTGGCCGATGGCGGCGCGCAGCCGCCCGTGCACGTCGAGAAAGCGTGCCGCGACGATCCCGGCTTCGGCCATGCTGCCGGCGGCTTCCTCCAGCACGGCGCGCCCGGCGGCGCTGTCCGGCCCGGCCAGCGCCGCGCGCACGTCGGCGCGCGCCGCTGTGGCGCGCGGGAAGGCGATGCTGTTCTCGAGCGTGTTGATCAGCGAACCGGCGGTGGTGGCCGCGCTCACCGCGATGTTCTCGGAGATCGTTGCCTCGTAGCTGTCGCGCATGGTCGCAAACCCCGCCGCGCCCGAGCACAGCGCCACCAGCGTGACCACGATGATCGCACGCGCCGTGATGGTCTCCTCGCTGCCGCTGCCGCTGTCGGCGCCGCGGCGCGCTGCCGCCAGCGCGCCGCGGATCGACCACAGCCCCATGCCCATGACGGTCACGCCGATCGCCGTCGGCGCCAGCATCATGTTGGCGGCGGTCACCCGGTACAGCGGTTCGAGCTTGAGCAGGTGGCCGACAGCGGCCGTCAGGCCGATCAGCGTCACGCTGGCGGCGCAGGCGGTCAGCAGCCAGTCCTGCCAGCGCGCCCGCAGCGGCCGGCGCGCCAGCAGGAAGCCGGCGCCGGCCAGCAGGAAAGCGATGCAGGTGTTCGGCGCCATCCGCCCCGGATAAGGCACGCTGGGGGTGGGCGCGGTCGGCTCGCGCACGAAATCGATGCCCAGGCTGATCCCGAACGCATGCTGCGACAGCATCAGCAGCGGGAACGCCACCAGCAGCAGCGCCGCCGCCGTCTGCGCCTGCGCCAGGCGCGGGTGGCGTGCCTGCCTGAGGGCGGCGAGGCAGCACAGGCCGGCCGCCATGAACAGGACCGGGGTATTGATCCCCATCGCCTGCGAACCAGGTATCAGGCGCGCGATGGCGTCGCTGTCGAAGATCCAGCGCAGCGCCACGACCAGGCCCAGCGTGCCGATGAACAGGCCTGCGATTTGCTCGGCGGAGAGGTTTATTTTTTTCATTTAACCAGGGGTGGGTCGCTCGCAGCACAAGGTTATCACATTGACATACCGGAATGACCGTTGTTTCCAGGCCACGCCGCGCGCGCAGAGTGGCGTGCGGCTGCGCGCACCGGTGCCGCGGGTTGCGAAGCGCGTTAGACTGATGCTTATGAACAATTCGAGAAAAATGGCCAGTGCGGCCGGCATCCTGTCCGTCCTGTGGATGGGCGTGACGGCGGTGGTGGCGGCCAGCCAGCGCCGCCTGGTCTTCAATCCGGGCGCCAAGCGCGAGGTCAAAAGCCCGCGCAGCAGCGGCCACCGCACGCGCGCCATCGTGCTGCGCGCCGCCGACGGCACCAAGCTGTCGGGCTGGCTGATGAAGCCGGCCATGGTCGGCCCGCACCCGGCCGTCATCTATTTCGGCGGGCGCTCGGAGGAAATCTCCTGGGTCGCGCGCGACGCCGGCAAGTTATTTCCGGGCATGACAGTGCTGGCAGTCAACTATCGCGGCTATGGCGATTCCCATGGCGAACCGGCCGAGCACCACATGGTCGAGGACGGGCGCATGCTGTTCGACTGGCTTGCCGAGCATAGCAATGTCGACAAGTCGCGCGTGGCGGTGGTCGGGCGCAGCCTCGGTTCCGGGGTGGCGGTCCAGGTGGCGCTCGAGCGCGACGCCCATGCGCTGGTGCTGATCACGCCTTACGACTCGATCCTGGCGATCGCCAAGCGCAAGTTCCGCGGCGCGCTGCCGGTCGATTATGTGCTGCGCCACCGCTTCGAGTCGGTCAAGTACGCCGAGGCGCTCAAGGCCCCGACCTACGTGCTGCGCGCCGCCAGCGACGACATCGTGCCCCATTCGCACACCGACATCCTGGTGGCCAAGCTGGGCAAGCTGCACCTGGACGAGATCATCCCCGACTCGGACCACCTCAACATCCCCTACCTGGAAACGACGCAGGAGCGCATCGCGCGCTTCCTCAGCACCCAGTTCGCGCTGCCGCGCCAGGACCGCGGCTAACCACCGACGGCCATCAATGCCCGCGCACGGCCGATGCGCGGGCCGCGCTGCCGCTCGGGCGCACCATCGTGGCCGACGAAAAGAAGGCGTAGCGGTTGCGGCCGCCCTGCTTGGCGGCGTACATGGCGCGGTCGGCGTTGCGCACCAGTTCATCCGGCGTGGCGCCGTCGTTCGGGTAGAGGCTGATGCCGATGCTGCCCGAAATGCCCACCTGGGCAGTGGCGAGGACGAAGGGCCTGCCCAGTTCGGCCAGGATCTCGGCGGACAAGGTTTCGACGAACGGCGGCACGGTCACGTCGGTCAGGATCACGGTGAACTCGTCCCCGCCCAGCCGCGCCACGGTGTCGGTATCGCGCACACAGGCCTGCAGGCGGCGCGCGACCTGCTGCAGCAGTTCGTCGCCGGTCGCGTGGCCATGGCGGTCGTTGACGTCCTTGAAGCCGTCGAGATCGATGAACAGCAGGGCCAGCGGCAGGCCGATGCGCGCCGCGTGCTTGATTTCGTGCTCCAGCCGTTCGCGAAACAGGCCGCGGTTGGCCAGCCCGGTCAGCAGGTCGAAGTTGGCGCTGCGCCGGGCGCGCTCCTCGGCGGCCTTGCGCGCCGTGATGTCGCGCGCCGTGGCCGCCACCGCCTCGCAGCGGCCGTCGGGATCGCGCACCGGCACCAGCACCTGCTCGAACACCAGGTCCTCGCCCGCCACCCGCACCCGCAGGTCGGAGCGGGCGCCGGCGCCATCGCGTGCGGCATCGCGCACCTGCTGGACGAGGCCGGGCGAAAAGGGCGCGCACAAGGCGCCGAACTCGACGCCCAGCAGCTGTTCCGGGCGGGTGCCGAACAAGTCGGCGACGGCCTTGTTGCAATAAATGAGCTTGTCGGCGGGGTCGACCACGTAGTGCAGGTCCGGCGACGCGCCGAGCAGCGCATCGAGCAGGCGCGCCTGGCGGTCCTTCAGCGCCGAATAGCTCGCCAGCGACTCCGTCAGCGCCTGATCGATCCCCTCGTTAAAGCGCGTCAGCTCGCCCGCCGCTCCCGCGCCGGACTCGGTTTTGCTCCACAAGCGCAGCACGCTGGCGCGCAGGGCGCGGAATTCGGCCATCGCGTCGTTGACGGTGAAGCCGGCGGCCACCCGCGCCAGGCCGTGCATGCCGGCCTCCGTGTCGAGTGGACACGGCGGTCCCTGGCCGCGCGCCTTGGCCGACTGCTGCTCGGCCGACTGCGGTGTATCGAGGTCGTCGGCGATGGTCAGCAGGATGCCGCGCGCGTGGTCGCGCAGGCCGCTCGACGCCATGCCCTCGGCATTCGGTATTCGCGAGGCGAACACTTCCCATTCGTCGAGAATGACATCGATCTGCTCACGGATAAATTGCGACAGCTGCATCTTGTGCCTTGGAGGTCAATATCTGTTTGACTCGTCCAAGGCGCAATTGTTCGCGCGCCTGCCGCGCCGCCGCGGCTGCTTTCAGCCGCTGCTGCCGTGGCGCGCGACCAGCGCCGCCAGCGGCATCGGCCGGCCCAGCAAAAAGCCCTGCACCGCGGTGCAGCCAAACTGGCGCAGGAAGCCCAGCTGGGCGTCGTTCTCGATGCCTTCGGCAATCACCCGCAGGCGCATGTTGCGGCCCAGGTCGAGCACCGTGCGCACGATCGCGCAGTCGTCGCGGTCGCGCGGCACGCCCTGCAGGAACAGGCGGTCGATCTTCAGCGAGCGGATCGGCAGCAGCTTGAGCATCGACAGCGAGGAATAGCCCATGCCGAAGTCGTCCAGGCTGATCTCGAAGCCGAGGCGCGACAGTTCGGCCATGATCGGCAGCGAACGCTCGATGCGGTTCATCACCACGCCCTCGGTCAGCTCCAGGCACAGGTGGCGCGGATCGATCCGGGCCGCCGCCACGATCGCGGCCAGTTCGGCCGGCAGGTCGAGGTCGAGGAATTCGGGCGCCGCCATGTTGACGTGGACCTGCAGCCCGGCCATGCCGGCGGCATGCATGCGCGGCAGGTCGCGGCACACCTGCTCCAGCACCCAGCGCCCGAGATGGACGATCATCCGGCTTTGCTCGGCGACCGGGATGAACACATCGGGCGGGACCACCGTGCCATCCTGCTTGCGCCAGCGGATCAGCGCTTCGACCGCCAGCACCCGTTCGCCCTGCACGTCGAAGATCGGCTGGTACTCGAGGAAGAATTCGTTGCGCGCGCGCGCCTCGTGCAGTTCCGACAGCAGCGTCAGCTGGCGCACCAGCACGCCCTGCTGGACGTCGGTTTCGCCGCTGTACAGGCAGGAGGTATTGCGGCCGTTGTGCTTGCTGTTGTACATGGCGGCGTCGGCGGCATGCAACAGCTGGGCGGTGTCGGTGCCGTGTTCCGGGAAGCGGCTCATGCCGATGCTGGCCGAGACCGACAGCTCGTGGCCCAGGTAGTTAAAGCGCGTGCACGCCGCCTGCAGCACCTGCTGCGCCAGCGCGCCCTGCGCGGCGGCGCCGGTGCCGGGGCCGGTCAGCAGGGCGAATTCGTCGCCGCCCAGGCGCGCCGCGACGGCGCCCGGCGGCGCCAGCGCGCGCAGGCGGGCGGCGAAGTCGCACAGCACGCTGTTGCCGGCCGCGTGGCCGAGGGCGTCGTTGATCGGCTTGAAATGATCGAGGTCGATGTACAGCAGGCCGAAGCCGGCGCCGGCCTGCCCCGCCACGTTCGCGCAGGCGGCGTCGAGCAGCTGGTGGAAATGGGCGCGGTTGACCAGGCCCGTCATCTCGTCGGTCTGGGCCAGGATGCGCACCCGCTCCTGCTGGACCAGGCGCTGCGCGGTCTGCGCGATCAGCGCGCTGATCGATTCGGCCAGGCCGGGCAGCTGCGCCTCGCGCTGGCGCGGCGCGGCGCTGAAAAACTCGAGCACGCCGGCGCTGTGCAGGCGGCCGTCGGCGGCGATGTAGGTCACCGGGAAGAAGTAGCCCGACTGCAGGCCGCAGGCGCGCGCGCTGGCCAGGCGCGGCGCGTCGCCGCGCTCCTCGCCGGCATCGACCCACTGCGCCTGCCCGCTGCGCCAGACCTGCCCTTCCGGCCCCTGCCCCGGCTCCACCGCCAGCTGCGCGGTGCTGGCCCGGAACGCCGCGTAGTCGTGATGCGGCCCATGCCATACATGGCGGCAGCGCAGCACGTCGTCCGCGCCTTCGCGCCGCTCGAGCGCCCAGTAGGCGCCCCAGTCCCAGCCCAGGTCCTCGCACACCAGGTGGATGATCTTGTTGACCGCTTCGTCGAAGGTGTCGGTGCCGATCAGGTATTGGGTCAGTGCGAAGTTGAAGCGTTCGCGCATCGCCGCGTGCTTGGCCGCCGTGATATCGGTCAGCAGGCCGGCGGCGATGCCGGGATCGTTCGAGGGCACCGACTGCAGGCGCACCCAGCGCAGGCCCTGGCCCATCTCGACGACCCGGAATTCGCAGGCCTGCGACTGCGGCGCGGTGGCCAGCCCGTCGAATGCGGCGTGCACCCGCTCCGCGTCCTCCACCGCCACGCGGGCGGTCAGTTCGGCCAGGGTGGCGTCGGCGCGCACGCCAAGGATGCGCTGCGCCACCGGCGACAACGCCAGCCGCGCGCTGGCGCGTTCGACCCACCAGCGCCCCAGGCCCGCCGCCTCGTCGACGGCGTCGCCGGTCGCTGCCTGCAAGCGCCAGGCGGGCCAGCGGCCGGCCTGCTGGCGGGTATCGAGCGCCAGCGGCGCCAGTGGCGCCACCAGCGCTTCCTCGTTCAGTTCCAGTCTTCGCACAGCCTCACATCCCTCACCAATAGCGCGCATCCGCATGCACCTTGCACTTGAATGCACCAGAATCGGGCGCAGCAGCCGCGGCGCGGCCCTGCCCAGGGACTCAATGCACTTTCCGTGCCAACGGCATCGGTTACACTGTCGGGATGAAAAATTTTGAATCGCGGCGCGACCGCTTCGAGGCCTTCAGCCGCTACGACAACCCGCTGATCAACCTGACGATGGAACTCGAGCTGCCGGACTACCGGCCGTTCTGCAAGGCGCGGCAGCTGCCGCCCTTCCATGTGTTCCTGTACTGCCTGCTGACGACCTTGCCCACGATCGACAACTTCATGTACCGCATCGTGGACGGCCAGGTCATCAAGATCGACAGCTTCCTGGCCTCGTACACGGTGGTCAACGAGGACAACAACCTCAATTACGCCAGCTTCGACATGAGCCAGGACCTCGACGAGTTCGTCGCCCGCAGCGTCGCGGCCGGCGCGGTGGCCAGGGCGACCCGCGCCCTGGTCAACGACAGCGCCAGTTTCAGCCCGCGCCAGTTGAAGGAAAATTTTTACACGACCTGCATGCCTTGGCTGCGCCTGACGGCGATCGAGCATCCGATCTACCGCATGCGCGAGGCGGACATTCCGCTGATCGCCTGGGGCAGGTTCAGCGACCCGGCCGCCAGCGGGCGCATGACGGTGCCGTTCTCGGTGCAGGCCCACCACGGCTTCGTCGACGGCATCCACATCCACCAGCTGGCCCAGGCGCTGCACGATCGCATCGCGCGGCTGATCGCCTGAGCGGCGCCGGCCCGGCCATCAGCCGGGCGGCTTGCCCATGCGTTCGCGGATGACGTCGGCGGCATAGGCCGACACCGCGATGAGCAGGCAAAGCAGCGTGCCCAGTGCGCAAATCAAGAACAGGATCATGACATTCTCAGCCCGGTAACAAGGTTACTGCTGAGTTCGCAACTTGCATGCCAGCCGATGTAGGCGAAGTCCTACTGGGGAATGGCCTGAAGAGCAGCGGACTTTGACAGATTTTGTCAGCGCCCCTGTCAATTTTTTGCCCGGGCCGCGCGAAATGGCATGTCTTTTTTGCATGCCAGTGTAGCGGCGCCGGCGCTGGCCTTACCGTCTGCAAAAGCGCTCCCAGGGGCCGACGGGGCATAGACATCTGCATCTGAACAATGCACACTGGCAAACATTTATTGATCCACTGGGAACTCAGATGCGACTGCGCCACACCTTGCCCGCCCTCCTGCTGCTGGCCGCGATGGGAGCCAGCGCCGCGCCGCCCAGCGTGACCCCGGACGCCAGCGTGTATGCCGCGCGCCGCACCAAACTGATGGCGCAACTGCCGAAAGGCGCCCTCGTCATGGTCAACGCGTCGCCGCAGCTGATCGAGAACCAGCCCTACCGTCCCGATTCGAATTTCTGGTACCTGACCGGCATGCCCGAAGTGGGCGCGGTCGCCGTGCTCAGGCCCGATGCGCCGGAAGGCAAGCGCTATACGCTGTACGGCAAGCCGAAGAAGTGGGAAGAAGAACAGTGGACCGGCTACCGCAGCGGCCAGGAGCTGGCCCGGACCAAATACCTGGCCGATGCCGCCGTCGCCAGCGACCAGCTGTCCAAGCAGCTGGCCGAATTGATGCGCGATGCAAGCTCCCTGTGGCTAATGGACGGCGGCGACACCAAGTTCCGCGACCAGATGCTGACGGCCTGGAACCGGCGCAGCGCGCGTTCGGCCGTGTCGCTGCCGGTGTATAACCTGGCGCCGGCGCTGGCCGAGATGCGCCTGTATAAGGACGCGACCGAGGAAGCGCTGCTGCGCGAAGCGGTCGACCTGTCGGTCAAGGCCCACCTGGCGGCGATGCCGGCGGTCCAGGCAGGCAAGGGGGAATGGACGCTGCGGGCGGCCATGGTCCACGTCTGCTCGCAGGGCAATGCCGCGCGCATGGCCTACCCGCCGATCCTCGGCTCCGGCCCGAACGCGGTGGTGCTGCACTATGACGCGGCCGACAAGGTGATGGAGCCGGGCGCGATGGTCGTCAACGACACCGGTTGCGAGTACGGCATGTACACGGCGGACGTGACGCGCAGCTATCCGGTCAGCGGCGTGTTCTCGCCCGAGCAGAGGGCGATCTACGAGATCGTGCTGGCCGCGATCCGGGCCGGCGAATCGCAGGCCGTGCCGGGCGCGCCCTTGCACGCTTCGCATGACGCGACCATCGACGTGATCGTCGACGGCCTGCTCCGCCTCGGCATCATGAAAGGCGACAAGGCCGACATCATCGAAAAGAAGAAATTCCTGATCTTCTACCCGCATGGCAGTTCGCACTGGATCGGGCTGGACGTCCACGACGCCGGCAACTACGAACGCACCTGGGGTTCGCCCGACCTGCCGGATCGCGTACGCAGCCACTACACCAAGGCGATGGTGACGCTCAAGCCGGGCATGGCCTTCACGATCGAGCCCGGGATCTACATTCCCGAAAAGGCCGAAGGCGTGGACCCGAAATGGTGGAACATCGGCGTGCGCATCGAGGACGACTACTTCGTCACGCCGGCCGGCACCGAGTGCCTGAGCTGCAAGCTGCCGCGCGAGATCGCCGCCATCGAAAAGCTGATGCGCAAGAAGTAAGCCTCAGTCGCAATGTTTAGCGGCGCGCCTGGACCAGCACCAGTTCGATCTCGAACAGTTTCGGCCACAGTTTGCCGGTGACGAACAGCCTGCGCCCTTTGGCATCCCAGGCGATGCCGTTCAGGACCGCGTCCGCCGATGCGGTGCCGCGCTGCGCCGGTTCCAGCAGGCTGGTCAGGTCGATCCAGCCGGTCACATTGCCGGTGGCCGGGTCGATGCGCGCGATCGCGTCCGTCCCCCAGATGTTGGCAAACAGCTCGCCCTCGACCCATTCGAGTTCGTTCAGGTTCCCGAGCGGCTTGCCCTCCGCCGTCACCTGGAAGCGCCGCACCTCTTCCAGTGCCGGGTTGAGGACCCGGATGAACGGCGTGCCGTCGCTCATGTAGGCCAGCTTTCCATTGCTGGCCAGGCCCCAGCCCTCGCCCTTGTAGTTGAAGCGCTTCTTCAGCGCGAACGATTTGGTGTCGAACACGAAGCCCAGCTGCGATTGCCAGGTCAAGCCGACGATCGCGCCGCCGAATTCGGCGATCCCTTCGCCAAACACATTGGCCGCCAGGTCCTTCTTCTGCACCACCTTGCCGGTCTTGAGCACGACCTTGCGCAGCGACGATTGCCCATAACTGCCGGTGCTCTCGTACAGGAAGCCGTCCTTGTAGAACAAACCCTGCGTGAACGCCTGGGGATCATGGGGATAGCTGTTCTTGACGATGAAGCGGTACACCGGCAAGGCAGCCTGCGCGCAGGAAGCGGCGCACAGCGCGAGGGCAAGCAGCAGGATCGAACGGCACTTCAAATTGGGCTCCGGCGTCGGCATGTTCGGGAAAGCCGACACCTTAGCATTGTGCCGCAGTCTGGCCAACAATATCAACGAAAAGGAAAGAATTAATTCCATACAATGGCATAATAATTGCGATTAAGTAGCAAAATGCGTGTAGTCTTGACTTCAGGGCGCGACCAACGCCCCTGCAAGGATGGCACGGTACTGTGGGACGGCGTGATCGTGCCGAGCCGCGGGGAACTCGAACGCAAACTCAAGACGGTCGCCGCGTCAGCCGAAGCCACCGGCGTTCAACTGCGTCCGAACAAACTGGCGGACTACAAGTTTGTTGCGGGCGTGATGGCAGCGGCGCAGCGGTCGCAGATCAGGAATCTGGGCGTGACCGGACACGAGACGTTCTTGTAGTATCGCTGCTGGCGTCGCGAAAGGAATCTCAACGCGCAAGAACCAACGTCATCCCTGCGCAGGCAGGGATCCATACCGAGCATGTCTGAGCCGTAACGGCGTCGTCGTAGTTCAACCTCAGGGCGTGACCGGACACGAGACGTTCTTGTAGTATCGCTGCCGGCGTCGCGAAAGGAATCTCAACGCGCAAGAACCAACGTCATCCCTGCGCAGGCAGGGATCCATACTGAGCATGTCTAAGCCGTAACGGCGTCGTCGTAGTTCAACCTCAGTATGGGTTCCTGCCTGCGCAGGAACGACGTTGGCATTTGTACGAACAGGCTTCACTTTTGCGACTTCGAGAAACGCGACCTAAACCACATTTCGGTCGCGGTATCGGCCGGGAAGAAGCTCTCGATGCGCAGCTCGTGCAGCGTGACGTCGCGCGGCGTGCCCAGTGTGGCAATCGCCGTGAACAGTTTCAGCTCGACGCCATCCTTGCGCAGCGTGATCGGCAGGAAGGGCAAGGCGTTGCGCTCCGCCTGCTCCCAGCGGCGCCCCGTCGGTCCGGCCAACTCGGTCAGCTCGCGCAGCAGCGTGCTCGCCTCGCTGCCCGGCCCGTCGCTCATCGCTTCGCGTTCGATCCAGTGCAGCGAATCGAGCGCCACTTCCTCCCAGTTCACCACATACGGGCGCGCGCCGTTCGGATCGAGCATCAGGCGCACCGCGTTGATCGCGCCATCGCCGGGAATGACGTAATCGTCCGGCAGTCCTAGCAGCCACTTCATCATGCCGGCAGCCGGCGGATTGAACATTTGCAGGTTCCACAAGCGGTCCACCACCAGCGCCGGGAACGGCGACTGCTGCGCCAGCATGAAATCGAGCGCATGGCGCACAGCCTCCAGCTCCGGGTCGGACAGCTTGCGTTCGTTGTAGGCCGGAGCGAAGCCCGCCGCCAGCAGCATGATATTGCGCTGGCGCAGGGGGATGTCGAGCACGATGCCCAGCTTCAGGATCAGCTCCTTGCTCGGCTGCGAGCGGCCGCTTTCGAGAAAGCTCAGGTGGCGCTGCGACACATCGCCGACGGTCGACAGCTGCAGCTGGCTGTAGCCGCGCTTGCCGCGCCAGTAGCGCAATGCGGACGGGAAGTCGGCGAAGAACTCCTGCGTTTGCGGACGCTCCATTGTTGCGCTCACCCCGTACCTCCCGGCTTTGCCTGTTTCGATGCCTTGCAGCTTGCCGCAAGCGGGCCGCGCTTGCAAGCGGGCTCGATTACCTTGCAGGTAATTGCGGCGCGTCGGCACGCGGACGACACTGCAATCACACCAACTTAGGAGAAACGCCATGAAAACCATCCAAGCTTCCGCTCTTCTCAAAACCGCACTGATCGTCGATGCCGTCGCCAGCCTGGGCCTCGCCGGCCTGCAGCTGTCCATCCCCGCAGTGCTGGCCGACTACCTGTCCCTGCCCGGCCTGCTGGTGACCGGCACCGGCGCCTTCCTCGTGGCTTACGCGCTGATGCTGGGCATGGTGGCGCGGGCGAACCGGGTATGGGAGTTCCTGGTGCAGTTCATCATCTTCGGCAATGTCGGCTGGGCCCTGGGCTGCCTGGCGCTCGCCGCCACCAGCTTCGTCACGCCAAGTGCGCTGGGCATGGCCTTCCTGTCGCTGCAGGCGATGGCCGTGCTGCTGTTCGCCTACCTCGAATATGCCGGCCTGCAGGCGTCGAAGACCAGCGCGGCGCACGGCGCCCTGCAGTACCAATAAGCTTCAGCCCTTGCCGGCCAGCGCGACGGCGGCCAGGAAGGCAAAGCGGGTGGACTGGCGCTGCTGGCGGCCGGCATCTGGCATGAAAGGTGTTCCTGTAAATATCGCCGATTAATGCGGCGGGGACCGCAGTTCCTGCAAACTGAGCACCAGCTTGTCGAGTCCGATTTCGGTCCCGCGAATTCGCTCAGCGCGATCATTGTAGCCGTCGAGGAAGGCGATCTGCTCGGTGAAGATCATTTTCGTGCCGCGGCCCTCGGCCTGGAACACCACGAAGCCCGAATGCTCGGTCGAACTGCCGATCATGACGGTTCTCCTTCGGCCAGCAACTGGTCCAGGCGGTCGAACTTCGTGTTCCAGCTTTGCTTGCGTTCCGCGACCCAGCGCTCGACATCGGCGAAGGCATCGGGCGCAATGCGGAAGGTGCGCACCCGCCCCAGCTTTTCCGAATGAACCAGGCCGCCCGCTTCCAGGATCGCCAGGTGCTTGAGGACGGACGGCAGCGACACCGCCGCCGGCTGCGCCAGTTCCTTCACCGACGACGGGCCGTGGCTCAGGCGCTCGACCAGGGCACGCCGCGTGGTATCGGACAGGGCATGGAATTTCGCATCAAGATTGCTTCGTTCGTGCTGTAGTTGCATGATCTACTCCTGCAAGAAGCGCGCGGGAATCAGCTCCGCGAACGGATACATCGGAAAGTACGGGCGCGCTTCATCCAGCGTGCGGCGCACGGAAGGCCGCGCCATCAGGCGTTCGAAGTAAGCCGCCAGGTGCACAGCCTCGGGCGGGATCGGCACCAGCGTGTTCGCGTAGAACAGCGCCGGCGCCGCCGCGCATTCGGCCAGGCTGAAGTCCTGCCCCGCGATCCATTCGCGTCCGGCCATGCGCTCGTCGATCATGCCGTACGCCGTGGCCAGGCTGGCGCGCTCGCCGGCCATGTCGCCGTTTTTGGCGAACAGGCGGTCGAACACGATCGCCTGCATCGGCCCCTGCACATGGTTGTCGAAGACGCGGTCCCACAAGCGCGCGTCGAGGGCGTCTTGCCAGTCGCGCGGGATCAGGGCTTGCGGTCCCGGGTAGTGATGGTCGAGGTACTCGATGATGGTCGATGTCTCGGCCATGTCTTGCTCGCGCGCGTGGTCGCGGATCACGGGAAATTTGCAGAGCGGCCACACGGCCTGAAGCTCTGCCCGGTCCGCAGCATTGCCCAGGTCGATCAGCCGCTTGTCGAACGGCGTGCCGAGCTCGTACAGTGCGACCAGTACCTTGTGGCAGAACGAGGCAAGCGGGTGGTAATAGAGTGTCAGCGACATCGTGGTCTCCATCATGTGGTCGGCGAAGCCTCAATACTTTCACACTTGTGAAAGTATTGCAAGCACCGCACATGGCATACTTCGACAAAAATCCCTTCTACAGGAATACCGATGAGCAAGAAACCTGTCTGTATCGTTGCCGGCGTTGGCCCTGGCCTTGGCATGTCGCTGGCACGGCGTTTTGCGCGCGGCGGCTTTGTCGTTGCACTGCTGGCGCGCAGGGCCGATGAACTGGCGCGTTATTGCGCAACCATCGAGGCGGAGGGCGGCGCCGCGCGCGGCTATCCGGTCGAGCTGACCGACGCGGCGGCACTGCGCGCGGCCCTTGGCCGCGTCGCCGAAGAACTTGGCGATGCCGACACGGCGATTTATAACGCCAGCGTCTGGCGCCAGGCCCATCCGATGTTATTCGATGCCGTGCAGTTTTCCGCCGACCTGTCGCTGTGCGTGACGGGGGCGCTGGTGATGGCGCAAAGTGTCTACTCTGCGATGCAGCGCGCCGGCAAGGGAAGCATGCTGTTCACCGGCGGCGGGCTGGCGCTGCATCCCGAGGCAGGCGCCGATGTGGTCGCGCTCACCGCCGGCAAGGCCGCACTGCGGGCGATGGTGCTGGCAATGGCCCCTGCTCTGGAAGCCGACGGCATCCATTGCACCACGGTGACGGTGGATGGCGCCATCGCGCCAGGCGGCGCCTTCGATCCGGAGTTGATCGCCGAGCAGTTCTGGTCGGTGCACCAGCGTCCGCGGGCGCAATGGCAAGGCGAGGCGGTCTACGGCGGATTGCCGCTGCCCTGACTAGCTGCCGGTTCGGTCAAGTGCAGGTCCACGGACTGGTCGATCAGCTTCAACTGAAGTTTGGCGCCATCGCGTACCGCGGCAAACAGGCCGACGGGCGCGACCAGCACCTCCTGCCCGCCGCCCATGCCGCCACGAATGGAGAATTGCCGGGTCTTCCGGCCGTTCGCCAGCCACTTGCCGAGGGCATTGTCAGCGCTGAGAACCAGGTGGCAATGACCTGCATCGGTGGCCGGCGCAATCGTGCCTTCGACGTCCGCGCCATGGTAGCGCCCCTTGTATCGATAGCTTCCGGGCTTGCACGGCGTCGCTGGCCCGACTGCGTCGAGCATCACGCTGGTCGTGACATCCATCGCACTCACCCAATTCGTGTTGACGAGCAGCGCAATCACCAGGCCCTCGTTTGGATAGACGCTGATATGCGACCGTCCACCGTCGATGCTCCCCGAATGGTGGAAGAAGGAGCGGCCGCGATGATCGACGCCGAGCCGCCAGCCGATACCCATCCTGAAGCGGCCGCCAACGATCGCTTCGCCGCTGTTCAAGCTGGCCGGCGTGAGAAAGCGCTGCAGCGTACTGCTCGACAGGAATGAAGGATCGAGCAATTTCGCGCCAAGCTGCGCGAGGTCCGACGCATTGCTGACAAGCCCGCCGCCGGCCCACTTATTGCTGATGTTCCCGCGCGGAAGCGCCCTGCCCTTGCCATCGTACAGTTGCGCCCATCGATCGCGGCTTCCCCTCGGCCGCTCGGGCTCCAAGGAGGTGATCCCTGCTTGCGCGGCGAAAGTCCCGAGCAAGGCCGGGAAATCGGTTCGCAGCGCCTGCTCCATGGCCGCGGAAAGCAGGTTGAAGCCGAAACTGGAATACAGGTAGCGCGTTCCCGGCGCCGACGTCAAGGCGCGGTCCTTGAAGATATGGATGGCTTCCGAGGCGGTCTTGTAATCGCGCGGGTCCTCGTCCAGGTTCCAGTCGCGCAGCGGGTCATAGTGCGGGGTGCCCGAGGTATGCGTCGCCAGATGAAGCAAGGTGATCGCGCCCTTGGGGCCCGCATAGGCCGGAATGTAGCTTGCCACCGGCTGCGTGATATCGATTTGCCCGCGCTCAACCGCCTGCGCCAGCATAGCCGTCGTCACGAACTTCGACACGCTCGCGAGCCGGAAGCGGGTTTGCGCCGTCACTGGCAAGCGTTGTTCCAGATCTGCATAACCTGCCTCGCCGTGCCAGGCCAGTTTGCCATCCTTGAACACCGCTGCCGCCATGCCGGGCACGCCGCTCGCCGTGTGCAAGTCCCGTAAAAGCTGCGTCGCCAGGGGATCCGTCGCCGCGCCGGCACTCCCGCAAAGCAGGATCGCGGCCGTATAAAAACCACACAAATGAAGTCGGAAATTACTCATATCGCCTCTCGGATAAAACTGCCGGGCGAAATGCCGACAGTGCTTCGAGGCTAATAACGGCCGCTTGGAAAGTCCTGAGAATCGCGGCAATGCGCCCGACAAATTCCTGATTTTCTTCTGATCTTCTTTGAATTCAAGGACTTAGGTCGATGCTGGCAATGTCCCGGTAGGATGGCGGCTGTGTGAGAAAGAGCAGGCGATCCAGCGATTTGTCGTACTGAAGCTGCGTCACCGTGTAGGGCGCGCTGATGCGCTTGTCCTGCCATTGGCGCAGCATCCTGCCGCCGGCATCGGTTTCCTCGAAACCGGCGCCGGCGATTCGGACCTTGCCCTTCGCTGTACTCACTTCAAGTGGGGCGAATCCTTTGCCATTCGCTGTGCCGCGGTGCAGGACCGGCAGCGGTTCCGTGCCTGCACCGGAGAGCCCGATGGTGAGCTCCGCAAATGCCTCCCCTTCCCGCACCTGCAGAACCAGCTCGCGGCGCGCCTCCCGGACGCGCATCCCGACGACGCTGGACAAGTCGACATCTATTGCGCCGTCCAGTTTTACCAGTTGCTGGTCCCGATAAAGCGCAAACGGTCCGGCGCGGTCGTCGATTTGCCAGAGCTTGCCGCTGTCCGGATCGACGGCGAACGCGGCGCTGCGAATCTTGCCAGATTCGATGCTCTCGAACGCCAGGCTGGCAAGGCGCGTCGCGAGCAAATCCGCATTTGCCATGTCGCGAACGACGATCAGCCGATCGCCGGCAACCGCCAGGTCCGCCACCCAGCCCGTACTGGCAAACGAGAAAGTCCCGCGCGCGGCGTCGTAGCGCGTAATGCCGCCCTTCCATCCGGGTTGGTGGACCATATAAACGTTGCCATCCTGGTCGACAGCGAACTTGCGTACCGTCCGGTACCGGAACAAGCTGGCCAGCTTCCCTTGCCGCAGCCGCATGATGGCGCTCGCACCGCCCGACTCGCAGTTCAGGTAAAGTTCCTGATTGGCTCCCGCGGCAAGCCCCGTGACAGCATCGCAGGCCGCCGGGAGCGCCTCGACCCTGGCTTGCTCTGCGAGCGGCAACGTGATCAGCGCAAAGCCGTTTTGCCGGCTGCCGGATACGGTCAGTACCGTTTGATCATCGCGCCAGGCGAGCGCGTGGCCGGTCGAAGCGCTACAGCTGGCCAGGGTCCTGATCGCACCAGGGGCCCCCAGTGCGATCACCTGGACCGTGCAGCCGCCGTCCAGCGCGATGAAAGCGAGCGACTTGCCGCCGGGCGAACTGCTTGCGCTGACGATGCGCGCCGGGACTGTCGCCAGGGTCTTGCGCCCGGCCGCATCCCGCAAGACGATGTCGGTACCGAGGCCGTTGGGCCGCAAGGAGACTTGTTCGTCCAGCACCGGATGGGCGATGTACTGCTCGTCCGGCGCCAGGGCAAGTTGATGGGCCTTGATAGCGACGGGCCATTCTTCCAGCGTCCCTGGTTTTTCCCTGAGCAGGAAAATCGCCGCCCCGGCGCCGGCAAGGACAAGCGCCAGGGAGGCGAGCGCAAGCCGTCGCCGTTTGGGGCGCGCCGGAGGCGCTGCCTCGATGGAGGACACTGGCGCTTCCAGCTGGTAGCCAAATCCATGCAGGGTTTTAATGTAGTTCTGCTGGTCCTTCGTGCCATCCAGGAGTTTTCGCAGGTCGGAAATGACCCGGGTGATCGCATCGTCGCTGACCACCTTGCCCGGCCAGGCTTGCGCCAGCAAGGCTTCCTTGCTCAAGGTATGGTCCGGCGCGGCGAGCAGCGCGGCCAGCACCGCCAACTGCTGCGGCGTCAGCTGGCGAACGTCGTCGCCTGCGGCCAGGCGCGCGGCGGACGGGGAAAACGTCCAGCTTCCGATCTTGTATGTCAACGGCATTCAGCGGCTGAACTGCACCAGGTCCCACAGGTTGCCATACAAGTCCTCGAACACGGCGACGACACCGTATGGCGCTTCCTTCGGCTCGCGCGCGAACTTGATGCCAATGTCTACCATGCGCGTGTAGTCGCGCCAGAAGTCGTCGGTCTGCAGGAAAAGGAACACGCGCCCGCCGGCCTGGTCGCCTACATATTCCTGCTGGTGGCTGGAGGAGGCGCGCGCCAGCAGCAAGGAGGTAGTGCTGTTTCCCGGCGGTCTGACGACCACCCAGCGTTTGTCCTGCTCCGGCTGGTACGTGTCCTCGACGAGGACGAAATTGAGCTTCTTCGTATAGAAGTCGATCGCTTCGTCATAGTCGCGTACCACCAGCGCCACCAGCGCGATACTTTGTTCCACGGGGCCTCCTTGATTGGGCAAGCGCCCATCATATCCCAAGCGGCGATCCTGTTTCCAGACCGAGCAGCCAGGCTTTCGCTTCGAGCCCGCCGGCATAGCCGGTGAGCGCGCCGTCCGCGCCGATGACCCGGTGGCACGGCACAATGATTGACACCGGGTTGCGCCCGTTGGCCGCCCCCACCGCGCGTACCGCGGCCGGTAGCCCGATCTGGGCCGCGACCTGCCCGTAGTTGCGCGTTTCACCGAAGGGTATGGTGAGCAGCGCCTGCCACACCTTCTTCTGGAAACCGGTCCCGGCAAAATCGAGGGGCACCGAGAATGCGGTGCGCCGTCCGGCGAAATAGTCGTCAAGCTGTCGCGCCGTCTCCAGCAGCACGGGATGATCGCCCTCCTCCATCGCCAGCAAGCGCACACGGTTCTGCCGTTCCGCCTCCCACAGGATCGCTGCCAGGCCGTTCGGACTGGCGACCAGCTTCAATGGCCCGACCGCCGATGCGATGGTCTTGCAGCGGTAGCTCACGCGGGCGTCTCGAAGGTGCATGCCAGTTCCGGCGCCAGCGCTTCGAGGTAGCTGCGCGCATCGAAGATGGCGCCGGGTGCGCCCGCCCCGCCGCTGCCGGTGAACTCGCCGCGCAGGATGCGTGCGGCGGCCTCGCAAATGAACGGCGCCGTGAACGCATAGATATCGCGCCCGCTCGCCACCGCCTTGCGGCTTACCCCGTCCTTGCTGACGACCGCTTCCACGACGAAGACCTGGGACGACTTTCCGCTGGCATCCGCGGCCGCCGGCCCCGGGGTAGACGGATCGCGAATGTCGCGCAAGGCGGCCAGGTTCAGGTAGGAATGGAGCTGCCGCGTACGCAGGTGCTGCGCCATCAGGATGACTTCGGAGAACGGCAGTTCGACCGACGGCTGGGCGCCGAAGGGATGCGGATACTCCAGCGTGATCTCCTGCGCGGGCTGCGCGAGCGGCGCCAGCTGGCCATCCACGATCACCACGCGCGGTGCGGTGTTGCGCGCGCCGGTGATCCGCGTGCCCTGGGTCGGATGCCAGCTATCGAGGGCGATGCCGACGCGGATTTCGTCGGCCGAATCCCAGTCGCCCATTGCGGCGGTGGCCAGCAGATCGCCCAGGCCGCCGTAGAAACCCATGGCCGGCAGCACAAGCATGCCGGCATCACGCGCCGGGCCGCCGAATTGCTCGATCGTGGCCCGGGTATTGGGCTGCTCGGCGCTGACGTCCAGGTAATGAACACCGCCCCGCACCGCCGCCGCGGCCAGCGGCGCGGCCGAATCCATGAACGGGCCGGCGCAGTTGATTACCAAGGCCACGTCTTCGAGGGCGGTGTCGAGCGACGCCAGATTGTCGAACGACGCCCATTTGGTGCCGATGCCGCGCTCGCGGAAGCCCGCCGCCGCCAGTTTTTCGCCATCGCGCCCCACCGCTACCGGCACCAGGCCGCGGCGCAGCAGTTCTTCGACGACAAAACGGCCGGTATGGCCAGTGGCGCCGAAAACGGCAACGGTATTGTTCTTTGCAGTGTTCATGGTGTTTTCGCCCTCGTTGTTGAATTTGATATGGAGACGATACAGACCTGTCTGTTTCGCGTCAAGCGGATTCGTGCTATAATTTTTTCATGACCACTTCAACGAAAAACGAGGGCGCGGGCGCCTCGGAACTGCGGGAACGGATTCTCGAAACGGCGTCGACGCTGTTCTACACCCAGGGCGTGCGCGCCGTCGGCGTGGACCTGGTGACGGAAAAGGCGGGCGTGGCGAAAACCAGCCTGTACCGCCACTTCCGCACCAAGGACGACCTGATCGCCGCCTTCCTGCAGCGCGAGGATGCGCACTTCTGGCAGTGCTGGGACAGCGTGGCGCAGCGCCATGCGGACGATCCGGCGGCGGAGCTGGACGGCCATTGCGAATGGATAGGGGAACGGGTCGAGCGGCTCAATTACCGGGGCTGCCCGCAGATCAACGTGGCAGCCGAGTTTCCCGATGCGGAGCACCCGGCGCGCAAAGTGGCGCTGGTCCACAAGCAGCAGCTGCGCAAGCGGCTCAAGCGCATCGCCGAGCGGCTGGGCGCAAGGCGACCGGACGAACTGGCCGGGCAGCTGGCCCTGTTCATCAACGGCGCCTTCGTCAGCTCGCAGCTATTCGGCGCTGGCGAAGCGACTGTGCTTCTCAAGACTACTATCAATACGCTGGTGGCCGCCGCGAAAAAAGGTTAGAAGGCGCCTAACGAAGTCGCAGATGTAAAACTGAGGAGCAACCACCAACGTCGCCCCTGCGAAGGCAGGGGCCCATGGTGAATTTAATCAAAGCCGGCGCTTCTTTTAGCCCAAACGCTGCTCATCTTCAGCATGGATCCCTGCCTCCGCAGGGATGACGTCGATAGCTTTGCTTTGAACTTGCCATCCTCGACTTCGGACTTTACTCCCCACCAAACAGCACGCAGATCGGTGACGGCGTGCTGATCACGCTGCGGTTGTAGGTCAGCTCGCCGCTCGCCTGGTTGACGGCGAAACTGGCCAGCGTGTGCGAATCCTGGCCGGCGGCCAGCAGCCATTTACCCGACGGGTCGAGATTGAAATTGCGCGGCGTCGCGCCCCGCACATGGGTCCTGCCGATGACCGTCAGCTCGCCGCTGCCCGGATGGACGGCGAACCCGGTGATGGTGTCATGCCCCCGATTGGCCGCATAGACAAACTTGCCGTTCGGGTGCACATGGATCTCGGACGCGCTGGTGAACTGCTCCTTGGCCAGGTCCGCTTTGGATACCGTGGGCACCGTGCCTTTTGCCTTCATCACACCGGCCGCCGCGTCGTAGTCGAACAGCGACACGCTCAGGTCCAGCTCATTGAGCACGTAGATCCATTTGCCGTTCGGATGGAAGCGCATGTGGCGCGGGCCGCCGCCGGGCGGCACCGCGCCGAAGCCGTGCGCCGTCAGTCCGGCCGCCTCCAGGCCCACCTTATAGGTGACGACCTTGTCGAGCCCGAGGTCGGGTACGAAGGCAAACCGGTTATCGGGCGAGAAGCCGACCCAGTGGGCATGCGAACGTTCCTGGCGCTTTGGCACCACTCTTGCGCCGCCTTCATGCTTGATGAGGGCCGTGCGCGCCTTCAGCGAACCATCGGGATTGAGCGAGAACACGGCCACCGAACCGCCGCCGTATTGGGCGGTGATCAGCATCGCCCCGGTCGGATCGACGGCCAGGTGGGCCGCGCCGCCGTCGCCGATCGGCAGCGCATTGATCAGCGCCAGGGTGGCCTTGCCGTCCACTTTTCCGATCGCGTAGGCGGCGACGACATCCTTCCCTTCCAGCGCCCCGACTGCATACAGCACCTTCGCTTTCGGATGCAGCGTCAGGAAGCCCGGGCCATCCATCTGCGCCACCAGGCGCGACTCGGCCAGCTTGCCGCTGTCGGTATCGAGGGTCGTATGGTAAATCCCCTTGCTCATCGGAGTGGCATTGGTGCCGATCCAGACGTCACGCTGTGCGGCGAGCGCGATCGAGCTGATGAACATGGCGGCGATGCCGGCCGCGATGGCAATACGTTTCGGAAAAGAATTGGCCAATGGATGTCCCATCAATATGAAAGTGGTGTCGGATTGAAGCGCAATCATAGCAGCGATCAACTTTTCATTCCGCAGTTCATGTTGCGAAAACCGCAAGCGGCAATCGTGCGGCGCGACAAGTGCGCCGCTGAGGCCGTATCCTCGCCCTTTACGGTGTGACCACGAGGAATTCACATGAGAAAGCAATCGGCATGGATGGCGCTGGCGCTCGCCGCGTCCGCACCCGCGATGGCACAGGAAACAGCGCAGGCATCGGCCTCGCTGACCCAGTTCACTTACACGCTGGTCGACCTGGTCCCTGGCGACGGCATCGCGCCGTCGATCACCTTCGGCGAACATCTCACCTTGTTGCAAGCCTATGTATGGCAAACGGAGAGCGGCGCGTTGACCACGCTGCTCGATGGCCGCGACGCGAGTGTCGACGGCACGCTCACCGCCAGTGCCCAGAGCGGCGCCACGTTCGCCACGGTGTGGCACGACGAGGCGACCAACTGGGCCGAAGCGGGGCTCGACGTGTCGGCCAATGGCTACGGCAACTTCGGCGCCTACTACACGCTGTCGCCGCACACCCAGCTTACCTTCACCTGGCTGGGCGAGGTTGAAACAAGCGTCGGTCCGGCCAACCGCGGCATCGCCGACGTCATCCTGCATGCGACGATCAGCCAGTCGATCGATGGCAACTACGCCGAAACAACGCGCTCGCTGCACTCCTCGTCCGCCATGGGCGACGCCGCGCAGTGGCTCTCGCTGAGCGTGAGCACGGGCGCCAACGAAGGGCGCGGCTTTTATTCGGGCCTCGCGTGGAGCCAGTCGGTGGCGCTGGTGCCCGAACCAGATCAATGGGCGATGTGGCTGGGCGGCCTGGGCCTGGCCGGCGTGGTCGGGTGGCGCCGCCGCGACAAGGCCGCACCGCCGCGGTGATGCGGCAGCGGCGGCCGTCGTCAGATACTGTCTTGGTTTTCAAGTTGCAAATTTGTTGCGCATTGACAGCTATCAAGTATTGCTCAGAGGGCGGTCAAAATTACGTTCGATTTCTTCTCAAAATTGTTGAAATCGCTGTGCCAATCGCTCTCGCTGAAAATGTTCTGTAACGAACGTTATAAAAGCACGGGTTTTAGCGGGTAATAGCTTCTGCCCCGTGAAATAAAGTGAAATCGGTCCGGCATCTTCGTGCCACTCGGGTAAGAGTCTCACTAGCTGGCCACTTTCAAGAAAGCGAAGCACGTTTGGTACAGCTAGTAATGCAACCCCCAGTCCCATGAGTGCAGCCTGGACCATGCCATCCGGTTCGGTCATAGACATGCACGGGGCCAACTCGGCTAGTTGTTCCTGGCCGAACTTGTTACGTAGAGCACGATGACGCAGACGGCCAGTAATGGCCGAACGCATTACGATCCCTTCCCAGTCTTTCAGGTCCGATGGTTGTGTTGGGAGGCGGCGGCCGGATATGAATTGTGGCGATGCAACGGCAATGATCTTGATGCATGCTAACTCGCGCGCAACAACACCAGGTGTCAATTCGAAGCCGCCGCCAATAGCGGCGTCATATCCACCCGCAATCAGGTCTATATGTTGGTTATCGAGGTGCCAGTCCGGACGCACTGCCGGAAATTGTCCAAGGAACGTCGGCATCAGTGGAAGTAAGTAGTCGCGTGCAAAGCCAGGGGCAGCACTGAGCTTTAGGGTGCCAGCAGGTTGTCCAGCATTCACACTTACATCAGCGATAGCTGACTGGATACTATCCAGACCTCCCGCAATAGCGTCAAGAAATCGCTCCCCCTGCTCGGTTAGCTTGAGTCCCCGCGTGCTCCGCTGAAATAAGCGCACACCAAGATTTCTTTCCAACTGGGCAACATTTCGGCTCACGGCCGCCGGCGTAAGTGCCAAACGGCGCCCAGCCTCTGAAAAACTGGCTGACTGTGCGCTGCGAACAAATGACTCGAGATTGGATAGCGTCTCCAAGGCAATGACTTTCAATGTTTGCTTGAAAGTGATTATAGCAACTACCGACTACCGCTTGAAGTCATCGGAACCCATACTGGATCCATCGCAAACAACTTCCTAGAAAGGAAAACGGATCATGAACAAACTTCAAAGCAAAGTCGCAATCGTTACTGGCGGCAGCCGTTCGATTGGCGCAGCCATCGCCAAGCGCCTGGCAGCGGACGGTGCCACCGTAGCAATTACCTATAACGCATCTCCTGAGAAGGCACAGGAAGTAGTAGCCGAAATCAAAACCGCAGGTGGCAATGCCATCGCCATTCAAGCTGATGCCGGCAATCCTGAAGCTGTGCGCAAGGCGGTTGCGGCAGTGGCAGAACAGTTCGGGAAGATCGATATCCTCGTCAATAATGCAGGCATCAGCGTACTCGGCGCCCCTCAGGATATTGCTTTCGAAGACTTCCAACGCATCCTGGCTGTGAACGTAACCGGCGTGTTCGTCGCTACGCAAGAAGCGCTGCGCCATATGGAAGGCGGCGGCCGCATCATCCATATCGGCAGCTCCATGGTGCAGTATGCAGCGTTTCCAACAGCATCTGCTTACACCCTGACCAAAGGCGCCGTGACCGGCTTTACCCGTGGTCTGGTACGCGACCTAGGGCCTCGCGGCATTACCGTCAACACGATTCATCCAGGCCCGACTGACAGCGATATGAACCCCGCAGACGGCCCGGTGGCGGACTTCGTCAAACCAGGTATTGCAATGGGTCGTTATGGACAAGGCGCCGATATCGCTGCAGCTGTCGCATACCTGGCTAGCCAAGACGCCTCCTTCGTCACGGGTGCCGAATTGATGGTTGACGGCGGCTTTACTGCTTAAGGGGATGACCATGAATATCGGAATCATTGGCGCCGGCGCTATCGGAACTGCCATTGCTCGCGCGCTCGCTCGTAATGGCATAAAGGCTCGAATCGCCAATAGCCGTGGAGCGGCAGGACTGGATGTTTTGGCCGCAGAACTACCTGGCATTACGCCGGCCAGCGTGCAAGACGCCTCTTGGGCTGACATTGTGTTCATCGCAGTTCCATGGTCGAAGATACCGGGGGCCGTGAAAGACCTGGGCCCTTGGGACGGCCGGATTGTCGTCGACACGAACAATCCCATTGAAGCACCGACTTTCCGCCCCTTCGACCTAGGTGGCCGCGCTTCCAGCGAAGTTATCTCTGACCTCGTTCCAGGTGCAAGCGTGGTGAAAGCCTTCAATCATCTGCAACCGTCGTTGTTAGCAGGCGACCCAAATGCAGAGGGCGGTCGACGAGTAATGTTCGTCTCTGGCGCAGATCCTGCGGCTAATGCAGAGGTGGCTAAGTTGATTGACCGTCTTGGTTTCTATGCTCTCACTCTTGGGGGCGTTGAAGCTGGACGCCTGCATCAATTCCCTGGCGGCCCCCTCCCAACTCTCAATCTTGTGAAGTTCGGGTGAGCACCTTGGGACCAGCATCATCGAACCCGGTCGATCCGAAGATGAAATCAATGGACAGCTTCGCGTTAGGAGAGGTCCAAGAGCCACAGCAATTGGCACCTTGGGCGGCGGTATCGATGTCCGCTTTGGGACGGTAGGCACCGATCATCGGACACTACTCGTCAAGGCGTGACCATGTCCACCGCGTCGTAGGAATAGCCAGGACTCAGGTAGCCGGTGGAGGTCGTGCCGCTCACGGTCGTCAAGGTCAGCGTGTTCTCGCCAACCACCAGGGCTGTCGAGGGCACCTCGACGCTGTAGGTCGTGTTGTTGCCGCGGTAGGTGCCGACCGTCAGCGTGCGGGTCGAGGGCTGGGCCACGGGCGCGAGGATCGGCCCTACCCAGGAATTGACCTGCGCCCTCGGGCGCCCGCCCGCCGCCCCCACCGTAATGCCCGCCCGCAGCGTGTAGTTGGCGATCTTGTCTGCCGTCACGTTGAACTTGATGGTCAGCGTCCCGTTAATGTCTTTCCACTGGTAGGCGGGGAAGCTGGTCGCCGGATTCGACGACCCGACGACGAAGGTTGGCGTTACCCAGCTGCTCATGCGCACATCGGACGGATGCATGGTCGTGACCTTGTCGCCATTCAGGAATTCGGCTGGCGACCCGTCCCATGTGCCGATGCGCCACAGCGCGGTCTTGGCGGCCGGATCGTTCGCGACCGTGAACGAATTGAGGGCCACCGTGGAACCGCCGGTGACGGTGACCTGCCGCGTATCGACCGCCAGCTCGTTCTTGTAGGTCGTCATCGTGTAGGTGCCGGGGCGCATCGTCCTGCCGGTATTGAAGCTGCCATTGGTCGCGGCAGCGGCGGTCCAGTATTGCGCATTGGCGTTCTTGAACCCGACGGTGTAGCCGATGCTCGTATCGCGTCCGTTGATGCCCACGCCCGCCACGCCGCCGCGGCTGGCCGGCGCCATGAAGCCATTCAGCCCCATCCCGGAGAACCAGGACGTATCGACCGCGCCAGGCGCCGCGCCGCCATTGAAGACCAGGGTATAGGCATTGAGCACGCCCAACCGGAAGTCCTCGGTCTGGGCCTCGCCGTAGTTGACGATGTAAGTCAGCTCCTGGTTGGTACTGGTGCCCTGGTTCAGCAGGCTGCGATAGAACGGTCCGCCCGAGCCGCCCTCGTGGCTATCGCGCACGAAGTACATGCCCACGCCGCTGCCGGTGGCGCCGAACGAACTCCAGTCCTTCAAACGCAGGTTCGAGTAATGCTTCGAACGCGTGTGGCCGTTGGCCATGCCGAAGATGTCGCCCGACTCGATGGCGCCGGTATTGTTGCGGATATCCGAAGGGATCGGCCCGTTCGGCAGCGCCGCGATCGGCACCCGCACGATGTAGCGCACCAGGTTGAGCGTATCGGGCTCGCTGGTGAAATAGGTGCCCATGTAAATATTGGCGCTGCCCTTCTTCGCCATATAGTAATGGGTCGTGTTGCCGGCCGTGACCGTGACCTTGATATAGTCGGTGCCGACCGTGGTGGCCGCGACGTTGACGGCGCTGACGCCCGTGTACAGGAAATCGAAGCCGGAATTGAGCTGGCTGCCGCGCGACTGGTCCTGGTACTGGACGCCGTTGTAGACCATGGACGCGATGTCGCCGGCCGACTGGGTGCTGGAGCCATTGTCGGTGCGGCGCACCTTGAATACCAGGCCGGCGCCGGTATCGATGGTGTAGAAGTTGGCGTCGGACGTCAGGCCAAAGGTCTCGATGCCCTTCGATTGCTTTGTTTGCTGCACCATCTTCGCGTCCGGCGAACCGTCGGCAACGCTGCCGCCGCCACAGCCTGCGAGTGAAACCATCACTGCGATACCGGCCGCAACAGCCGTCAATGTCGTTCTTTTCAATTCCGTCTCCTAAGTGGATATTTTTTTGAGAGTTGTTCGATACCAGCACAAATGCGCTGTTATCGAAAACTAGTATCCACGCCGGCGGGCGCCACAGCTTATCCGTAAAGACACAAACATTAAAAAATCACGGCGTTGATCGGGAGACCTCCCCTTGAGTTATCAAACTTGCCAGTGCTATACTCGGCAGCCATGTCATCACCTGTCCAACACAATTTGCTGCCGCTCGTCCGCGGACGCCTTGGCAAATGCACCTTTGCATTGCTGGCGCTTGTGTTGTCCCTGCATTTCCTCTTACTCACCCAGCACCATCACGACGGCGCCAAGGTCCACGCCGACTGTGCCACCTGCTTCGTCCATGCCCATGCGCTCGGCACACCGCCGCCGGATGCGATGGCCGCGCCGGTCCGGCATGACTTCCGGCTGATTTCCATTGTGGCGGCCATGCCGCCATCGGCGGCCTTCGTCGCTGTCCAGCTGGCCCTGCCGCCGTCCCACGCACCACCCGCCTGATCTTTCCCCCCATCGTTTGCGCTCGCATCGCCAGCCACGCCCGGACCGTCGTCCGCGCGCGGCTGGCGCTGCCGCGTCCGCCTATTCGACAGAGAGATCAGCATGTCCCCTATTTCTACTGCAGTACCCCGTTTCGCCCATCCTTCCCGCACCAGCACCGCACTTCTACTGGCCGCCACGACCCTGCAATTGCCGATGTCGCCCAGCCATGCGCAAGCGCTTCCCGATGCCCAGCTGCCCACCGTGACCGTCACCGGCGAAGCCCAGCGTCCCGCTGCAAAAACCCGGCTGTCGAGCACGGCGGAGGGTCTGCCGGCGGGCACCACCGTCGTCGAAGCCGACGAAATCGGCACCATCAACGTGGGCAAGGACATCTCGAATATTTTCCGGCGCGTGCCGGGCGTCGTCGCCAATAACCTCGACCAGGGCGATACCGGCAACGGCTTTCGCATGCGCGGCTTCGCCACCCAGGGCACGCATGGCGCCGACACCGCCGTCCATGTGGATGGCGTGCCGCAGAACATGCCCTCCAGCGAGGCCGGCGCCGGCCATGGCCCCGCCTTCCTCGAGTGGCTCACGCCAGACATGATCCAGCGGGTCGAAGTGATCAAGGGACCGGTATCGGCAAGGCACGGCGACCAGAACCGGTCGGGCGCGGTGAATATCTTCACCCAGTCCGGGAACCTGCCGTCCAGCATCGGCGTGACGATCGAGAGCTACGGCGGAAGGCGCGCATCGATCAGCCATTCCGGAAAAATCGGCAGCACGGACTCGGTGCTGGTTGCCGATGTCTACCGGACCGATGGCTACCGCAAGGGCGCCTGGCTCGACCGCGACAATCTGTTCTGGAAACTGTCCACCCAGGATCGCGATGCCAGGTACAGCCTGCGCGTCAACCACTACCGGTCCTCGTTCGAAGCCGCCGGCTACCTGGATTACCAGCGCCTGGCCGCTGGCAACCTTGAACGTTCGGCCGCCGAACCGAACGCCCTCCCGGCGTTTGGCAGCGGGAAGCGCAGCTCGCTGGTGGTGAACCGCACACCGCTCGCCGACGCCGGCCTGTTCGCCACCGTCTACGTCGAAGCGTTCGAGCGGGTGCGCGGCGCTGCCGCCGGCAGCCTGCTGCACAATGTGGGCGCCGATGACCGCTCGATCTACGGCGGGTCCGTTTCCTACCGTGCCGTCCCGCTGGCCACCACCTCGGTGCATATCGGAACTGATTTCCGAAGGGATCAAGGCGATGGAACCAGGCGGCGATACCAGAACCGCGTGCCGACGCCGACCTACCTCACCAACCTCGACCTGGACCTGGTCACCTACGGCCTGTTCGCCGAACTGCAGCACAAGCCGGCCGACACGCTCAAGGTGACCGCCGGCTTGCGCAGCGACTGGTTCGACTATGCGATCGGCAACCGCAAGCTGCCGCAGGCATCCACCGACTACAAGGACGCTGTGCTCACGCCAAAGCTCGGCCTGGCATGGAATCCCGCGCGCCAGGTCGGCCTGTTTGCCAATGTGGCGGAGGGCTTCCGCTCGGTCGCCGCGCAACAGATCAGCCCGGCTGGCGCCGCCGGCCCGCTTGGCGCCGCGGGCGGCCGGACCAATGTGGATGTTTCCCCGTCAAAGGTCCGGTCCTTCGACATCGGGTTCACCGCCGATCCATTGCGCAACTGGTCCCTGTATGGCGCGTTCTTCCATACGCTCAACGAGGACGAGATCGTCCAGACGGCGCCGAACGTGTTCGCATCGGTCGGCGACACGACACGCCGCGGTGTCGAGCTCGAGTCGCGCTGGCGCACCGCACACGGTCTCGCGCTCTACGCCAGCTATACGCGCCTGCTGCAGGCGGAGATCAACAATCCCCCGCCCAATTCACCGCGCCTGGTGTCCGTTGCGCGCCACCAGCTCAAGGCCGGACTCGACTACATGCACGCCATGCAGCATGGGACGCTGCGCTACAACCTCGATGCCTACCTGACCTCGGGGATTCCCTACTTCAGCGGCACGCCGCTGGTCCAGCGTACAGTGCCGACCTACACCCGCTACGACGCGCGCGTGGCCTGGGAATACCGCAAGATCCAGCTCAGCGCCTTCGCCGTGCTGCAGCCGCAGGCGATCAGCGAAAGCTTCTTCGCGACCGCCGCCGGCATCTCGGTCTCGCCCCAGGCCAGGCGGCACGTGGGCGTTTCGCTTCGCTACTTCTATTAAGGACGACGCATGGAACACGTTCTGCGCACCCAACAACTGGTCGTGCAGTATGGCGGCCGGACCGTCATCGACGGGCTCGACCTCGCCATTGCACCCGGATGCGTCTACGCACTACTGGGCGGCAACGGGGCCGGCAAGACCACGACGATCAATACCCTGCTCGGCTTTGTCGCGCCGTCCGCCGGCGAGGTGTTCGTCACCGGCCAGCCGCTCGGGAAAAATCCGGCGCTGGCACGCACGCTCGCCTACCTGCCGGAGAACGTCGCCCTCTATCCGTACATGAGCGGCGTCGAAAACCTCGTCTATTTTTGCGCGGCATCGGGCCGCAAACTGAGCCGGCACGATGCGGGCGCCCTGCTGAACGATGCCGGACTGGACGAGCGCGCCCACCATGCCCGGGTCGCCAGCTATTCGAAGGGCATGCGGCAAAAGGTCGGCCTGTCGGTCGCCTACGCCCGGCAAGCGGTGGCCATGCTGCTCGACGAGCCGACCTCCGGACTCGATCCGGCGGCGGCGAACGACTTTGCCGCGCGCATCCGCCAGGCCGGCAACAAAGGCATGGGCGTGCTGATGGCCACGCATGACCTGTTCAATGCCAAGCAGGTCGCGGACAGGATCGGCATCATGAAGAAGGGACGCCTCGTCACCGAGGTCGCGGCCAGGGAGATCGAACATGACGAGCTCGAGGCGCTGTACCTGAAACATGCGAGGGCGCCCGAATGAAACTGCTCCTGCTACGCAAGGAACTACTGGGCTTGACGCGCGATGCGCGCGCGCGCCTGCTTTTGCTGGTGTTTGGCCTGCTGTTTGCCGGCGTGTTCCTCCATGGCCGCGATCGGGCATTGGACGCCGCATACAAGCGTACCGAGGCGGAAGCGCATGCCCGTCAGCAATGGGACCAGCAAGGCGACCGCCATCCCCACCGCGGCGCCCATTTCGGGCTGTATGTGTTCGCCCCCGCCTCGATCTTGTCGTCCTTCGATCCAGGCGTGAGCCGCTACCTGGGCGACGCCTTGTGGCTGGAGCCGCATCGCCGCAATACGCTGCGCTTTTCCGAGGACGAGGGCGATTTCTTTTCATCGCGCTTCGGCGAGTTTTCCGCCGCCTTCCTGTTCGCCAACGTGCTGCCGTTGCTGATATTCGCACTCACGTTCAACGCGATAACGCACGAGCGCGATAGCGGCACCCTGCGCATGTCGCTCGGGGCCGGGATCCGCCTGCGCGACCTGTTGTTGAGCAAGCTGGTCGCCTATGCGGCCGTGCCCGTGGCCGCACTCGCGCTGGCATTCTCGCTGGTCCTGGCCTTGTCCGTGACGAACGGCGACGGCAGCGGACTGGTGTTGCGCAGCGTACTGCTGATGGCGGCATTGCTGCTGTACCTGCTTGTCTTCGTCATCATCGGCCTCGCGGTATCGGCAACAGCCCGGACCAGCCAGCAGGCGCTGACGATCCTGTTCGCCCTGTGGATCCTGTTTGCCTTCGTGGTGCCGCGCGGCGCCGCCGGCATGGCGCGGGCCGCCGTTGCCCTGCCCACGGCGGAGCAATTCTGGGGCGCGATCAAGCACGACTATGAGAACGGCCTGGCGGGCGATGGAACGCTTGCCGGGCGCGGCAAGCGCTTCGACGAGGCGCTGCTGAAGCAGTACCGGGCAAGCACGCTGGAACAGCTGCCCGTCGGCGCCTATGCGCTGCGGCGTTTGCAGCGCGACGCCTATGCCGACAAGGTCCATGCCCTGCACTTCGGCCGCTTGTGGGCCCGCTACCGGCAGCACGAAAGCATCATGGCCGCCGCCGGACTCCTCAGTCCCAGCGTTGCGCTGCGGCAGTTGTCGATGAAATTCGCCGGCACCGACACCCATCACCGCAAGCATTTCGAAGATGCCGCCGAAAGCTACCGCCAGTACGTGAACACGGCAATCGACCAGTGGGACGCCGGCCACTCGAAGGGACTGCGCTCCTTCGAGGAAAAGTACGCCGGCAACGCCCTGTGGCAATCGATCCGGCCCTTCCAGTACCAGCCGCTGCCGGCCGGCGCCGCGCTCGAGCTCGCCGCGCCTGAACTTGGCATGATCGTCGGCTGGCTGCTCGTCGCCTCGGGCCTGCTGATCGTCGCCGTGCGGAGGATCCGGCCATGATCTTGCTGCTTTCAGCGGAATGGATGCGCTTCTGGCGAAGCGGCGCCAATATCCTGATCACCCTGTTCACCTTGCTGCTGATGTGCGCGAGCGCCTGGCTGGCGGGGACGGCCGCGCAGGCCCACCGCGAACAGGCACAGGCGAAACTGGCGGGATGGGAACGGCAATTCAAGGAGCAGGTGTCGAAACTGCCGGCGACGGCCGGGGCCGAATCGAAGGATGCGGCGCGCGCCGCGTTCGAATTCGGGCGCAACGCCGCCCCGCCCGCCCTGCGGCCGGCGCCGGGCGGACTCGTGCTGTCGGCCAGGCAGTTCGAGCTGCTGCCCACCGATGTGCGGGTGTCGACCGACAGCCGCCACCTGGACCCGCGCAAGAGCGCGCCCTTGACCAATCCCCTGCTCGACAGTTTCGGCGCCGCCGATTTTGCGGTGGTCGCGGCATTGCTGATCCCGCTGGCGATCATCGGCCTGTCCTACGGCCTGGTGCCCGAGGCGCGCGAGCAAGGCATATGGCGGGTGCTGCGTTCGCAGATGCGCATTCCGCTGCACATGCTGTGGGCCGGGCTGGGGATCCGGCTGGCGGTCGTATTCGGCATCGGCGCCGTCGCGTCGGCACTCGCCTTCCTGCTCGACCCGCTTGCCAGCGGCGCCGCCTTGCTCGCCTGGCTCGCGGCCTTGCTGGTGTATGTCGTCCTGTGGCTGGCAATCGCGGCGCTGTTCAACCTGCTGCGCCTGTCGTCGGCGGCGTCCGCGCTCGGCATGCTGTCGCTGTTCATCGTCGTGCATTTCGTGCTGCCTGCCGGCCTGTACGCCGTTGCGACGCATTACGCGCCGCCGCTGCAGCGCGAGTCCACGGTCATCGAGGTACGCAACGTGCAGCGAGAGGCGGAGGAGAAAATGGCGGCACTGCTGAACGAATGGTACGAGGACCATCGAAGCGAGCGGCCCGCGACGATGAGCGAGCATACCTGGCCGGTGTCCTACGTGCCCAAGATCGTTTGGCAGGATAGCAAGATCGGCCCGCTGATGGCGGCGTTCGACACGGCCCGCGTGCGCCAGGCCGAGCTGATCGACCCATGGACGTGGGTCGCGCCTGGCCTTGCGCTGGCCAGGGTCGGCGACAAGCTGGGCGGGGCCGATCCCCGCCAGTACCAGCGCTATGCGCTGGCAGTCGAACGCCACGAGCTGGCATGGCGGCAATTCCTGAATCCCCCGGTGATGAATTATCGGGGCCTGGCGCAATCCCAACTGGCTGCGCTGCCGAAGTTCGGTGCCATCCCGGCGGATGGGAACGATGGTCCGCGCCCCCTGATCGCCGGACTGCTGTTGCTGACCTTGGCCATCGCGGGCATCGTCGCGCTGCTGGCCCGCCGTTATCGCGGCGATGTTTGAATCCGCGGCCATGTTCCTAAAAACAACCAATTCCGGGAAACTAGATTCTAGACTGGCTCGACAAAAACAGCCTGAGAGTCGCCATGGCCAAGGAGACGAATTCCGTAAACAATTCCGGAAGGCAGAGAAGTGGACGGGCCTACTGGGATATGCAGCGGCGCTGCGCGATCGTTGCCGGGTCGGTCAATGTGTTGATGCTGATTATTTTTTCCTACATCGGCCTGCAGTCCCTTGCCGATTTCAGCATCGCCAGCATTGGTGCTTACGCACTGGCTTACCTGTGCCTGCAGAAGCGCCGCAACATGCTGGCGATGTTGCTGATCTGCAGCGAGGTCATTGTCCACGCCGGCTTCGGCTTCCTGGTGGCGGGACCGGATGGCGCGGCAATGGCCAGGATGAAGGCGACCGCACGCCGCCGATCAGCGTGATCATGGCCGACATCGATCATTTCAAGTCGATCAATGACCGCTATGGCCACAGCGGTGGCGACATTGTCCTGCGCAAGGTTGCCGAGGCGATTTGCAGCTGTACCCGCGGGACCGACTATGTCGCGCGCTGGGGCGGCGAAGAATTCTTGATTCTTCTTCCGGGAAGTCTCGCCGCCCAGGCAGCGGAAGTCGCCGAGCGCATTCGCCAGCTGGTCGAAAGCATCCGCTTCGACGAACTGGTCCTGGACGGGTCGCCGCTGTCGGTGACGCTTACCCTTGGTATCATGCAAAGGACAAACCAGGAGCTGCTACGGGAAACCATTCGCAAGGCAGACGACCGCTTATACGAGGGCAAGCGCCTGGGACGCCACCGGGTCAATGCCCGCTAGAAAAGGAACTGAATGACCACCGATATCGACACAGCCCGGCGCCTTGCGCTCAATGCCCTGGCGCGCGGCCTGCGCGACCTGCACAAGCAGTTGATCCAGGTTGAAACCCAGTATTTCGGCGCCGTCGGCAGTCCGCTCGAGCATCTCCAGCTGGTCGCCAACCACCCGCATTTTGCCTGGCTGCAAAGACTCTCCGGACTGATGGCGCAAATGGATGAGCGGCTTGACGAAGACGAACCGGTCGCCGCGGCGGAAGCGCTGGCGTTTCGCGCAGCCATCGAAGGTTTGATCGGCCCATCCGAACAAGGCGACATGGCATTCCGCGCCAAATACACGGCCTTGCTGCACGACGGCCCCGAACTGGTCATGGCGCATGGCGCAGTGCGCCGCCTGCTGGCGGCTATCGTCGCCTAGCGCCGCGGGCTCACTGGGGCTTCACTTCCGTGAGCAAGGGCTGCCCGGCGAAATGGGCGCGCAGATTGTCGAGTACAAGTTTGCCCATGGCGTAACGCGTCTCGGTGGTCAGGCTGCCGACGTGGGGCGTCAGCACGACATTGGCCAGCTCGCGCAAGGCGGGCGGCACCTGCGGTTCGGCCTCGAATACATCGAGCGCCGCCGCGCCCAGCCGCTGCTCGCGCAAGGCATCGATCAAGGCGGCTTCGTCGACCAGTGAACCGCGCGCGATATTGACCAGGGTCCCCTGCGGGCCTAGCGCGGCCAGCACCTGCGCATCGATCAGGTGATGCGTTGCCGCGCCGCCAGGTGCGGCGACGACCAGGTAGTCGCTCGCGGCGGCCAGCTCGAGCACCGAGGCCGACCGCACGCACCCCGCCACCTCGACCGTGGAGCGCTGGTAGTAGCGCACCTGCATGCCGAAGGCCTGCAGGCGCCGCGCGATGGCTTGCCCGATACGGCCGAAGCCGACGATCCCCGCCACCTTGCTCCGGACACTCACGCCTGGCGCAAGCGCTTCCTTGCGTTCCCAGGCCCCGCTGCGGACATGGCGATCCAGCGCCGGCAGCCGGCGCGCCGATGCGAGCAACAGCAGCACGGCCAGGTCGGCCACGTCATCGGTCAGTACATCGGGCGTGTTGGACAGGCGGATGCCGCGTGCAAACACAGCGTCGAGATCGACCTTGTCGAGCCCGATCCCGTGGACCGCCACCATGGCCAGGTTCGGCAGCTGCGCGATCACCTGCGCACCGATGCCGATGCCGCTGGTCGTCACGACGGCGCGGATGTCGCCAGCCACGTCGCGCAGCAAGGCTTGCTGCGCGGGGCCGTCCAGCTTCCAGAAGTGATGGCAGACAAACGCATCGTCGATGCGCTGCATGATTTCAGCCGAAGAAACAGGGCCAAGAACCAGGATGGATGGCGAATTCATGGGGATGGAACTCTTTCAAATGAGCGGCCGAACACTTTAGCCGATCTGCCCGCCAGCCGCTGGGCTTAGCTTGTTGCGCACAATTGAATAAAGCACTTGTCAATACGGCAGAATTGCATGTTATATTTAAAAATCTCTTGAAACCGTTTGCAAGGAGGTAAAAATCCATTGAATCGCCGCATTCGTTGTCCGAAAACAATATAACAAACATTAACGGAGATAACAGATGAATAAAAATACGATCCTGAGCGCGCTCATGCTGTCCCTGGCCCTGGCGGGTTGCGGCGGGAGCAGTTCGACCGGCAGTACGCCTGGCGCCACCCTGGCCGCCCCTACCGTTTCGTCCAAATCATCGGCGGCGAAACCCATCAGAATCCCGAGCTACAACACCAGCCCGCAACCGGCCAATATGACGGGCATGACCAGCGATGCTGTGGCGCTGTCCACCCAGATCAAGGCCGGCTACAACATCGGCAACACGATGGAAGCCATCGGCGGCGAAACCAACTGGGGCAACCCGGCGATCACGCCGCAGCAGATCCAGCTGATCAAGCAGAGCGGTTTCAGCGCCGTGCGCCTGCCCGTTTCCTGGGACCAGTACGCCAACCAGACCACGGCCAAGATCAGCGACGCCTGGCTCGCCCGCGTGAAGCAAGTCGTCCAGTACTGCGTCGACAACGGCCTGTACGTCATCGTCAACATCCACTGGGACGGCGGCTGGCTCGACAACAACATCACCACCCAGGCACAGGCCACGGTGAACGCGAAACAGAAGGCGTACTGGGAACAGATCGCGACCACGCTGCGCGACTTCGACGAGCACGTGATCTTCGCGGGCGCCAACGAACCACCGGTCGACACGGCCGCCAAGATGTCGATCCTGCTGTCCTACCACCAGACTTTCATCAACGCCGTGCGCTCGACCGGCGGCCGGAACGCCTACCGCACGCTGGTCGTCCAGGGCCCGAGTACCGACATCGACAAGACCTACAACCTGATGAACACGATGCCAACCGACACCGTGGCGCGCCGGCTGATGGCGGAGGTCCATTACTACACGCCCTACCAGTTCACGCTGATGCAAGCCGACGAGAGCTGGGGCGTCCAGGCCTACTACTGGGGCAACGGCTATCACTCGGCCACCGACACCACGCGCAACGCCACCTGGGGCGAGGAAGCCGACCTGAATGCCCTCTACGCCAAGATGAAGCAGAAGTTCGTCGACCAGGGCATCCCGGTCGTGATCGGCGAGTTCGGTGCGATACGCCGCTCGACCACCTTGTCCGGCGCCGACCTGCAACTGCACCTGAACTCGCGTGCCTACTTCCTCAACTATGCGAGCCGGCAAGCCGTTGCCAACGGCATGATGCCCTTCTACTGGGATAACGGTGTGATGGGCAACAACGGCTTTGCGCTCTTCAACCGCCAGACCAACACCGTGTTCGACCAGCAATCGCTTGATGCGCTGGTCCGCGGTGGAAACGGCCTGCCGCTTTAAGAGGAAGCAGAAAAATGCCAAAGGCGGTTGCGGCAAGCGTCTTTGGCAAACCCGTTTTACAGGGATTGGGAGACTTGCGCGATAGCGCCATCAGCGCAGGGCCAAGTGCAAATCCACTTGCAATGGCAACGCTACCACTCCGAAATCATACACTTCGCTGGAGGACAATGTGCGCGCGCTCGATCCGACGCGCCTGGTCAGCGCGGCGCTGCTGGTGCATATTCCAGAACGGCTGGAACCGCAAGGACCTGGTCTCCGAGACCGGCGCGCGCAAGAAAGCCTTTGGCGTGCTGGCCGATTATTACGTCAAGAAGGCGAGGACTGCCGATTAGCCCCGGCCGGAGGATTCCCTTGAGCAGTTTTGTTGCGACAGCGCGCTGTTGATGGCGTCCAGCAGCTCATCGATGTCGATCGGCTTGGTAACGTAGCGGAAGAATCCCGCAGCCAGGCCCGCCTTCACGTCGGCCGGCATCGCATTCGCCGTCAGGGCGATCACCGGTATGGCACAGGTGAGCGGGTCGGCCCGCAAGCGCTGCTGTGCCGCTGCGCCGCTCATGCCGGGCAGATTCATATCCATCAAGATCAGTTGCGGCAAATGGGCGCGTGCCATGGCGATGCCCTGAATGGCATCACGCGCCAGCAGCACGTTCATGTCGGAATGCAGGCCCAGTACTTCTTCCACCAGCTTCAGATTGGCCGGATTGTCTTCGATATAGAGCAGCGTCGGCGCCGATGATGCGGTTCGCGCAGCGAGCGCCGGCAGCGGAACGGCGGCCTCGACGGGGCGCGCAACGGCGGCCTCGGATGCCGCGATCTCGATCCAGAACAGGCTGCCGATGCCGGGAGTGCTGCTGACACCGATCTCCCCTCCCATCAGCTCGATCAGCCGCTTGGTGACGACCAGGCCGATGCCGGTGCCCTCCTCCGTGCCGGCTTCCTGCCCAAGCCGGTTAAATGGCTGAAACAGCGAGGCGAGCTGCTCCGCCTTGAGGCCGGCGCCGGTATCCTGCACCGTGATCCGCACCCGCCCGTTGTCCGTCTTGCCGCAGTCGACAATGAGGGCGCCCATGTCGCGGTTGTACTTGATGGCGTTCGAGACGATATTGAGTACGACCTGTTTGATCCGCATGCGGTCGGCCATCACGTGCAAGATGGTCTTTTCGGGGAAGATCATCCGGATGCGGCGCGGACTGGCCAGCGGTTCGACCATGGCCCGGATTTCGCCCAGCAGATCGTCCAGGCCCACCGGCTCCGTCGACAGCGTCACCGTACCGGACTCGATCTTGGCGAGGTCGAGAATCTCATTGATCAGCGAAAGCAAATGGGTGCCCGCGGTCCGTATCGAGCGGATGAAATCCTTCTTCTGGGCATCGGTCGTCGGCAGCGATTCATTCGACAGCAGCTGGGAAAAGCCAAGTATGGCGTTGAGCGGTGTGCGCAATTCATGCGACATGCTCGCAAGAAAACGATCCTTTGCCAGGTTGGCCCTCTCAAGCTCGATTTTCTTCTCGTTCAGGGCCCGCTCGATCAGTTTGCGGGCCGTAATATCCCGGATCGCGCTCGACACCAGCACGCCGTCCTCGGTTTCCAGCGGGCTGAGACTGATCTCGACAGGAAATTCGGTCCCGTCGCGCCGCAAGCCATACAGTTCCAGCCCGGCCCCCATGGAGCGTGGTCGCGGCTGGTCGAAAAATCCGGTGCGGAAACCTGGATGCTTGTCGCCGAAGCGCTTGGGAATGAGGATTTCAATCAGCTTGCCCAGCAGTTCCTGGCGCGGGTAGCCAAACAGCTTTTCCGTTTGTGAATTGACCAGCACAATCTCGCCCTGGCGGTTGACGATCACGATGGCGTCCGGCGCCGATTCCAGCAGGCCGCGAAACTTCTGTTCGGCCTTCTTGCGCTCGCTGATATCGCGCACCGCGCTCATCACCAGGGTCCCCTCCTCGGTCTGGATCGGACTCAGGCTGATTTCGACTGGAAACTCGACACCGTCCTTGCGCAGGCCGTGCAATTCCAGACCGGCGCCCATGGTACGCGAACGGGGCTGCCCGAAATAGTTGGTCCTGTGCCCCACATGGCCGCTCCGCAGGCGCTGCGGCAACAGCACTTCGATCAACTGACCACGCAGTTCGCCAGGGGAATAGCCAAACAGGCGCTCAGCCTGCGTATTGGCCAGCACGATGCGGCCCGTGGTGTTGGCCATCACAATGCCGTCCGGCGTCGATTCGAGCAGGTCGCGGTACTTGGACTCGATCAGCTTGGCGTCGCGCAAGGCTTTCAGCTGCGTCACATCCTTGGTACTCGACAGGATGTATTCCGCTTGCCCATCGCTGCCGTGGATGGCCTTGCTGGACACATCGATGTAGACCAGCGAACCATCCTTGCGCCGGCGCAGGCACTCGAAATCGACGACGTCCTTCCCGGCCAGGGCCTTGAAAAACTCGCCGCCTGCTGGCTGCCCCGGCATGCCGACCAGCTCGTCCAGCGAGCGGCCGAGAGCATCGGCGATGCTGTAGCCAAAAATGACTTCCGCACCTTTGCTCCAATGGACAATGATGCCCCTGGTATCGGTAACGATGACCCCGCCAGGGGTTTCGGACAGGATCAGCGCATTGAAGTCGATTGTCATTGTCTATGCCCGGTTGGCATTCAGTTTGCGGCGCCGGAATCAGCATGCACACTTGTCAATTATGCATTCTTGCAACTCAATTGTGAATGTATTCCTGTGCCAGCGTCTGATTTCGTCTTTTCCGCGACACGGCGGCGTCAGGCACAAATCTTGAAACAATCATCGTTTTGACGCGTACAGTGCCGCTATGCGGCTTAGCATGGCGAGCGCACAATTCCGAACTGCAAGAACAGGAGAGACAATGGCCCCATTCAACAAAGCCCGGACATGCATCGGCATGGCCGCCCTTTTGAGCGCCACTGTTTCTTCCAGCCTGGCCCAGGAACTGGGCATCCCCCAGGGATCGGACGCCGCGCGCCAGGCGGTCCGGACGGTCCAGGCGGAGCCGCCGCAGCGCGCCGTCTACCTGATGACGGGGACGACGGCGGCATCGCCCAACATGCTCAGCCTGTTTTCTTCATCCGACGGCATCACCTTCACCTCCCTCGCCTCCGAAACCTACCAGTCGGCCAGCCCCCTGCTGCGCGATCCGTCGATCATCCGGCACACCGACGGTTACTACTATGTTGTCCACACCAGCGGCCTGGGAGGCGCCAGCTTCGGCATCGTTCGTTCAAGGAACCTGAAGCACTGGGAGCCGGCAGGCGAAGTGAAAGTGGACATGCCCGGCGTGACCAACACCTGGGCGCCGGAATGGGTGCGTGACCAGGATGGCAGCCCCAAGGTCGTCGTTTCCGCATCCGGCAAGGGCGCCAGGGGGCCGTTTGCCAGCTACCTGCTGACACCCAATGCCGATCTGGGCCAGTGGTCCGCGCCGGCGCCGCTGCAAGGCCTGCACGGCTATCTCGATACCTTCATCGTTTCGACCGGCAAGGGCTTCAGCGCCTTCGTACGCAACCAGCTGAACGGCTTCATCGAACGGGCATCCGCCCCAGCGCTGGCCGGGCCATGGACGGTCGAGAGCAAGGGCGACTGGGCCGGCTGGGGCCAGGGCCTGGAAGGCCAGGCCCTGGTCAGGCTGCCGGGCGGCGGCTGGCGCATCTACTTCCACGACGACAAGAGCAAACGGGCCTGGTTTTCCGACGGCAAGGACGACTTCAGCGGCTGGACGCCGAAGAAGGAAGTCGGCGGCGTGTCCGGCGTCGCGCGCCAGTTCACCGTGCTGGCCGACGATCCGAAAGCCTATGCCGCCGCGACCAGGCCGGCAGGCCAGCCGAAGAAGGTCAGCTGGGACGAGCATTCGCTGAAGGTGGACGGCAAGCGCGTGGTGGTGTGGTCGGGCGAAGTCCATCCATTCCGGCTGCCCAACCCTTCGCTGTGGCGCGACGTCATCCAGAAGATGAAGGCCTCGGGCTTCAACGGCATCGCCTTCTATTTCGACTGGGGCTACCATTCGCCGGCCCCGGGCGTGTACGATTTTTCCAGCATCCGCAATGTCGAACGCGCGCTCGAGATGGCCGAGGAAGAAGGCATGTACATCATCGCGCGCACCGGGCCGTATGTGAACGCCGAACTGACCGGCGGCGGCTACCCCGGCTGGATGTTCCGCAACCGCGCCGAGGCGCGTACCGACGACCCGGTGTACACGGCGGCCACCGACGAGTGGATGACCCAGATTAACGCCATCATCGCCCGCCACCAGATCACGACCGGCGGCGGCAACGTGATCGCCTACCAGCTCGAAAACGAGCTTGGCAAGGTCGAGCCCAAGCACGTGCGCCACATGGAGCACCTGGCCAGGAAAGCCCGGGCCGACGGCATCACCGTGCCCTTCTTCCATAACGCGGCGGGCCGCTTGCCCGACTGGACGCCCAAGGACTCCACCGCGCCCTGGGCCAACCCGGGGCCGACCGACATGTATGCCTTCGACGGCTACCCTGGCGGCACCTGCAATGTGTTCGCCGATCCGGCTGGCCCCAACCGGGCGCCCGACTGGGGCATGTACGGCCAGGCCGGCGCCAAGGCCGGCGCCTTGTCCTCGCCGAAGACGCCCGGCTTTGCGGCCGAACTGGGCGGCGGCTGGTTCGACTACTGGGGCTCGAACGGCACCTATGACTGCACCTCCGTACGACAGGGCAAGGGCTACCAGCGGGTGTTCTACGGCACCAACCTGATCAACCGCATCACGATCCACAACATCTACATGACCTTCGGCGGCACCTCGTGGGGCTGGCTGGCCGGTCCGGTCGTGTACACCTCGTACGACTACGGCGGCGCGATTTCGGAAGACCGCGGCCTGCGCGAAAAGGCCTACGCCCTCAAGCAGCAGGGCATGTTCGTGCAGGCGGCAGGCCAGGTGCTGGCCGAGATGGACAAGGGGCCGGCCCTGAACGCGGGCAGCGACAAGCTCAAGGTCTACCACAACGTCAACCCGGCATCGGGCACGCATATCCTGTTCGCGGTGCACAATCCGTCGAACGCCCTGACGGATGACCGCGGCAGCGTCGAGCTGGCGACCAGGGACGGCAGCTACCGGATCCCCCTGCGCATCAATGGCCAGGACGGCAAGCTGCTGCTCGCCTCGTACGCCATGGAGCGCCAGCACCTCGTGTATTCGAGCTCCGAACTCCAGACCCATTTCCGCAACGGCGAACGGGACATCGTGCTGCTGCAGGGCCGCGCTGGCGAAGACGGCGAGACCGTGCTGCGCTATGCCTCCGCGCCGGTGGTGGAGGTATTGTCCGGCAAGGTGGCGTCAAGCTTCGACGCCGGCAAGGGCGACCTGAAACTCTCGTACGCGCACGAGGGCCTGGCGCGCATTCGCATCAGCGGCGGCGGCCGCACGCCCATGCTGCTCCTGCTGGCGGACGAAAAGACCAGCTTCAACATGTGGCGCCAGGACACGGCGCAAGGACCGGTCCTGCAGCACACCAGCGCCCTGGTCCGCTCCGCGAAGTACGCCAGCGGCACGCTGGCGCTCGCCGGCGACACCAGCGGCGACGCGTCGATCGAGATCTGGGGGGCGCAAGCATCGGCGATCACCTTCAATGGCGAGGCATTGTCGCTCGCTGCCCAGCCGGATGGCAGCGTGAAGACCAGTGCCATCAAGGGCCCGGCGCCAGTCGCCCTGCCCGACCTGGCCACCCTGCGCTGGACGCGCCGGATGGACAGCGCCGAGGCCCAGCCCGGGTTCGACGACAGCCAGTGGATCAAAGTGGACAAGCGCGCGTCGGCCGCGCAAACCTGGACCATGCCCGAACGCGGCCAGCCTACCCTGAGCATGAGCGACTACGGCTTCCATCACGGCGACGTCTGGTATCGCGGGCGCTTCAAGGCAGGCGACACCACGGCGAACCAGCTCGAGCTGTTCTACGGCGCCGGCGGCGCGGGCATGATCCAGGTGTGGGTCGACGGCAAATTCATCGGCCAGGACGACATGGACACCGGCCGTTCCTTCCCCGAAACGACCGACAGCGTCAAGCTCTCGCTTGGACGCCTGGCGCCGGGGGAACACGTGATCGCCGTCATGGTACGCAACAACTCCCACAACTGGAACCTGATGGCCGACGACTATCACCGCGAAGCGCGCGGGCTGATCTCGGCGTCGCTGACATCCACCGGCGGCCATCGTTTCGCCGTGCCGATCGCTTGGCGCATCCAGGGCAACAAGGGCGGCGAGCTGATTGCCGACACCGTGCGCGGCCCGATGAACAACGGCGGCCTGCTTGGCGAGCGCGAAGGCTGGCACCTGCCCGGCAAGCAGCAAGGCTGGACCGCCGCCAAGCCGGCCGCCGCGCCGCCCGCGGCAGGCACCTACTGGCTGCGCACCAGCTTCGCGCTGGACCTGCCGAAGGGGCACGACGTGCAGCTGGGCCTCTCCATCGGCGACGCCAGCAAGCCGCGCTCGGCGCGCAGCAACCGCGTCCTGATCTTCGTCAACGGCTGGAACATGGGCCAGTTTGTCGCCCATATCGGACCGCAGCGGACCTTCGTCATCCCGCCGGGCATCCTCAATCCGAACGGGGAGAACACGATCGCGCTGGCGGTGACCACAGACGGCAAGCCGCAGAACGCGCTGGAGCCGGTCAATCTGGTGAAGCTGCGCGCGGCGCGCGGCGGCGTGCCTTTGGAGATCATGCCCGCGCCGGCAGAGCTTCAACGCTAGGAACAAAGCTCATTTCAGATTGTATTTGCCCCAGAGTGCCTTAAGGATGCCGGCGTTTTCCATATCCGTAAGCAGCTTGTTGATCTCGGCAGTATCGGGACTGATGCCTTTACGAACAAGAATCGTGTAGGCATTTACCGCGTCAAATTTTTTTGAGACGAGTATTTGCTTTTGTGCTTCCGGATGCTTGAGGAGGTAAACTTGCAAGTACTCCCTGACCACCACGGAGATATCGGCGCGTCCGGTAATTGCAGCCTCGATCAGACCGTCCTGCGACGTTGTCATGTGGGCGTTGTACGTCTTCTTTAAAAAGTCGCTGTCAGCGTTGAAATTGGCGAATCCGTAGTGGTAGCCAAGAATCCCCCAAATCGTTTTCCCTTTGAAGTCGTCAAAGTATCGCTGATCCTTGTTTTTATCCAGGCGGGTAATGTAGACCGCGCCACCTTGCATGATGACCTTGGATGCCTCGACCTCTTTTCCCTGCCAGCCCCAGTCAATCGCCTCAAAAAATATCAGATCGTATTTTTTCTCGTCAAAGTTAATGAAACGACGCTTGGATGAAGTGTCGACAAATACGAAAATATACTTCTTTTGAAATGCATTCAAGGCGGCAATCAGATCGAGCGTCAGGCTCGTGCCGCCCACCGACTTGTCGACAAACGGCGGAAAATCATATCCCCCCACCTTGACGACTTGCTGCGCGCTGGCGGGACAAGTGCAAAGCCCGGCAAGAAGGGCAAGCAGGCAGGTCGCCCCCTTGACGTTGAAGAATCTGGCTGCGCTGGTCATAAGTGAATCTTGCACTTTATGCAAACAGGAATGCGGCCGCCGCACGCTGCGACGGCCAAAACGGGAACATTAACACGCCCGAACAATCCATAGCATGATGCTGCGCCGGGTGCAGGCGTCGACATCGAAATTATCGTAGCCTTTCAGCGCCGCGCTGACGATTTTCAGGCGCGGGCAAGCGGCAAGGAAGGCATCGTCGATACAGTCCGGCATGAATACCATCAGCGCATCGGCCTGGCGCGCCCGCGCAAGCAGCTTGGCGCGCGGCAAGGTGGACTTCGTTTCGTTCGGGATCACTTCGGCGACCTGGCGCAGGAGCGTGATGACTTCGGGATGGACCCAATGGGTCAGGACGACGACGGGTTTCACGCTTCACCTTCCATTTGCAGTGCGACCATAAAGCCGCGTCCTTGAAATCGAAATAAAACAGCCACGGGCGTGTATATGCTGCCATGCATTTGTTATGTCCCGATGAAATGGCGTTCGATGGCAGCACTGCCGGACGGGCGCAGGGTGGCGCTTCGAACTTTCGCGGTACTGCCCTATCTCACTTAGCGACCCAGGCTCAATAGGAGGCAAAATGAGGCACACCTACCGGGATATCAATGTCATCGCGAGCAGTCGGGGACGTTTACGCCTGCGAGTACCCGCACTCTACCGCTCGTCGCAAGCAAAAACGGAGATCGAAGCCTCCCTGTCGCGATACGACCATGTGATCTCGGCACTGGCCAGTCCGCTGACCGGGCACGTATTAATTCTCTTTAAAGAGGGATTTCACCTTCGACAATTGTTCCCCGAATTCGAACTTGCCGCCGCCAAGGGCATGCCAGCTGCTTCGCCAGCCCGGACAACAGCGCCCTGGCACCTGCGCGAAGCCGGCGAGGCGCTCGCGTACTTCGACAGTTCCATCGTCACGGGATTGTCGGAGAGCGAAGCAGGACGACGGCTTGCCGGGCAGGGCAATCGCCTCACCCAGCACAAGCCCGTTTCCTCTTTCGAAATTCTCCTGGACCAGTTCAAGAGCCTGCCGATACTTCTGCTCGGCGTGTCGGCCGGCATCTCCTTGCTCACTGGCGGCGTTGCCGAGGCGGCGGCAATTGTCGCGGTGCTCGGTTTGAATGGCACGATCGGATTTGCCACGGAGCGCCGCGCCGAGTCGGCAATTGCATCCTTGTCCGAACTGGTCGACGACATCGTTCCGGTGCGGCGTGACGGTCGTGTGAAGCAGGTCGAGACTTCCCACATCGTCCCCGGCGATATACTTCTGTTCTCCCCAGGCATACGAATTGCAGCGGATGTGCGCCTGCTGGAAGTGAGCGACATGTCGGTCGATGAATCGGCCCTGACCGGCGAGAGCATGCCGGTCGTCAAAGAGAGCGCGTCCTTGCAAAGTCGCGCCGCACTTGCCGAACGCAGCAACATGGCTTACCGGGGCACGGCCGTATCAATGGGTAGCGGAACGGGCCTGGTTGTGGGCACTGGAGACAGCACCGAAATCGGACTCATTCAAGCACTGACCGGTGCCACCGAACGGCCCCGCACGCCGATCCAGCTGCAACTCGACAAACTCGGCAATCGCCTGGTCCGGATCAGCTGCGCAGTTTGCGTCGGCATTTTCGGACTTGGACTGCTGCGCGGCCATCAATGGATCGCGATGTTCAAGTCGGCGATCTCCCTGGCGATCGCGGCGGTTCCCGAGGGATTGCCAACCGTGGCAACCACGTCCCTGGCACGCGGCATCGGACGCATGCGCGCGCGCAATGTGCTGATTCGCCGGCTCCACGCCGTGGAAACCATCGGCGCCATCCAGACCATCTGCCTCGACAAGACGGGCACCCTGACCATGAACCGGATGTCGGCCGTTGCAGTCCAGGCGGTCCATCGCAATATCGACGATGATGCCGGCGATTCGCCTGAACTGGACCGGCTGCTGCAAATCGGCGTGCTATGCAACCAGTCCAGGCTCAATCAGCACGTGCCGGACGTCCCACCCGACGGCTCCGCGACCGAAAATGCGCTGATCGACCTGGCGCAACGCCGCGGCGCAGCCGTTGCCGATGTGCGCCAACGCTATCCCTTGCTGTCGACCGAACTGCGCGCGGAGGGCCGCAACTACATGCGCACCGTCCACGCCATACCCGGCTCGCCTGGAAAACTGGTGGCGATCAAAGGCAGTCCGGATGAAGTGCTGGCCAAATGCGGGCACTACCTTGACGGCGACAGCGCGCTGGCACTCGACGATGCCACCCGCGACATCGTACGCCAGCAGAATCACGCCATGGCGTCGCGTCAGTTGCGGGTGCTTGGCTTCGCATTCGCCGAGCTGCCGCTGGAGCAGGAGGCGATCGCTCAGGCGCCCGCGACATGGGTAGGCCTGGTCGGACTGGCTGACCCGCTCAGGCCGGGCGTGGAACGCGTTATCAAGGCCTTCCACGACGCGGGCATACGGACCGTCATGCTCACCGGCGACCAGGCGGCGACCGCTTTCGAGGTCGGACGAGCGCTCGGCCTCAACAACGGCGCAGACCTTCGCATCGTGAACACGGAACACATCGGCGACATGGCGCCGGACAGGCTGTACGCGCTGACCGAACATGCCGACATATTCTCGCGCGTGAGCCCAGCCCACAAGCTGCTGATCGTGCGCGCCCTGCGCCATGGCGGCAGAGTAATCGCAATGACCGGCGACGGCATCAATGACGGCCCCGCCCTGCGCGCGGCCGATATCGGCATTGCAATGGGCGGCGGCACCGACGTCGCCCTTTCGGTCGCGGATGTCGCCTTGAAGGATGACCGGCTCGAGACCATACTCGATGCCGTGCGCCAGGGCAGGACCATTTCGCAGAACATCCGCAAGTCGCTGCACTTCCTGCTCTCGTCCAACCTGAGCGAGATCCTCGTGGTCGCCGCGTCGGTCGCCCTCGGTACCGGGCAGGCCATGACGCCGGCACAGTTGCTCTGGCTGAATCTGTTGAGCGATGTGTTGCCGGCAATCGCGCTGGCCGCCGAACCGGATGAGGACGACGTGATGCGGCAAGCGCCGCGCAAGCACGACCAGCCCATCGTCGGCAAGGACGACCTGTGGCACTATGCGCGGGAAGGGAGCGTGCTGACCGCCGGCGCCCTCGGCGCCTACCTGTACGGCGTGCGAAGGTATGGCCCAGGCGCACGCGCCAGCACGCTGGCGTTCAACTCGCTCGTGCTGGGTCAATTGCTGCATGCGGTATCGTGCCGGTCCGACAAGCAGCCGGCATTTGTCGGCTCGCGCCTGAAGGCGAATCCCCAGCTGGCCTGGTCAATCGGCGGCTCCGTCGCGCTTCAGCTTATCGCCAACCTCATTCCCGGGCTCAGGCGCATGCTTGGCATTGCACCCACCAGTGTCGTGGACGGCGCCGTGACGCTGGCCGGCGCGCTCCTGCCGCTGGCGATCAACGAGACGGCCAAAACCCGGGGCCGGCATGGCTGACGCCATCACGGCCCCGGGCCGGCGCTCAGGTCGTCGCAGGCGTCGCAGAGGAACTACGTTGCTGGGGCGGCTGCGCCGGCATCCCGTTGCCAGACTCTTGCACGGCCTGGTCGTCGTCGACGGTTCTGCCTTGCTGAACCGGACGCACCTGGCCAGCGCTGACGGGGATGGCGTGGCCGGCGCCGTCATTCCGGTGTCCCACCGCGGCGCCCGCAATTTCGCGCAGGCCGCCCATCACATCGACCAGCAAATGCGTCACCGTATGTACCGCGGCGCCGCCGACGTCGCCGACGACATTGATGGCGCCGGTCGCACCATCCCTTACCACGACACCGACCTCGCCACCGATCTCACGCACCCCGTGCACGACGTCGGTTGCGATATGCGCGACGCCCCCCACCAGGCCACTACCGACGCTTTCGGTTGCGGCGATGGCATCGCGCAGCACGTTCTCGGTATATTGAACCGCGCCGCCGGCCCCAGCCGCCTGATGCATGCCTGTTTCGCTACCGCGCAGGCCTGTACTTGCCGCGGCACGGGGGCCGTCAGGGGGCACACCGGCTTGCGCATCGCCCTGCGCCTCGGGCACGTTGCTGTCGTCGGTGTCGAGGAATTCCTTGCGCGCCGTTTCCTGCCCGGCCGCTTGCGCCCGGCGTCCCGCCGTGGCGCCGCTTTTCTCAGTCTCTGCCATTTTGATCTCCTTTCGATCACAAATCCGGCGCCGCAGGAACACCTGGCGCCATTCAATCCCTTGCTTCCAATCCTGTGGCGCGCGCATCGACCAGGGTGATGCTGCGCGCCTGCTGGAACGTCGCGACGGCGTACCAGAAGGCCGATGCGGCCGGCACACCCACATGCCCGCGAAGCGCCTGCACGACGGCGAGCATACCGAAGGCGACCCCGGCCATGTACATGGGATTGAGGTCCACCCCACTGACCAGATTGATCCCCCCCTTCGCGTCCGCCGGGTCGGCTGCCACCTCGGCGCTACCCAGCCGCTCGGGCAGATCGAGCACCTCTCCCACCTTTGCCCCTTGCAAGAGTTCGTCCAGGGCGCCGCTGTACTCGATGACGATGCTGCCGGCAATGGCATTGCTGCGTACCGCATGCACATGGGCGATGCCGGACAGACGCTGCGAGAGCATGGCAAAAAATTGCTCATCGCCGCGACGTTCGACGATGGCGAAGCGGACACGCCCGGGAATATGATGCGCGATGCTCGCCCTGGGATTCATGCCGTCGCGGCGCCGTTGCCTGCCGGAGCGGCAGCCGCCGGAACGGGCGCCTCGCCGGCGCGCGCGGCGTCTCTGCCCGCATCGACGTTCACGGCGCCCTCGCGGGCCTGGGCCGGCTGTCCCCGCGGCGCCGACGTTGCGGGCATGTCGCCGGCCGGGACCAATTGCTCAGCGCGAATTTCCGCCACGATGTCCTCGGCTGCCTCGCCCACCAGGGCGACCGCTTCCCTGCTCCTGTCATACAGCACCATCCCCCCCCGGACCAGCGACTTGGCCAGGGGGCGCCCCACCGCCCCCAGTGCCGGCAACAGAACCGGCGCCAGGATGGTGGCGGCCACGGCCGCACCGACACCTACCCATAAATTGCCATTCAGTGTGGCCATCACTCCTCCTTTACGATTGGAATCCAAGTAAGTTGGACTGCCTGGTCCGGGCAATGTTCCGCTATGCGAAGCGAAATTCGTCAGATAGCAAGTGAAACGGCATGCAGCAGCAGGCCGACAGCACCGCCGACGATAGTGCCATTGATGCGGATGAACTGGAGGTCGCTTCCGACCTGCAGTTCGAGTTTGCGCGCCACCGTATCCGCATCCCATTTCTCGATCACACGCCGCGCCAGTGCGGCGATTGCGCCGCGGCGCTCGACGATGACGTCGGCCGCGAATGCTCGCAGCCAGGTATTGATCCTGTCCCGTATCGCCGGGTCGCGCGCGAGCGCGCGTCCAAGAGTGGCAATGATGCCATCGATCCGCCGGACGACGCTGGAATCGGGTGACTCGATATCGGCGAGCATCCGCTGGCGCACGTCGCGCCACACGTCGCCGACATAGCTGCGAAACAAGGGATGGCCAAGGCTGTTGCCCAGCATCGCATGCAGCTTCTGTTCATACTCCGGGGAGTTCGCCAGTTTGTCGATCAGTTCGTTTGTGGCGTCTTCAAAGCGCTGGCGCCATTCGCTGTCCTCGGCCTGGATCTCGAGCAGGACGCTCTGCACGCCTGCCATCAGGCGCGCGTAGAATTTCTCGTCAACGGCCTTGGGGAGCCAGCGCGGACTGTGCTCATGGACTTTTTGACGGATGTAAGGGCGATTCTGCTCCAGCGCGCGCGCGACCAGGCCCAGGAACCTTTCAAGCAGGAGAATATGCTGCCGGCCATGGACCAGTACCGTCAACACGCCGGCAAGCATGGGGGCCAGCTTCATGTCGCGCACCGCGTCGCCCAGCACGCTGCGCATGAAGCGGGTGGCTTCTTCATCGCCGACCATGCGCAGGAATGCCGGCACTGCATTGCCAAGCTGGCGCGCCACTGACCGGCTATTCTGCTTTTCCTGCAGCCATCGCGCTGCTGTCCCGGCGAAGTCCACGCGGCCGAGTTCTTCACGCAGGACCTCGTGCGTCATGAAATTATGTTGCAGGAAATCAGCGAGGTTTGCGCCAATCCGGTCTTTGTTTCGCGGAATGATGGCGGTATGGGGAATCGGCAAACCCAATGGATGACGAAACAGCGCCGTGACCGCGAACCAGTCGGCCAAAGCGCCGATCATCGCCGCCTCGGCAAATGCGCCCACGAAGGATGACCAGGACGCATGTTCGGGCGGTAACACGCGCACCCCCACGAACAAGGCCGACATCAGGACAAGCAGCCCCGTAGCGATGCGCCGCATCCTTGTTAGCCGCGCCAATTGCTCTCGTTCTCGCATGCCATGTCTGACGCCGCGAATGGCGCCGAAGTTCGGCTCAGATGGACTTATTGCGGTAGCGCTCACGTAGCCTGCGCGCTACAAACACCGGCAGGTAGTCCGTTATCCTCGCCCCGGCCCGGAATCGCGCCAGCTCTTCCTCGTACGGCGCCAGGATGTCGGCCAGCGGACATCCGAGCTGCTGCGCGACCGAACGCATGACGGACAGATGGCGCAGCTCCTCGCTGGCATTCGAATAGAGCTCATGCCTTAGAAACTTCCTCGCCGATGGTCCGGTCTCATCCGCAATATCCATCGCAGCCTCCTACGTCCGCCATGGAACCAGGAGCCGCCGGCCATGCGGGAGTTCCGCTCAACTGCGCCGATAAACATTCCATGGGAATACGTTGGAACGCGGTGTCGCAGCTTACAGCAAGGCGCCAAGCAAGGTGAGGGCCGATCGCTCCGCCAGTTTCTCGACGAACAGGCCGATCGCCTTGTCGGCAATCTTATCGACCGCCGTCGGTTTGCCTGCGAAACGTGGACAGCCGTCGTGAACCTGCGCCTGCCGCCCCGGCAAGCCGAGCGCCAAGGCCGCATGCATGTCTCGCCAGAACGCGCGCGAACTGGCGCAGTCCCGGTCGTAGTGGATGAGCAGCCCGCCTGTGAAGCTGTTCGTTTCCACGGCATGAATTCCGGGAAGCCCGCGTACCGATTCGGCCAGCTGCGCCGCCAGCGCCGGCCGCATTTTCAGATCCGGAATCCTCATCCTGAGCCGGCCCGGGACATGGTGGTGTTCGTATTGCATTCAGCCTCCTGAGGGAATGCCCACACTAGCAAGCGAAAATGACGCTCGTATGACGCCAGCATCCAGAGTGCAACACTCCCGCGGCAGGCATTTGCAAGGCATTCAAGACGGGGCCCGGTCATGAAAGCGTCACATTTATCCGCTAACATTGACCCGTTCTGGCAAACATTCAGATCGTGGGCGCGTTCGCGCTGAGCCCAGGGCAGCACTTGATCCTCAGCGCGAAGCACTCGAAGAAGGCCCGTCATGTTGCACGATCGCTTACGACAGATCATTGAACGACAGGAACTGACGGCACTCTTTCAGCCGATCATCAACATGCAGTCCGGGGATATCATCGGCTACGAAGGCCTGATCCGCGGCCCCTCGGACAGCCCCTTGCATTCTCCCTTGAACCTGTTCCGGGTCGCCCAGGCCGCGAACCTGAGCGTCGAAGTCGAGCATCTTTGCCGCAAGGTCGTCATCGAGACCTTCGCAACAATCGGCCTCCCCGGTAAACTTTTCCTCAATGTCAGCCCGGAATGCCTGCTGTACCCGAACATGAAGCACGGGGAAACGCTCGACTACATCCAGCAATTCGGCATCACTCCGGAAAGAGTCATCATCGAGTTGACCGAGAGCCAGCCGACCTACGACTATGAATTGCTGGGAAGAGCCGTCGCGCACTACCGGGCCATGGGTTTTGAGATCGCCATCGACGATCTTGGCGAGGGATTTTCGAGCCTTCGCCTGTGGTCGGAGCTGCGCCCAGCCTACGTCAAGATCGATATGCACTTCATCCAGGGCATCAATCTCGACAAGGTGAAATTGCAGTTCGTCCAGTCGATCCAGCAAATTGCCCAGGCCACCGGCACGATGGTCATCGCCGAAGGGATAGAAACCCACACCGAATTGCTGGTCATCCGCGACCTGGGCATCGCCTGCGGACAGGGCTACCACATTGGCCGTCCCAGCAATAGTCCCGCGATCGCCGCGTCGCCGGAGATCGCGAAAACCCTGGGCTACCGGGGCGTTGCCGTGTATCCGCAAGAAAAAATCAACCGCCAGTACAATGCCACCGCCATGCGATTGCTGCGCATTGTGGAGCCTGTGCCGCCCACCATGAGCAATAACGAAGTGCTGCAAATCTTCGTGCATGCGCCCGAGCTCGAGGTCATTCCCGTGGTGGAGAACGGCCGGCCGATCGGCCTGATCACGCGCCGCAACCTGGTGGACCGGTTTGCCATGCAGTTCATCCGCGAATTGCACGGCAAGCGGCGATGCAGCATGTTCATGGATGCGGCGCCCCTGATCGCGGACAAGCAGACCAAGCTGCAGGAACTGAGCCGGCTGGTCGCCAACGGGGACCGCCAGCACCTGTTCAATGGATTCATCATCACCGACGACGGGCAGTACCTTGGCATGGGCACCGGCCACGACCTGATCGGCGCCATCACCGAGATGCAAATGGACGCGGCGCGCTACGCCAATCCCCTGACCCTGCTTCCAGGGAATGTCCCCATCAATGAACACATCGAACGGCTGCTTGAAAATGGCGCGCGTTTCAGCGCCTGCTATGTCGACCTGGACTACTTCAAGCCCTTCAACGACGCCTATGGCTACCGCAAGGGCGACGAAGTCATTCAATGCATCGCCAACATCCTCGAACAAGCGTGCGACCCGGCCAGGGACTTCGTCGGCCATATCGGCGGCGACGATTTCTTGATTCTGTTGCAGAGCGAGGATTGCGAGCAGCGATATCAGGAAATCATCGATATATTCGCCAGGGAGATCGTCCAGTTCTTCAGCCAGGCCGACATCGAGCGCGGCGGCTATCTGAGCGAAGACCGGCGCGGGGACGCCGTACTAAATCCAGTCGTCACCGTGTCGATGGGCGCGCTTAAGGTGGAACCCGGCCACTACTGCTCGCACCATCAAATCGCCGCGGCGGCGGCGGAAGCGAAACGGCAAGCCAAGCGCATTTCCGGCAACAGCCTGTTCGTCGACCGGCGCGCCGGTCCCTGCGCCAGGCCGCATCCTGGCGGGACGATCGCCGGCAGCGCCGAACCGCGCCCATGCATCAGCGCCCGCCGCGCGCTGGAACTGGTGGCGTAGTTCGATTCAAGGCGGTTCGGCGCGATTCAAAGCAAGGCAGCCAGTTCGGCCTGCACCTTCAGCAAGGCCGGCAGGCAGCGTTCCACCACTTCGGCGACCGGGATGCGATCGGCGCTGATGCTGACGTTCATGGCGGCCACCGTGTCGCCCCTGAAGTTGCGCAACGGTACGGCCAGCGTGCGCAGGCCCAATTCCAGCTCCTGGTCGATCAGGGCATAGCCTTGCGACCGGGTGCGCATCACTTCCAGCAGCAGTCGCTCCTTGTCGACAATCGTATGCGGCGTCAGCGCCTCCACATGCACCCGCGCGACGTACTGTTCCACCTGCGCTTGCGGCAGGCTGGCCAGCATGACCCGTCCATTGGCCGTGCAGAAGGCCGGCACCCGGGTACCCGGCTGCAGCGTGGCCGACACCACGCGGCCGGCACTGACGGCGGCCACGCACACCAGTTCATCCCCCTCCAGCACCCCGGCCGACGCGGCCTCCCCCAGCGAGTACGCCAGGCGGTATAGCAGCGGCTGCACGATGCGAGGCAGCCGCGCCGAATGCAGGTAGGACTGCCCGAGGCGCAGCACCTTGGGCGTGAGCCAGAACACCTTGTCCTGCTGGTGGGCGTAGCCCAGGTGTACCAGCGTGATCAGGTAGCGCCTGGCGGCCGCACGCGTCAGGCCGGTGAAGGCCGCCACTTCGCTGACCGTCAGGCGCGGCCGTTCCTGGTCGAACGCCTCGATGACCTGCAAGCCTTTTTCGAGGCCGGCGATCAGGTCGCGCGTTTGCGCCGCCGCTGGCGGGACCGCGGTTTCATCGTCATTCATCAAAAAAATCTCCATTTGTGCGATATTCGCACAAATAGTGCGCGCTGTGTTCGCGCCCGCATTTACCCCCCTTGTTTGCCCGGTTTTGCCCGCCTACGATCAAGTCTTCCGAGCCTTTGCCGCACACTCAAGGAGACATGCCGTGCAATTTGACGCCGTAGCACCGGGTACGCACCCAACCCTGGTTCATCCCCCCTATAAATCGTCGGTCAAGCGCGGGCCGCAGCAGGCGCCGCTGCGCATCCGGGCGCTGGCGCCGGTGTCGACCAACCTGGCGGCAGGCGCGGGCCTGATCCTGCCGGGCGATACCGACCTGACCCGCCACGGCAGCGGCGAGCCCCTGGGCGAGAAGATCGTCGTCACCGGCCGCGTGTTCGACGAAGACGGCAAGCCGGTACGCAACTCGCTGCTGGAAGTATGGCAGTGCAATTCGGCCGGCCGCTACTGGCACGCGCGCGACCAGCACAACGCGCCGCTCGATCCGAACTTCTACGGCCTGGGCAAGATGCTGACCGACGACCAGGGCCGCTACCGCTTCGTCACCATCAAGCCCGGCCCTTACCCCTGGGGCAATCACGACAAGGCCTGGCGCCCGGCGCACATCCATTTCTCGCTGTTCGGGAATGTCTATGCGCAGCGCCTGGTGACACAGATGTACTTCCCGAACGATCCGCTGTTCGCCTACGACCCGATCTTCCAGAGCATTCCCGACCTCGCCGCGCGCGAACGCCTGGTGTCGCGCTTCAGCCTCGAACATACGGTCAGCGACCAGATGCTCGGCTACGAATTCGACATCGTGCTGCGCGGCCGGAACGCCACGCCAATGGACCTGTAGTTGGACCTGAACCCCGGAGACGCATAATGACCACCCCGATATCCCCTTCCCAGACCATTGGCCCCTTCTCGCACGAAGCGTGGCGCTGGGCCTGCGATGCCGCCGCCAGCGCGGCCGCCGGCGATGGCGCCATCACCATCTGCGGCGTCATTTGCGACGGCGACGGCGCGCCGATCACCGACGCCATGATCGAATGCTGGTCGCCGGCAGCGGCGCCCGCCGACACCGCGCTGGGCAACATCCTGCCGGGTTTCCGGCGCGTGGCCAGCGGCGACAACGGCGGCTTCAACGTCACCCTGCCGCGCGGCCCGGCGACGGGCGAGCCGGCGGCGCTGGTCACCGTGTTCGCGCGCGGCCTGGTGCTGCACCAGTTCAGCGCCGTCTTCCTCGAAGACGATCCAACGCTGCAGTCCTCGCCCATGCTGGACCAGGTGCCCGCCGCGCGCCGCCCTACCCTGATCGCGCGCAAGACCGGCGCCGCGGCCTATGCCTGGGATATCCGCATGCAGGGCGAGCAGGAGACCGTGTTCTTCGACTACGCGGGCGCGCCATGAGCGTGTCCCTGTTCGACGGCTTCCTGACCACGCCGGAGATGATCGCCGTCTTCGACGACAGCGCCATCGTGCAGGCCATGTTCCGCTTCGAGGAAGCGCTGGCGCGCGCCCAGGCGGCGCACGAGCTGATTCCCAACTTCGCGGCGCGCGCCATCTCCGCCGTCTGCGCGGCGTCGCTGTACGATATTCCGGCACTGGTCCACGCGGGCAGGCGCGCCGGCAGCCTGGCCATTCCGCTGGTGAAGGAACTGACCAAGACCGTCGCCCTGTACGACAAGGAGGCGGCCAACTACGTCCACTTCGGCAGCACCAGCCAGGACGTGATCGACTCGGCGATGGTGCTTGTCACCCGCGACGCGCTTGCCCTGCTCGACCGCGGGATCGGCCAGCTGGCCACGACCCTGCTCGCGCTGGCCGAACAGCATGCCGATACGCCCGTCCTTGCGCGCACGCTGCTGCAGCCGGCCCAGGTGACCAGTTTCGGCTTCAAGGCCGCCGGCTGGGCGGCGCCGCTGGTGCGCGCCCGAGCGCGCCTGCAAGGCGCCGCCGCCAATGCCATCCAGGTCCAGCTTGGGGGCGCGGTGGGCACGCTGAGCGCAATGCCCTCGCACGGCGCGGGGGTGCGCCGGCAGGTCGCCGCCGACCTGGGCCTGGCATGCCCGCCGGGGTCCTGGCACACCGAACGCGATGACTGGGTCCGCCTCGGTCTTGAAGTGGCGGTGCTGACGGGCAGCCTGGGCAAGATCGCCACCGACCTGGCGCTGATGGCGCAGGGCGAGATCGGCGAACTGGCCGAACCATCGGACAAGGGCCGCGGCGGTTCCTCGGCCATGCCGCACAAGCGCAACCCGGTGTCCGCGATGATCGCGCTGGCGGCCTCGCACCGCGCGCCGCATGGCGCCGCCGCGCTGCTCGGCACGATGAGCCAGCAGCATGAGCGCGGACTGGGCAACTGGCAGGCGGAACTGGCAGTATGGCCGTCGCTGTTCCTGTCGGCCCATGGCGCGCTGGCGGCCCTGAATGAGGCCTTCGCCGCGCTGCAAGTCAACCGGCAGCGCATGCAGGCCAATATCGCCGCCCAGAACGGCATGGTGTACGGCGAGGCGCTGTCAAGCCATGTCGCCGCCCTCGTCGGACGCCCCGCCGCCCATGAACTGGTCGACAACTGGTCGCGCGGCGCCGCCGCCGGCGGGCGCACCTTGTTTGACGTGGCGGCCGACGCCGTCGATACCGACACTCGCCTGCGCGGCAAGATCGACCTGGCGCGCTTAAGGTCCCTGTTCGACCCGGTGGCTGCCGCCGCCCCCGCAGCGGCGCTGGCGCGCGATCGCATCACCCAGCTGCGCGACACCAGCGCGAAGGAGCAAACAGCATGACGTTCGACCATGACTATGAACGCGGCATGGCAAACCGCCGCCGCATTCTCGGCGACGCCTGGGTCGATCGCTCGACCGAGAACGCCACCGCCTTCAACGCCGACTTCCAGAACCTGATCACCCGTTTCGCATGGCAGGAGATCTGGGGCCGCCCCGGGCTTGAGGCCAGGATGCGCCGCGTGATCGTCCTCGCCAGCACGATGGCGCTGGGGCGCTGGGAGGAATACGAACTGCACGTGCGCGCCGCCCTGCAGGACGAGAGCGCGGACGGCCTGTCGCCCGCCGAGCTGAAAGAGGTACTGATGCAGGCGGCAATCTATTCCGGCGTCCCCGCCGCCAATACGGCTTTCTCGCTGGCGCAGCAAATCCTGCGCGAAGAGCGCGGCGGCGCCGCCCTCGAACCCGCCCTGCCGGCCGAGGCCGTGCATCCCGGCGTCGGACGCTGCGCCCATACCGCCAGTACCCCGCGGTTGCACTACAGCGTACGGGAACCTCGCAGCGGCAAGGCGCCGCGCGTGACGGTCGTGCTGAGCCATGCGCTCGGGCTTGACCTCTCCATGTGGGACCAGCTGGCCAATGAACTGGCGCAGGATTGCAGGGTGATCTGCCATGACCATCGCGGCCACGGCGGCTCCGACGCGCCGCCAGGCCCGTACAGCATGGCCGAACTGGCCGACGACGCCGCGCGCCTGCTGCGCGAGCTCGAGGCCGGTCCGGTGCTGTGGATCGGCCTGTCGATGGGCGGGATGGTAGGCCAGGAACTTGCGCTGCGCCACCCCGGCGCCGTCGCGGCCCTGGTGATCGCCAATTCCACGTCCGGCTACCCTGACGCGGCGCGTGCGATGTGGCAGGAACGCATCGATACCGTCAACCAGCGCGGTATCGAGGCCATCGCCGATGCCGTCATGGGCCGCTATTTTTCCGATGCGTTCCGCGAGCGGCAGGCGGCGGCGGTGGCGCGCCACCGGCGCCGGCTGGCCAGTACCAGCGCCACGGGCTATGCGGCCTGCTGCGCGGCCGTGGCCGCAGTGGACACCACCGGCCGGCTGGCGGACATCGCGGCGCCGGTGCTGGTGATCGCCGGCGCGCTCGATGCCGGCACGCCGTTGGCGATGTCGGCCGAAATGGCACGCCGGATTCCTGGCGCCACGCTGCAAGTGATCGACGACGCCTCGCACCTGAGCGCCGTCGAGCAACCGGCTCGGTTTGCGCGCATCGTCCGCGACTTCATGCTCCGCTACTCAACTCAAGAACAATCATGATCAATAAGATAACCGCGTCCGTGCAGGACGCCCTCGCCACCGTCAAGGACGGCGCCACCGTGATGATCGGCGGCTTCGGCACCGCCGGCCAGCCGGCGGAGCTGATCGACGGACTGATCGCGCATGGCGCGAAGGACCTCGTCATCGTCAACAACAACGCCGGCAATGGCGACATCGGCCTGGCCGCCCTGCTCAAGGCCGGCCAGGTGCGCAAGATCATCTGCTCCTTCCCGCGCCAGGCCGACTCGCACGTGTTCGACGCGCTGTACCGGGCCGGCAAGCTGGAACTCGAACTGGTCCCGCAAGGGAACCTGGCCGAGCGCATCCGCGCGGCCGGCGCCGGCATTGGCGCCTTCTTCACCCCTACCGGCTTCGGCACCCTGCTGGCCGAAGGCAAGGAGACGCGCGAAATCGGGGGCCGCATGTACGTGCTCGAACACCCGATCCACGCCGATGTGGCGCTGATCAAGGCCGAAACGGGCGACCGCTGGGGCAACCTCACTTACCGCAAGACCGCGCGCAACTTCGGCCCGATCATGGCCAGCGCCGCCGCCATGACGATCGCCTCGGTGCACGACATCGTCGAACTGGGCAGCCTCGACCCGGAGGCTGTCATCACGCCCGGCCTGTACGTGCAGCACGTAGTCCAGGTGCCGCGCACGGCAACCGGCGCGGCCGGCTTCAAGCAAGCATAACTACTCGGAGAACAGCATGGCAGCGACAAGCACGAACAAATGGAACCGCGTCCAGATGGCGCAGCGGGTGGCGCGCGACATCCCCGACGGCGCGGTCGTCAACCTGGGTATCGGCCTGCCGACCATGGTGGCGAACCACCTGCCCGAAGGCCGCGAGGTCATCCTGCACAGCGAGAACGGCGTGATTGGCATCGGACCTGCGCCTGCCGAAGGCGACGAAGACTATGACCTGATCAACGCCGGCAAGCAGCCGGTCACCCTGCTCGACGGCGGCTGCTACTTCCACCATGCCGACAGCTTCGCGATGATGCGCGGCGGCCACCTCGACGTTTGCGTGCTGGGCGCCTTCCAGGTTTCGGCGGCCGGCAACCTGGCCAACTGGCACACCGGTGCGCCGGACGCCATTCCCGCCGTCGGCGGCGCGATGGACCTGGCCATCGGCGCCAGGAAAACCTATGTGATGATGGAGCACCTGACTAAGGGCGGCGACAGCAAGCTGGTGGAAACCTGCACCTATCCGCTCACCGGCGTCGGCTGCGTGGCGCGCATCTATTCGGACCTGGCGGTGATCGACCTCGAAGGCGGCAAGGCCAGCGTGATCGACATCGTCGACGGCCTCAGCTTCGAAGCGCTGCAGGCCCTGACCGCCGTCCCGCTGCACAACGCCCTGTAGACTCATTCGGAGAACCCATGCAAGACGCATTTATCTGTGACGCCCAGCGCACTGCCTTCGGCCGCTACGGCGGCGCACTCTCAAGCGTACGCGCCGACGACCTGGGCGCCATCCCGCTGCGCGCGCTGGTCGCTCGCAATCCCCGGGTCGACTGGGAGGCGGTCGACGACCTGCTCTATGGCTGCGCCAACCAGGCAGGCGAAGACAACCGCAATGTGGCGCGCATGTCGGCGCTGCTGGCCGGGTTGCCAGTCAGGGTGCCGGCGGCCACCATCAACCGCCTGTGCGGCTCCGGCATGGACGCGGTCGGCAGCGCGGCCCGCGCGATCAAGAGCGGCGAAGCGGCAATGATGATCGCCGGCGGCGTCGAGAGCATGAGCCGGGCGCCCTTCGTGATGGGCAAAGCCGACAGCGCCTTCTCGCGCGCGGCAAAGCTCGAGGACACCACCATGGGCTGGCGCTTCGTCAACCCGGCCCTGAAGACGCTGTATGGCGTGGACACGATGCCGCAGACGGCCGAACACGTGGCGGCCGAGTACAACATCAGCCGCGCGGACCAGGACCGCTTCGCGCTGGCCAGCCAGCAAAAGGCCATTGCGGCGCAAGCGGCCGGCTACTTCACCGACGAGATCGCGCCCGTGGCGATCCCGCAGAAAAAGGGGGAGCCGGTCGTGTTCGACCAGGACGAACACCCGCGCGCAACCACGCTCGAGGCGTTGGCCAGGCTCAAGCCGGTCGTCACCGCCGAAGGCAGCGTCACGGCCGGCAATGCATCGGGCATCAACGATGGCGCCTGCGCCCTGTTGCTGACCAACGGTATCGCCGCGGCCCGCTTCGACCTGGCGCCGCGCGCGCGCGTGGTGGCCATGGCGACGGCCGGGATCGCGCCCCGGATCATGGGCATGGGACCGCTGCCCGCCAGCCTGAAGGCGCTGGCCAGGGCAGGCCTGACTCTGGACCAGATGGACGTCATCGAGTTGAACGAGGCATTCGCGGCACAAGGACTGGCCGTGGCGCGCGCCCTGGGGATGCAGGACGACGACCCGCGCATCAACCCGAACGGCGGCGCGATCGCGCTGGGCCATCCGCTGGGCGCCTCCGGCGCGCGGCTGGTGATGACGGCGGTGAACCAGTTGCACCGCAGCGGCGGACGCTACGCGCTGTGCACGATGTGCATCGGCGTGGGCCAGGGCATCGCCGTCATCCTGGAACGGGTGTAGCCCCCGGCTCAGTCGATGTTCATCTCGAACGGCGCCGCAGGCAAGTCCTCGGTGCTGTACAAATTCACGTACGGCGAATCGGCCCAGGCATAGCGGACATGCGTCGTGCCTGGCCGGTTGGCTCCCGTCAGCGTCACCGTGTCGCCCCGGGCCACCGCCAGCACATACTGGCAAGCCGCGCCGGCACAAGCCTCGAAACCGATCGCATGGCCGGCGCTATAGGTGCGCAAGCCGCTGCCGGCGTTCTTGAATCTGACCACCAGGTCGTCCCCTGCCCGCGTCACGCCCACCGCCTCCGGTCCTCCAGGCGCGATCGCTTCGCCGTAGGCAAGCGCACGCGCCGCCAGGGCCAGCCGTTCACCGACCACGGCCTTCTGCGGGGGATGAATGTCGGTGCGGTCGCCCACGTCGATGGTGACGGCCAGGCCCGCATGCCGGTCGTTCCGGACAGACTTGGCCTGCGCCTCCCGCAGCTGCGCCCAGTTCGATTGCCCGGGCCTGGTCGCCACCGAACCGAAGGACGACAGCTGGGCGACAAGGAAGGGCAATGCCGGCTGGCCGAACGTTTTGCGCCAGTCGGCCATCAGCAGCGGCAGCAGCGTCTCGTACTCTTTTGGCTCACCGGTGTTGGACTCGCCCTGGTACCAGGCCGCCAGCTTGAACTTGTAGCCGGCCAGCGGCGCGATCATCGCGTTGTGGAGGGTCGACAGGCTGGTCGGGATATCCCACGGCGCCGGCGGGATCGACAGGCCTTTCGAGCGCATGCCCAGTTTGTATTTCCAAGGCGCCGGCAGGGCGATGAACTGCCCGTCAGCGGTCCTGATGCCTCGGTTTTCCGGCTGGCCGGTCAGCCCGCCGCCCCCGCCGCCACTGAGGACGTGGACGGCGATCACGTTGCGGCCCGGCTTGAATACGCCGGCGGGAACTGGATAGTCACGCCACACCCACGAGGTACTGCCGCCGCCCACGCGCACGCCGTTGACCCAGGTGCTGTCGCAGGTATCGATGGGACCGAGCTGGATGGCGTTCGCCGCTTTTGCCTGCGCCTCGGTCAGGGTCACGCTGGTGCGGAACCACGCGGCGCCGTCGAAGTCCGCCAGCGCGGCGATGCCGGCCTCCTTCCACGAGCCCTTCGGTGCCAGGGTTGGCCATGCCGCATCGTCGAAGCCCGGCAAGCGCCACGCGCGCTGCGCCTTGGCCTGCGGGTCGTGCGCGTCCCACCATTGCTCGTGGCGGCGCGCCTCATCGGCCATTGCCTTGGCCGGGTTCGACGCCTTGTCCGCCAGCGCATCAAGCCTTTTGGCGTAGTCCGGCAGGATCTTCAGCGATGACGCGCCGATCCATCCCTGGATGGTGGTTCCGCCCCAGCTCGAGTTGATGAAACCAACCGGCACCTTGTGGCGCTGCTGCAGCGTTCGCGCCATGTAGTAGCACACCGCGGAGGCCTCGCCGACAGCCTTCGGCGACACCACTTTCCATTCGACCGGCCGTTTCAGGTCATGCTGGACGCCGGGTTCGCTGACGAGCTGGATATTGATGAAGCGCAGATCGGCATTGGCGGGGAAGTCAGGCCAGGCGCCAGTGGATAAGCGCACCGGAAACGCCATGTTCGACTGGCCGCTGCACAGGAAGACGTCGCCGATCATGATGTCCTTGAGCGTCGTCCCGCCACCGCCGCCGGCGACGGCCAGGGTATGCGGCCCGCCAGCCGCCATCGCGGGCAGGGCCACCCGCCAGCGGCCATCCGCGCCAGCCTTGGCATCGGCCCTCTTGCCGGCCAGGCTCACCGCCACGTCCTGCCCCGGGGCCGCCGTCCCCCACACCGTCAAGGTTTCGTCGCGCTGCAACACGGCGTGGTCGCCGAAGATGGCTGCAAATGCGGGGGCCGCCGGCTGGGCCAGTACCGGCGCCGCCAGCGACGAGAAGATCAGTAAGGCGTTCAGATGATGTTTCATGCTTGCGCAAGGTTGCATGGCGCAGTCCCAGGAATCGCAAAATTGTGACTAAAGTCGCAAGACTCAACGTCGTCCTCGCGAATGCGGGGACGACGTTGATACGTTTGATGGATTCAAGTGTCGCCGATCTCCCATCATTGGAACAGTCCCATCGAATTGCGAAAAGCGTCAGATCGCGTTATGTTTTTGGCTAGAAGGCGCCGACGTAATTCTCGGCCAGCGCCGTCGCCATCGCGCGTGAACTGACCACGGTGTCAAGCTCCGCGCGCTGCATGGCTGCGCTGAACGGCGTCGCATCCGGGAAGCGGTGCATCAGCGACGTCATCCACCAGGAGAAATAGGTCGCGCGCCAGACCCGCTTGAGCGCCGCTTCCGAATAGCCCTCAAGCTGCCGCTGGTCGCCGTCCTTGTAGAACGCTTCCAGGGCCTGGGACAGGAGGCGCACGTCGGACACGGCCAGGTTCATGCCCTTGGCGCCGGTCGGCGGCACGATGTGGGCGGCGTCGCCGGCCAGGAACAGGCGGCCATGGCGCATCGGCGTGGACACGAAGCTGCGCATGCCGATGATATTTTTCTGGAAGATGCGACCTTCCTTGATCGACCAGCCATCGGCGTTGCCCAGTCGGGCATGCATCTCGGCCCAGATGCGGTCGTCGGACCAGTTGTCCACGCTGTCGGCCGGGTCGCACTGGAAGTACATCCGCTGCACGGTCGGCGAACGGGTGCTGACCAGCGCGAAGCCCCGTTCATGCTGCGCATAGATCAGTTCATCGGCCGAAGGCGGCGCCTCGACCAGGATGCCGAACCAGCCGAAGGGATAGATGCGCTGATAGTCGTTGCGCAAATCGGCAGGTATCAGCGGGCGCGATACGCCATGGAAGCCGTCGCAGCCGATGACGAAGTCGGCGGAAAGCGTGTCCGCCCGTCCGGCATGGACAAAATCGACCTGGGGACAGACAGTATCGATAGCGCGCGGCGCGACATCGCTAACCTCGAAGCGGATCTGGCCGTCGGCGGCCAGGCGCGCCGCCACCAGGTCCTTGATCACCTCGTGCTGGGCATAGACGGTGATGGCGCTGCCGGTCAGCTCGGTCAGGTCGATCCGGTGCCGCCTGCCGCCGAAAGCCAGGTCGAAGCCGTGATGCAGCGCCCCCTCGCGGCGCATGCGCTCGCCCACGCCGGCGTTGTTCAGGACGTCCATCGTCCCCTGTTCAAGCACGCCGGCGCGAATCGTCGATTCGATGTCGGCGCGGCTGCGCGACTCCAGCACCACCGACTCGATGCCGTTCAGGTGAAGCAGATGGGATAAAAGCAGGCCGGCCGGGCCGGCGCCAATGATGGCAACCTGGGTTCGCATGGGATGTCTCCGTATTGGATTGATGTTCTCGATGTGGCCATCGTACGCAGCAAGGAACGCTGAATGAATGGATTAAATACCCAAGGTCTTGTACTATTTTTACATTCACCACTTTTCATGAAACAGCGCAATGACAAAGAAGATGAACCAGTCGTCAGCCAAGGAGGTTCCCCGCTTCGCGCTATATGGCGAGCAACACCAGGCAGCGCACGCCGAGAGCATCCACATCGAGCTGATCGAAACGCGCAGCCGGCTGCACGACTGGCATATCGGCAGGCATACCCACGACGGCCTGTTCCAGGTACTTTTTCTCAATGAAGGCAGCGTGGAGGCGCAGATCGACGACGCGCTGCATCGCTGCGGCGGGCCGACTGTGATGACGATCCATCCCTCGGTCGAACACGGCTTCGACTTTTCGCGCGATGCGCAAGGCTATGTGTTGACGGTGGACCAGGGCATCGTGTTTGCGGCCGGCGATGGCTTCGCCCCCTTGTTCGTCGACGCCCTGCTGCTCGACCTGCATGGCGAAAGCGAACTCGCGCAGCGGCTCGAGCAGCTGTTCGCGCAGTTGATGATGGAATTCAGCGGGCGGCGCCAGGGCCACGCCGCAATGCTGCAATGGCTGGCGCAGTGCGTTTTCATGCTGCTGGCGCGCCTGCAGGGGGAGCGCCGCTCGGCGGAACAGACCGGGCGCAACGACTTTGCCCTGTTCAGCCGCTTCCGGGCACTGCTCGAACAGCACTACAAGGCACAGTGGCGGGTCGACCAGTACGCGGCGAAGCTGCGCGTGACGCCGACGCGGCTCAATCGCCTGTGCCTGCGGCTGGCGCAGGAATCGGCGTTCGACATGACCCAGCGCCGCCTGATGCTCGAAGCCTGCCGCCAGCTGACCTACCTTCCCTCGTCCATCGCGACGATCGCCTACGAACTTGGCTACCAGGACCCGGCCTACTTCAGCCGGGCATTCAAGCGCCAGACAGGCGCCACGCCGAGCCAGTTCCGCGAGCGCCGCGCAAGCTAGCCTATCGCGAGGATTTGCAACGACGCATGGCAAGAAAAGACACGGTTATATGGTTTCGCCAATTGCGAAGCACTACACTGGTTCACAGGTCGAGCACCAGCAGTGAGGTTTTCGCGCGCGAGCAGCACGGCGTGAACTGGTCGTTGGCGGCATGCTCCTCGTCGGTCAAGTACACATCGCGGTGATCCGGCACGCCGTCCAGCACGCGCGTCAGGCAGGTGCCGCAAACGCCCTGCTCGCATGAGACGGGAAGGTCCACGCCCTGCTCCATCAGCACCGCCGCGACAGTACACCCGGCGGGAATCGGAATCACACGGCCGCTGCTCGCCAGCCTTACCTCGAACGGCGCGTCGCCGCCGGTGCTGGCCGGGGCTGCGCCGAAGTATTCGAAATGCACTTGCGCCGCCGGCCATCCCTGGGCACTGGCGGTGCTCTTCACATGCTCGATGAAGCCGACCGGCCCGCATACGTAGGTATGGGTTTCCGGGTCGGCGGCGGACAGCAGCGCCGCCAGGTCCAGCCGCTGTTCTGCCACTCCGCTGTCGTAGTGGAAGTGCACCTTGTCCGCGAACGCCGAGGTGGCGATCCGTTCACGGAACGCCGTGCGTTCCGGCGCGCGGCTGCAGTAGTGCATCTCGAACTGCTGGCCGCTCGCCGCCAGCGTTTCCGCCATCGCCAGGATGGGCGTGACGCCGATGCCGCCGGCCAGCAGCAGGCTGCGCGGGGCGGAGACCAGCGGGAAATGGTTCTTGGGCGCGCTGATCCGGATCACGCTGCCGACAACCAGGTCCTCGTGCACCGCCTGCGACCCGCCGCGCGAGGCGGGATCGCGCAGCACGCCGATCAGGTAGCGGTCACGCTCCTGCGGACGGCTGCACAGCGAGTACTGGCGCACCAGGCCCGCGCGCAGGTGCACATCGATGTGGGCGCCCGCCGTGAACGGCGGCAGCGGCAGGCCGTCGGTGGCCTCGAGCTCGACGCTGCAGATGTCGTCGGCCTCGCGCACCTTGCGCACGACCTTCACTTCGAGGGTGATCATGCGGCGCTCTCCTTCGCCATCCACTTGTCGAGCACGCGGCGCGACTGGACGCCGCCGGCATCGATGTTGAGCATCAGCAGCTTGCGCTCCGGATGGCGCAGGAGGTTCGCCTGCTGCAGTTCCAGCATGTCGCGGTCCTCGGCAAAAATATTGCCCTGCCCTTCGCGGATGGTGGCCGTCAGCGCGGCGTCCTGCGGCTTGAAGTTGCGCGCCATGCCCCAGAAGTAGTGGTGCGAAGTCTCCGTTTCGGGCGTGATGAAGTCGACCACGATGCTCGACACCTTGTGCTCCGGCGCGGCGTTGTAGCCGCCTTTGCCCGCATGGGCCACGCCGACTTCGATCATCACATGGCTGGGCGGCGTGAAGCGGCAGATCTGCCAGCGGTCGACCGGCACGTCGTCGGCCAGGCCATTGCCACGCAAGGCGGCGCGCCAGAACGGCGGCGCGCCGATGTTCTCCATGAAGCGGCTGGTCACCACCTGCTCGCCCTCGGTGCGGGTGGTGACGGGCGCCTCGTCGATCTCCTTCTGGCCGATGGACGACGCGTGCACATAGGTTTCGTGCGTCAGGTCCATCAGGTTGTCGATCATCAGGCGGTATTCGCAGTTGATGTGATAGAGGCCGCCGCCGTAGGCCCAGTCCGGGTTGTCGGCCCAATCGAGGTGGTGGATCAACGACGGATCGGCCAGCTCCTTGTCGCCGGTCCAAACCCAGATGAAGCCGTGGCGCTCCACCACCGGGTAGCTGCGGATGCAGGGAAAGCCTCGCACGCGCTGGCCGGGCATGCTGATCACCTTGCCGTCGCAGCCCATTTCGAGGCCATGATAGCCGCACACCAGTTCACCGTCGCGCACGAAGCCGAGCGACAGCGGCGCGCCGCGGTGCGGGCAGAAATCCTCCACCGCCGCCACCTTGCCGCCGGCGCCGCGGTAGAACACGATCTTCTCGCCGCAGATCTGGCGTCCCAGGGGCTTGCCTTCGATTTCGTCGGGCGTGCACGCCACGTACCAGGTATTTTTAGGGAACATCTTGTCTCCTCCAATGGATCGGTTTAATATTCAGTACACTGAATGTTGTAAATTAGTATTATCCATTTATGCGACGATGTAAACTACTCTTTTCACTTTTCAGGTTTGAACGGATCCCATGCCACAAAACGACAGCCAGTTGAGCGACCTGGCCGAGCACCCGGGCCACCTGCTGCGCCGGGCGCAGCAGATTTCGGTGTCGATTTTTTTCGATGAACTGGGCAGCGAGCTGACGCCGGTGCAGTACGCGATCCTGCGCAGCCTGGCGGACCACCCGGGGATCGACCAGGTGTCGCTGGCCGGGCTGGCCGCGATCGACACCTCGACCGGGGCGTCGGTGTGCGCGCGGCTCGAGGAAAAGGGGCTATTGGAGCGCAAGGTCATCCCGCACAACCGGCGCCAGCGCGCGCTGTCCATTACCGCCGCCGGTTCGGCGCTGCTGGCGGCGATGGTGCCGGGGGCGCAGCGCTTGCGCCAGCGGCTGCTGGCGCCGCTGACCGAGGTCGAGCAGGAGGAGTTCATGCGAATGCTGAACAAGCTGGTCAAGGAGAATAACGAGGAAAGCCGGGCGCCGCAAGCGGCGCCGGTTTAATGCGATGCCGAAGCTGCGAAGGCAAAACTGACGCCCCCCCTAACCGACGTCATACCTGCGAAGGCAGCGGTCCGACGAATCGGTATCCATGCTGAGGTTGATCAGCGCCGGCGATTTTTTCGACAACATCACTGAACTTATTCAGTATGAATACCTGCCTCCGCAGGTATGACGTTGGCGGGTGTAGTTCAAATTCCGGCTACGCGGCTTCGATTGGTCCGCCTTCCTGGATCTTCTTCAAGCGGTACGCCAGCTGCGGCCTGGTCAACCCCAGCGCCCTTGCCGCCGCCGACAGGTTGCCGCCCGCCTGCTCGACGGCCGCGTTGATCAAGGCCTGCTCCAGCCGGTCGAGCGACCAGTCGCCCTCCCCCTGCTTGAGCAGGCCAGGCAGCATGGCCAGCAGGCTGGCGCCCTCGCCCTGCTCCGCCGCCCCCTTGCGCAGCTGCCCCGTCACCGACAGCGAGAACGACGACTGTCCCGCCTCCTCGCCGCTGGTGAACAGATGCGGCAGGTCGATCGGCCCGTCCTCGTTCGCATAGATCGTGCCGCGTTCGACCAGGTTTTGCAGCTCGCGGATATTCCCCGGAAAATCGTAGTTCAGCATGGCGTCCGCCGCGCGCGCGGTGAACCCGGTCACGCGCCGCTCGTGCTTTTGCGCGTAGTGGCGCAGGAAGTAGCTCATCAGGAGAGGGATGTCGTCGCGCCGGTCGCGCAGCGGCGGCAGGTGGATCGGGAACACGTTCAGGCGGAAGAACAGGTCCTCGCGGAAGCGCCCGGCGCGGATCTCTTCGCGCAGGTTGACATTGGTCGCCGCCACCACCCGCACGTTCAGCTTGACGGCGCGCGTGCCCCCTACCCGTTCCAGCTCGCCCTCCTGCAGCACCCGCAGCAGCTTGCCCTGGGCGACCAGGGACAGTGTCCCGATCTCGTCGAGGAACAGCGTGCCGCCGGCAGCGCGCTCGAAACGGCCGGCGCGCGCTTCGACCGCGCCGGTGTAGGCCCCGCGCTCGACGCCGAACAGTTCCGACTCGATCAGCGTTTCGGGGATCGCCGCGCAGTTGACGGCGACGAAGGGCTGGTTCTTGCGCTTGCTGACCTGGTGCAGCATCGACGCGAACATCTCCTTGCCGACCCCGGATTCGCCGGTGAACAGCACCGTGGCCTCGGTCGGCGCGACGCGCCGCAGCATGTGGCAAGCCGCGTTGAAGGCCGAGGACACGCCCACCATCTGCACTTGCCCGTCCGGCGCGGCCGGATACAGCACCGCCGTGTTCTTCGACGTGGCGCGCTGGCGCGATCCATAGGCCTCGGTGCTGAGGAAGGCTTCCGCGTTCAGGTAGCTCAGGTCTTCGTCGGCGTCCGGCCATTCGCCGGCCGGTTTGCCGATCAGGCGGCATTGCTGGTGCCCCATCGACAAGCATTCCACTTCGCGGTACAGGATCAGGCGTCCGACCAGCGCGCTGGTGTAGCCGATCGCATAGCCGGTCTGCATCCAGCACGCCGGCTCGGCGCCGATGCCGAAGTGGGCGCTGTGCACTTCGTCCTCGGCCGAGTTATGCCACAGGAATTCGCCGTGGTAGGTGCCGCGCTCGACGTCGAACTCGAAGTGCACCGGCTCGACCTTGACCGCGCCTTCCAGCGAATGGATACGCGGTCCGGCCGCGAACAGGGTCAGGTGGTCGGCGTCGGGCCAGCGCTCGCGCACCAGTTGCGCATCGCGCATGCCGGCCGAATAGCCGACCCGCGTCATCAGCCCGCGCGTGCTCTCGATGCCCAGGCTGTCGATCAGCTCGCGCCGCAGGTCGCCCAGCGACGAAGTGTGCATCAGCTGCATACGCTGGCCATTGAGCCAGATGCGCCCATCCCCCGGCGAAAAATGCAGGCTCTGGGTCAGGTCGTCCAGCGTCGGCGGGGCGCCGGCGTTGAAATGGGCGAAGTCGCCGCGGCTGAGCATTTTCCCGGTCGACTTCGCCATGTCCGCGAGCGACACGTGCTTGGCTTTGCTCATTCTGTCCCCTGTCATTCTGGTTTTATCAAATGGTACAACGGCGCCGCATCGGATTGATCAATTGATCAAAAATAATGTGCCCCCGGGGCTTACCTTGCGCCGCAGCATTCTGCGCGAAGGCTTCGAAATTAGTTATTAAATATAAGCATTTAGCATTGTATCGCAGTGCGGCATTGGGCGCCTGCCGGTGATCTGGCACGGAACTCGCTACTACCGCCGTGCAGGGCCGCAAAAAAACGTCTCGACGAAGACGGGCCCGCCACCACCAACCCGCCACAGGAGACCACATGGGCGCCCCACAAGCATTCGCGTTTTTGCACGACATTACCTGGCAGGGAAAAATCTTCGACGGCTGCTGGATCGACGCCGCAGGCGGCAGCCACCCCATCCTGGAGCCGGCCACCGGCAATACCCTGGGCCGCTGCGGCAAGGCCGATGCAAGCGACGTGGCGCGTGCCGCCATCGCCGCCCGCGCCGCCCAGCGCGCCTGGGCGGCGACCGACTACAAGGAGCGCGCCCGCATCTTCCGCAAGGCCGCCGCGCTGATCGAACAGCACAGCGCCGAACTGGCGCCGTGGATCGCCCGCGAAACCGGCGGCATCATGCCCAAGGCCGAACTGGAACTGCGCGAGGCAGCGGCCCACCTGCACGAAGCGGCGTCGATGCTGACCCAGCCCAAGGGCCAGCTGCTGGCATCGCAGCAGGACCAGTTGAGCGTCGCGCGGCGCGTGCCGCACGGCGTGGTCGGCGTGATCTCGCCGTTCAACTTCCCGCTGATCCTGTCGCTGCGCTCGATCGCGCCGGCGCTCGCCGTCGGCAACGCCGTGCTGCACAAGCCGGACCTGCAGACCCCCGTCACCGGCGGCGTGATCATCGCCCGCATCTTCGAGGAAGCGGGCCTGCCGAAAGGCGTGCTGCACGTGCTGCCGGGCGGCGCCGACGCCGGCGAAGCATTGTGCCTGGATCCGAACGTGGCGATGATCTCCTTCACCGGCTCGACCCAGGTCGGGCGCCGCGTGGCCGAACTGGCCGGCAAGACGCTGAAGAAAGTGTCGCTGGAACTGGGCGGCAAGAACTCGCTGATCGTGCTCGACGACGCCGATCCGGACCTCGCCGCCGCCAACGTGGCCTGGGGCGCCTACCTGCACCAGGGCCAGATCTGCATGGCCTCGGGCCGCATCCTGCTCCAGCGCGGCATCGCCGCCGCCGTCACCGAACGGCTGGTCGCCAAGGCGCAGCACCTGCCGGTGGGCGACCCGATGAGCGGCGCCGTGGCGCTCGGGCCTTTGATCAATGCGCGCCAGGTGCAGCGCCTGCACGGCATCGTCAGCGATTCCATCGCGGCCGGCGCCACCCTGCTGGCCGGCGGCACCTTCGACGGCCAGTTCTACAAGCCGACCGTGCTGGCCGATGTGAAGCCAGGCATGCGCTGCTTCGAGGAAGAGCTGTTCGGGCCGGTCGCCTCGGTCACCGTGTTCGACAGCGACGAGGATGCGATCGCGCTGGCCTCGCAGACCGAGGGCTGCCTGGCGCTGGGCGTGATTTCGCCAACGCTGGCGCGCGGCCTGCACATCGTCAACCGCGTGCCCTGCGGCCATGCCCACGTCAACGACCAGACCGTGCTGGCGGAGGTGCATGCGCCGTTCGGCGGCAGCGGCAGCTCCGGCAATGGCGGACGCCACGGCGGCCCGGCCGACTGGGACGAATTCTCGCAGTGGCAGTGGCTCACCATCAAGAGCGAAGCGCCGCGCTACCCGTTTTGACACCGGAGTCGTGAACGTGAAATCCGGCGAAAACACAAACAGCGTCGTTCCTGCGCAGGCAGGAACCCATGCAGAGCTTGATCTGAACTGACGTCGTTTTGCACGCTCAGTATGGGTTCCTGCCGAGGGCCGCCTTGGCGCAGGAACGACGTTGATTCGATTTTCTATGATTCACCTTCACGACTTCGACTTTAGATTCCACCCACAACAAGAGAGACATCATGGATTTGCTTAACAAGACCATCGTCATCACCGGCGCCTGCTCCGGCATCGGCGCCGAGGCCGCGCGCCTGGCCAGGGCGCGCGGCGCCACCGTCATCGGCATGGACCGCAATCCACCGGGCCTGACGCTCGACGCCTTCATCCAGGCCGACCTGGGCGACCGGATCGCGATCGACAATGCCGTGGCCCAGCTGCCGGCCCGCGTCGACGCGCTGTGCAATATCGCCGGCGTGCCCGGCACCGCCGACGGCGAGCTGGTGGCGCGCGTGAACTACCTGGGCCTGCGCCACCTGACCGAACGCGTGCTCGATCGGCTGCCGGAAGGCGGATCGATCGTCAACATCGCCTCCATCCTCGGCGCCGAATGGCCGCAGCGCCTGGCGCAGCACAAGGAGCTGGCCGCGGTCCAGGGCTTCGAGAACGGCCAGGCCTGGCTGCGCGACCACCCGGTACCGCAGGAAAGCTGCTACCAGTATTTCAAGGAAGCGCTGCTGGTGTGGTCCTACGTGCAGTCGCAGCCCTGGTTCCTCGAGAAATCGGTGCGCATGAACTGCGTCGCGCCGGGTCCCGTGTTCACGCCGATCCTGGGCGACTTCGTCGCCATGCTGGGCCAGGAACGGGTGCAGCGCGACTCGGCCCGCATGAAGCGCCCGGCCTATGCCGACGAAGTGGCGCCGGTCGTCGCCTTCCTGTGTTCGGACGCGGCGCGCTGGATCAGCGGCGTGAATATTCCTGTCGACGGAGGACTCGCGTCGACGTTCATTTGAAGTACCAGGCCGTACCCACATACCTAAAAAACCCATAGGGGAGACAAATGAAACATCCGCACAAAACACCACATCGGGCCTGCGCCGTCGCCGTCGCAGTGGCCGCCGCCCTGGCCGGCCAGCAGTCGCTGGCCCATGAATTCGAGACCGGCACCGAACTGAAGGTCAGCTGGAACAACACCTTCAAGTACAGCGGCGCCTACCGCCTGAAGGATGCCGATGCGCGCCTGCTGGCCGGCGGCTACCCCTCCGCCGGTCCCGCCGACTTCACCGGCTTCAACCAGGATGACGGCAACCTGAACTTCCGCAACAAGGGCATCGTCTCGAACCGCGTCGACTGGCTGACCGAAATCGACATCGGCACCCGCACTGCGGGCCTGCGCGTCTCCGCCGCCGCCTGGTACGACGCGGCCTACAGCCGCAGCAACGACAACAACTCGCCGGCTTCGAACGCCGCCGTGCTGACCGGCCGCCGCGTCAACGAATTCACCGAGGCCACCCGCAAGCTGCACGGCCGCAAGGGCGAACTGCTGGACGCCTTCGTGTTTGCCAAGGGCAGCATCGGCGACCTGCCGGGCACCGTGCGCGTGGGCCGCCACACGCTGCAGTACGGCGAAAGCCTGTTCTTCGGCTCGAACGGCATCGCCAACGCCCAGGGTCCGGTCGACCTGGTCAAGCTGCTCACCGTCCCTGGCGCCCAGTTCAAGGAGATCCTGCGCCCGGTCAACCAGGTGTCGGGCCAGCTGCAGGTGCTGCCGAACGTGTCGATCGGCGCCTACTACCAGTTCGAATGGGAAGCGAGCGTGCTCCCCGGGGTGGGCAGCTACCTGAGCAACTACGATGCGGCCGGCGCCGGCGCCACCGGCTTCCTGGTGGCCCCGGTCGGCTCCGGCGCCCCTGTGTTCATGACCCAGCCCGACATGAAGGCCAAGAACAGCGGCCAGGGCGGCGCCCAGGTCAAGTTCACCCCAGCCGGCAGCGATGTCGAGTATGGCCTGTACGCAGCGCGCTACCACGACAAGACGCCTTACTTCTACCTCGGCTTCGCGCCTGCCTTCCCGCCCGGTGCGCCGGCCACGGTGCAGGCGGTGTACGCGGAAGGTATCAAGACCTACGGCGCCAGCGCCAGCACGGTGCTGGGCGGCTTCAACGTGGCGGCCGAGATTTCGGTGCGCCGCAACACGCCGCTGGTCAGCGACCCGACCCCGAACTTCCTGTCGGTGCGCGGCCCCGGCATCCTGGGCAACAACAGCGACAACCCGGCTTACGCGGTCGGCAACACGGCCCACGTCAACCTGTCGGCGATCTACGTGCTGCCGACCAACAGCCTGTTCCAGGGCGGCGCCCTGCTCGGCGAACTGGCCTGGAACCGCCGCACCAGCGTCACCAGCCAGGGTTCGCTCGATCCGAACACGACGCGCGACGCCACCTCGGTGCGCATGATCTTCGAGCCGGCCTACTACCAGGTGGTGACGGGCCTGGACCTGACGATCCCGATCGGCCTTGGCTACAACATCGACGGGCGCTCCTCGTCGATCATGAACTTCAACGGCGGCAGCTCGAAGGGCGGCGACTTCAGCATCGGCGTCAACGGCAGCTACCAGCAGGACTGGAAGTTCGGCGTCAGCTATGTGCGCTTCCTCGGCAACGCCGGCACCTTCCTGAAGAACAATCCGGCCACGAATACGCCGATCCTGAGCTACGCCCAGTCGCTCAAGGATCGCAACTACATTTCGTTCAACGTCAAACGCGCCTTCTAAGAACATGGACAACATCATGAAACCACAATCGACCCTCCTCGCCGGCGCCATCGCCCTTGCCTTCGCCGCCGGCGCCGCGTTCGCCGCCACTCCGGAAGAAGCGGCCCTGCTGAAAACCACGCTGACGCCGATGGGCGCCGAAAAAGCCGGCAACAAGGATGGCAGCATCCCCGCCTGGGACGGCGTCTTCAGCAAGGTCGCCGCCGGCTACAAGCCGGGCGACACCCGCGCCGACCCGTTCGCGGCGGAGAAGCCGCTGCTGCAGATCACCGGCAAGAACGTCGACCAGTACGCGGCCAAGCTGTCGGCCGGCACCGTCGCCATGCTCAAGAAGTACCCGGCCTACCGGGTCGACGTGTACCCGACCCACCGCACCGGCGGCGCGCCGAACTGGGTGTACGAGAACACCTTCAAGAACGCCACCCGCGCCAAGACCGTCGACGAGGGCTACGGCGTCGAGGGCGCCTTCGGCGGGATCCCCTTCCCCATCCCGAAGACCGGCTACGAGGCGATCTGGAACCACCGCCTGGCCTGGACCGGCGACACCGCGATGTACAGCACCCGCACCTGGATCGTGACCCCGGACGGCAAGCGCTCGCTGGCCAACGAGGCCGAGCAGACCCTGATGCGGCCCTACTACTTCAAGGAAGGCGGCCTGGAAAAGATGGAAGGCATGTACCAGTACGGCCGCCTGATCACGCGCGCGCCTGCCTCCAAGGCCGGCGAAGGCATCCTCGCCCACGATGGCCTGAACGGCACCGCCCCGCGCGCGCTGTGGCAGTACCTGGTGGGCCAGCGCCGCGTGCGCCGAGCGCCGTCGGTCGCCTACGACACGCCCGATTCGGTCACCTCCGGGATCGGCTTCTTCGACGAAGCCTTCATGCTGTTCGGGCCGATCGACCACCACCAGCTCAAGCTGATCGGCAAGAAGGAAATGTACATCCCGTACAACAACAACCGCGCCGCCGCCGCCAAGATCGCCGACCTGGTCGGCCCGCAGTTCCTCAATCCCGACCTGGTGCGCTGGGAGCTGCACCGCGTGTGGGAAGTGGAAGCGCCGCTCGCCCCCGGCAAGCGCCACGTGGTGGCCAAGCGCCGCTATTACATCGACGAGGACACCTGGCAGATCATCCAGATCGACGGCTATGACGCCCAGGGCCAGATCTGGCGCAGCAACTACACCTTGACCCTGCTGGCGCCGGACCTGCCGGCGGTGGTGGGCAGCGTCATGTGGGGCACCTACAACGTGCAGACCGGGGCCTACCTCCTGAACGCGGCGGCGAACGAAATGCCGAACCAGTACAAGGCCATTCCACGCCTGCCGGTCAGCCACTTCGGGCCGGAAGAACTGGCCAACCAGGGTTCGCGCTGAGGACCGCATGGGCACCATGACCAAGTCCCTGGCGGCGCTGGCCTGCGCCGCCATCCTGGCGCCGGCGTGGGCGGCGCCGGCTGCACTGTCCCAACCAGCCATCCTGTCGGCCAAGGCCGGCACGGCGGTCATGCTGGCCGTGGCGCGCGCCGGCAACCGCCTGGTGGCCGTCGGCGAGCGCGGCATCGTGCTGCTGTCCGACGACAACGGCAGCAGCTGGCGCCAGGTGGCGACACCGGTCCAGGCCAGCCTGGCGGCGGTGCAATTCGTCGACGCCAGGCGGGGCTGGGCCGTCGGGCACCTGGGCGTAGTGCTGCATACCGCTGACGGCGGCCAGACCTGGCGCAAGCAGTTCGACGGCGTGCTGGCGACCGACGCATTGGTTCGCGCCGCCGCCACGCCGGAAGCCAAGGCAGCCGCCGCGCAAATGCAGCAGGACGGGCCGGACAAGCCCTTCCTCGACCTGCACTTCGTCGACGAAAACACGGGCTACATCGTGGGCGCCTACAACCTGGCGTTCCGCACTGTGGATGGCGGCAAGAGCTGGCAGCCGTGGCAGGAGCGCCTGCCCAATCCGAAATCGCTGCACCTGTACGGCATGCGCGCCGCCAGGGGCGCGCTGTACCTGGCCGGCGAACAGGGCAGCCTGTTCCGCTCCGGCGACGGCGGCGCCACCTTCGAGAAGCTGGCCTCGCCGTACAAGGGCAGCTATTTCGGCCTGGTGACGGCGCGCAGCGGCGAGATCGTCGTGTTCGGCCTGCGCGGCACGGCCTTCTGGTCGGGCGACCAGGGGCGCAGCTGGCAGGCGGTCGATACCGGCGTCCAGCAGGCGCTGACGGCCGGGATCGAACTGGCCGACGGCACGCTCGCGCTGCTCAGCCAGGGCGGCGAACTGCTGCTCTCGCGCGACCGCGGCAAAACCTTCGCACGCCAGCCCAATGCCCAGCCCTGGCCCTCGGCCGCGCTGGCCCAGGCCAGCGACAACACCCTGATCGTGGCCGGACTGCGCGGCGTACGGCGCCAGCCGGCACTTACCAAGTAAGCGAATATCATGCATACAGAAAACGATTTGGATCAGCAACCGATCATCGAGCGGCTGCAGGACTTCGACAGCCGCTCCGGCAACCTGGCGGAGCGCGCGCTGTTCAACCACCGCCCCTGGATAGTGCTGCTTTGCCTGCTGGTGACCGTGGTGCTGGCGGTGCAGGCGATGGGCCTGAAGCTCAATGCCAGCTTCGAGAAGATGATCCCGACCAAGCACCCCTACGTCGCCAACTACCTGCAGAACAAGGCGGAATTGAGCGGCTTGGGCAACTCGCTGCGGATCGCCGTCGAAGCGCCGCAGGGCAGCATCTTCGACGCAGCCTACTTGGCCACGCTGCAGAAGATGAACGACGAGATCTACCTGCTGCCGGGGGTCGACCGTCCGTTCATGAAGTCGCTGTGGACCGCCAACACGCGCTGGACCGCCGTCACCGAGGAAGGCCTCGACGGCGGCACCGTGATCCCGGACGACTACGACGGCTCCGCGCGCAGCATGGAAGTGCTGCGTGCGAACGTCGAGCGCTCCGGCGAGATCGGCCAGGTGGTGGCCGCCAACTACCGTTCCAGCATGCTGTTCGTGCCGCTGACGGACACCAATCCGCAGACCGGCCAGGCGCTCGACTACCGCGCCTTCTCGCAGCAGCTGGAAGCGATCCGCGCCAAATACGAACAGCAGGGCGTGAAGATTCATATCACCGGCTTCACCAAGATCGTCGGCGACCTGATCGACGGGCTGCAGCAGGTGCTGCTGTTCTTCGTGGCTGCGATCGGCATCGCCAGCGCGGTGCTGTACTGGTACACGCGCTGCTGGCGCAGCACCATGCTGGTGATGGTGTGTTCGCTGGTGGCGGTGCTGTGGCAATTCGGCCTGCTGGCCACCTTCCACTACGAGCTCGATCCCTACTCGGTGCTGGTACCCTTCCTCGTGTTCGCGATCGGCATGAGCCACGGCGCGCAGAAGATGAACGGCATCATGCAGGACGTCGGCCGCGGCACCCACAAGGTGGTGGCCGCGCGCTACACCTTCCGCCGCCTGTTCGCGGCCGGCATGTCGGCCTTGCTGTGCGACGCGGTCGGCTTCCTGGTGCTGGTGACGATCCAGATTAAAGTGATCCAGGACCTGGCGGTCATCGCCAGCATCGGCGTGGCCGTGCTGATCTTCACCAACCTGGTGCTGCTGCCCATCCTGCTGTCCTACACCGGCGTGAGCAAGCGCGCCGCCGCGCGCACCCTGCAGGCCGGCCAGCAGCAAGGCGCGGCCAAGCCCTGGCTGTGGGCCCTGCTCGACCGCTTCACCCAGCGCCGCTGGGCGACCGCCGCCATCCTGGCCAGCGCCGTGCTGGCCGTCGGCGGCTTCATGATCAGCCTGCAGCTGCAGGTGGGCGACCTCGATCCGGGTGCGCCCGAACTGCGCGCCGATTCGCGCTACAACCGCGACAACGCCTTCATGGTCGCCAACTACGCCGCCAGCGCGGATGTACTGGTGGTCATGGTCAAGACCGCGCCCGACCAGTGCACCAGCTACCAGACCCTGGCCAAGGTCGACGCGCTGGCCTGGCAGCTGGAGCAGCTGCCGGGCGTGGAATCCAGCAATTCGATGGCCCTGCTCAGCAAGCTGGCGGCGACCGGCTACAACGAAGGCAACTTCAAGTGGTACAACCTGACGCCGAACCAGAGCGCGCTGGGCGCCGTGCAGACGCGCGCGCCGCGCGAGCTGTTCAACCAGAACTGCTCGATGCTGTCGCTGTACGTCTACCTGAAGGACCACAAGGCCGCGACCCTGAACGGCGTGGTCGCCGCGGTCGAACAGTTCGCCGCCGCCAACGACTCGCCGCAGGAGCAATTCCTGCTCGCCGCCGGCAGCGCCGGCATCGAGGCCGCCACCAACATCGTCGTCAAGCAGGCCATGCGCGACATGCTGCTGTGGGTGTATGGCGCGGTCATCCTGCTGTGCTACGCCACCTTCCGCTCATGGCGCGCGGTGGTCGTCGCCGTGCTGCCGCTGGTGCTCACCTCGATCCTGTGCGAAGTGCTGATGGTGTGGCTGGGCATGGGGGTCAAGGTGGCCACCCTGCCGGTGATCGCCCTCGGCGTCGGCATCGGCGTCGATTACGCGCTGTATGTACTGAGCGTGGTGCAGGCGCGCATGCGCGCCGGCGCCAGCCTGTCGGACGCCTACCACCATGCGCTCGAATTCACCGGCCGTGTCGTGATGCTGACCGGGATCACGCTGGCGATCGCCGTCGCGACCTGGATCTTCTCGCCGATTAAATTCCAGGCCGATATGGGCATCCTGCTCGCCTTCATGTTCCTTTGGAATATGGTCGGCGCCCTGGTGCTGCTGCCCGCGCTCGCCCACTTCCTGCTGCCGGCGACGCCGCAGCCCGCCGCAGCCGGCCCGCGCGCCGCGCCCGCAACCCTCGCCAAGGAGACTTCGCCATGCTGAATACCGTGCTTGGATGGATCAAGGGCCGCCCCGCGCCGGCCGCCCCGCTTGCGGCCCCGGACTCGCTGCGCATCACCGCGCAAGGCCCCGTGATCGGCTTCGTCGACAAACACGACACCCATGCCTGGCTGGGCATTCCCTACGCCCAGCCGCCGGTCGGCGCACTGCGCTGGAAGGCGCCGCGCCCCGCCCTGCCCTGGCGCGATGCCAGGGAGACGCTGGCCTTCGGGCCGGCGGCGCTGCAGTTCGCCGGCGAGACGATCGGCGCGCCGCCCTCCCAATGGGGCAGCATCGTCGGATCGGAAGACTGCCTGACGCTCAACGTGTTCGCTCCACGCATTCCGCCCGAAGAACTGACGCGCCGCGAACGGCTGCCGGTGATGGTCTGGATCCACGGCGGCGCCAACACAGTCGGCACCGCGGCCGCCTTTCCTGTGCTGCGCAACCTGGCCGGCCACGACGAGGTGATCGTCGTGTCGATGAACTACCGGCTCGGCATTTTCGGCTGGTTCAGCCTGGCCGAACTGGCAGCGGAAGGCGACACGCCGGAAGACCGGTCGGGCAATTTCGGCACGCTCGACATCATCGCTTCCCTCAAATGGGTCAGGCAGAACATCGCGGCCTTCGGGGGCGATCCCGATAACGTCACCGTGTTCGGCGAATCCGCGGGCGGCCTGAACGTCTACACTTTGCTGGCCAGCCCGCTGGCCGCCGGCCTGTTCCACAAGGCGGTCGCGCAGTCGCCGCTGACCTTGAGCTTCACGCCGGCACAGGCCCGCAACTTCGCCGATGACCCGGTGCCGGGACATGCACTGAGCTCGCGCGAGCTGCTGGGCCGCTGGCTGGCGCCGCCGAACAATACGCGGGCGGCCACCCGCGCCGCCATCGCCGCCCTGCCGGCGGCGCAACTGGCCGAGCAGCTGCGCGCGCGCCCCGCGACCGAACTGCTGTCCGCCGTCACGCCCGGACCGCTGGGATTCTACGATGCGCCGCAGGTGCTGCGCGACGGCCATGTGCTGCCGCTGGCGCCGATGCAGGAACTGTTCACCGACACGGCGCGCTACAACGCCGTGCCGCTGATCACCGGCACCAACCGTGACGAGTACAAGGTGTTCATGGCGAACAACCCGGAGTTCGTGCGCCTGTTGTTCGGTAAGCTGCCGCTGATCCGCGACCGCGAAGCCTATGACCTGTACGGGCGCTATATGTCCGACCTGTGGAAGGCGTCCTGCGTCGACGAGCTGGCCTGCAGCATGGTCGCCTCGGGCAATGCCAATGTGTGGGTTTACCGCTTCGACTGGGACGAGCATCCGGACGTGCCGCTGGTGCATCCACCGGCCCTGCTGGGCGCCAACCATGCGCTCGAGATGGCCTTCGTGATGCGCGACGTGGACGGCGAGATCGATCCCTTCCGCTGCGCGTCCAAGGCCAACCTGGCCGGGCGCCAGCTGGTGTCCGACGCCATGGCCGGCTGCTGGACCCACTTCGCGCGGCACGGCACGCCGGCTTCGATCGACTGGCCGCGCTGGAGCATGAGCAAGGATGCGGACAAGCTGATGCTGTTCGACAGCGCGGCCGGCGGCGGCGTCAGGACGAGCAAGCTGCGGCTGGACTCTGAACAGCTCAAGCAAAAGCTGGCGGCCGAGCCGGCGCTGCGCGAGCATCCAAGGGCAAGGGTGCGGCTGTATGCGCGCATGTTCAGCTGGTCGATCTTTGCGACGCCGGTCAGCGAGGCGGAGTTTTCGCGCTTCGCGGAGCAGCACCAGCCGGGCAGCAAGGTGGATGATTACCGGCCATTGATGTGGCCGTGATCCTCGCGTTTGGGCCAGGGGCTCGTAAACAGGTGTAGGGCGGAAGAGACCGAAGGTCGACATCCGCCAAGCGTCGCGTTGACGCCTGGCGGATCTCGGCTTCGCCTCTTCCGCCCTACGGTCCCATCAGATATTTATTCAGCCGATTTTTTGCAGCAAGCTAATCAACAACGCCCGCTCATCATCGCTCAGCGCGCTCGACGCCGCCGTCTCCAGCTCGATCGCCGTCTTCTCCGCCTTGGCGCACAGGCGCGCCCCTTCGGCCGTCAATACCAGGGTCTGCGAACGCTTGTCGAGCGGATTGCGCTGGCGCTGCAGCAGCTTGCGCGCTTCGAGCTTGTCCAGCAGCGTGGCCAGATTCGGGGGCGACACATTGATCGCATCCGACAGCCGCTTCTGGTTGAGGTTGGGATTGGCGTTGATCAGGCTCAGCACCGTGAATTCGACCGGCCGCAAATCATACTTGGCCATCCGCTTGTCGAACTGCGGCTTGATGTGCAGGTAGGCGCGCTTGCAGTTGTAGCCGACCAGGCTGAAGAGCAGGCTCTGGTCGAGCTCCTGCTCGGCGGTTTCCTGGATCGCTGTGATCAGTTGTGCGGATTTCTTGGCAGGCATGGAAGCAACGGGGAAGTGAATGGGCGTGATGGTATCACGCCCAGCCGTATTAGCGCGGCGGCAGGCGCAGCGCGCCGTCCAGCCGGATGACTTCCCCGTTGAGCGACAGGTTGCCGGCGATGTGCAGCGCCAGGTCGGCGAACTCGCCAGCCTTGCCCAGCCGCTTGGGAAACGGAATCGAGGCCCCCAGCGACTGCTGCACTTCTTCCGGCAGCTGGAACAGCAGCGGCGTCAGGAACAGGCCCGGGGCGATCGTCATCACGCGCACCCCGAATTGGGCCAGGTCGCGCGCCAGCGGCAGCGTCAGCGCGGCGATGCCGCCTTTCGAGGCCGCGTAGGCGGCCTGTCCGACCTGGCCGTCATAGGCCGCCACCGACGAGGTGCAGACGATGACGCCGCGCTCGTTGTCCTCCAGCGGATCGAGCGCGATCATGTCGGCCGCAGCCAGCCGGATCGCATTGAAGGTGCCGACCAGGTTGACGTTGACGATGCGGGCAAAGTCCGCCAGCGGCATCGCCTTGCCGTCCTTGCCGACCAGCCGTTTGGCGCCGCCGATGCCGGCGCAATTCATCAGGATGCGGGCCGGCCCGTGCGCGGCGCGCGCCGTCGCCAGTGCCTGCTCCATGCTCTCTTCGCTGGCGATGTCGCAGCGCACCGCGATGCCGCCGATCTCCCTGGCCAGTGCATCAGCCGCCTCGATATTCAGGTCGAGGATGGCGACCTTCGCGCCCGCCGCTGCCAGCTGGCGCGCCGTTTCCGCGCCCAGTCCCGATGCGCCGCCGGTGACCAGCGCCGCTTTTCCTTGTACTTGCATGATGGTTCCTCTGATTAGTTGGTGTTGGGGTTTTCGACCAGCAGCGCGATGCCCTGGCCGCCGCCGACGCAGGCCGACGAAATGCCATAGCGCTTGCCGCTGCGCTGCAGTTCGCGCGCCAGGGTCAAGGTCAGGCGCAGGCCGGTCGCGGCCAGCGGGTGGCCCATCGCGATGGCGCCGCCGTTGACATTCAATCGCGCGCGGTCCAGGCCAAGCTCGCGTTCAACGGCGATCACCTGGGCGCCCTGCGCCTCGTTGATTTCGAATACGCCGATGTCGTCCAGCTGCAGGCCGGAACGTTCCAGCAGCAGGCGGATCGCGGCGGCCGGGCCGATGCCCATGATCTCGGGCGCCACGCCGACCACGGCGCAGGCGAGGATGCGCGCCAGCGGGCGGCGTTCCTGCGCGCGCACATAGGCGCCGGACGCAATCACGGCACCCACCGCCGCATCGACCAGCGCCGAGCTGTTGCCGCCGGTCTGGACCCCGCCTTCATAGATGGGACGCAGCCCGGCCAGCACTTCGACCGGCGACGGGCGCGGATGGGTGTCGACCGCCATTTCGGCCACCTTGGACGGCAGCTTGATGCCGCGCGTGGCATAGCCGTCGAGCGTGAACTGTTCGCTGCGCACCGGGACGATCTCGCCGGCGTGGAAGCCATCGGCCTGGGCCCGCAAGGCACGCTCGAACGACAGCGCCGCGTACTCGTCAACTTCAGCGCGGCTGATGCCGTATTTTTTGGCCAGGTTCTCGGCCGTCTGCGGCATGGTCACGCCGGGCGCCGGATCGATCAGCGCCTCCCACATATAGTCCTTGAACTCAACCGGCGCGCCGAGCTTGAAGCCGGTGCGGTGGCCGAAGGCGGCGATCGGATTGCGCGTCATGTTCTCGGTGCCGACCACCAGCACCGCGTCGGCATAGCCGCGCTCGATTTCGTCGCCGGCCTGGCGTATCAGTTCGAAGCCGGTGCCGCAGATGCGCTGCACGTTGATCGCCGGGACCTCCATCGGCACGCCCGCGTACAGGCCGATGTGGCGCGGCAGGACGAACTGGAAGAAGTCGCCTGGCGCCATATTGCCGGTGATGACGGAGCCGATGTCGGCCGCCGGCACCCCGCTGCGCAGCAGCGTCTCGCGCGCCACCTTGATCCCGAGGTCGGTCGGCGAAATGCCGCCGAAATGGCTGCAATAGTCGACCATCGGCGTGCGTACGCCGTCGATCATCCAGACGTCGTCGAAGCTGCCGTAGAAGCCCTTGTTGTTCATGCTGTGTCCTGGTGAAGTCGTTAAACTGGTTTGATGACGGCTGCGTCAAGGTCGTCGTAGAGGGCCGTCACCAGCGCCGCGCGGTGGGTCAATACGGCGCGCTGGTTGATCGAGCCCTTGTCGGTGATCTCGCCCTTGTCGATGCTGGGCGGGTCGAGCAGCACCAGCGCGCGCGCGACCCGGTTGGCGCTGCCGGTGCCCTGCTGGTACAGGCGCTGCACCATAGCCTGGAAGAAGGCGCGCACCGCCGGCGCCTGCAGCACCTCCTCGTCGCTGGCATGGGCGCCCAGCGCGGCCAGGCGGCGGCAGTGCTGGCGGTTGGGCAGGATCAGGATGCCCACTTCGCTGCGGTCATGGCCGGCGATCACCACGTCCTGCAGGTAGGGCGCGCCTTCCTGCAGGATGCGCCCGCGCAAGGGGCCGACGCTGACCCAGGTGCCGGTGTACAGCTTGAAGTCCTCGGCCACGCGGCCGTCGAACACGAAGCCGAGGTCGGGCCGGGCCGGATCGAACCATTTGACCGCGTCGCCGGAGCAGAAGAAGCCATCGTCGTCGAAAGCGGCGGCGGTTTGCCCGGCATCGCGCCAGTAGCCGGGCGTGACGTTCGGGCCGCGGTAGCGCACCTCGGTCTTGTCGCCATTGGCCACCAGCTTGACCGTCATGCCGGGCAGCGGCACGCCGATCTGGCCGGCGCGGACCTGCTCCTGCACCACGAACATGGCCGAGGGACCGGTTTCGGTCATGCCCAGGCCGCAGTTCATCACGATGCGCTCGCCGCAGGTGCGCTCGGCCACCTCGTGCAGCTTGTCCCAGATCGCCTGGGGCAAGGCGGCCGCCGCATAGAACTGCAGGCGCAGGCGGCTGTGGAAGGTCGCGCTGAGCGCCGGGTCGGCCTCGAGCGCATAGGCCAGGTCTTCCCAGCCCTTGGGCACGTTGAAGTAGACGGTGGGCGCGATCTCGCGCAGGTTGTGCAGGGTAGCCGCCATGCCCTGCGGCGTCGGGCGGCCATCGTCGATGTACATGGTGCCGCCGTTGTACAGCACCAGGCCGACATTGTGATTGCCGCCGAAGGTATGGTTCCATGGCAGCCAGTCGACCAGCACCGGCGGCTCCTCGGCCAGGAAGGGCCAGGTCTGGCGGATCATCTGCAGGTTGCTGCACAACATGCGCTGGGTATTGATCACCGCCTTGGGCATCTTGGTGGAGCCGGAGGTGAACAGGAACTTGACGATCGTGTCCGGGCCGGTGGCTGCGCGCGCGGCTTCCACTTCCGGGCCAGGCGCGGTGGCGGCCAGCGCATCGAACAGGGTGGCGGCGCGCCCCTCCGGCGGCGCCTCCGTGACCAGCAGCTCAAGCGACTCGGGCATGCAGGCGCGGATCGCCGCGCCGAACTGCTCGCCGTTGGCGGCAAACACCATCCCCGGCGTGAGCAGCGCCAGCACATGGCGCAGCTTGTCGTAGTCCTTCGACAGCAGCGAATACGCCGGCGAGATCGCGGAAAACGGGATGCCGGCGTACTGGCAGCCGAGGGCCAGCATCGCGTGTTCGAGGTCGTTGTCGGACAGGATCAGCAGCGGGCGTTCGGCCGACAGGCCGCGCGCCAGCAGGCCCTGCCCGATGCGGCGCGCAAAATCCAGCGCCTGCGCATAGCTGATGTGGCGCCAGGCCCCGTCCGGACCGCGCTTGGCCATGTAGCTGCGCTGCGGCGCATGTTCGGCCCAGTACAGCAGTTTGTCGGTAAGGCGATCGGGGCAGGCATCGAGTTCCTGCGGCACCCGCACGTGGACGGCGCCGCCGGCCTGCGCCTCGACCTGCACGCCGTGGATGCCGAAGGTGAAGCTGCGATAGCGCGCCGTTGATGTAGCAAGGGTCATGCGTGTCTCCAGTAGTTCTATTATCGCCGCGTTCAGGCTTTGAACTGCACCTTGTTTGCCTTGTGGTCGAGGAAGGCGAGCAGCCTGCCGCGCGTTTCCGGATCGCTGACCGCCACCGCCGCCATCAGCGACTCGGTGACCATGCCATCCTGGATCGACTGGTCGGCAATGCGCGGCAACACGTGCATGACGCCGTAATTGGTCATCGCCGCATTGGCGGCGACCTTGTGCGCCAGTTCCATCGCCTTGGCCATGCCCTCCCCTTTGCCCACCAGGTACTGCGAAATGCCGAGGCGGTGGCCATCCTGCGCATCGAGCACGCGGCCGGTGAGCATCATGTCGCTCATCGCCGCCACGCCGACCAGGCGCGAAATGCGCACCGAGCCGCCGCCGCCGACGAACAGGCCGCGCTGCCCTTCCGGCAGCGCATAGAAGGCCGATTCCTCCGCCACGCGGATGTGGGCCGCCGCCGCGATCTCGAGCCCGCCGCCGACCACCGCGCCGCGCAGCACCGCGATCACCGGCACCTGGCCGAACTGGATGCGCTCGAACGCGGCATGCCACATGCGCGAATGGTGCATCGCCTCGCCGGTGGCGCGCTCGCGCATCTCCGCCAGGTCCAGGCCGGCGCAGAAATGCTCGCCTTCGCCCGCCAGCACCACCGCCTTGACGCTGGCGGGCAGCGTGCCGAAGCAGTTCTGCAAGGCGCCAATCAGGGCATCGCTCAGCGCATTGCGCTTGGCCGCGCGGTTAATGGAGATGCACGCCACCGCATCGTGGAATGTGAGGTGCAGGAGTTCGCTGGATTGCTGCGTTTGGGTCATGACCGGGATCGCTTAAATTTAGTTTTAAAATATAACTGTTATTGAGTATAATTAAATTTCGAGAAAAAGCAAGTCCAAATGGAGAAACCAGACATGAAGATCATTCAAGCCGACGAAGCAGGTCCACTGATTGCCGACGGCGCCACCGTGTTCCTGGGCGGCCTGGCCATGACCAGCCTGGCGGAAGAAATACTGAAGGGGCTCGAACGCAGCTTCCTGGCCAGCGGCCACCCGCGCATGCTGACAACCTGGGCCTGCGGGGCGATCGGCAACAGCGGCAGCGGCGGCATGGTGCACTTCGCCCACCCCGGCATGATCAAGCGCACCGTGGCCGGCCACTTCGGCCAGACCGGCAAGGAAATGATGAAGATGGTGTTCGACGGCGAAGTCGAAGCCTATAACTTCCCGCAAGGCTCGCTGTCGCACCTGCTGCGCCACGTTGCCGCCCGCACGCCGGGATTGCTGACCAAGGTCGGCCTGGGCACCTTTGTCGATCCACGGCTCGAAGGCGGCAAGCTCAATGCCAGCTGCAGCGAAGACCTGGTGCGGCTGGTCGAATTCGGCGGCGAGGAATGGCTGCACTACCCCTGCCCCAAGATTGACGTCGCCATCATCCGCGGCACCGTGGCCGACGAAAACGGCAATATCACACTGGACAAGGAAGGCATGCTGCTCGAGCAGCTGGCCATCGCCCAGGCGGCGCGCGCCTGCGGCGGCATCGTCATCGCCCAGGTCGAGCGGATCGTCCAGGCCGGCAGCCTGCACCCGAAAGCGGTCAAGATCCCCGGCCTGATGGTCGACTACATCGTGCTGGGGCAGCCGGAAAACCACATGCAGTCGATCGCCACCCAGTTCAATCCCGCCCTGTGCGGCGACGTGCGCGTGCCGCTCAATACCCTGGCGCCGATGGCGCTGGACGAACGCAAGGTGATCGCACGGCGCGCGGCGCTGGAATTGACGGCGGGGGCCATCAGCAACCTGGGCATCGGCATACCGGCCGGGATACCGTCGGTGGCGGCGGAGGAAGGCGTGGCCGAACTGCTACAACTGAGCATCGAAAGCGGCATCAATGGCGGCGTGCCGGCGCAGTTCGGCGACTTCGGCCTGGCCTACAACCCGGAATCGATCATCGAACAGGCGTCGCAGTTCGATTTTTATGATGGCGGCGGCCTCGATGCCAGCTTCCTGGGACTGGCCCAGGTGGATGCAAAGGGCAACGTCAACGTCAGCAAATTCAACGGGCGGCCGGTTGGCTGCGGCGGCTTCGTCAACATCACCCGTTCGACACCGAAGCTGGTATTTTGCGGCACCTTCACCGCCAGCGGCCTGGAAGTCGAGGTGGCCGACGGCAAGCTGCGCATCGTGAGCGAAGGCAAGTCGCGCAAGTTCATCGAGCAGGTCGAGCAGATCACCTTCAACGGCCTGGACGCGGCCCAGCGCAAGCAGCAAGTGCTGTTCGTGACCGAACGCGCGGTGCTGGAGCTGACCACCGGCGGGCTGGCGCTGATCGAGATCGCGCCCGGCGTCGACCTCGAGCGGGACGTGCTGGCCCACATGGGCTTCCGCCCGATCATCAAGGACCTGCGATTGATGGATGCTGGCTTGTTCCAGGCTGCCTGGGGTGGCCTGCGAAGCGCGCTGCAGGCATAGCCGGATGCCGACTCCGGTTGCACTTCGTCAATCGGGGTCAGACCTCAATTTCCACTTCGTCAATCGGGGTCAGACCTCAATTTCCAGCATCATTGATATCGGCGGCGGGCAAGAATTGCGCTTGTTTCTGCGGCGCAGGTTCTTGCTGGGCCCAATAAATTAACAATCAGTCGTCGATGCGCCGAATGCTTAATTGAGGTCTGACCCCGATTTCCGTGTCGAAACGATCTAGCAGGCAATCAAGCGCCTTGCGATACTGCTCCTGGCTCGTCTGGGACCGCGGTTGATCGCCGCCAGCCGTGGCATACGGCAAACCGCTGCCGTGGGCATGGTCCACCAGAATATCCCGCCAGAGAATGGGGTCGGTCGTGACCGGGTCCAACAGCGTTGTCAGGCGGTCGGTGATTTCGCGCGTCACCCCGACGAAGGCCTCCGGCGTAGCAAAAATTGCCAGCGTCAGCTGCGGATGGCGGCATACCGCCTCGTGATAGCGCAGCAGGATCCCCTGGACTTCCGCCCGCCAGCCCGCCGGCTCGCCAGCCTGTTCGAGCACCCCGGCATAGACCCGGTCCGACAGCGCCCGCAGCAGCCCCGCTCTGCCGTCCACGTGGTGGTACAGGCTCATCGCCGTGACGCCCAGCCGGGCGGCAAGCGCGCGCATCGTCAAGCCTTTGCCCCCGCCTTCATCGAGCAGCGCCAGCGCGGCGGCCAGGATGGCGTCGCGCGTCACCCCAGTCGCCTGGGCCGGACGTCCGCGCGGCCTGTTCACCGGTCGATCCGATAAGTCGATTGCACCAGCCCGGACGGAAAGCTGCGGCTCGATACCAGCGTCAGGCCGATGTCCTGCCCCAGCGCCCCGAACAAGGGCCGCCCCGCCCCGATCAGGACCGGGACAGTGGTGATCACCATGTCTTCGATCAGCCCATCGCGCAGGAACGACTGCACCAGCTGCCCGCCATCGACATACACCCGGTGCACGTTCGCGCCGGCCAGTGTCGCCATCAGGGCCGTGGGTGAGCAGTCGATGAATTGAACCTTCCCTTCAAGCGCGGGGGGCACCGGCGTGCTTGCCAGTTGCCTGGACAACACCAGCACCGGCCGGTCGTAGGGCCAAGGGTCGAGCGTGAGCACTTTTTCGTAGCTCCCTCGCCCCATGACGATCCTGTCCTTGTCCGCGATGAAGTCCGTGTAGCCGTGATCCTCGGCAGGATCGTCGCGTTGCAGCAGCCAGCCGATGTCGCCGTCGTGCCGGGCGATGTAGCCATCCAGGCTGGTGGCGATAAAAACGTGCGCGGTCGTCATGTGCCCCCCTTAAATATACGCTGTATATTTTAGTCAAAGCATGAGGCGAACGCAAGGTCTCCGCGCCCGCCCCTTCGCGAGTGTCAATTAATCGGAGATTTCCATAACGAATTCGGCAATACCAAACTTTGCGGTCCCGCCCTGCCATAGCGCGTGCTAGATTCGCTTTTTTAAACAAAGAGACCATTCGATATGACGGCCCTGTTCACCAAATTCGCGCTCGCGAGCGTCCTCGCAGCGCTGGCCTGCACCGCCTCGGCCACCAATGCCGCTCCCTGGAAGTCTCTCTTCAACGGCAAGGACCTGAGCGGCTGGAGTACTTACGTCAGCATGCAGCCCATCACCGACAACATGAAGATGCCGACCTCGGTGCGCGGCGTGAACAATGACCCGCGCAAGGTATTTACGGTGGTCGACGGCATGCTGCGCGTGTCGGGCGAGGAATGGGGCAGCGTCTCCACACTGGACGAGTACGAAAACTTCCACCTGAAGTTCGACTTCAAGTGGGGCAGCAAGAAATGGCCGCCGCGCCTGAACGTGGTGCGCGACAGCGGCATGCTGTACTACGCCGTCGGCAAGGAAGGCGCGGAAAGCGGGCACTGGATGCGCAGCCACGAATTCCAGATTCAGGAAGGCGATTGCGCCGACTACCACAGCCTCGATGGCGTCACCGTCGATGCGCATGTCGGTGACGCCAACCAGGGCGACTGGAAGTTCCACCGGTACGACCCGGCGCTGCCGCTGCGCACCGGCCTCAAGGCACGCATCCTGAAGCAGGCCAACTTCGAGAAACCGAGCGGCGAATGGAACACGATGGAAGTGATCGCCGACGGCAAGACGCTGATCCACATCGTCAATGGCCGCGAAGTGCTGCGCATGTTCAATTCGCGCCAGCTGGTGGACGGCAAGCTGGTGCCGCTCACGCGCGGCAAGTTCTCGATCCAGTCCGAGGGCGCCGAGACCTTCTACCGCAATATCCTCGTAAAGAAACTGGACGCCCCGGCAGACGCAGGCAAGAGCGCGCTTTAGCTCTCGGCCGGAGGGCGGCACGCAGCTGAGGGCTTGAAGTTGGCGCTTCAACCGCCGGTTGACAGCGCCAACAAACTTCTTTAAGCTTCAATTAACCCGACCGTCCAGTCGGTCGCAGTCGCCTGAACGCGGCACGCCCCTCATCCATCCACCGGAGGACTCATGTCCGAAGTTATCCAGTACGAAGTCAATAACAAGGTCGCCACCATCTGGCTCAATCGTCCGCACAAGCGCAACTGCGTCAGCCCGGCCGTGCTGAAGGAAATCGGCATCGCGATCGACCGCGCCGAAAATGACAAGGACGTGCTGGCCGTGGTCGTGCGCGGGCGCGGCAATACCTTCTGCTCCGGCGCCGACCTGGGCGAACTGGTGGGCCCGACCCTGCATACGACCAACGACTCGATCAACCTGGCCATGGTATCGGCCCAGACTTAC
>JAKFDH010000171.1:0-118364 GCA_036676245.1 Massilia sp. | reverse complement strand
CCGGCGGCCGCCGCGCCCGCGCGCGCCGCCTACCGCGCGCCAGCCGGCACGGCCGCCCCGCCCAAACGCCAGCCGGTCCAGCTGCGCTACTGGGCGCTGGCCTTCTTGCTGCTGTGGGCGATCTGGATCACGGCCAAGCCGACGTCGAAGAAGATCGATGCGCGCATCGACCAGGCGATCGCCTTGTCGAAGGAATGCAAATCGGGCGAGGCGCAGGCGGAACTGATCGCGCTGCGCTCGACCAAGGCCACGCCGGAGCAGTTAAAGCGGCTGCAGCAGGCGATCAATGCGGAAGCTCCGCTGTGCGACCGCAAGCGCCTGCGCGCCAAGGCCTGGACCGAGACCGTGGAGGCGGTCGATGCGGCGCTGGCTTCGCTGTCGCCCGAGAAGGCGCTGGCGCGCCTGAATCAGTACATCAAGCGCTGGGGCGAGGACAGCGCCTCGCGCGAGCTGGGGCGCAAGGTCGAGGAGCGCAAGGGCGATTCGGCGCGCGCCCAGTCCGCGCGCAACCTGATCGCGGAAGGCGGACGCGCGCTGTCGCTGGGCGACTACAAGACCGCGATCGACAAGATGGAAGTGTGCGCGGCGATGGTCGATGGCGGCAACCGCGAGTGCGAAGCGATGCGGGTGCGGGCCGAGCGCCTGCAGCGCGACATGGCCGAGTGCCTGCGGCGCGGCGGCGAGTGGATGGCGGATCGCTGCCAGTAGCGTCAATACGCGCATGCAGCGTGACTATCTGTTGGCACCGGCTTGCGTTTCAGTTACGATTGCCAAACCATCCACCGGGAGTCGCCCATGAAACGTGTCGCCGTCTTGCTGTCGCTGCTGTTGTCTGCCGGATTCGCTGCCGCCGAGCAGTGCGAAGCGCCGGCTATCCCCGAACTGTCCCGGTCGAACCATGCGGCGCGCCGTGTGGCGAACGAGGTCAAGGTGTGGCGCAATTGCAGCGCCAGGATGACGGACCGTGAAACGGCCGCGCGCACCGGCGCCGAAGTCGATGCCGCGCTGGAAAAGTGGGCGGAAGCGACGCGCTTTTATTCGGAAGGCCAGGCCAATAGCCGCAGGCCAACCCAGCGCAACCAAGCCGATGCCGCCCGGGCCGAACGCGATCGCAACAACGAACTGCGCGAACGCATCGCCGGCCGCGTCAAGTAAGCAGCGGGCGCCGGCTCGCTTCAGCCGAACGCCGGCGCCATCTCCACCGCGATGCCCGACAGCACCGCGTTCCCCGACAGGGGATCGCGCAGCTGCTCGTCGAGCAGCACATTCAAATTGACGCCCGGCCGCTCGGCCGCCACGCCCATTTGCGTGCCCGGCATATTGTGACCCCAGCCGTGCGGCAGGCTGACCACGCCGGGCATCATCTCGTCGCTGACCTCCACCTGCACATCGATCTTGCGCGCCCCGTTGCGGATCTGCGCGGCGCCGCCGTCGGCCAGGCCGAGGCGCGCCGCGTCCTGCGGATGGACCAGCGCCGTGCAGCGGTAGGCGCCCTTGGCCAGGGACGGCAGGTTATGCATCCAGCTGTTGTTCGAGCGCAGCTGGCGGCGGCCGACGATCACCAGGTCGGGCGCCGGCGCGTCGAGATCGGCGGCGGCGCGCGCCAGGTCGTCGACCAGCATCTGCGGCGCCAGTTCGATCTTGCCGGAGGGCGTGCGCAGCACTTCCGGAATGCGCGGCGCCAGCGCGCCGAGGTCGATGCCGGACGGCGCCGCCTTCAACTTCGCCAGCGTCAGGCCATCGCTGCTGCGCCCGAACTGGTCGCCGTAGGGGCCGCCGCGCAGGCCCATCTCGAGCACGCGCTCGGTGCCGCGCAGGCCGGCCAGCGCCTGCATCAGCGCCGGAGCGGCAGGGCCCGCGCTGCGTTCGAGCTCCTCGGCCAGCGCCGCGTCGTCGAAGGCGTCGATATCGGCCTTCGCGCCCAGGCCCTTGGCGATCGCGGCGATGCGCAGCAGGCTTTCCCATTCCTCGGGCTGGCCCGCGGCCCGTTCCAGCACCGGCGCGCTGTAGCGCGCGTGGTTGCGGTGCGACAGCTGGGTGAAGCTGACATCGTAGTGCGGCTCTTCCAGCGGCGACAGGCCGGGGAGGATCACGTCGGCATGGCGCGAGGTTTCATTGAGGTAGATATCCATGCTGACCATGAAGTCGAGCTGCTCGAGCGCCGCCGCCAGGCGCGGCCCGTTGGGCGCCGACAGCACCGGATTGCCGGCGATCGCGATCAGGGCCCTGATCTGGCCCGGGCCGGGCGTGTCGATTTCTTCGGCCAGGCAGGTGACCGGCAGTTCGCCCACCATCTCGGGCGCACCCGAGACGCGCGCCCGATAGCGCCCGCTGGCGATGCCGCGTCCCGTGCCCGGCTTGCCGCGCGTGTTGGCGGCGAAGGCGGCGGCCTTCGGGAACATGGCCCCGCCTTCCTCGTCGAGGTGGCCGGACAGGACATTGATGGCGTCGATCAGCCACGACGCGAGCGTGCCGTACTGCTGGGTGCAGGTGCCGATACGGCCGTAGATGGCGGCGCGCTGCGTTCGTGCCAGCGTGCGCGCCAACGTGCGGATGGTGGCCGCGTCGATGCCGCAGCGCGCCGCCACGCGCTCGGCGGGGTAGGGCAGCAGCGCCGCGCGCAGCTCGTCCAGGCCGGCGCAGTGTTCGGCCAGGCGGCCCAGGCGCAGCAGCTGTTCGTCGAACAGGGTGTGGGCCAGGCCGAGCAGGAAGAACACATCGGCGCCGGGACGGATGAAATGGTGTTCGTCGGCGACGGCCGCCGTTTCGGTGCGGCGCGGATCGACGACGACGATCTTGCCGCCGCGCGCGCGCAGGGCCTTGGCCTTGCCGCGGAAATCGGGCACCGTCCACATGCTGCCGTTCGAGACCATCGGGTTGGCGCCGAGGATCAGCAGGAAATCGCTGCGCTCGATGTCGGGCACCGGCACCGACAGCCAGGTGCCGAACATCAGCCCGACCGACAGCATCTTGGGGATCTGGTCCACGCTCGAGGCCGAATACATATTGCGGGTGCCGAGGGCGCGCGCCAGGCGCGGGAAGTACAGCGACAAGCCCATCTTGTGCGCGACCGGGTTGCCGAGCACGGTGGCGACGGCGTCGTTGCCGTGCGCGGCGATGATCGGCGGCAGGCGCCGTTCGATTTCGGCGTAGGCTTCGTCCCAGCTCGCCTGGACGAACTTGCCGTCGCGCTTGATCAGCGGAACGGTGAGGCGGTCCGGGTCTTCATGCAGGTCTTTCAGGCCGATTGCCTTGGGACACAGGAAGCCCTTGGAAAAGACGTCGTTGTCATCGGCGCGGATGCGCACCACCTTGTTCCGTTCGACATCGATTTCGAGCCCGCAGCATGCTTCGCAGAAGGGGCAGATACGGTGCGCACGGGTACTCGTCTCGGTCATGGCGATGCTCTCTTTAAAAAATCGAACGGTCGTTCTATTGTGGTGAGCTTCCGTCCAACTGTCAACCGGAATGTCGGGGCTGGGTGTATGCTATGAAGCAACTAACCATGGAGGTGCAAAATGCGGCAGGGGACGATGTGCAAGGCGGTCATGATGGTCGCGCTGGTGGCGGCGCTGGGCGCATGCAAGAAGCAGGAAGAAGAGATGGGCCCGGCGCAAAAAGCGGGCGCGGCGATTGACAACGCCGGCGACAAGGTCGCCAAGGAAATCCACGACAAGCTCGACAAGGCGGACCAGGCCGCCAAGGACATGGCCGAAGCGGCCAAGGCGACCGGCGACAAGATCAAGGACGCGACCGAGGACGCCAGCAAGGGGCTGGACAAGGCGACCGAGGAAGTGGGCAAGAAGGTTGAGAGCGCCGGCGAAAAAATTCAGGACGCAGCCCGCAAATAAACAATCGGGGGCGGCGCCGGGAATTCGCCAAGCGTAGCGTGGCGCCGGCGAAGCGGTCTGCCCTTGCAAGGACAGACTCCGTCCAGACCTCGAATAAAAGCCAATCGGGGTCAGACCTCAATTTAAAGTCAATCGGGGTCAGACCTCAATTAGGCTTTAATTGAGGTCTGACCCCGATTAGGCTTTAATTGAGGTCTGACCCCGATTGTTCTTGCGAATGTTTTCAGACCAGGGTCAGCTTCGCCGGCGATGCCGGATCGGCCTGCGGTTCTGGCCATCCGCCCAGCACGATCGACAGGTCGACAAAGCCGGCGCGCCAGGCGCGTTCCAGGTCCTGCTCGATGTTCTCCATCGAGGTCTGCTCGAAGTTGGCGAAGCCGCGCACGCCGTAGGCGCGGTTGCGGCCATGCGCCTTGGCCAGGTACAAGGCCATGTCCACCAGGTTGACCGCGCGCTCCCACGGCAGCGGATGCTCGCCCGGCACCAGCGGGAACGGCGCGAAGCCGATCGATACATTCACCGAAATCTTCGTATCCTGGTAGTCGATCGTGCATGCCGAGATGCCGGTCAGCAGCCGCCGCGCGATCTCTTCGACGCCGCTGCGCGGTATCGCCGGCAGGAAGGCCAGGAATTCTTCGCCGCCCCAGCGCACGATCATGTCGGTCTCGCGCAGGATCACCCGCAGGTTCTCGGAGATCATGCGCAGCACGGCGTCGCCCGCCGCATGGCCGTAGCTGTCGTTGACGTGCTTGAAATGGTCGACGTCGAGCAGGAACAGGGCGCCGACGATTTCCTCGCCCGAGGTGCCGGCGCCGCGCTTTTCCGCCTGTATGTGGTTGCGCATGAATTCCTGGAAGTGGCGCCGGTTGTACAGCGAGGTCAGCGGATCGAGCGAGCTTTGCGCCTTCAGCTCCAGGTTCTTTTCTTCCAGCTTGGCGTTGGCGGTGCGCACCTTGCGGTACAGGATGCCGACGATCACCGAGGCCAGCGCGAACACCACCGCCAGCAGCCACCACACGCGCTGCTGCAGGCGCCGGTTTTCCAGCTCGGTCGACTTGATCTGGTTTTCGCGGCTGAGCAATTCGATCTGGCGCTGCTTCGCTTCGGTGTCGTACTTTTCCTGCAGTTCCCACATCGACTTCTGGCGCTGCTTTTCGAACAGCTCGTTCGACAGCGCGCGCTCGCGGTGGTACGCCTTGACCGCGCCGGCCATGTCGCCCGCGCGTTCGAGCGCGGAGCCATATTCGGCCAGCACCGCCTGCAGCTCGGGCTTGTCGCCCTGCTTGTCGTAGTACGCCAGCCCGGCGTCGAAATAGCGCTTGCCTTCGGCGATCTTGCCCAGCCCGAGGTAAGCCTGGCCGATGTTCACGCGCGAGGTCGCCGCGTTCAGTTCATCGCCCAGCCGCGATGCCGCCTCCAGCGCCTGCTGCGCGTAACTCAGGCAGCGCACGTAGTCGTGGCGCTTCAGGTAGCTGTCCGACAGGTCGACCAGGGTGCTGGCGATCATCGCGTGCGCCCCCATCTTCTTTTGCAGCTCGAGCGCGTCGAGCAGGGCCTTGAGCGCACGCTCGGGCTGGTTGGTCTCCATCGCCAGGCCGTATTCGCGGCGCTTGATCGAGGCCAGCCGTCCGGTCGAGTTGATCTGCGTCGCGTAGGTGGTCGCTTCGGCCAGCACTTCGAAGCCTTTGTCGTACTGCTTCATCAGGTAATACAGGCCCGCCATCGAATGCAGCGTCATGATGAGCTCGACCGGCTTGCCATACTGGCGCGCCAGGGTGGCGCCGCCCTGCAGCTTGAGCATGCCGTTCGGGAAGTCGCCTTCCTCGGCAAAGGATTCGCCCGAGGAAATGGCGGCCTGTATCCGCAGCGGCAAGTCGCTGGTCGTATTGGCAATCTTTTCCGCTTCCCAGACCAGCTGGTGCGCGGTTTTCAGGTCGTTCTGCTTGAAGACGATGTAGGCCTTGGCCAGCATGCCCTTGGCCAAGGCCACATTGTCCTTCGTGGCCTTGCCGATCGCCATGATTTCTTCGGCAAGCGCATCGGCTTCCTTGAGCTGGCCGAGGTTGCGCTTGCTATGACTGAGGATGGTCAGGAATTCGACCTTGGTCGCCTGCGGCGCGGCGCGCCCTTGCGCTTCGAGCTGCTGCAGCTGGATAACCGCCCGTTCGGGCACGAAGCGGCTGGCTTCGCGCAGTTCGGGCAGGCGTTCTTCGAGCGGGACCGCCTGGTTTTGCGCGAAGGCAAGCGAGGACACGAGGCACAGGGCAGCGAGCAGCCCGCGACCGGTGCGACTTGGCGACCTGTGTTTCGAACCTGCCAACATCTTATCCCTCTGGGGTAGTTGTCTCTGCGTCCCCTGCCGGGGATCTGTCATCAATTATATTCTTGTTGCAGAAGGGAAAGTCAAAAAAGTCCGGCCACGGCCGCAAAAGGCGGGAAATGTTGGTGGCAGGCCACGTCCCGAATCACGTTTCATGCCTCGAAATTTGCCGTCTGTCACATTCGACGCGTCTCCGCGCCTGGCTTGCTCTACAGTCCGTCCATACAAGAACGCAGGCGGTCCGAACGGCCGCACAAAGGGGATGTGCATGCTTGATATTCGCAACGTGGTAAAGCGCTTCGGCAAGGACGTCACTGCCGTCAACGATGTGTCGCTCAAGCTCGAGCGCGGCGTGGTCGGCCTGATCGGCCACAATGGCGCCGGCAAGACCACCTTGATGTCGATGATCGCCACGCTGACCCGCCCGACCAGCGGCCAGATCCTGTTCGACGGCGCCGACATCGCGAACAAGCCGGACGCGATCCGGCGCCGCCTCGGCTTCCTGCCGCAGGATTTCGGCGTCTACCCGAACCTGTCCGCGCTCGAATTCATGCAGTACTTCGCCGCCCTGAAAGGGGTGCGCGACCCGGCCCGCATCCGCCGCCTGCTCGAACTGGTCAACCTGCACGACCAGGCCAAACGGCCCGCCGCCAGCTTTTCGGGCGGCATGAAGCGCCGCCTCGGCATCGCCCAGGCGCTGCTGAACGACCCCGACATCCTGGTCGTCGACGAGCCGACCGCCGGCCTCGATCCGGAAGAGCGGGTGCGCTTTCGCAACCTGCTCGGCGACCTGGGTTTCAACAAGCTGGTCATCATGTCGACCCACATCGTGTCCGATGTCGAGAGCATCGCGGGCCAGCTGGCCATCATGCGCGGCGGGCGCCTGATCGCCTTCGAAACTCCGAACGCGATCCTCGACAACGCGCGCGGCAAAGTGTGGTCGGCCAGCGTCGGCGCCGACCAGTACGACAGCCTGCGCGACACCGTGCATGTGCTGCAGGCGCAGCGCCAGGGCGACCGCGTCGCGCTGCGCATCGCGCACGCGCAGCTTCCCTGCGCCGGTGCGCAGCTGGCTGAACCGAGCCTCGAAGAAGCCTTGATGGCCCAGCGCTACGCGGTGCAGGAGCTGGCGGCATGAACGGCTATTTGATCCAGACGCTGGCGCTGAACGAGCTGCGCCTGCGCACGCGCCGGATGTCGACGATGTTCGTGCTGCTGGCGATTATCGCGCTGGCCTGGCTGATGATTCCCGATACCTCGCGCGGCTACACGCTGATGTCGGTGCAGGATTCGCGCGTGCTGTACACCAGTTCGGCCATCGCCATCGGCAGCGCCACCTTCGGCGGCATGCTGTTCGGCCTGGCCGGCTTCTACCTGGTGCGCGGCCGCATGGGCGAAGACATCCGCAGCGGCGCCGCCGCCGTCATCGGCGCCACGCCGGTCGGCAATGCGATGTTCCTGTTCGGCCGCTGGCTGGGCGCGGTGCTGACCCTGGTGTCGCTGGCCTTCGCCTTCATGCTGACGATGATGGCGCTGCAGCTGCTGCGCGGCGAAGGCGCGATCAATCCCTTGATCTACCTGCAGTGCTACGTGCTGGTGCTGCTGCCGACGATCCTGTTCAGCGCCAGCTGCGCGATCCTGTTCGACAGCGTCGGGCCGCTGATGGGCAAGGCAGGCGACGTGTTGTACTTCCTCATGTGGATCGCGCAACTGTCGCTGATGGCGGCGGCGGACCGGATCGACATGGCGGCGCCGGTGCTGCTGGCGATCGATTTCTCCGGCATGGTCAGCACGATGAAGGCCGTCACCCTGCACCTGGGCACCAGGCATATTTCGCTCGGCGGCGGCGATTTCGATCCGGCGCTGCCGACCACCTTGCTGCCGGCCCTGCTGTGGACCGTGCCGATGACGCTGGCGCGCGGCGCGTCGGCCCTGCTGGCGACGCTGCCGCTGCTGCCGGCGATGCTGCTGTTCCACCGCTTTTCGCCGGACAAGGTGCGCGTGTCGCGTTCGCGCAAGCGCCGCTCGCCGCTGGAAGTGGCGAACCAGTGGCTGCGCCCGCTGGCGCGCCTGGTGCAGCCGCTGTTCCGCCTGGCCGCGGCCTTGCCGGGCACGGCAGGGCAGGTGGTGGCCGACGTGGCGCTGACCCTGGCCACGTCGCCGTCGGCGGTGGCGGCGCTGCTCGCCGTGATGGCGCTGTCGCTGTTCGCGCCGGCCGCCGCGCTGCCGGGCGTGCTGTGCGGCGCGGCCGCGGCATGGGGCGTACTCATGTGCAGCATCAGCACCCGCGACTATGACGGCGCGGTCGAGGACATGAGCGGCGCGGTTGCCGGCGGCGTATCGCGCCGCTTCCTGCGCCAGTACGGCGCGGCGGTGCTGCTCGGTTTCCTGTTCACCGGGATCGTCGCGCTGCGCTGGGCCGCCAGCGCGCCGCTGCAAGCGATGGCGGTGGCGGCAGGGGTGCTGTCGATGGCGGCGCTGGCGGGCATGCTGGGCCGCTGCACGCGCAGCGCACGCACCTTCCTGGCGCTGTTCCTGTTCTGGGTCTACCTGTCGGTCAACGTGCGCGTGGCGCCGATGATTGACGCCTTCGGATTCAACGGCGTGGCCAACGCGCAGTCGATGCTGGCCTGGCTGTGCGCTGGCGGCCTGGCGCTGGCGGCGGGCTACGCCTGGAACCGCAGGACCTGAAAACCCTCCGAAGGCGTGGACGCGAAGCATACGCAACAATATTGAACGTCCGCCTGCGCAGGAAGGACGGTGCTTATTGTTTTCCACGGTTTGCGTCGGCGTCGTCGGCAGCGACACCTATCTGCATGTCAGGTGTTCAAGTTTTATGTACAGTGTTCAATTTTCCCGCCGTTGCAGGCCTGCTTTGTAGGATTTCCTTCCCGCGTTTGATCAATTTCGTAATTGCGTTGCGCAATTGTCCCACCCAAAATGGTTCACCAGTCGAAGAAAAAAACACTGAGCGGGAGACTTGCAAACATGATCGCACCGACGAAGTTCGCATTGCCGACCACCAGCGGCGCCAAGCCCCGCCACATCCCGCCACGGGCCTGATCGACCGCGCACCTGCAGTGCGCATTCTCCACCTTTAACTGACGACACGCGCATACAGGATTGTCATGCCGCGCGCGCCACGCTGGTTCGCCTGAATCTGAAAACGTTTTCACAACCCGAGAAAGGAATTCAGACCTAGACACTTGTTTGCGCCATAAAAGAAAACCGAAAAACCACACGGAGACTTATGCAATGAGATTAGCAAAATCAATACCAATGTTGGCCGCCTTACTGGCCTTCTCGGCGGGCGTCAATGCCCAGTCCTATACCTGGGACAGCATGGCCATCGGCGGCGGCGGCTATGTCTCGGCCATCATCCCGAGCAAGACCGAACAGGGCCTGGTCTATGCCCGCACCGACGTCGGCGGCGCCTACCGCTGGGACAATGCCGCTGCGCGCTGGATTCCCTTGCTCGACTGGGTGTCGGAGGGCCAGGTCGGCTTGCTGGGTGTCGAGTCGCTCGCCGTCGATCCGAAAGATGCCAGGCACGTGGTCATGCTGGCCGGGATCAGCTACTTCAACAATGGCAATACGGCGATCCTGCGCTCCACCAATGGCGGCACCAGCTTCTCCGTCACCGACGTCAGCGCCAAGTTCAAGGCGCACGGCAATGGCATGGGCCGGGGCAATGGCGAGCGCCTCACCTTCGATCCGGGCTCCAGCAATGTCTTGTACGTCGGCACCCGCAACAACGGCCTGTTCAAGAGTACCGACTGGGGCTACAACTGGAACCAGGTCACCTCGTTGGGCGTGACCACCACGCCGAACGGCAACGGCATCAGCTTCGTGCAGCCCGATCCGGCCAGCGTGTCCGGCGGCGTCGCGCAGCGCCTGTTCGTCGGCGTCTCGCGGTTCAGCTCAGTGGGCGCGAACTTCTATCGCAGCAATAACGCAGGCGGCAGCTTCACCGCCGTGTCAGGCGGACCGGCCAACCTGATGCCGCAACGCGCGCTGCCTGACGGCGCCGGCAACATGATCATCACCTATGCCAACGGCGCCGGCCCGCATGGCAACGGCGGCACCGAGCCGATGAACAGCGGCCAGATCTGGAAGTACAACATCAACGGCAATAGCTGGACCAACATCACGCCGTCCGGCATCACCGCCGCCTTCAGCGGCATCAGCGTGGCCAACGGCAATTCGCAGCGCCTGGTCGCCTCGACCACCAACCTGTACATGCAGCAGGGCGATGCCTGGGGCGACCGCATCTTCATCTCCAACAACGGCGGCGCCAGCTGGACCGACGTGATCGCGCGCGGCTTCGCCCGGGATGCTGCCGGGGTGTCGTGGATCAATGGCCACAGCATCCACTGGGCCGGCTCGATCGCTTTCGATCCCTTCGATTCCAAGGCGGTCTGGGTCACGTCTGGCAACGGCATCTTCAAGACATCCAACATCGACCTGAGCACCACCACGTGGAAGTTCGACGTCAAGGGGCTGGAAGAAACGGTGCCGCTGAACCTGGTCAGCGTGCCGGGTGGACCGGTGGTGTCGGTGATCGGCGACTATGACGGCTTCCGCCATTCCAACGTCGCTGCCTACGCGCCGATCCACAGCCCGCGCATGGGCACGACCACCGGCCTGGCGCACGCGGCGGCAAACAGCGGCGCGATGGTGCGCACGGGTAACAACATGTACTACACCTGGGACGGTGGATCGAACTGGACCCAGACAACCATGAACGGCATCAAAGGCCAGGTGGCGCTGTCGCCGAACGGCGGTACGCTGCTGCACAGCCCGGAGAACTCGACCACCAGCTACCGCTCGTGGAACATGGGCGCCAGCTGGACCCCGATCACCGGCCTGAATACCGCGAACCTGCGTCCGACTGCCGACTCGGTCAACTCCAACAAGTTCTACGCCTACAACAACGGCACGATGATGGTCAGCACGGATGGCGGCATCTCGTTCTCCGCCGGCGGCACGATGGGCGGCTGGAGTTCCGGCCTGATCCGCGTGGCGCCGGGCCGCGAGGGCGACATCTGGGTGCCCTTGAACAACGGCGGCCTGGCCCGTTCGACCAACTCGGGCGCCTCGTTCGGCACCATCGGCAGCGTGACCGACTGCCAGGCGGTCGGCTTCGGCAAGGCCGATGTCAACGCCGGCTACCCGACCATCTTCATCTGGGGCACGGTCAACGGGGTGCGCGGACTGTTCCGTTCGACCAATACCGGCGCCAGCTGGGTGCGCGTGAACGACGACGCCCATGAGTACGGTGGTCCGGCCAATGGCAACTTCGTGGTCGGCGACATGAATACCTTCGGCGTCGTGTACATGAGCACGGCCGGACGGGGTGTCGTCTATGGCAAGCCTTAAACCATAGGAGACAGCTAAGGGCGCCGCTTCCTCGGTCCGGGAAGCGGCGCGCTTCGAAATGGCAGCGGCGGGCGATTCAGCCCAGGGCCGACGAAATGATCACCACCATCAGCGCCGCAAGCGACACGCCGGCAATCCACAGACTCGTTTGATCTTTAGGTTTCATATCGGTAACTCCTTCGGAGTGGGCGATGTCGCCGTGAAATGACTTCTACGCCGAAGTTGAGTAATCGTATGTTGGTTAATTCACATAAGTAAAAATTACACAAAAACAAAGCCGCTACACGGCGAGCTGTTGCAACAAGTACAGCCGCTGATACAAGCCCCCCTCGATCTGCATCAAGTCCTCGTGCCGCCCCTGTTCGGCGATCCTGCCGTGGTTCAGCACCACGATCCGGTCCGCCGCCCTGATCGTCGACAGCCGGTGTGCGATCGCGATGATCGTCACCTGTCCGCGCAGTTCGTCCAGCGCCACCTGCACCACTTGCTCGGTCTGGCTATCGATGTGCGAGGTCGCCTCGTCCAGCAGCAGGATGCGCGGGCGCCCGGCCAGCGCACGCGCGATCGCGATCAGCTGCTTCTGCCCGGTCGACAGGCGCGAGCCGCCTTCGCCCAGCGAGGTCTCGTAGCCATCTTCCAGCGCCGCGATGAAGTCGTGCGCATGCGCCGCGCGCGCCGCCGTTTCGATCTCCTGCCGCGACAGTCCGCGCCCCATGTCGATGTTCTCGCGCGCAGACGCGGCCAGCAGGAACGGGTCCTGCGGCACCAGGCCGACGTCGGCCCGGAAGCGCGCATTGTCGATCGCCGCCAGCGGCTGGCCGCCGATCGTGATCGCGCCCGGCGTGCTCGGGTAGTAGCGCAGCAGCAGCGACAGCAGGGTCGACTTGCCGCTGCCGGTATGGCCGACGATGCCGTAGAACGCGCCCTGCGGTATGTCGAGGTCCAGCTCGTGCAGCACCGTGTGCTCGGGCACGTAGGCAAAACTGAGGTTCCTGATGCTGACCGCGGCGGCGCCGCGTTCGCCCGGCGCCGCGCCCTCGCGGCCGGCGGCGTGTTCGGGCGCGCCTTCCTCGTCGAGCAGGGTGGCCACCCGCGCGCTGGCCACGACCGCCTGCTGCAGGCCGCTGAACTGCATCGTGATCTGGATCAGCGGTTCGACCACGCGCGCGATATAGCTGATGAACGCATACAGCACGCCCACTTCGATGGCGTTCATTTCGCGCCGGCCGAAGCTGTAGATCACCACCGCCAGCAGGATCACGTTGAGGAAGTCGAGCGCGGGCCGCAGCAGGAAGGCGTTGGCGCGCAGCTCGGCCAGCCGCGCCGTGTAGTGCGACTGGTTGGTGGCGCCGAAACGCAGGGCGAAGCGGTCCTGCGCGTTGTTCGCCTGCAGCACGCTCATGCCGCCGATCGATTCGGCGATCTGGCCATTGATGTCGCTGCGCAGCGCGCGGGCGCGCGTGACCGCCGGCGCCGACAGGCGCTGGTACAGCCATACGATGACCAGCACCGCCGGCAGCAGCGCGAGGACGATCAGCATCAGGCGCCAGTCCAGCCAGGCCATCGCGATCATCGTCCCGGCCAGCACGATGGAGCTGTCGAGCAGCACGAACAGCACCTGGATGTACAGGCCCTTGACGGCCTCGGTGTCGTTGGTCACGCGGCTGATCAGCTGGCCGGTGAGGGCGCGGTCGAAGAAGGCCATCGGCAGCCGCAGCACGTGGCCGAATACCTGTTCGCGCAGGCGCTGCACCGAGCGCATCGCCAGGCCGGACAGGCGCACCAGCTGCAGATAGCGCAGGCCGGTCGCGATCCAGCCGGTTACCAGCAGGCCGGCCAGCAGCGCGATCATGCGCGGCCAGTCCAGCACCCGCGGCAGCAGGTGTTCGTCGATCAGCATCTTGCCCATCAGCGGGCCGACCACTTCCAGTCCCGCGGCGAGGACCAGCCAGAAGGTGGCCAGCCACAGGTGGCGCTGGTCGGGCGCGGCGGACGCGCGCAGCAGGCCGATGGCGCGCCGCACCTGGCTGCGTTCGAGCTTGGCGTGGGTTTCAGATTGCATCGAGGCTGGCCTCCAGTTGTTGATAGCGCCACTGGCTTTCGTACCAGCCCTTCTGTGCCAGCAGCTGCTCGTGGGCGCCCTGTTCGGTCACCTGGCCGTCGCGCAGCACCAGGATATGGTCGGCGTTGACCACCGACGACAGCCGGTGGCTGGCGATGATGGCGCTGCGCTCGGGCCGGGCGCGCCGCAGTTCTTCGAGGTGCTCGAGGATGCGCGTTTCGGTGCCCGTGTCGACCGCCGACAGCGCATCGTCGAGCAGCAGCAGGGTGCTGTCGGCCAGCAGCGCCCGCGCGATCGCCACCCGCTGGCGCTGGCCGCCGGACAGGGTGATGCCGCGCTCGCCGACCAGGGTGTCGTAGCCTTGCGGGAAGCGCAGTATGTCGCTGTGCACATCGGCCATGCTGGCCGCATGTTCGATCTCGGCGCGGGTGGCGCCCGGCCGCGCCAGCGCGATGTTCTCGGCCACCGTGGCCGAGAACAGGAACGATTCCTGCGGCACCCAGCTGATCGCTTCGCGCAGCGCCGCCAGCGTGTAGTCGTGCAGCGCGCGGCCGCCCCATTCGGCGCTGCCGGTTTGCGGCGTGGCCTGGCGCAGGATCACCTTGAGCAGCGTCGATTTGCCGCTGCCCGTGGGGCCGACCAGGCCCAGGGTCTGGCCCGGCGCCAGCCTGAACGAGATGCCGGCCAGCGCCGGCAGCGCCTGGCCGGGGTAGGCGAAGCCGACCTCGCGCAGCGCCAGCGCGCCCGGCGCCAGCGTGGCCGCGGTGCCGTGGTCGTCGACCGACAGCGGCGTGTCGAGCAGCGGCTGCAGGCGCGCCAGCGCGGCGCGCCCGCGTTCGATCAGCGACAGCACCCAGCCGGCCGCGAACATCGGCCAGATCAGCTGGCCGAGGTACATATTGAAGGCGGTCAGGGCGCCGATCGTCAGCTGTTCCCGCCACACGAGGTAGCCGCCCAGGCCGAGCGTCAGCGCGGCGGCCGCGGTCAGGGTGCCGCCGACGGCGGGCTCGTAGGCCGCTTCCCATTGCTGGGCGCGCAGGCTGGCGTTCGACGCGTGCGCCGCCAGTTCGCCGAACTGGGTGGCGGCGCGCTGCTCCAGGCCGAGCGCGCGCAGCGTGCGCACGCCGGTCAGCGACTCCTGCACGTGGTCGTTCAGTGCCGAGAAGCGCTTGAGCGAATCGGTGGCCGCCACGTGGATCTGGGACGAGATATGCCAGAACGCCCACGCCATGAGCGGGAAGGGCAGCAGGGCGACCAGGGTCAGGCGCCAGTCGACGCCGAGCGTCATTATGCCGAGCACCATCACCAGCGTCATGGTGCCGTCGAAGCCGGCCAGCATCGCTTCGCCGGCCGCCATCTCGATCGCGTCGATGTCGTTGGTGGCCAGGGCCATCAGGTCGCCGGTGCGCTGCTTCTGGTAGAACGACGGTCCCTGCGCCGCCAGCCGCGCATAGAAGCGCGTGCGCAGCTCGACCCCGAGCTGGTAGGCGGCGGCGAACAGCTTCAGGCGCCAGCCCACGCGCAGCACGTAGATCGCGAAGCCCATCGCCAGCAGCTGGACAATGCCGAGCACCAGCTGTTCGTTGTCCAGGCTGTGGGTCGCGAGGCCGTCGATCATCGCGCCGATCTTGCGCGGTATCCACACGGTGAACACGGCGACGCCGAACAGCATGAAGGCCGACGAAATATAGGCGCGCCAATGGCGGCGCACGAAGCCGCCGATCAGCCTGGATAAAGTCATTCAGTTTCCCGCAAAAGGTCAGCCCGAAAACAATAACGGGCCGAAGCCCGTTAATTTACTACTTTTAGCTCGCGGACGCTTCCGCGGGAGGCATTTGCCGCATTTACTTCCTTTTGGCGGCCTTCGGCGCCAGCATGTCGAGCTGGCGCGCCGGCTCGTCAACCTTGCCCTCGACTTTGGGGAATGGCGCGGCGGCCGGCTTGGCTGGCTTGGCCTTGCCCGTCGCCTTGGCGGCGGCCTTGGCAACTGGCCTGGCCTTGGGCGCCTTTGCCGGCGGCGCCGCTTCTTCGGGCGCCAGCTCGACGACCAGCGCCGGCGCCGGCGGCGCCGGCTCTTTCAGCGCGTCGAGCTTGGCCACTGGCGGCAGCGCCTTGCGCACCGTGACCGGCAGCGCCACTTCGCCCAGGTCGGCCTGCATGCTGGTGGCGATGCCTGCCAGCGCACGGCCATACGCCAGTGCGCTGTCGAACTGCTGCTGGCTTTCGCCGGCCAGCGCGAGCAGATCGCGTGGATCCTGCGCGGAAATCATTTGCTTGAGCAGGGCCGACGAATGGTCGACGACGTTCTTGGCGGTGTTGAAATTGAGGGCGATCAACTGCTCGGCGCCGGCCACAGCCCGCGCACTGAACTTGCTGAACAGATTGAGTTGGGCTTCGATTTGGGATTTGCGTGCTGCGGAGAACTGCTCTTGAAGTGTGCTCATTCGGGATTCCTTGTGATTCGTTTATGGCGCGCTGCAATATTTCCTAGTTTATCCATGAACAGGCTGAGTTGCAAAGCACTATTTTGTGGTATTTTCCGATGGAATTCTTGCATTGCAGCATTGATGATGAATGGCATTAATTTACGCGCGCGGCAGTGAACTCGCTACAATCGATCCGACCCCACGACACAGGAGCGCCCGATGGATTTGGTAATTCGAAACGCCACCCTGCCTGACGGCCGCCGCAACCTCGACATCGCGATCGACGCCGGCCGCATCGCCGCCGTCGGCGAACGCCTGGCCGTGACGGGCGCGCGCGAGATCGACGCCGAAGGCGACCTGGTGACGCCGCCCTTCGTCGACGCCCACTTCCATATGGACGCGACGCTGAGCTACGGCCTGCCGCGCGTGAACCAGAGCGGCACCCTGCTCGAGGGGATCGCGCTGTGGGGCGAACTGAAGCCGCAGCTGACCCAGGAGGCGCTGGTCGAACGCGCGCTGCAGTATTGCGACTGGGCGGTGGCGCGCGGCCTGCTGGCGATCCGCAGCCATGTCGACATTTGCGACGACCGCCTGCTGGCCGTCGAGGCGCTGCTGGAGGTGCGGCGCCGCGTGGCCCCGTATATCGACTTGCAGCTGGTGGCCTTCCCGCAGGACGGTATCCTGCGCAGCCCGACCGCGTTCGCCAACCTGAAGCGCGCCGTGGCGATGGGCGTGGACGTGGTCGGCGGCATTCCCCATTTCGAACGGACGATGGCCGATGGCGCCGCCTCGGTGCGCCTGCTGTGCGAGTTCGCCGCCGAACGGGGACTGCGCGTGGACATGCACTGCGACGAGTCGGACGACCCGCTGTCGCGCCATATCGAAACCCTGGCCTATGAGTCCAACCGCCTCGGCATGCACGGCCGGGTGGCCGGTTCGCACCTGACCTCGATGCACTCGATGGACAACTACTACGTCAGCAAGCTGCTGCCGCTGATCCGCGAAGCGGGCGTGGCGGCGATCGCCAACCCCTTGATCAACATCACGCTGCAGGGCCGCCACGACACCTATCCCAAGCGGCGCGGCATGACGCGGGTGCCGGAACTGATGGCCGCCGGCGTCGACGTCGCCTTCGGCCACGACTGCGCGATGGACCCGTGGTACAGCCTGGGCTCGGGCGACATGCTCGAAGTGGCGCACATGGGACTGCACGTGGCCCAGATGACGGGGCAGGACGCGATGCAGCGGTGCTTCCTGGCGGTGACGGAGACGCCGGCCCGCATCCTCGGCCTGGAGGGCTACGGCATCGCCCCCGGCTGCCATGCGGACCTGGTGCTGCTCGACGCCGGCAGCCCGGTCGAGGCGATCCGGCTGCGCGCGGCGCGCCGCCTGGTGCTGCGGCGCGGACGGGTGGTGAGCGAGGCGCCGCGCGCGGTGGCCAGCCTGCACCTGCCGGGCCGGCCGGCGCAGGCCAGCTTCCGTCTCGGGCGTTAGTTCTGCCGGTGGCGATTTCGGTGCTAAAATTTCATGATCTGCCATGACAGGAACTGCAGTGAACGATATCCAGATCCGGGCCGCCGCGCCCGATGATTTCGCGGCGATCCAGGCGATTTTCGACCACCACCTGAAGGCGGGCGAGACCTACCCCTTCGACAGCATGCCGCCCGAGGAGGCGCGCGCCTACTGGCTGGGGCAGGGCGTGTCGAGCTTCGTCGCGGTGCTCGCCAGCGGGCGCGTGCTCGGCATGTACCGCCTGGTGCCGAACCAGCCCGGGCGCGGCGCCCACGTGGCCAACGCGTCCTACATGGTCAGCCCGGCGGCGCAGGGCGTCGGCGTGGGCAAGGTGATGGGTGTCCACAGCCTGGACCAGGCGCGCCGCGAAGGCTATCTGGCGATGCAGTTCAACTACGTCATCAGCACCAACACGGTCGCCGTCGCACTCTGGAAAAGAATCGGCTTCGCCATCGTCGCCACCCTGCCGGGCGCCTACCGCCACCGGCAGCTTGGCTATGTCGACGCCTACGTGATGTACCGCGTGCTCGATGACCGCGCCAACTGGCCTGAACCGGAGTAAAGCCTTCTTGAAAATACTGGAAACCGAACGCCTCGTACTGCGCACGATAGGCGTGGACGACGCGCCGTTCTACCTCGAACTGGTCAACGATCCAGCCTTCCACGAGTTCATCGGCGACCGCGGCATCCGCACGCTGGAAGCGGCGCGCGACGCCATCGACAAAGGCCCGGTCACGATGCAGGCCACCCTCGGCCACTCGATCTACCTGGTGGAACTGAAGGGCGAGGGTACGCCGGTCGGCATGAGCGGCCTGATCAAGCGCGAAACGCTGGACGACGTCGACATCGGCTATGCCTTCCTGCCCCAGTTCCGCGGCAAGGGATATGCCTATGAAGCCGCCGAGGCGGTGCTCGCCCATGCGCGCAAGGACGTGCATCTGAAGCGCCTGGTGGCGATCACCTCGCCCGGCAATGCCGGCTCGATCGCCCTGCTGGTCCGCCTTGGTTTGCAGTTTGAGCAACTGGTCCACCTGACCCCCGACGACACCGGCACCAAGCTGTACGCCATCGAGTTGTAGCGATCCAGCCTCGCCGCCGCGATTTATTTGTGGTCGTTAATCAAGAGATATTGGCATTCGGTATGGCAAGGCGCATGATGGCCTTGTCTATAACGTCGAATGGGTATCGCCATGAACCTCGCGAACATGAAAATCGCATTCCGCCTCGGCTTGCTGGGCGCCTTCTTCTTCCTGGCCCTGGCCGTGGTCGGCGCCGGCGGCTGGAATGCGCTGTCGACGTCGAACGCCAAGAGCGCCGCCGCCATGGCGCAGGCGGGCACGCTGACCAGCGCAATCGACATGGCGCGCAGCGCCCAGGTCGAATTCAAGATCCAGGTGCAGGAGTGGAAGAACATCCTGCTACGCGGCAGCGATCCGGCCCAGTTCGAACGCTACACTGCCGCCTTCAAGAAAAGCAGCGCCGCGACCCAGGCTGAGCTCAAGCAGGTCAACACCATCCTCGCCAAGCTCGGGCTGCGCACGCCGCTGGTCGACGAGGCGTTGAAGGCGCACGAACAGCTGGGCGCCAGCTACCTGGCCGCGCTGGAGAAGTACGATAGCGCGAATGCCGACAGCTACAAGGTGGTCGATGGCCTGGTCAAGGGCATGGACCGCGCGCCAACCAAGAAGATCGACGATATCGTCGCTTTCATCCAGGCCGAATCGAAGGCGCTGATGACGCAGATGGTGACCGCCAATGCCGAAGCCCAGCGCTCGGCCACGCTGCTGATCCTGGCGACCGTGCTGGCCACCGTGCTGGTGGGCGCGGTGATCATGGTGTGGATCATCCGCAGCATCACGACGCCCTTGAATGAAGCCGTGTCGATCGCGCAGACCGTGGCCGGCGGCGACCTGTCGACCAGCATCGAGGTGCGCGGCGACGACGAGATCGGCACCTTGCTCAAGTCGCTCAAGGACATGCACGACAACCTGGCCGAGATCGTCGGCAAGGTGCGCGCCGGGACCGACGCCATCGCCATCGCCTCGAACGAGATCGCCATGGGCAATGCCGACTTGTCGTCGCGCACCGAGGAGCAAGCCAGCTCGCTCGAAGAGACGGCGTCGTCGATGGAAGAATTGACCAGCACCGTCAGGCAGAACGGCGACAACGCCAACCAGGCCAGCAAGCTGGCCGGCAATGCCTCGGTGGTGGCGGTGCGCGGCGGCGACGCCGTGGCGCAGGTGATCGACACGATGGGCGCGATCAACGATTCGTCGAAGAAGATCGTCGACATCATCGGCGTGATCGACGGGATCGCCTTCCAGACCAATATCCTGGCGCTGAATGCGGCTGTAGAAGCGGCGCGCGCGGGCGAGCAGGGGCGCGGCTTTGCGGTGGTGGCGGCCGAAGTGCGCAACCTGGCGCAGCGTTCGGCCGCGGCCGCGAAGGAGATCAAGACCCTGATCGGCAATTCGGTCGAGCAGGTCGAGGCGGGCAGCAAGCTGGTGGGCGCCGCCGGCACCACGATGGACGAGGTGGTGGCCAGCGTGCAGCGCGTGACCGCGATTATCGCCGAGATCGCGGTCGCCAGCGGCGAGCAGAATGTGGGTATCGGCCAGATCAACGACGCCATCACCCAGATGGACACGGTGACCCAGGAGAACGCGGCGCTGGTCGAGCAGGCCGCGGCGGCGGCGGAGGCCATGAAGCACCAGGCCGAAAGCCTGAAGAGCGCGGTCAGCGTCTTCAAGATCAGCGAAGCCCATATGGCGACGGCGCCCGCGGCGCGCGCACCGGCCCACCGGCCCGCGGCGCGCGCTCCGGCGCCCCCAGCGCGCCTTGCCGCCGCCAGGCCGGCCCCGGCCAAGCCGGTGCCGGCCGGCGCAAGCGACTGGGAAGAGTTCTGAGTCAGGCGGCGGCCAGTGCACCGAGGTGCGAGGGCCGCCGGCGCAGGAACGCCAGCAGCAGCGCCGGATAGGACGGCGGCGCCGCCCCGGCCACGGACGGGCGCGCGGCCAGCGCGGCGCGCCAGCGCCGCAGCTTGGGCCTGGCGCCGAACAGGCCAAAGTCGGCCACGGTGTCGAACACGTCGAAGTAGCGCAGCACCGGCGCGAACGCCGCATCCACCATCGTGAACCGCTTGCCGCCGAAATAGGGGCCGTCGCCCAGCTGCGCCTCGACCTGCTCGAAGCGCGCGCCCAGTTCGCGGCAGCGCGCCAGCAGCGCCTCCTGGTCCGGCGCGTTGTACAGCGCGGCGATCGCCGCCAGCGAGGCCGATGCGAATTCCACCCAGGCCCGCTGGCGCGCACGCGCCAGGGGCTCGTCCGGATGCAGGCGCGGGGCGGCGGTTTCGTCCAGGTACTCGCAGATGACGGCCGATTCGAACAGCACTTCGCCGTCGACCAGCAGCAGGGGCACCTTGCCGAGCGGGGAGATGGCCGTGAACCAGTCCGGCTTGGCGGCCAGGTCGATATCGCGCCGCGTGAACGGGATTCCTTTTTCGGCCAGGACGATGGCGACCCGCTGCGCATAGGGGCACAGCGCGTAGCTGACCAGCTCAAGTCGGTTCATGACAGCTCCTTTTCCGGAAATAGTTGCAATTGCAACGATTTGAATTGTAGTTGCAGTTAGTTGCAATTGCAACTAAAATCGAAGGATGGAAAAAACAACTGGAGTCCGTGCCGGCGACAGCTCGTCGTGGCCGCTGATGCTGACGATGCATGCGAAGCTGCTGGCGGAGATCGAGCGGCGCCTGGCCGATGCCGGCTTTCCGCCGCTGGCCTGGTATGACGTGCTGTGGGCGCTCGAGCGCGCGCCCGGGCACCGCATGCGCATGCATGAGCTGGCCGACTACGTGGTGCTCACGCGCAGCAACCTGACGCGGCTGGTGGACCGGCTGGAGGCGGCCGGGCTGCTGGCGCGCGAACCGGATCCGGACGACCGCCGCGGTTCATTCGCCGTGCTGGGAGAGCAGGGCAAGGCGCTGCGCAAGAAGATGTGGCCGACGTATTCGGCGGCCATCGGCGAGTTGTACGATGCGCACCTGACGGCGCAGGAGCAGCGCCTGCTGGACAAGGCGCTGCGCAAGGTGCTGGCGGCGGCGCGTTAGCTGGGCGATTGGCTGATCCGGCCGCGCCCAATCCTAAGCTCTAGTTCCCCGGATACTTCGTGCTATTCCACGGGAAGAACCAGGTCAGCGGACGGTCGACGCGGGCGGCCCATGATTTTTCGTTGTGGGCGCCGCCTTCCTGGATATGGAACACCAGGTCGCTGCCTTCCTTGTAGCCCTGCATGACGAGCGCGTCGCGCATCGCCTTGCTGTCCGCCAGCGCCTCTTCCCTGTCGCCGGAATCGATGTAGAACTTGACCGCCACCCGCGCAGCCGGCCTGGCGATCATGTCGCGCTTGTTCCACCAGAACGAGCTCGATACGCCGCCCGCCTTCGAGAACAGCTGCGGATGGCGCTGCGCGATGTAGATCGAGGCGATGCCGCCCAGCGATGAACCCATGATCGCGGTGCTGTCCTTGCCGGGCAGCGTGCGGTAGGCCTGGTCGATGTGCGGCTTGACCGTCTCCACGATGAAGCGCTCGTAGGTGTCGATCCGCCCGCCGCCGTACTTGGGATCGCAGCAGGGCGTGTATTCCTGCAGCCGCTCGGGCGAATTGTCGATGCCGACCACGATCGCCTCGTCGATGGCGCCGGTGGCGATCAGGCGGTTCATCGTTTCGTCGATGCCCCATTCGGTGCCGAAGGCGGCGGTCTTCGCATCGAACAGGTTCTGGCCGTCATGCATGTACAGCACCGGATAGCGCTTGGCCTTGTTTTCTTCGTAGCTCGGCGGCAGGTAGATGCGCAGCTTGCGGCTGTTGCCCAGCTGCGGGGACGCGAACTTGTCGACGATGGCGACCTTGCCGAACGGCGCGCCGAAGAAGGGGTAGACGTCGACCGTGGAGCCGGCGGCGAGCTTGTACACGCCGCCGATCGAAACCTTGTCGTCGCCCAGCGTGGGCTTGGCCTGCACCTCGCCCAGGCTGTCCGGCCAGGTGTAGGTCCATACCTTGTCGGCGCCCGGCGCGGCCGGCGCACCCTTGTCCCAGTTCATCGGACCCTTGTCGCCGCGGATGGCGATGGCGGCCTTGCCGGCGTCATAGTGCACGCGGATGGTGGTGGCGGCGCTGTCGGCCAATGGGGCCAGCAATGCGCAAGCTGCCGCGATCAGGCGAAAAACGGTCATGCAATCTCCTGCCTTACTTGACGCGCAAAATACGCACGCCGTAAATATCGAACTGGTTGGATGGGCCGGCAGCGCCGCCGGCGGCGCTGAAGCTGCTGTTGCTCTGCAAATAGCTCATATTATAGAAATCCGTCAGCACCAGCCGGTATTGTCCCGGCTTGAGCCTGGCCGCCAACGGGGTCGAATAGACGGCCGGCGTGGCGGCCTTGTCGAGGCGGGCGTGCGGCATCTGCACGACGCCCTGCGCCACGGTCTTGCCGGCCTCGTCTTTGACAGCCAGCCATTTTACGCCGCCGCTGATGCCCAGGTTGATCTGATTCGCGCTGTTGTGATAGCGCAGCTGCAGCCGGTAGTCGCCCGCCTTGCCGATCTCGACCGGTCCCGCTTCGAAGCGGTCGCCCGGCTTGCCCCAGTCTTTCAGCGCGAGCGCGTTGAAGCGGGGCGCCGGTCCGGACGGTGCGACGTTCGACGATATCCGCTTGTCGGCGGCCGCGGTCTCGATGCCGGCATCCATGCAGCGTGCGGCGCTGTGGTGGCTGCGGTTGCCGGAATCGAGGTACTGTGCTTCGATTGCGTAGCAGGAGAAGGGGCCGCCGGCGCGGTCGGTCCAGCCCTTGGCAAGCGCGGGGCCATTCAGGTTGGCGGCAGCCAGTTTCCCGTCGCGGTAGATGTTGTAGACCGTGAGGGCATGGTTGGCGGCAAGGTCGAACGACAGCTTCGGCTTGCCGCCGCCATCGCGCGACAGCCCGGCGATGCCCGGCTCGCGCGGTGCGAACACAGTGCGCGCATCCGGCGAATACGGGTCCGCGCGCACGCGCGCAATCGCCTGCTGGCCCGGCTGCAGCGCGCCGAGGGTGATGACGATCGCGTTATCGGGCGACAGCCTGTCCCATGCGATCGACTGCGCCGCGCCGGCGCCGTTCAGCGTGACGCTGTCGACGGCGTAGTAGCCGTTGCCGGCCGCCGCCGGCGGCAGCTGCAGCGTCACCTTGATGCGCTTGCCCTGCAGTCGCAGGTTGTCGAGCGTGGCTGTCGCCGCCTGGCCGAAGACCTCGCGCCGCAGCCTGGCCGTGACGAAGGGCCGCAGCTCGATGCCGGTGCCGCTGGTCGACAGGCCGAACACATTCTCGATCACCATGCCGAGATAGGCGCCGACGGACCACAGCTGGCGCTTCGAGTTGATGACGGGGCCGATCAGCGCCGGGTTCTTTTCGTCGAGCAGCAGCGGCTGGCCGGACAGCCATTCCAGGTTCTCCATGTTCGACATGTTCAGCGCCGCGCCGCGCTGCAAGGTGTCGTAGGCGGCGTCGGCCACGCTGACGTTCGCGCCGATCGCGGCCGCCTTCAGGCCATAGGCGGTGACAAAAGGCCAGATCGCCCGGTTGTGATACACCGGCATGCCCTGCTGCTGCGGGAAGATGACCGGCGCCCCCATCGGACCGTGCGGGTAGTTCGCCAGCACCTGGCGTGCGCGTTCCGGCGGCGCCACGCCGGTGACGATCGCCAGCGACTGGCCGAGCCAGTCGAACTTGGCCATCGGCGCGCCGTCGAAGTGCGGCGCCGTGAGGCTGCTGTACAAGCCCTTGTCCTCGAGCCAGAAGCCGTCGTTGATCGCCTGTTTGAGCTCCTGCGCCCATGCCGTGTATTTCTTCGCCAGCGCGGCGTCGCCGTGTTCCTGCGCCAGCGCGGCGGCCAGGCTCAAGGCCTTGTAGTGGCCCACATTGGTCGACAGCGCTTTCGACGTGGCCAGCGAGGCGATGTCGTTCACAATCCATGGCGCGTAGCTCTGGTCGCGCCAGTCGAGGAAGGACTGCTCGCCCGCGTACAGGCCGCTGCCCGGGTCGAAAGCCGCAAGACGGTCGTTCTCGATCGTGTTGGACAGCGCCTTGAGCGCGCGCGCCGCGAACGGGGCGCGTTCGGCGAGGGGCAGCGCCTGCAAGGCCGTCTCGGCGCCGAAAGCCCAGGTGACGCGGTCGGTGCTGACGGGCCAGCTGCCTCCGCTGCCGGTGTCCTGGATGATCTGCAGGCCGTCCGCGCTGCCGGCCGCTTGCGCCGGCCTGGCCATGCCCTCGCGGTAGCCGGACAGCTTGAACTCCAGCGAGTTCTTCACGCGCTGCGGGTCGAGCATGGCCAGGCCCAGGCCGGCGGCATACGACAGGTCGCGCGTCCACACGTAATGCCACTTCTCGCCGGTCTCGAAGCAGTCGCAGGGAATGGCTGCATTGCCGTTGTAGTTGCCGTCGCGGATCTCGCGCACCGAGGCCTGCTTCATCTCGGCGATGGCCAGTGCGAACAGCGCGTCGAAGGCCAGGTTGCCGCTGCGGACGGTCGGCAGGCCCTTCTGCTCCTGATAGGTGATCGCCTGCGGACCGGGGTCGCGCAGGCTGAGCGTGGTCGAGTGCGCATAAGTGCGCAGCGGCGCCCTGGCATCGTAGGTCGAGAAGCGCGCGCTCTCCTGCTTGCCGTCCCAGGTCTTGAAGTCGAGCGTCATCCCCGGCGGGTTGTAGCGGTGCGGGTCGAAGGCGCTGCTGGCGCCCGCCTCGTAGCGGGTCACGCGCAGCAGCGGCGCGGCCGGGTCCGAAATGTCGAGGCTGAACTTGTAGGACGCGGTGGTCTTGACGAACAGGTAGTCTTCCGGCCCGGGGCTGGTGCCCATGCGGTAGTCCTTCCCGGGCGCAACGGTCACGCTGGCGGCGGGGTCGATGACCCATTCCGCCGTCCAGTCCTTGCTGCCGACCTTGAACGGGTGGTAGCCGGGGCTGATCAGGATCTGCGCCTCGTACAGGCCCTTGCCCTTGTGGGCCAGCTGGTTGTCGGTGCCCCAGCCGTTGAAGGCGCCGCGGATATACAGCTCGGGCGGCGGCGCGTCCGCGCCGAAGGCGCTGCCTGCACACAGCGCGGTGGAAAGCAGCCAGCGGGAGAGTGTCATTATCTATACTCGTTTCGTTCGACGATGCCTTTCAGGACGTCCTTCCCCCTCAGCATCGGGAAGTCCTGCGGGCGATAGCGCTTCGGGACCACGAATCCAAGTTCGCCGATGCTGGCGGCGAACGATACCTGCGACCTTACCACGGCCAGCGCGCTGCCATCGAGCGTGGCCTTGCCGGCCTTGAGCACCAGCGTGCGCGTTTCGCCCGGCGCCAGCTCGAAGCCGGCGCGCGAGCGGCTCTTGTCGGCGTTGAGGAAGTCCATGCCGATCCTGCGCGCCGTGCCGCCCGCCAGGCGGAAGGTCCAGCGCTGCGCCGCGCCCTCGCGCAGGTATTCGACCTCGAGCGCCTCGCCGCTGCCGAACGGCAGGCGCGCGTCGAAGCTGGTCCAGGCGCTCGGGATCGCCGGCGCGAAGGCCAGCGTGTTCTCCAGCAGGTTCGGGCGAAAGCCCACGTAGTCCTGGTAGCCGTTGCGCGCGTATTCGGCCACGCTCCACGACTGCGCATACGTGCCCGACGGTTTGAGCGCGCCGCCTTCATGCGGCAATGCGTCGAGCAGTTCGCTCATGTTGCCGAGCGTGCCGAGGCCGAGGATCTGGCCGCCCAGGTTCTTCGACAGGCGGTAAGCCAGGTCCTGGTAGCCGAACTTGTTCAGCGCCGTCACCGTGAAGCCCGCGTTCCATCCCCAGATGGTGCCCTGGTGGTAGGCAGCGTCCTTTTGGTGGTAGGCCGGGTTTTCGTGGCGCGGGTGGAAGTAGCGCTCGTCCTGGCCCAGCGAGGCGATGCCGTAGGGGTAGAGCAGGCCCGAGACCGTGTTCTTCGTCACCCTGGCCTGTACCGCGGGCGGCACGAAATCGTCGAACGGGATCGAGACCAGCATCAGCTGGTTGGGCCGCAGGCTGGTGTCGCGGCTGGCATCCTCGCGCAGGCGGTCGGCCATCGTGCGGCCATCCCAGTACAGGCGGAGGAAGCTGCGTTGCGCCTTTGCGGCCATCGCGCCCCATTCCCAGGCCTTCGCCTCGTCGCCCGCCTGCGCGGCGAGGTAGGCGCCGGTCTGCAGCGCCGTGTACCACAGCGCCTGGATCTCGACCGCGCGCGCCCCGCGCGCCGACCATGGCTGCCTGTTCTCGATGCGCGCATCCATCCAGGTGTCGGCCGCATCGTGGGCCAGCAGCCCGTCGGCGTCGACATAGTTGGCGGCCGCTCCTTCGAAGTAGGGCAGGGCCAGCTTGTAGGCCTGGCGCGCGAACGCCTGGTCGCCGGTGTAGCGGATGTATTCGAGCGCTTCGCGCAGCATCCAAGGCGTGCCGTCGACGGTGTTGTAGATGATCGCTTCGCCCGCCACGCGCTCGCCGGCGGCGACCCGGTTCGGCACGCGGCCGTATTCCCTGTCGCGCGGCTCGCGCAGGTTCTGGTAGCGCGCGAAGTTCTCCAGCACCGCCCTGGCGTCGGCGAACTGGCCGGACACCAGCAAGGTGCCGGGCAGGGCGATGAAGGTGTCGCGTCCCCAATTGTCGCGGAACCAGGGCAGCCCGGCCCAGATGCCGGTGCCGAATTCCTCGACCACGAACAGGCGGCTGGCCGCCTTGGCCCAGTTCAGCGCCTTGTTGTAATGCGTGTCGCTGGTGGACAGGTAGCTCCTGGTCAGCGCCTCGTAGTGCAGGCTGCGTTCATCGCCGATCGGGTCGCCAGCCGCGAGCGCGACGGCGCGCGCCGCCGTTTCCCCGGCGCTGGCGCCGAAGGCCGCGACCACCGTGAAGCTGCGCACCGGGTCGCGGGTGCGCAGCACCAGGGCGGCGTCGTGCGTGAACGGGACGTTCGCCGCCATCGCCAGGTACTGGCCTGTGCCATCGGCCGGGGCCACGACCAGCGCATCGCCTTCGCGCCGCACCGCGCCGGCCGCCTTCAGGTGCGGCTTGAGCGCCAGCAGGGCGTTTGACGGCGCCGCCACGCTGAACGCGAGCGCGTGGCGTTTGGCGAGCAGCGCCATCTCCTCGGTGGCGCCGTTCGCGTGGCGTACCCGGTGCCCGTACGGCAGCACATCCTCAAGGGAGTTGGCGCGGTCGTTCAGGGCGCCGCCGCTGTAGCTGGCGTAGGTGCGGAACTGCACGCCGTCCTTGCGCACATAGCCTTCGCCCCTGGCATAGCCCTGGGTGTAGCCTTCGAAGTAGCCGGCCACGTTGTCGCCGACCACGAACCGCTTCTGCTGGCCGGGCGCGACCCTGATCGCCATCGCATCGAAGAAGGCATCGATGCCGGGCTTGTCGGCGGCGCAGGCCAGCGGCGCCGCTAGCAAAGTCGCCAGCAAATTCGCCAGCGCCGCGGCCAGGGAAAGCGCGGCCTTCACAGTTCCAGCACCACGACCGAACGCGCAGGCAGGGTCAGGGCAGTGTCCAGCGCAAAGGTCTTGCCGGTCAGGACGTCGACCCCGCTGCGCACCCCGGCGAGCATCTCGCGAAAGCGCGCCGACGGCAGCACGGCTTGCCTTGTACCCTTGTTAAAGGCGACCATGACCTTCTTCCTGCCGTCGTAGCGGAAGTAGACGTAGGTGCCGTCCTGGGCGCCGAAATGCATCAGCTTTCCATGATGGATGAGCGGCTGGCCCTTGCGCCAGTTGACCAGCTTGCGCACGAAGTCCTGCGCTTCGCGCTGGCGCGCGCTCAAACCGGCGCCGCTGACGGCGTCCTGCTTGTCGCCGGCCCAGCCGCCCGGGAAGTCCTGGCGGTAGCTGGCATCGTCGCGGACCTTGGTGGTGCTGGTCATCAGGACCTCGGTCCCGTAGTAGAACTGCGGGATGCGCGGCAGCGTCATCACCATCACCAGGTTCATCTTGTACAGGTCGAGGTCTTCCCCGACGACGCTGTACATCCGCGCGATGTCGTGGTTGCCTTCGAACAGGACCAGGTTCGCGGCGTTCGGATACAGGTGGTCCGTCGACAGGGTTTCATAGACATCGGTGAAGCCATTGTCGATCTCGCGCGGAGCGAGCGTGGCGCGCAGCGTTTCGGCGACCGGATAGTCCATCATGCTGGGCATGTGGCTGACGTAGCCGTCGAAATTGAGCTTGCCCTTCTGCCAGCGTGCAACCACCGATGGCAATTTGCTCCATTCCTCGCCGACCATGTTCAGGTTCGGGTATTCCTCCAGCATGCGGCGCGTGAACTCGGTCAGGAAGGCGATCTCCGAATAGCCATAGGTGTCGATGCGCAGTCCGGACAAGCCCGCATATTCGATCCACCAGATATTGTTCTGGATAAGGTAAGTGGCGACCTGTGGATTGGACTGGTTCATGTCGGGCATGGTCTCGACGAACCAGCCGCGCGTGTAGTTGTCCTTGTCCTGCTGCGAGGCATACGGGTCCTGGGTCGCGACGCGGTGGTGCTGGGTCGCCACGAACTTGCCGCCGTGGTTAGTCCAGTCCGGCGCGGGCATGTCCTTCATCCACCAGTGATTGCTGCCGATGTGCGACAGCACCACATCCTGGATGATGCCGATGCCGCGCTTGCGCGCTTCGGCGGAGAGCCGGCGGAAGTCCTCGTTGCTGCCGTAGCGCGCGTCGATCTTGTAGTGGTCGGTGGCGGCGTAGCCATGGTACGAGTAGGCCGCCATGTTGTTCTCGACCAGCGGCGTCGGCCAGATCTGGGTGAAGCCCAGGCCGGCGATGTACGGCAGGCGGTCGATGATCCCCTGGATGTCGCCGCCGTGGCGCCCGCCGCCATTGGCGCGATCGGGTTTGTCCGGCATGCCGGCCACGCTGTCGTTGGCCGGATCGCCATTGGCGAAGCGGTCCGGCATCACCTGGTAGATCGCGTCCGCGCTGTTGAAGCCGATGCGCCGGGCCGACCCCGGTTCGCGCGCCTGCAGCTGGTAGCTGTGGCGCACGCTGTCCCTGTCCTTGCCCTTTCCCCCAGGCTTGCCGAACACGATGTCGAACTTGCCCGGCGCCGCCTCGTCGCCGATGGTCAGGTCGATGAACAGGTAGTTGCGGTTGGCCACGCGGGTCACGGCGTCGATGCGCACGCCGGGGTAGCTGATCGATGGTTCAAGGTCGGCGATCTGCCTGCCGTGCACCATCAGCTGCAGTTTCTTGTGCTGCATGCCGGTCCACCATGAAGGCGGCTCGAGGTGGTCGATGCGCCGGTCCTGGGCGGCGGCACAGGCAAGAAAGGACTGGGCCAGCAAGGCAGCCAGTAACAGCTTTTTCATCGTGGGTCTCCATACGCGTGGAAGCGGGGCAATTGGACAAAATGTAGTCGTACTACAGATGCATACTACGTCCCATGTAGCCGAAATACAACGACAACGCGCCTCATAGGGGCGAAAGTGGCAAAAAAACCCCGATATTCGTAGTGCTACGCAACTCTCGTTGACACTGGATCTAGTTTTAGTACAAAATCGCTAGCAGAACGACTTAGAGCGTTTGCTTCTGGATCCCGTGTCGTAGGCTGCCAGGCTGGATTTGCGGGAATTATGTAGTACTGATGAGATGAGGGGACAAATGAATATTTTCGCAAATAAGCGTAACAAAAGTACCGCATTCCCACTGAACCCGGTCGCCGCAGGCTGCGCCGTGTTCCTTTCCATGCTGGCGGGTTCCGTCTACGCACAGGATGCGGCACCGGTTGCGCCGGTTGCGACGCAGGCGCAGACCCCGGTTGAAACCACGTCCGACGGGCAGCCATTGCAATCGGTGGTGGTATCGGGCATTCGCCGCGGTATCGAAGCCGCAATCTCGATCAAGAAGAACTCGAATTCGATCGTCGAAGCCATTTCGGCGGAAGACATCGGCAAACTGCCTGACTCCAGCGTGGCCGAATCGATCGCCCGCCTGCCAGGCGTGACCGCACAGCGCAGCCGCTCGTCGGGCAAATCGGCCGACGTCAGCGTGCGCGGCCTGTCCCCAAGCTTCAACGGCACCCTGCTCAATGGCCGCGAACAAGCGTCCACCGGCAATGCCCGCAGCCCCGAATTCGACCTGTTCCCTGCTGAACTGATGGGTTCCGTGGTGGTCTACAAGACCCCGGACGCCTCGCTCGTCGGCCAGGGCCTGGCGGCCACCATCGACCTGCGCACCGTGCAGCCGCTGGACTTCGGCAAGCGCGTGGTGGCAGTGAGCTATCGTAAAGAACAAAGCGGCAAGAAGAACGACGGCGCCGCCGAAGGCGACGGCAACCGCGTCTCCGTGTCGTACATCGACCAGTTCGCGGACCGCACCATCGGCGTCGCCCTCGGCTTCACGCGCCTGAAGGAAAACGGCGGCGAGCAGCTCAAGTTCAACTCGTGGGGCGGCTGGACGCCGACGCTGCCGTATAACGGCGTGCAGGTCGGCCTGCCGGGCGGCTTCACCGCCGACACCGAAAAAGGCACGCATGACCGCGACGGCGCCATGGCGTCGCTGCAGTACCGTCCGAACCGCAACTTCAAGTCGACCCTGGACATGTTCTACTCGGCCGGTTCGACCAGCCTGAAAAAGACCGGCCTCGAAGGCGCGATCGGCGGTAACGCCAACGGCGCCTACGATCCGGCAGGCGTGCTGTCGAACGTGGTCGTCGCGAACGGCTTCGCCCAGAGCGGCACCCTGTCGAACTACAAGGCCGTGGTGCGCAACCACCTCGAAAGCGCAGACGACAAGCTGCTGACCCTGGGCTGGAACAACCAGTTCAAGATCGCCGACTGGAATGCGGCCGCCGACCTGACCCATTCGAAAGCCACCAAGCACAGCGAACGCTACGAAACCACCGCCGGCCTGCCGGGCAATGCGACTGCGCTGGACTCGATTTCGTGGACCGGTTTCAATGGCAGCAACTTCACCGACGTCAAGTACACCACCGGCCTGAATTATTCCGACCGCGCCGTGGCGCGCCTGACCGACGTCAATGGCTGGAGCGGCGGCGTATCGTCGCCGCAGGCCGGCTACGTCGCCCTGCCGGACATCAAGGACACCGTGGACAGCCTGCGCCTGTCGGCCAGCCATGATCTCGAGTTCGGCCCGATCTCGAAAGTGACCTTCGGCTTCAACCATACCGACCGCGAAAAAGAGCGCACCGGCCGCGAAGGCCGCCTGGTTATCCTCGGCGGCAATCCTTACGGCGCCACTGCCGTACCTGGTTCCGGCACTTCCGTCGCCGGCACCACCGGCTTGCAAGTCGTGTCGTTCGATCCGCGCGGTTCGCTCGGCCCGATCTACGAACTGTCGAAGAAGGTCGACGCGGACATCCTGAACAAGGACTGGTCGGTGCATGAGAAGGTCAGCACCGCCTACCTCCAGGGCGACCTGGATGGCGAGATGTTCGGCCTGACCTACCGCGGCAACCTCGGCGCCCAGATCGTCAAGACCAAGCAAAGCTCGACCGGCTACAACGTCGACCAGTCCAAGTGCACCGGCAATACCGAAGCGACCTGCCCGGCGGCGACGGTCACCGGCGGCCGTTCGTACACCGACATCCTGCCTAGCCTGAACGTCTCGTTCGACCTGGCGCAGGACCAGGTGATGCGCGTGGGCGTGGCCAAGGTCCTGTCGCGCGCCAACATGGACGACATGCGCGCCAGCCAGAGCTTCTCGGTCAACACCGGCACCTCGATCCCGGTCCTGACCGGCAGCGGCGGCAATCCGAACCTGAAGCCATTCAAGGCCACCGCGTTCGACCTGTCGTTCGAGAAGTACTTCGGCAAGAAGGGCTATATCAGCCTGGCCGCCTTCTACAAGAAGCTCGACACCTACATCCTGCGGGTGCCGCGTAACTTCGATTTCGGCCCTTACGTGTCGCCGACCACCCCGCTGCCGACGAGCGGTCCTTACGCCGGCAAGACCGAAGGCTTCCTGACCGCGCCGATGAACGGCGATGGCGGCAACATCCATGGCTTCGAACTGGCTGTCAACGTGCCGTTCTCGCTGCTGACGAACTACCTGGACGGCTTCGGCGTCATGGTCAACCATTCGAGCACGACCAGCGGCATCGAGCTGCCGGCGATCTCCTTCGGCACCATGAACATCAGCGCCCAGAAGATCCCGCTGCCTGGCCTGTCGAAAGACGTGACCAACCTGCGCCTGTACTACGAGAAGTACGGCTTCCAGTTCGCCGCTGCCGCGCGCAAGCGTTCGAACTTCCTCGGCCAGGTCAGCGACTTCCAGGACAATTCGCAGCTGACCTTCGTCAAGGGCGAGACCATTGTCGACCTGCAGGCGTCGTACGAATTCCAGACCGGCTGGCTGAAGGGCGCTTCGCTGTTCGCCCAGGCGAACAACTGGAATAACGCGCCGTTCCAGCAGTACAATGAAGATCCGGAGAGCGTGACCGACAGGATCAAGTACGGCAGGACCTACCGTTTCGGCGTGAACTACAAGTTCTAAGCCCTAGCTTCCTGCAACCCCTGCCGGTTCACGCCCGCAGGGGTTTTTCATTTCCAGAACGCGTACCACGAACAGGGCAGGGGACATGCAGAATTCGCTTATCAAGGATATCGTGATCGTCGGCGGCGGCACCTCCGGCTGGATGGCCGCCGCGGCGCTGTCGACGGTGCTCGGCGCGCGCTACAACATCCGCGTCGTCGAATCGGACGAAATCGGCATCATCGGCGTGGGCGAAGCCACGATTCCGATGATCCAGCGCTTCAACAAGGTGGTCGGCATCGACGAGAACGAGTTCATGCGCGAGACGCAGGGCACGTTCAAGCTGGGTATCGAGTTCGTCAACTGGGGCAAGCTGGGCGAGCGCTACATGCATGGATTCGGCCGCATCGGCCAGGACCTGTGGATGGTCGACTTCGAACAGTACTGGCTCAAGCTGCACCTGGCAGGCAAGGCCGGCGACCTGGCCGACTATTCGATCACGCGCGCCGCGTCGAAGGCGAACAAGTTCATGCCGGCCGACCTCAAGCACGGCAATTCGCCGCTGGGCGACATCACCCACGCCTACCATTTCGACGCCAGCCTGTATGCGCGCTACCTGCGCAAGCTGTCCGAGGCGCGCGGCGTGCGCCGCACCGAGGGCAAGATCGTCAGCGTGGCCCAGCGCGAAGGCGACGGCTTCATCGAGGCGGTGGTGCTGGAAAGCGGCGAGCGGATCGAGGGCGAGCTGTTCATCGACTGCTCGGGCTTCCGCGGCCTGCTGATCGAGCAGACCCTGCGCACCGGCTACGAAGACTGGAGCGACTGGCTGCCATGCGACCGCGCCCAGGCCGTGCCCTGCGAATCGGCGCCCACGCTCACGCCGTACACCCGCTCGACCGCGCACCGCGCCGGCTGGCAGTGGCGCATTCCGCTGCAGCACCGCATCGGCAACGGCCACGTCTACTGCAGCCGCTTCGTCAGCGACGACGAAGCCGCCGCGACCCTGCTGGCCAACCTCGATGGCAAGGCGCTGGCCGAGCCGCGCTTGATCAAATTCACGACCGGCATGCGCAAGCAGGGCTGGAACAGGAACGTGGTGGCGCTCGGCCTGGCCAGCGGCTTCCTGGAACCGCTCGAGTCGACCAGCATCCACATGGTCCAGTCGTGCATCCAGCGCCTGATCGACTTCTTCCCGGACCGCGGCTTCAGCCCGGCCGACACCGCCGAATACAACCGCCAGAGCCGCTTCGAGTACGAGCGGATCCGCGACTTCATCATCCTGCACTACAAGCTGAACCAGCGCGACGATTCGCCGTTCTGGCAGGCCTGCGCGGCGATGCCGGTGCCGGACACGCTGGCCCATAAGATGGAGCTGTTCCAGTCGCGCGGGCGCATCGTGCGCGTCGATAACGAGCTGTTCTCGGAAGTGGGCTGGTTCCAGGTCATGCAGGGCCAGAACCTTCGGCCGCAGGGCTACCATCCGCTGGCCGACCTGCAGGCCGAGGCCGATACGCTCGACTACCTCGAAAGCGTGCGCGCCGTGATCGCCAAGTGCGTCGATGTGATGCCGGACCACGCGGCCTATATCGCCAAGCACTGCGCAGCGAAGCGCTGAGGCTGGCCCGGGAGCGCAGAATAAGGGACGGGGAGGGCCGCAAGGGAGTAAACTGTCCGTTTAGCGCCAATTAATGAGCATCCATATGTCCGATACCCCCCTTCCCCTGTTTTCCGACCTGAACCTCTCGACCGCCGTCCTCAAGGTGATGAAAGAGGTCGGCTACGAAACGCCGTCGCCGATCCAGGCCGCCACCATTCCGCTGCTGCTGGCCAATCGCGATGTGCTGGGGCAGGCCCAGACCGGTACCGGTAAAACCGCCGCGTTCGCGCTGCCGATCCTGTCCAATATCGACATCAAGCAGCACTCGCCGCAGGCGCTGGTACTGGCCCCGACGCGCGAACTGGCGATCCAGGTGGCCGAGGCGTTCCAGAAATACGCCACCCATATCAAGGACTTCCACGTGCTGCCGATCTACGGCGGCCAGAGCTACGGCCCGCAGCTGTCGGCCTTGCGCCGCGGCGTGCACGTCGTCGTCGGCACGCCGGGCCGCGTCATCGACCACCTGGACAAAGGTTCGCTCGACCTGTCCAAGCTGAAGACCCTGGTGCTGGACGAAGCCGATGAAATGCTGCGCATGGGCTTTATCGACGATGTCGAGCAGATCCTGCAAAAAACGCCGGCCACACGCCAGACCGCGCTGTTCTCGGCCACCATGCCGTCCGCGATCAAGCGCATCGCCAAGACCTACCTGCGCGAGCCGGCGGAAGTGACCGTCGCCGCCAAGACCGGCACCGCCGACAATATTCGCCAGCGCTACTGGATGGTGAGCGGCATGCAGAAGCTCGAGGCGCTGACCCGCATCCTCGAGGCCGAGCCCTTCGACGGCATGATCATCTTCGCCCGCACCAAGCTCGGCACCGAGGAGCTGGCGACCAAGCTGCAGGCGCGCGGTTTCGCCGCCACGGCCATCAATGGCGACATGCAGCAAACCCAGCGCGAGCGCACGATCGAGCAGCTCAAGAACGGCAAGATCGACATCCTGGTCGCGACCGACGTCGCCGCGCGCGGCCTGGACGTCGAGCGCATCAGCCACGTGATCAACTACGACGTACCGTCCGATCCCGAAAGCTACACCCACCGCATCGGCCGCACCGGCCGTGCCGGCCGCAGCGGCGAGGCGATCCTGTTCATCACCCCGCGCGAGCAGGGGCTGCTGAAGGCGATCGAGCGGGCCACGCGCCAGCCGGTGGCGCCGCTGACGCTGCCGACCGTCAAGGCCGTCAACGACGTGCGCATCGCCAAGTTCAAGGACCAGATCGGCGAGGCGCTGGCTGCCGGCGGCCTGGAAGTGTTCCGCACGCTGATCGAGGAATACGAGCGCGAGCAGAACGTGCCGGCGATCGAGATCGCGGCCGCACTGGCGAAGCTGGCCCGCGGCGACGTGCCGCTGCTGCTGGAAAAGCCGAACCGCGACGCCAAGGCCGCGCCTTCGTGGGCCGAGAACAAGCCGATGGAACGCGCGCCGCGCTCCGACGCGCCTGCGCGCGCACCGCGCGGCGAACCGGCGCCGTTCAAGGCACGCGAGCGCGTGGCGCGCCCTTCCGAGGACGGCATGGGCACCTTCCGCATCGAAGTGGGGCATGCGCATGGCGTCAAGCCGGGCAACATCGTCGGCGCGATCGCCAACGAAGCGAACATCGAATCGAAGTACATCGGCCGCATCGAGATCTACGACGACTACAGCATGCTCGACCTGCCGGTCGACATCCCGTCCGACCTGCTCGATCACCTGAAGGGCGTGTGGGTGGCGGGCCAGCAGCTCAACATCACCCGCGACGGCGAAGCGCCGGCGCCGAAGAAGGCGGGGCCGAAAAAGCTGGAGGGCGGGGATCGCCGCTTCACTGAAAAAGCGCTCGGGCCGAAGAAGAAGTCCTACGATTCAAAGAAAAAAGAGCATCGCAAAGGCCCGAAGCCGGCGTAATCGAGGGGCAGACCGGTAGGGCGGAAACGGTGACCGGTCGCGGCGACATCCGCCAGGAGTCGCCGCGACGCGCACGTTTGGCGGATGTCGCTCGCGCTCTTCCGCCCTACGGGTCAGTGGCTGGCTGCCAGGGTAGGGCTGCCAGCAGTCGCCGGCTTATCCTGCACCAGGAACCACAGCACCGCCGACACGGTAAGGCAGCTCCCGCAAATCATGAACAGCATGCTCTTGTCCGCCGAGTCCTTGAGCACATAGCCCACCCCGGTCGCCATCAGCTGCGGGATCACCACGGACAGGTTGAAGATCCCCATGAAATAGCCCATGCGGCTCTTGTCGACCTTTTCGCTCATGATGGCGAACGGCAGGCTCACCACCGCCGCCCATCCGATCCCGGCCACCGCCATCAGCAGGTACAGCATGGCGGGCGTGCGCGCCGTGAACGCAATGAGGAAGTAGGCGAGCGCCATGATCGCCGTACAGGCGACCTGCGTGCGCACGCGCCCGATCCTTGCCGACAGCGGCGCCAGCACCAGCGCCGGCAGCAGGAAGCCGACCACGTTCATCACAGCGAACGAAACCGGAATCACTTGCCCCGTCAGCGCCGACGCCTCGGCTGCGGTGGCGGTGGCCGGCACGATGTGCTGCTGGATGAAGGCGATGATGTAGACGAACATCGACTGCACCCCGATCCACGAGAAACCGTGCGCGATATAGATGCGCCATAGCTGGCCCCATTCGGTGCGGGTGGCCGCATGCTTTTCCACTTTCGCCGCCAGCTCGCGCGGCTCGGTGACGAAGAACATCGGCAGCACCGAGAATGCCAGCACGATGAACACGCCGATCGAGATCAGCGCGTAGTTGTCGATGAAGGCGCCGATCAGGTAGGCCATCACGCCCCAGAATCCCGAGATCGTCTGCATCCAGGTGTAGCCGCGCGTGCGCGCCTCGCCGTCGGGCGTGACGTCGGCAATCAGCGAACGGGTGGGGTTGAAGCCGATATTGATGGACAGGTCGAGGGTCAGCGCCACGATCACCGCGATCACCAGCAGGTTGCCGATGCCGAGCAATTGGCTGACCGTGTCCAGCCGGGGCAGCAGGAACACCATCAGCGCGGCCAGCACGCCGCCCACCATGATGAAGGGGCGGCGCCGCCCGCCCCAGATCCAGGTCTTGTCGCTGATGAAACCGATGATCACCTGGCCCAGGATGCCGGCCAGCGGACCGGCAGCCCATACGATGCCGATTTCATGGATGTCGAGGTGGTATTTGGTGTCGAGAAGCCAGCTCAGGGCCGAGATCTGGATACACAGGGCAAAGCCCATCGCCGTCGACGGCAGGCTGATGATGGCGTAAAAGGCGTTGCTCAGTCGTTTCTGCATTTCCAGCATGTCGCGTCCCCGAATTCTGTTATTTGACTACAAAATGATTGTTTTTATACCGGCTCTGCGGCGATTTTACTATGGAACGGTTTAGATTGACACGCAGAAATCGTCATGTTATTTTCCTACAAATCTTTGGTGCAGGGTCGTTTTTTTAAAGGTTATCCGATGAAAGTAACATGGAACGCCCTGTGCGCCGCGGCGCTGATGTTTGCGATCGTTTGCCCGGTGCAGGCGCAGCCCGTCAAGGCAATCGGCAGCGTGCAGTCGGTGGAGATCGACGGCCAGCAGGTGCGCCTGCGCACCGAGCATGCCCACGTCGCGCTGACGGTATATAGCGATTCGGTGGTCCGGGTCCGGATCGACAAGCAGCCGCTCGGCCGCGATTTTTCGTATTCTGTGGTGGCCAAACCACAAGTGGTGAAGGCGGCGATCACGCAGGACGCGGCGCAGGTGTCGATCGCCACCGCCGCGCTCAAGGTCCGTATCGCCAAGAAGCCATTCGCGATCACCTTCACCACGCCGGACGGCAAGATCATCAGCCAGGACGAGGCGGGCCTGGCGACGTCGTGGATCGGCGACGAGGTGACGACCTATAAAACCTTGCAGGACGGCGAGCGCTTCATCGGCCTGGGCGAAAAGACCGGCAACCTCGATCGCCGCGGCCAGGCCTACACCAACTGGAACACCGACTACTTCGCCTACCCGACCAGCGGCGATCCGCTGTACGCCAGCGTCCCGTTCTATGTGGGCATCCACAATGGCCTGAGCTACGGCATCTTCCTCGACAATACCTGGCAAAGCGATTTCAATTTCGGCGCCAGCAACAAGCGCTTCTCGTCGTTCTCGGCGCAGGGCGGGGAGATGAACTACTACTTCATCCACCATCCGCGCGTGGCCGACATCATCGGCTCGTACACGATGCTGACCGGCCGCATGCCGCTGCCGCCGCTGTGGAGCCTGGGCTACCAGCAGAACCGCTACAGCTACTATCCCGAGAGCGAAGTGATGCATATCGCGCGCACGCTGCGCGACAAGCAGATCCCGGCGGACGGCATCACGCTCGACATCCACTACATGGATGCCTACAAGTTGTTCAGCTGGGATAAGGCGCGCTTCCCGGACCCCGAGGCGATGACCAGGAAGCTGGCCGACATGGGCTTCAAGCTGACCGTCATCGTCGACCCGGGCATCAAGGTGGAGAAGGGCTACGGCGCCTACGAACGGGGGCTGAAGGACGACATTTTCCTCAAGTACGCCGACGGCCAGAACTACCAGGGCGAAGTGTGGCCGGGCTGGGTCCATTTCCCCGACTTCACCAGCGAAGCAGGCCGCGCCTGGTGGCGCAAGGAGGTGCGCGACTACGCGAAGACCGGCGTGGCCGGCCTGTGGAACGACATGAACGAGATCTCCACCTGGGGCCAGCGCATGCCGAACAATGTGCTGTTCAACTACGACGGCGCACCGGCCACGCACAAGCAGGGCCACAACGTATATGGCCTGGAAATGACCCGCGCCAGCTACGAGGGCATGAAGGAGGCGACCGGCAAGCGGCCGTTCATGCTGACGCGCGCCGGTTTCTCGGGGCTGCAGCGCTATACCGCCATCTGGACCGGGGATAACGTCGCGGCCGAAGACCACATGCTGCTCGGCGTGCGCCTGCTGAACAGCCTGGGCGTCTCCGGCATCGCCTTCACCGGCATGGACGTGGGCGGCTTCACCGGCACGCCGACCCAGTCCCTGTACGCGCGCTGGATGCAGATCGGCGCGTTCACGCCTTACTTCCGCAACCATGCGGGCAGCAATACCAAGTCGTCCGAGCCGTGGACCTTCGGCACCGATGTGCTGGATATCTCGCGTAATTACATCAGCCTGCGCTACCGCTTGATGCCTTACCTGTACTCGGCGTTCTTCGATGCCGCCAGCAGCGGCGAACCGGTGATGCGCACGCTGGCGATCGACTACACGCACGACGCCAAGGTCTACGACCCGGCCTTCCAGAACCAGTACCTGTTCGGCAAAGCGTTCATGGTGGCGCCGTTCGAAAGCACCAGGGAATTCGGCAAGGTATGGCTCCCTGCCGGTACATGGTATGACCTGCATACCGACGCGGTGCGGCAGGGCGGCCAGGAACATGTGGCGGAACTGAGCATTCTCAAGCTGCCGGTCTATGTGAAAGGGAGTAGCATCGTCCCGGTTCAGTCGCTGGTCCAGTCGACCGCGGAGAAGCCGGACGGCACGCTGGCGCTGCATGTCTACAAGGGCGACGCAAACAGCGCCACCATTTACTACGAAGACGACGGCGACAGCTTTGGCTACGAGAAGGGCGCCTTCTACAAGCGCACCCTGATCTACGACGCGGCGAACCGCCGCATCACGCTGGGCGCGGTCGAGGGCAGCTATAAGTCGAAGTTCGACAAACTGGAGATCGTCCTGCATGGCTTTGGCGACAAGGCGGCGGTGCAGGTCAACGGCAAGGATGCAAAGGTGTCGGCGGCCACCTTCGGCTTTACGCCGCAAGGCCAGGTCAAGGTCGGCACCGTGGTAACGAATAACGACAGCGGCAAGATCGTCGTCAGCTATTGAAGCAAGCAGCCCGGCGCAGTCCGGGCACACATGATCGGGGACACAGATGCAAATGCAGCACGTACAACAACTAAAACCACGCCTGTCGTTCTGGCAGCTGTGGAACATGAGCTTCGGCTTCTTCGGCATCCAGTTCGGCTTTGCGCTGCAGAACTCGAACACCAGCCGCATATTCTCCACGCTTGGCGCGGATCCCGACCAGTTGGCGCTGTTCTGGCTGGCGGCGCCGGTCACAGGGCTGGTGGTGCAGCCGATCATCGGCTACATGAGCGACAACACCTGGCACCCGACATGGGGGCGGCGCCGTCCCTTCTTCTTCGCCGGCGCGCTGCTCGCGTCCCTTGCCCTGGTCCTGATGCCCAACTCGAGCGCGCTGTGGATGGCCGTCGCACTGCTGTGGATGATGGATGCAGGCATCAACGTGTCGATGGAGCCGTTCCGCGCTTTCGTCGCCGACAAGCTCGATTCCAGCCAGCAGACCGCCGGCTTCGCAATGCAGACCTTCTTCATCGGTTGCGGCGGCGTGGTGGCGTCGCTGCTGCCGATGATCTTCTCCGAGTACCTAGCGGTGAGCAACGTGTCTCTCGGCGGCATGGTGCCGGACACCGTGCGCTATTCCTTCTATATCGGCGGCGCGGTCTACTTCGCCTCGGTGATGTGGACGGTGCTGACGGCCAAGGAGATTCCGCCCGCCGACCTCGAACTGTTCCGCCGCGAGCGCCTCGCTTCCAAAGGCTTCTTCAAGGGCGTGCGGGAGATCCTCGGTGGCTTCCTGACGATGCCGAAGACGATGGTGCAGCTGGCCTTCGTGCAGTTCTTCACCTGGATCGCGCTGTTCGCGATGTGGATCTACACCGGCACCGCGGTTGCCGAAAACGTCTATGGGACCACCGACGCCAAGACGCTGGCGTTCCAGGACGCCGCCAGCTGGGTCGGCGTCATGTTCGCCATGTACGGCGGCGTGTCCGCGCTGGCGGCGTTCATCCTGCCGGTGTTTGCGCGCGCCACCAGCCGCAAGCTGGTGCACACGACATCGCTGATCATCGGTGGCCTGAGCCTGGCCAGCATCTTCCTGATCAAGGACCGCAATATGCTGATGCTGCCGATGGTCGGCATCGGCCTGGCCTGGGCCAGCATCCTGACCATGCCGTATGCAATCCTGGCCGGTTCGATTCCCGCCAAGCGCATGGGTTACTTCATGGGCTTGTTCAACTTCTTCATCGTGGTGCCGCAAATTCTCAGCGGCCTGCTGCTCGGCTGGATCACGACGCACTTCTTCGGCGGCCACACGGTGCAGACCCTGGTCCTGGGCGGCGCCTGCATGGCCCTGGCCGGGGTGCTGACCCTGTTCGTCACCGACAAGGCCGAACCGGCCAAATAAGGTGGGGCGGGCCATGCCCGCGCCACCATTTTTCTGCCTGTCGTATCGTTTCGACATCGAAGACAGGAGCGGAAAATGACCATAACAACCCACGCCACCACGCCAATCGCCGGGCAGCGCCCCGGCACCTCGGGTCTGCGCAAGAAAGTGGCGCAGTTCCGCCAGCCCGGCTACCTGGAGAATTTTGTCCAGGCGCTGTTCGACACCCTCGGCGACTGCGCGGGCCAGGTGCTGGTCCTCGGTGGCGATGGCCGCTATTTCAACCGCCAGGCGATCCAGGTCATCCTGCGCATGGCGGCGGCGCACGGCTTTGGCAAGGTGCTCGTCGGCCGCGCCGGCATCCTGTCGACGCCGGCCTTGAGCTGCGTGGTGCGCAAGCGCGCGGCGCTGGGCGGCATCGTCCTGTCGGCCAGCCACAATCCGGGCGGCCCGGATGGCGACTTCGGCATCAAGTACAACATCGCCAACGGCGGGCCGGCGCCTGAAAGATTCACCGATGCGGTCTATGCGCGTACCCGGGTGATCGGCGAATACCGCATCAGCGACGCCGCCGATATCGACATCGACCAGCCCGGCGCGCACGCGGTCGAAGGCATGGCCGTCGAGGTGATCGATCCCGTCGCCGACTATGCCGCGCTGATGGCCGACCTGTTCGATTTCAAGGCGATCGCCGCGCTGTTCGCGGGCGGCTTCACGATGTGTTTTGACGCGATGCACGCCGTTTCCGGCCCCTATGCGCATGCGATCCTCGAAGGCGTGCTTGGCGCGCGCCCCGGTACCGTCATCAACGGCACGCCGCTCGAGGACTTCGGCGGCCACCATCCGGACCCGAATCCCGTCAACGCCTCCGATCTGATCGCGCTGATGGATGGGCCGGGCGCACCGGACTTCGGCGCCGCATCCGACGGCGACGCGGACCGCAACATGGTCGTCGGCCGCGGCATGGTCGTCACGCCGTCGGACAGCCTGGCCGTCATCGCGGCCAATGCCACGCTGGCGCCGGGCTACCGCGCCGGCATCAAGGGTATCGCGCGCTCGATGCCGACCTCCACCGCGCCGGACCGCGTGGCGCGCGAGCTCGGCGTGCCGCTGTTCGAGACGCCAACCGGCTGGAAGTACTTCGGCAACCTGCTCGATGCAGGCAAGGTTACCTTGTGCGGCGAGGAGAGCTACGGCACCGGCTCCGACCACATCCGCGAAAAGGATGGCCTGTGGGCGGTGCTGTTCTGGCTCAACCTGGTCGCCGCGCGCGGCCAGCCGGTCGAGGCGATCATGCGCGAGCACTGGGCTCGGTTCGGCCGCAACTATTATTCGCGCCACGACTATGAAGCCGTGGACGCCGCCGCCGCCGAGGCACTGGTGGCGGCGCTGCGCGAACAGCTGCCCGCGCTGACAGGCAGCACTGTCGATGGCAAGCGCATCGCCGTGGCCGATGATTTCACCTACACCGACCCGGTCGACGGTTCGGTGGCGACCAGACAGGGCATTCGCATCATCCTGGACGACGGCGCGCGCATCGTGCTGCGCCTGTCCGGCACCGGGACCGAGGGCGCCACGATCCGCCTGTATCTCGAGCAGTTCGAATCCGATCCTGCGCGGCACGGTTTGCCGCCGCAGGATGTCCTCAAGCCGCTGGCGCTGCTGGCCGAACAGCTGGCGGGCATCGCAAGCCGCACCGGGCGCAGCCAGCCGTCCGTCATCACCTGAACTTCACCATAACCGGAACCCTACTGCATGAAACTTACCGTCCTTGCCGCTTCCCTGATGCTGACCGCCAGCGTGGCTTTTGCCGCGCCCAAGCCCTTCGTGTGGGAGAACGCCACCGTCTACTTCCTGCTGACGGACCGCTTCCACAATGCGAATCCCGCCAACGACCTGGCCTACGGCCGCAAGGCGGATGGCGCCGTCCTGCGCGGCTACATGGGCGGCGACCTGGCCGGCGTGACGAAAAAGATCCGCGAGGGGTACTTCAGGGACCTCGGCGTGGACGTAATCTGGATCACGCCGCCGGTGGAGCAGATCCACGCGGGGACGGACGAAGGGACCGGCAAGTCGTATGGCTTCCACGGCTACTGGGCGCGCGACTTCACCAGCGTCGACGCCAACCTGGGCACCGAGAAGGATGTGCGCGAACTGGTCGACACCGCACACAAGCATGGCATCCGCGTGCTGCTCGATGTGGTCATGAACCATACCGGTCCCGTGACCGGGGCCGATCCCGTGTGGCCGGCGGCGTGGGTGCGCACCGCGCCGCTGTGCGCGTTCAAGGATCCTGTCACCACGGTCAGCTGCACCCTGGTCGCCAACCTGCCCGACGTGCGGACCGAGAGCGACGCCAGTGTCGAACTGCCGCCGGCACTGGTGGCCAAGTGGAAGCAGGAGGGACGCTATGAGCGCGAGGTGAAGGAGCTCGACGCCTTCTTCGCGCGCACCGGCTATCCGCGCGCGCCGCGCTACTACCTGGTCAAGTGGCATGCGGACTGGGTGCGCAAGTACGGCTTCGACGGCTTCCGCGGCGATACCGTCAAGCACACCGAGCCTGGCGCGTGGAAGGATTTGAAAAAGGTGGCCAGCGAAGCATACGAAGACTGGAAGCGCGCCAACCCGGAGAAGCGCCTCGGCGACGACAAGTTCTTCATGACCGCCGAAGTCTATAACTATTCGATCGGCCATGCCCGCAAGTTCGACATGGGCGGCGCGAACTACGTCGATTTTTTCGACAACGGTTTCGACAGCCTGATCAACTTCAGCATCAAGGAAGATGCGAAGAAGGGCTACGAGGCGCTGTTCTCCTCGTACTCGGCCCAGCTGCACGGGCCGCTGAAGGGCTATTCGGTGCTCAATTATATGAGCTCGCACGACGATGGCGCCCCCTTCGACGCCGAGCGCAGGCAGCCGTTCCAGACCGCCAACCTGCTGTTGCTGGCGCCCGGCGCCGCACAGGTGTACTACGGCGACGAGACCGCGCGCATGCTCAAGATCGATGGCGCGGTCGGCGACGCGACGCTGCGCTCGTTCATGAACTGGGACGAGCTGGCCGCCAACACGCAGCGCGACGGCTACCGGATCGCCGACGTGCGCAAGCACTGGGGCAAGCTGGGCACCTTCCGCAAGGCCCATCCTGCGGTCGGCGCCGGTGTGCACCAGAAGCTGGCGGACAGTCCCTACACCTTCGCGCGCAGCTGGAAGGACGACCAGGTCGTGGTCGCGCTGGACCTGCCGGCGGACAAGCTGAGCGTGATCCCGGTGGCGGGCGTGTTCAAGGATGGGGCCAGGGTGAGGGACCACTATTCGGGCAAGAGCGCCGTCGTCAGGAACGGCGCCGTGCAGTTCGATTCGCGCGCTTCCCTGGCCCTGATCAGCCGCTAGGCCGGCTTAATATTTATACACGGCTCACAATAGGGTATGCTACGCGCGAACTGCCCTATTTGACCGCGATGACCAAAGACCTCGAATCCGAACAAAAATACAGCCGTTCCGCCTACGCGGACGGTCCCCGCCTGCTGGCCGATATCGGCGCGACCCACGCGCGCTTCGCGCTGGAGATCGCGCCCGGCGTGCTGCGCTCGGTGCGCGTGCTCATGTGCGACGATTTCCCCGGCATCGTCCCGCTGCTGCAGTCCTACCTCGCGGACCACCAGGGCGTGCGCCTGAACCACGCCGCCTTTGCGCTGGCAAATCCGATCAGCGGCGACTTGATCCGCATGACCAACCGCGACTGGCAGTTCTCGACCGACGAAGTGCGGCGCGCGCTGGGCTTGAACACGCTGCTGATCGTGAACGACTTCACGGCGCTGGCGATGTCGCTGCCTGGCCTGTCCGGCAACGACCTGCTGCAGGTCGGCAGCGGCACCCCGGCGGCCAACGCCGTGATCGGCGTGCTCGGGCCGGGAACCGGCCTTGGGGTGTCGGGTGTGATTCCGACCATCGACGGCTTCGTCACCCTCGGCAGCGAAGGCGGCCACGTCAACTTCGCGCCTGCCGACGAACGCGAATTCGCGATCCTTCAGTACGCCTGGAAGGAATGGTCGCACGTGTCGAACGAGCGCCTCATTTCCGGCCCGGGCATGGAAATCATCTACCGCGCGCTGGCGGAACGCAACGGCGTCAAGGCCGCACCGCGCAGCTCGCCGGACATCATCAGCGGCGCGCTGGACGACAACGATCCGCTGTGCCTCGAGGTGCTCGATTGTTTCTGCGGCATGCTGGGCGGCGCGGCGGCCAACCTGGCGGTGACCCTGGGCTCGTTCGGCGGCATCTTCATCGGCGGCGGCATCGTGCCGCGCATGGCCGAGCTGTTCGCCAAGTCCCAGTTCCGCAGCCGTTTCGAAGCCAAGGGGCGCTTCACCGATTACCTGGCCCAGATCCCGACCTATGTGATCATGACGCCGAACCCGGCGTTCTACGGCGTGGCCACGATCCTGTCCGAGCACCTGCGCGGCCGCAGCGGCGCCAACACCCTGATGGAGCGGGTGCAGCACCTGCAGCACGAGCTGTCGCCCGCGGAGCAGCGCGTGGCCACCCTGGTGCTGGAGCATCCGCGCAAGGTGCTGGGCGAGCCGATCGCCGAGATCGCGCGCCTGGCCGACGTCAGCCAGCCGACCGTGATCCGCTTCTGCCGTTCGCTGGGCTTCACCGGCCTGGCCGACTTCAAACTCAAGTTCGCCAGCAGCCTGACCGGCACCATCCCTGTGCGCCACAGCCAGGTGCGGGTGTCGGACAGCACGCACGACCTGTCGGCCAAGGTGATCGACAATACCGTGTCGGCGATCCTGCGCTTCCGCGACCAGCTGGACGTGGTGTCGATCGACCGCGCCATCGAGCTGCTGCGCAAGGCCAACCGCGTCGAGTTCTACGCGATGGGCAATTCGCGCGTGGTGGCGCTCGATGGCCAGCACAAGTTCTTCCGCTTCCGCATTCCGACCTCGGCCTACGGCGATTCGCACCTGTTCAAGCTGGCGGCCGAATTGCTCAAGCCGGGCGACGTGGTGATTGCGATTTCCACGTCCGGGCAGTTGCCGGAGCTGCTGGCGGCGGTCGACGCGGCGCGCGCGGCGGGGGCGGATGTGATCGCCATCACCAGCAGCAAATCGGCACTGGCGCGCAAGGCCAGCGTGTGCCTGGCGGTCGATCACAGCGAAGACAGCACGACCTTCCTGTCGATGATTTCGCGGATCCTGCAGCTGCTGCTGATCGACATCATGTCGGTCGGGATTTCGCTGGGCGAGAAGGGCGCGGAAGCCGACAGCGATGCGGCCGCCAAGCGCCTGCTGATTTCCCACCTGGATATTTGAATTTTCGGGGGGGGCGCCCAGCCCGCTATGCGCTCTTCCGCCCTACGGTTCAAGGCTATTCCACGAACACCACCGCCGTACGCGGCGGTATGGTCACCTTCCCGGTTTTCGCATCCCACGCCGCCGCCCGCACCCGCTTGTCGGTCTTCTGCGCCGGATGCAGCCGCAGCGCTTTCCCTTTCAACTCGTCCACCGTCAGGGTGTGCGCCGTCTTGTCCACGTTGATGAAGTAAGCGACGCCAGCAAAGCCCGCACCGGCATATCCCTTGCCGTCGATATGGGCGGCAATCACCGCCGGCTGCTGGCGCGCGCCGGTGTTGAAAAAGCGCAGGCGCTGGCGGATATCCTCGGCCGTACGCAGGCGGAACAGCGTCGAGCTGGCGCGCACCGCCAGCAGATCGCGGAAGGCGTCGCGCGCAAAGGCGATATCGCCGGTCCTGGGCTTGAGCGACGCATTGCCCAGCAGAGGCTTGATCAGCGCATAGTCCTTGCCATTGTCCTCGGCCGGCGGCAGGCCGGTGCCGAAGTAGTTGTCCCGGTACGTCCAGTCGATGCGGTTGAACCAGTCGCCGGAATTGAAGCTGTTGCGATCGAGTGATTTGGAGCGCAGCGTATCGATCCCCGCATGATAGTAAGCCACGCCCTGGCTGAAGGCATTGATCGCCATGCCCAGCACCTGCACCCGCGCCCGTTCGGCGCTGGTCGTCGCGAGCGGCAGCTTGAACACATTCATGTCGTACAGGGTCTGGTTGTCGTGGTTCTCGACATAGTTGACCGTTTCCCCTGGCTGGCTGGCGTAGCCGGCCGGCTGCCCGCTGTAGTCGATCGCGTGCAGCGGCACCGAAGTGTCCTGCCAGGTCACCAGCGGGTAGTTGCTGATCGATCCCGCCAGGCCCACCTTGACCATGTCCGACGCTTTCATCAGCTCCTCCGGTGCACGCGGGCCTGCCATGGCATTCGGGTCGTAGACCAGGCCGTTGATGTAGCCCTGCCGCTTGACCATGTTGTCGCCGCTGTCGGCGGCACCGCCGCCGCGCACCGCATCGCGCGCACGGTCGCTGAAGGTGCCGATGCCGCTGCCGCCCAGCGACAGCTGCGAGGCCTGTACGAAGCGCGCGCCGTCGGCCACTTCGCCGAAGTTCCAGCCCTCGCCGATCAGCTGCACCGTGCGGCCCGCCGCCTTGTTGACGCGCGCCTGCAGCTGCTCCATCACGCTGCGCGGCTGGTGGCCCATCAGGTCGAAGCGGAACGAGTCGATACGGTATTCGCGCGCCCACAGAGCGGCCGAATCGATCATCAGCTTGCCCATCATGAGGTTTTCGGTCGCCGTGTTGTCGCAGCAGGTCGAGGTTTCCACCGCACCAGCCGCGTTCAGGCGGTGGTAGTAGCCCGGCACGATCCGGTCCAGCACCGACTTCTCCTTCTGGCCGGCGGTGAAGGTGTGGTTGTACACCACGTCCATGCCGACCCGCAGGCCGATGCGGTGCAGGTTCATCACCATGGCGCGCAGCTCGACGATGCGGCGCGCGCCATCAGCCGGCTCGGAGGCATAGCTGCCTTCCGGCGCATTGTAGTGGTAGGGGTCGTAGCCCCAGTTGAAGCAGTCGGTTTCCGCGGTCTTCTTGATCAGCGCCTGCTGCTCGTCGCTGTCCGGCGCGCCTTTCGGCGCCGGGACGGCGCAGCCGTTTTCCGGCACGCTGCCGATGTCGTAGATGGGCAGCAGGTGGATGTCGGTCATGCCGGCGCGGCTGAGCGCCTGCAGGTGCTTCATGCCGTTCGAGCCGGTTTCGGCGAAGGCCATGTACTTGCCCCGGTTGGCGGGGCTGACGGTGGCGTCGTTGATCGAAAAGTCGCGCACGTGCAGCTCGTAGACGACCATGTCGGTCTGCGCCTTGACCTTGCCGGGCGCGGCATGGCTGTCCCAGCCGGCCGGCTTGAGGCGCGGCGCCGCCAGGTCGGCGATGTAGCTGCGTTTCGAATCGGTGGTCAGGCTGACCGAATACGGGTCGGTCACCAGGTTGCGCACCAGGCCCATGCCGTCGACCACGACATCGACAGCATACTTGTAGTATTTGCCCGACAGGTCGGCCGGGCGTGCGGCGCGCCATACGCCGCTGGCCTGGTCCTGGTGCATCAGGTCGATGGCCACGGCGCGCGAACTGCCGCTGTCGTAGGTGCACACATGCACCTGCTGCGCAGTCGGCGCCCACAGCTTGAATGCCGTGCCGCGCTTGCCGACGCTGACGCCCAGGTCGCTGACCTTGTCCGCCGCCGCGAACAGGTCGTCCAGCGCGCCGGCGGCCTGCAGGCGGGTGGCGGCGATTACCTTGCCATCGGCGCCTTCCTGCACCAGCACCAGCTGCTGGCGGTGCAGCGCCGTCATGCGGGCAAGTTCGCCGTTGGGCACTGCCAGGCGTACGCCCTTGCCGACATACTTGAAACGCAATGCGTCGCCAGGCGGCACCGGACCGTCGAACACGGCCAGCGGAATCGAGCCGGCCGCGCCGCTTGCCTTGGCGCCGGCGACGGCGCTGACCGATCCGTGGGGGGAGTGATAGAGGCGGAAGCTGCCTGCCGCTTCCACGCCTGGCCATGCGGCCAGCGAACGATTGAGCCAGACGGCCCGGGCTTCCAGCTTGCCCGGCGCCGCATACAGTACCGACTGGAAGCCGTCGCTGTCGCACATGGACAGCGGCTCGGCGGCAGATGCGGTACCGGATAACGCCGCTCCCGCGACGATGAAGAAGGGGAGGGCAGCGCTATTTATTTTTTGTAGCATGGAGAGGCAGGGTCCGAGGAATCGTTACGGTAGTTGTCCATCATCTTGTAACGGGTTGCGTACCAGCCGAAGACGGCGGCGGCCACGAACGCAAAGCCGGCAAAGAAGTACATCTGGAAGGCGATCACGCTGACACCGCTGGTGGCGATATTGGCGATCACGGCATCGTTCTTGACGCTGGCGTTCACGATCAGCACCCACAGGCTGCCGACGGTGGTGGCGAGGAACCAGAACGCCATGATCACGCCCTTCATCGACTGCGGCGACTGGCTGTACGCGAATTCGAGCCCGGTGGCCGAGACCAGCACTTCGCCGAAGGTCAGCAGCGCATACGGCAGGATCTGCCACACCATCGACATCGGGGTGCCGTTATCCATCGTCACCTGGATGGTGCCGATCACGATCCAGGACAGGGCCGAGAATACGATGCCGGTCGTCATGCGGCGCAGCGGCGTCGGTTCGATGCCGATCTTGCGCAGCGCCGGGTACAGCACCAGGTTGTTGAACGGGATCAGCAGCATCACCAGCAGCGGGTTCAGCGCCTGCATCTGCGCGGGGGCGAAGGTGAACGGGCTGCCGAACAGCGAAATGGTCGGCGCGACCATTGCATTGGCCTGGACGATCCAGGTCGACGCCTTTTGGTCGAACAGCGAGAAGAACGGCGTGACCAGTGCGAACACGATCAGGATGCGCAGCACGGCGCGCACGCCGTCGACTGCATCGTCGGGATGGACGGCGCGCGCGCGTTCGAGCTGCATCGACACGCCGATGCCGCCGAAAGCGAGAAGCAGCACCAGTGCGGTACAGGCGGCGATCACGAAGCCCCACGAGAACGACATCGCCAACGAGGCCACCGCGCCGGCGACGCCCAGCGTCGCCACTGTCAGGCCGGTGCGCGCCTGGCCGCTCTTGTGCGCCAGCAGCGCGGTACGGGCCACGCGCGTGAACGAGTTCGGGTCCGGCGCGGCGGGCGGCACGTGGATGTACTTCTTGCGGCCCAGCCAGAAGATGATGGTTGCGATGAACATCAGCGCGCCAGGGATGCCGAAGGCGACCGAGGCGCCGTACGAGCGCAGGAAGATCGGCATCAGCAGCGAAGCGAAGAAGGAGCCGAAGTTGATCATCCAGTAGAACACGTCGTAGACGACTTTCGCCTTGTTCTTGTTGGTCTGGTCGAACTGGTCGCCGACGAACGAGGAGATCAGCGGCTTGATGCCGCCCGACCCGAGCGCGATCAGGAACAGGCCAAGATAGAAGCCGTTGATATTGTCGTCCCAGATCGCCAGGCAGGCGTGGCCCGCGCAGTAGACGAGGCTGAGCCAGAAGATGGTGTCGTATTTGCCGAAGAAGCGGTCGGCCAGCCAGCCGCCCAGCAGCGGGAAGAAGTACACGCCGATGACGAAGGTGTGGAACACATGCTTCGCTTCGCCCGCGCGTTCCGGCTCGGGCATGAACATCAGCAGGGTGCTGATCAGGAAGGGGGTGAGGATATTGCGCATCCCGTAAAAGCTGAAGCGCTCGCATCCTTCGGTGCCGACGATGAACGGTATTTGCCGGGGCAAAGGCCCGTTTCCGTTTTCAGTATCTGCCTTCGACATTGGTACTCCCATTGTTTTAACCAGACGCGATGCTAAGCCGAAGCTCAAGGGCTGGCAATAGAAATATCAAACGCTCGCCGGCGAGTGTAGTTTGACTACGGATCAAGGTCAACAATTTTTATCTAAACTTACTTAACTAGTTGATTTTTATGTTGTTTATTGCGGAATCGAGTGATCCGTAAATAATTGAATTTCGGCGTAGCTTGATGTATATTATGTACAAATCCTACCTCGCACCCTTTTGGACATCGCACATGCATAAAGAACAGACGCCGTGGTGGCGCGAAGCCATCATTTACCAGGTCTATCCGCGCAGCTTCCTCGATACGAATGGCGATGGCATCGGCGACCTGCCGGGCATCACCGCCAAGCTCGATTACATCGCCGGCCTGGGTGCGGACATCGTCTGGATCTCCCCGTTCTTCACGTCGCCGATGAAGGATTTCGGCTATGACGTCGCCGACTACTGCGATGTCGACCCGATGTTCGGCACGCTGGCCGACTTTGACGCGCTGGTCGCCAAAGCGCACAGCCTGGGCCTGAAAATCATGATCGACCAGGTGCTGTCGCACACGGCCGAAGTGCATCCCTGGTTCGTCGAGAGCCGCAAGAGCCGCGACAATCCCAAGGCCGACTGGTATGTGTGGTCCGATCCGCTCCCGGACGGGAACCCGCCGAACAACTGGCTGGCCGTGTTCGGCGGCTCGTCCTGGCAGTGGGACAGCCGGCGCAAGCAGTACTACCTGCATAACTTCCTGGTCAGCCAACCGGACATGAACTTCCACAATCCGGACGTGCAGCAGGCCCACCTCGACAACCTGCGTTTCTGGCTCGAGCGCGGCGTCGACGGCGTGCGCATGGACGCCTGCAATTTCCACTTCCATGATCCGGAGCTGCGCAGCAATCCGCCTGCGGCCAACCGCGACACGGCCACCGTGTCCGACGTGAACCCCTACGGCATGCAGTCCCATATCTACGACAAGACCCGCCCGGAGAACCTGGCCTTCCTGCAGAAGGTACGCACCCTGCTCAATGAGTATGGCGCGGTGTCGATCGGCGAAGTCGGCGCGGACGATGCACTGGGCTGCATGGCCGAGTACACGGCCGATGGCGACAAGCTGCACATGGCCTACAGCTTCAACCTGCTGACGCCGGAATTCTCGGCGGCCCACATCCGCCGCCAGGTGGAGGAGTTCGAAGCGCGGGTCAAGGGCGGCTGGGCTTCCTGGTCGGTCGGCAACCACGATGTCATGCGCGTCATGTCGCGCTGGGGCGGCGCACAGCCGACGCCGCGGCTGGCCAAGCTGGTGCTGGCGATGCAGCTTTCGCTCAAGGGCACGCCGTGCCTGTACCAGGGCGACGAATTGGCGCTGACCGAGGCGGACGTGCCTTTCGAACTGCTGCAGGATCCGTACGGCATCACCTTCTGGCCCGAATTCAAGGGCCGCGACGGCTGCCGCACCCCGATGCCGTGGACAGCGCAGGCGCCGCATGCCGGATTCACCAGCGGCACGCCGTGGCTGCCGGTGGCCGAGCAGCACGTGGCCAATGCGGCGGCTGCGCAGGAAGGCGACGCGGAATCGGCGCTCAACTTTGCGCGCAGGATCATCGCGTGGCGCCGGTCGATGCCGCAGCTCACGCGCGGCGAGATCGTGTTCTTCGACGCGCCGGAACCTGTGCTTGCGCTGCGCCGCGACTTGGACGGGCATGCGGGCGTGCTGGCCGTGTTCAACCTGGGGCCGGAGCCGGTGGAGTTCGAGCTGCCGCAAGCGGCGGGTGCGAAGGCGCTCGACGGGCATGGGTTGGAGGGGACGCTGGCGGGGACAAGGTTCAGTTTGCCGCCATACGGCGGCTGGTTTGGCCAGCTGCAATAGCGGAGGGTAGGGTGGGTAAGCGTCGCGCGACCCACCACGCGTCGCGTTACATTCGAAAGGTGGGTAGCGTGGTGGTACTTTTGAATACCGGGACGTTTTGACGCATGAACAACCAGGCCGACACAGAAAAATTCGCCCGCACCGCATTCGCCGACGGCCCGCGCCTGCTTGCCGACATCGGCGCCACGCACGCGCGCTTCGCCCTGCAAACCGCGCCCGGCGTGTTCCGCTCGGTGCGCGTGCTCAAGTGCGACGACTTCGAAGACATCGTCGCCCTGCTGCGCTTCTACCTGTCCGACCACACCGACGTCACGCTGAACCACGCCGCGCTGGCGGTCGCCAACCCGATCAACGGCGACCAGGTCCGCATGACCAACCGCGACTGGGAATTTTCGACCGATGAGGTGCGCCGCAAGCTCGGCCTGCATACCCTCCTGATCGTCAACGACTTCACCGCCCTCGCAATGGCGCTGCCCGGCCTCAAACCGGAAGACTTGATGCAGGTCGGCGCCGGCGCGGCTGCGTCGAACGCGGTCATCGGCGTGCTCGGTCCCGGCACCGGCCTGGGCGTATCCGGCGTGATCCCCACGGTGGACGGCTTCGTCACCCTCGGCAGCGAAGGCGGCCACGTCAACTTCGCCCCTGCCGACGAGCGCGAGTTCGCGATCCTGCAGTTCGCGTGGAGGGAATGGCCGCACGTGTCGAACGAGCGGCTGATCTCCGGCCCCGGCATGGAGCTGATCTACCGTGCGCTGGCCGAACGCAACCGCGTGCAGGTCAGCCCGCGCACCTCGCCCGAGATCATCGCCGGCGCGCTGGAAGACGAGGACACGCTGTGCCTCGAAGTGCTCGAATGCTTCTGCGGCATGCTGGGCGGGGCCGCGGCCAACCTGGCGGTGACGCTGGGCGCGTTCGGCGGCATCTTCATCGGCGGCGGCATCGTGCCGCGCATGGGGGAATGGTTCGCCAGCTCGCCGTTCCGTGCGCGCTTCGAGGCGAAGGGCCGTTTTTCGAGCTACCTGGCGGACATCCCGACCTATGTGATCACGACGCCCAACCCGGCTTTTTATGGAGTGGCGACGATCCTGTCCGAACACCTGCGCGGACGCAGCGGCGCCAATACCCTGATGGAGCGCATCGGCCACCTGCAGCATGAGCTCACGCCTGCCGAGCAGCGCGTCGCCACGCTGGTGCTGGAGCGGCCGCGCCTGGTCCTGAACGAACCGATCGCGGACATCGCGCGCCTGGCCGAGGTCAGCCAGCCCACCGTGATCCGGTTCTGCCGCTCGCTGGGCTTCCTCGGCCTGGCGGACTTCAAGCTCAAGTTCGCCAGCAGCTTGACGGGCGCGATCCCCGTACGCCACAGCCAGGTGCGTACCGGCGACAGCACGCACGACCTGTCGGCCAAGGTGGTGGACAACACGGTCTCGGCGATCCTCAAGTTCCGCGACCAGCTCGATGTGCGTTCCATCGACCGCGCGATCGAACTGGTCGCCAAGGCGAACCGGGTCGAGTTTTACGCGATGGGCAATTCACGCGTGGTGGCGCTGGACGGCCAGCACAAGTTCTTCCGGTTCCGGATTCCGACCTCGTCGTATGGCGACTCGCACCTGTTCACGCTGGCGGCCGAACTGCTCAAGCCGGGCGACGTGGTGATTGCGATTTCGATTTCGGGGCGCTTGCCTGAGCTGCTGCAGGCGGTGGACGCGGCGCGTGGGGCGGGCGCCGACGTGATCGCGATTACCGGCAGCGGCACGCCGCTGGCCAAGAAGGCCAGCGTGTGCCTGGCGGTGGACCATGCGGAGGATAGCAGCAGCTTCCTGTCGATGATCTCGCGCATGCTGCAGCTGCTGCTGATCGATATTCTGTCGGTCGGAATTTCGCTGGCGGCGAGCGCCAGGCCAGAGCAGTCAAAGGAGCAGGACAGCGACCCGCGCCGCCTGCTGATCTCCCACCTGGACAGTTAGCCCAGTCCTCAGGTGCCGGGCGATTGCCGTTCCATCGGCTTGTCTTCGCGGCGCCACTGTTCCAGGCTCTTGGCTTTGCCGGAAGTGTCGTCGTCGACCAGGATCTCGTCGCCCGACTGCGCGACCAGGAAGCTCTCCCAGCGGTGGGCCGCGTCGCTGCCGTTCTCGACGAAGCTGAACTGCCAGTAGCTTTTGCCGTCGATGACTTTGGGCGTGGCGTCGTACTCGATCAGCGCGCCGCGTACCTTGCCGCCCGATTCCTTATCGAGACGCGCCGACCAGGCCTTCAGTTCGGGCAGGGCCATCAGCGCGTTCATCGCCTGTTCCTTGCTGCGGGCCGCCGCCGGGAGGGCGGCCGGCGCTGCGGCCGGCGTGGCAGCGGGGGCGCTCGCCGCCGGCGCCTGTTCGCGGCAGCCTTCCAGGACGAAGGCGGTGACCGCGATCATGGCGGCCAGCACCGCGATCTGCGCCTTCTTGTGCGACGAAGCTTGCTTCTGCATTCGGGCCACCAAATAGTTTAGATGCGGCAATACTAAACCAAAGGGGGGCGAGGGGCAACCACGTCGGCAACCCGGAGAACCGTAGGGCGGAAGAGGCCGAAGGCCGACATCCGCCGGGCGTGCGCCGCGTCGACTCCAGCATGGCGGATGTCGCGCGATGCGCTCTTCCGCCCTGCGGGAGCTTCGTGTTCAGTTGATCAATGCGCCCCATTCGCCTTCATGTTCTGCTTCAGGTACTTGGCCAGCTCCGGCGACGGCGCCGCGGGCGCCGGCCCGCCGAGGTGCTTGTGCAGCATTTGCTGGATCAGATAGGTGTGGGCCTGGCGCGTCATCGGCTTGCGCGGATTGTGGCCTTCGTCCGCGTCCACCAGCAGGCTGACCGGCTTGCCCATGCCCTGCAGCCTGGCCACGTAGTCGGTCACGGCGCCGATCTCGACCTTGTCATCCTTGCCACCGGCGAGGATCAGCAGTGGCTTGGCCACCTTGTCCACATTCTGGGCCGGCGCGCCGGCGCTTACCGCCTTCAGGGTCGCTGGATCGTCCAGCCGCACGCCCATTTCCTGCAGCGTCACCGAGAACGGCACGTCCTCGCGCCCAGCGGCGGCGCCCGATTCAGCGGTGCGTTGCAGCGTGCACCATCGTCAGGAGCGGCAGCGTGGACTTGCCTGCGCCATTGGCGCCGATGATCGCGTGGATGCCGCCCCGCTGCACGCTCAGCGTAAGGTTGTCGAGTGCGGCCTTGCGCTTGTAGCGCAGCGTCAGCGAATCGGTCAGCTCGCTGTAGGCCTTGGCCACCGTGTTGGGGTTGATCGTCAGTTGCTGGGCCAGGCCGCGCACGCTGGGCAGGGCGGCGCCGACCGGCAGCTCGCCGCTGGCGATGAGACGGCGCACGCCGTCCACGATCCGCTTGTTGATCGGATGCATATGTGAGCGTATGGGCGCCATCTGAAACCTAGTAAGATTGCGGTTCAATTTAATCATCCGCCCATGACCTCAACCTCCCGCATCGTCGTCATCTATGCCCACGCGGCATCCCACCGTTCGCGCGTCAATGCGCGCCTTGCCGCCGCCGCGCGTACCGTCCCCGGCGTGCACGTCCGGGACCTGTACGAGACTTATCCCGACTTTTTCATCGACGTCGAACGCGAACAGGCCCTGGTCGCCGGGGCCGAGATCATCGTGTTCCTGCACCCGATCCAGTGGTACAGCATGCCAGCGCTGCTCAAGGAGTGGATCGACGTGGTGCTGAGCCGCGGCTGGGCCTTCGGCCACGGCGCCAGCGCCTTGCACGGCAAGGGCTACTGGCTGGCGGCCACCACGGGCGCCGAGCTCGATGCCTACCGGCCGGGCGCCAGGCATGGCCGCCCCTTCGCCGACTTCCTGGCGCCGTTCGAACAGACCGCCGCACTGTGCGGCATGCGCTGGCTGGAACCGCTGCTGCTGCACGGCGCCCATGTGGTCAGCGACGCCGCCGTCGATGCCCACGTCGTCCTGTTCACGCAGCACCTGCGCGAACTGGCCGACGCCAATGCCGACTGACCCGATCCCCACCTCTCCTGATTGAATGACGATGGAACACTCCCTGCTGCAAAACGCAATGGTCTACCTGCTCGCGGCCGTGGTCGCGGTGCCGATCGCCAAGCGCCTCGGCCTTGGCGCGGTGCTCGGCTACCTGCTGGCCGGTATTGCCATCGGCCCCTGGGGGTTTGGCCTGATCAGCGAAGTCGAGGACATCCTGCATTTCTCCGAGTTCGGCGTGGTGCTGCTGCTGTTCGTGATCGGCCTCGAACTCGAACCGCGCAAGCTGTGGTCGATGCGCCGGCCGATCTTCGGCTGGGGCGGCGCCCAGGTCGGCCTGGTCGCGCTCGCGCTGTGCGTGGCGGCGATGCTGGCCGGCGTGGAGTGGAAAGTCGCACTGATCGCCGCGCTCGGCCTGTCGCTGTCGTCGACGGCGATCGCGCTGGCCACGCTGGAGGAGCGCAAGCTGCTGGCCACGCCCGCCGGCGGCGCCGGCTTCTCGATCCTGCTGTTCCAGGACATCGCCGCGATCCCGATGATCGCAATCGTGCCGATGCTGGGGGTGGCCGCCGCCGGCCAGGGCGACATGGGCTGGGAGGGCGCGCTGCGCATCGCCGCCGTGCTGCTGGCGCTGGTGGCCTCGGGCCGTTGCCTCGTCAATCCCCTGTTGCGCATCATCGCCAAAACCAATATGCGCGAGATCTTCACCGGCTTTGCGCTGCTGCTGGTCATCTCGATCGCGCTGCTGATGCAATGGGTCGGCCTGTCGATGGCGCTCGGCGCATTCATGGCGGGGGTGCTGCTGGCCGATTCGGAATACCGCCATGCGCTCGAGACCGACCTTGAACCGTTCAAGGGCCTGCTGCTTGGCCTGTTCTTCATCGCGGTCGGCATGTCGGTCGACTTTGGCGCCTTCTTCGCGCAGCCGGTGCTGATCATCGGCCTGGTCACCGCCTTCCTCGCGATCAAGGCCGGCGTGCTGTACGGGCTGGCGAAGCTGTTCGAGCTGCCGCGCGGGCAGCAGTCGATGTTTGCCATCCTGCTGTCGCAGGGCGGCGAATTCGCCTTCGTCGTATTCGGCGCTGCCGCCGCCGCCAAGGTGTTCTCGCCGAACGTGGCGTCGGTGCTGGTGGTGGTCGTCGCGCTGTCGATGATGACCACGCCGCTGCTGCTGATCCTGCACGACAAGTTCATCGCGCCGCGCTTCGCCTCGGGCGGCAAGGGGCGCGATGCCGACGCCATCGAGGCGCAGCAAGGACACGTCATCATCGCCGGCTTCGGGCGCTTCGGACAGATCATCGGCCGCCTGCTGCGCGCCAGCCAGGTGCCGGTGACGGTGCTGGACCACGATCCGGACCAGATCGACCTGCTGCGCAAGTTCGGCATCCAGGTGTTCTACGGCGACGCCACCCGCATGGACCTGATGCGCTCGGCGGGTGTCGGCAAGGCGCGCGCGCTGGTGGTGGCGCTGGACGGCATGGAGGACAGCCTGGCGCTGATCGACGCGGTGCGCAAGGAATACCCGAATCTGACCATCCTCGCCCGCGCCCGCAACGTCACCCATTACTACGACCTGCGCGACCGCGGCGTGACGCTGATCGAGCGCGAAACGTTCGAGGCTGCGCTGCAGCTGGGCGAGAAGGTATTGCAGCACATGGGCTGGGGCGCCTACCGCGCGCGCGAGGCCAAGCTCAAGTTCCGCAAGCACAACCTGCAAAGCCTGGAAGACCTGTACCCGGCCTACAAGGACCAGCAGCAGCTGGTGTCGCTGGCAAAACAGGCGCGCGAGGAGCTGGACGCGATGTTCGCGCGCGACCTGGCCGGCCAGGAACCGGTGCAGGGCAAGGACTGGCACTAGCCAACAAGAGCAAGATCGGTCAGGCCTGCGGGCGGCGCGCCGGTTACTCTGGCTGCACCAAAGGGGAAACATTGAATACAACCGCGCACCGCTACCTGGAACGCTTCAGGAAAGTCTTCGACCACATCGACGCCCACCTGGGCGAGGAGCTTTCGGTCGACACGCTCGCCGCGGTGGCTGCGTTTTCGAAGTTTCACTTCCACCGGCAGTTCACCGAACTCTTCGGCTTGCCCGTGCACCGCTACGTGCAGCTGACGCGCCTGAAGCAGGCCACGTGGCAGCTGGCCTTTCGCGATGGACTGGGCGTCATCGACATCGCGCTGGCCAGCGGCTACGAAGGGCCGGAAGCGTTTGCGCGTGCGTTCAGGAAGAACTTGGGCCAGTCGCCTTCGCAGTTCAGGCGCCAGCCGGATTGGACCCTTTGGCAAGCAAACCATGAACCCTTGCGCCACTTGAGGACCACACATATGCAAACTGAATTCACAGCCTCACAAGTAAGCATCGTCGATTTTCCAGCGACGCCAGTCGCCGCGGCACGCCACTTGGGCGACCCAGCGCGGATCGGTGACGCCGTGCGCCGGCTCATCGCCTGGCGCAAAGAGAACGCATTGCCGCCGAAGGTCAGCGCGACATTCAACATCCTGTACGACAATCCGGAGACAACACCGGCGGGCGAGTTTCGATTCGACGTGTGCGCAGCGACGCCGCATGAAGTGGGTTCGAACGCGCATGGCGTGGTGCGGCAGGTCATCGAAGGCGGGCGCTGTGCAGTGCTGCGCCATGTGGGTTCGGACGACCTGCTGGCGCAAGCCGTGCACTACCTGTACGCCGATTGGCTGCCGCAAAGCGGCGAGGAGCCGCGCGACTATCCGCTGTTCGTGCAGCGTGTGAAGTTCTATCCTGACGTGCCGGAGAACGAGGCCGTGACCGACATCTTCCTTCCCTTGCTTACAGGGGCTGGCCGATCATGATGCGGTGGCCGTCGATCTCCCCGGTCGCCGAGCTGCCGGATGGCCTGGCGCGGGAATACCGCGAAGGGATCGTCACTGCGCTCAACCGCCAGCTCGAATCGCAGGCCGCCTTCTACCGTAACCGGGACAAGTGGATCGCCGCCGTGCACGAAATGTTTACCATGGTGGACGAGCAGCGTGACGCGATCGAGATCGTCGGCGGCGAAGTGCGCTTCCACGACGACGAATCGGTCGACCGCTTCAACGAACTGCTCGAGACCATCGACGCCATCCATCACCAGGAGGTCGCGCTCGTGCAAGAACGCTTCGCGCGGGCAACGGCGGCGGCGGCCCTGCTCGATGCCGTCGTCAAACCCCGTTAACCCCGTCCGCGCCTGCGGCAAAGTGCAGGCGTCGCGCCCGGTTCGACCTGGCGCGGCGAATCAGTGGCTGGGCAGCTTGCGCCTGGACGGCGGTTGGCTGAGCAAGTGCTGTGGGACGCTCGGGTCGGCGATGCTGAAATGGCGTGTGACGGTGGCCATGCTGGCGATTTCCTTGCTGAAGTGCTGGCGCAGCAGCTCGTCCATGCTGCCGTCCTTGACTGACATGGTCAAGCCAATCTCGAGGCGTCGCGCCAGCTCGGGATGGCGGGCGCTTACGTAGTAAATCATCGGCAGCGGATAGGAAATCATGATATTGGGCGCCACCGTCAGCTTCTGGGCCAGGTGCGGATGGGTCGCCAGCGCGGTCTGCACTTCGACCACGCTCATCGGCAGGTAATCGAAGCGCTTGTTAGCCAACATCGGGATCAGGGTGTTGACATGGCCGGTGTCGATCAGGCGAAAGCCATTGCGCCGGTATAAGCCGACTTCGGCCCAGTCGCGCCCCTGGCCGCCCGTCAGCGCCTTGAGGCCGGCCACGTCCTTGATGGCGGCGAACTTCGGCAAGTCCTCGCTGCGGATCAGCAAGTAGCGGTAACCCAGCAGTCCGTTCATGATTGGGACGTTGATGGGAATGCGGCGGTCGACGGGATCGTCCGGGCGCAGTGTCCGCCATGGCGCCGCATGAACATTCACTTTGGCGCCGTCGCTCACTTCCTGGCGTATCCGGCGTGTGCTGAAATTGGCGTCGACTATCACCAGTCTGTACGGGCCGAATTCGGGTGCCGTCTTTTCCAGTGCAGCCTCCAGCACGGCGATCTGATAGTCGTCGGGCTTTTGCGTATGCTTCCAATCCCAATAGCGGTACTCCATCACGCCAGTGGCATGAGCACTTGCACACAAGCAGAAAGCAATCAGGAGACTTTGTAAAGCGCGCATGAAACGAATTGATGAGGATCGAAAACAAAGTATGTCAGGACATCAAACAAAGTGTCGTCAAGTATACCTCGTCCCTCATGAAAAAAGCCTGCAAGGCGCGAACCTTGCAGGCTTTTTGTCAGGCTGGGCGGCCGAAGCCGCCCGGGGCCGGCAATTACATCATGCCGTCCATACCGCCCATGCCGCCCATGCCACCCATGCCGCCCATGCCGCCGCCAGCTGGCTTGTCTTCAGCCAGTTCGCACACCATGGCGTCGGTGGTCAGCATCAGGCCAGCGATCGACGCTGCGTTCTGCAGTGCCGAGCGGGTGACTTTTGCTGGGTCCAGGACACCCATTTCGACCATGTCGCCGTAGGTGCCGTTCGCTGCGTTGTAGCCGTAGTTGCCCGAACCGGCCAACACTGCTGCAACCACCACCGACGATTCCTCGCCAGCGTTCTGGACGATCATGCGCAGCGGCTCTTCCATTGCGCGCAGGACGATCTTGATGCCGGCGTCCTGGTCAGGGTTGTCGCCCTTGATCTTGATGTTGGCACGTGCGCGCAGCAGGGCAACGCCGCCGCCAGGAACGATACCTTCTTCAACGGCAGCGCGGGTTGCGTGCAGAGCATCTTCGACGCGTGCTTTCTTTTCCTTCATTTCGACTTCGGTGGCTGCGCCAACCTTGATCACTGCAACGCCGCCTGCCAGCTTGGCAACGCGCTCTTGCAGTTTTTCGCGGTCGTAGTCCGAGGTCGCTTCTTCGATCTGGACGCGCACTTGCTTGACGCGTGCTTCGATCGCTTCTGCCTGGCCTGCGCCGTCGATGATGATGGTGTTTTCCTTGCCCACTTCGACGCGCTTGGCCTGGCCGAGTTCTGCCAGCGTGACCTTTTCCAGGGTCAGGCCGACTTCTTCGGCGATGACCTGGCCGCCGGTCAGGACAGCGATGTCTTCCAGCATGGCCTTGCGGCGGTCGCCGAAGCCAGGGGCCTTGACTGCGCAGGTCTTCAGGATGCCGCGGATGTTGTTGACGACCAGGGTTGCCAGCGCTTCGCCTTCGATGTCTTCTGCGATGATCAGCAGTGGACGGCCAGCCTTGGCGACTTGTTCCAGGATAGGCAGCAGGTCACGGATGTTCGAGATCTTCTTGTCGCACAGCAGGACGAATGGATTGTCCTGGATCGCGACTTGCTTGTCCGGGTTGTTGATGAAGTATGGCGACAGGTAGCCGCGGTCGAACTGCATACCTTCAACGATGTCCAGCTCGTCGTTCAGCGACTTGCCGTCTTCCACGGTGATGACGCCTTCCTTGCCGACTTTTTCCATCGCTTCAGCGATGCGCTCGCCGATCGAGTAGTCCGAGTTGGCCGAGATCGCGCCGACCTGGGCGATTTCCTTGGTGGTGGTGCATGGCTTGGCGATCTTCGCCAGTTCTTCCACGGTGGCGGCGACAGCCTTGTCGATGCCGCGCTTCAGGTCCATTGGGTTCATGCCGGCGGCAACGAACTTCATGCCTTCGCGAACGATCGCCTGGGCCAGCACGGTGGCGGTGGTGGTGCCGTCGCCGGCGTTGTCGCTGGTGCGCGAAGCGACTTCCTTGACCATTTGCGCGCCCATGTTCATGAGCTTGTCCTTGAGTTCGATCTCTTTGGCGACCGATACGCCGTCCTTGGTGACGGTAGGGGCGCCGAACGAGCGCTCCAGCACGACGTTGCGGCCTTTCGGGCCGAGGGTGACTTTGACTGCGTTGGCCAGAATGTTGACGCCTTCAACCATCTTGGCGCGCGCTGCGTCGCCGAATACTACATCTTTAGCTGCCATTTTTAGTTTCTCCGTGTGTCGTGGAATTCGAGGGAATTGCGGGGATCCTTGGATGAATCCCTTTAACTGGGCTGATTACTTGACCAGCACGGCCATGATGTCTTCTTCGCGCATGACCAGCAGTTCGTCGCCGTCGACCTTGACGGTCTGGCCCGAGTACTTGCCGAACAGGACGCGGTCGCCAACCTTGACTTCCAGTGCGCGGACTTTGCCGTCGTCCTGGACTTTGCCATTGCCTACGGCGAGGATCTCGCCTTGATCCGGTTTCTCGGCAGCGGCATCAGGAATGATGAGGCCGGACGCAGTTTTGGTTTCCTGGTCGAGACGCTTGACGATGACGCGATCGTGCAAAGGGCGAAGGTTCATACAAAACTCCTTAATAATCAATGGTTTGAGGGCTATTCGATGTTTCATGAGGCCGCTCCCGCTGGCGGGACCGGCTAGAAAGAGTTGTTAGCACTCTCTACTAACGAGTGCTAATTATAGGGATGGTACTGCGTCTTTTCAAGACATCATCTTTGTTCGCGGCCAAATATACTCAGTATTGCGTGAAAGATATTGTTATTTAATTAATTGTTTTCAGCGGCGAACGCCTACACCTCGCGTTCGATGACATAGCGTGGCCGCCCCTTGGTTTCCATATATATCTTGCCGACATACTCACCGATCACGCCAAGGCTGAGCAACTGTACGCCGCCCAGGAAAAACATCGGCACCATGGTCGAGGCCCAGCCCGGGACACCCTGATCGTTGACGATCTTTTCCCACAGCACCCAGCAGCCGCCCGCCAGGCTCAGAACGGACACGCCCAGTCCGAATACGGTGATGGCGCGCAGTGGCGCGACCGAAAACGAGGTCACGCCCTCCAAGGCGAAGGCCAGCATTTTCCCGAACGGGTATTTGGACTGGCCGGCAAAGCGTTCGGCCCGGTCGAAATACACGACGGCGCTGTTGAAGCCGAGTTGAGGAACTATGCCGCGCAAAAACATGTTGCGCTCGCCGTGCTGCGCCAGGGCGTCCAGCGCGCGGCGCGAAAGCAAGCGGTAGTCGGCGTGATTGAAGACAATCTCCACGCCTAGCCGGGCCAGCAGCCAGTAATAGCCCTGCGCGCTCAGGCGCTTGAAATAGGTGTCGGCATCGCGGCGCCGTCGCACGCCGTACACCACATCGGCTCCGGCCTGATGTGCGGCCAGCATCGCACGCATCGCCTCGGGATCGTCCTGGAGGTCGGCATCGATGCTGATGACCGTGTCGCCCGGTACCGAAAACAGTCCGGCCAACAAGGCGTTCTGGTGGCCGCAGTTGCGCGACAACTTGATGCCGTGCACCTGGGTTACGGAGGCGGCCAGCGCTTCGATGAGTTGCCAGGTGGCATCGCGCGAACCGTCGTCGACGAAATACACGGCGCTGTCCGCACCGACCGTGCCTTGGCTGCGCAAATCGGCCAGCAGCGCCAGCAGTTGGCGCGCAGTTTCCGGCAGCACGGCTTCCTCGTTGTAGCAGGGTACGACGATGGCCAAACGCGTCATATCAGGTATCCTCGATGTTGTTTGCGAACACCCACCAGCGGCAGCCGAGATAGCTGATGACGGTGTACGACAGCACCGCGCCTGCCTGGGCCAAGACACCTGCCACACCCAGACGCAGCAGCGCGAGCAGGACGGCCAGGTTGACCAGCCATGCCGCCAGCGTCATCACGGCAAATCGCGAGGCGAGCGCCAGCAAGGGGCCGCGATGACGGAAAGTCCAGCGGCGGTTCAGCGTGAAACTGAGCATCAGCCCAAACGCATAGCCCGTGGCGTTGGCAGGCACTTCGTCCAGTCCCATGGCGCGCGCACCGAAAATCACCGCCAGGCTGGCGACCGTATTGAGCATGCCGACCATGGCAAAACGCCAAACGCTTGTCATGGCTGGGCGCATAGCCGATATTGCGCCCCCAGCGGCAGGCGTGTGAGCATCCGCTCCAGTGGGCGCAAGCGACTCAGTTTGCCGGGGAAGAAAATACGGTAGGCAAGCGATATGCGGGTGAACCCGGCGTCACGCAGACGCTCGCGCATGGTGCGCGCGCCGATCAGCACCGCGTTGGCATCGAAGGGACAGGTATTGACCGCGTGGCGCGTCAGGGGGTTCAGCGGATTGTGCTCGAACACGAACAGGCGTCCGTCGCCGCTCAGCACGCGTCGTAGTTCGCGCAGCAAGGGCACGTGGCTGGCACCATCGATATGGTGGAACACGCAGGCGGCGAACGCGAGGTCGAAACTGCCCGCCGCGTAGGGGAGTGTGACACCGTCGAAGCTGTCGTACTGCGCCATGCCGGGGAAGCGATCGCGCGCGATTGCCAGCGAGCGCTCGGAAACGTCCAGGCAGGTCAGCGACGCGCGCGGAAACGCTTCGCGCCAATGCGGTATCGAGGCGCCGACGCCAGCGCCGAAATCGAGGATGCGTACCGGTGCAGCACATAGTCGCGCCACATCCTGCACTTTGTAGCGCGCAAAGTAGGCTGGCGCTTCGCCGGACAGGCGAATATTGTCGGCATGCTGTTGCTCGTACTCGTCAGCAAACCGGTCGAATTCCGCCTGGTCCATACTAGCGGCCCCCTTCGCGCACATGGACGACAGCCACGGCATCGGCATGCACGCGTTTCCAGCCAGGCATCCGGTCGAGCAATGCCAGCGCCGGCGTACCGGGTTCCAGCAGAGTCCAGCCGATGCGGTAGTCGTCCAGCAATTGGGTCAGTCCGCCGGGCTCGTGCAGGGTCACGGCGTCGAGATAGCGTTTCAAGAGTGCGTCCCCATACATATCGGCGCGCCCATCCATGAACACCGGCACCTGGTTATAGATCAGGTAGCCGCCGAAATTGTAGGAATTCAGTACCGGACCGGTCGCGTCCGCACGCCTGGCGGCTTGCAATGCCGCTTCTGGAGCGGTTTGCACGCGAGGCACAAGGCGCCCGGACGGCAGCGTCATTGCGACCACGGCCGCCGCGACCACGAGGCTGGCAGCGATCGCCGCCGACCTTGCCGGCGCCGCGAGTGCCTGGAATATCCGGTCCAGGATTTCGACATCGGCCCCCTTGCCTTGCGTTGCGCGCCACTGCAGCGCCAGCGGCGAGGCAATAAGGAAAGGCGTCACCAGGCCTAGCACGTCCACATGACGTTGATGCTTGAGCGCAAGATGGACCAGGCCCAGCACCAGCAACAGCCGCAGCCACGGCAGGCGCAGGCGTCCCGAACAAGCGATGCCCAGTATCAGCAACAGCCACAATTCCAATATCTGCGGTTTGTGGAAGTTGGGCGATAGCCACTCGAAAATGACGTCCAGTGCCACGGTCATGTTCATGATCTGGATCGGGTACCAAAGACCATGCCAACCAAAAGGCGTGATCAGCACGGCTGCGATCGACAAGCCGACAAAGGCGCTCCAGCGCCATGCCGCTGCCCGCCGCTGCCCAGGCGCCGTTCTGAGCACGGCGTCGAGCGCCAGCGCCGTGCCCAGTGCCAGTCCGAGGGTAAAGCTGCCGTGCAAATTGGCCCAAAGGGTCATTATCGGCAGCAACAACCAGGGCGGACCGCGTCCCCGTTCGCCTGCATCGACGAGCGTCCCGACCCATACGGCAAGCAGTGGCCACATGAAAATATGGGGGCGCGCGAGCAGATGGCCGGCCAACATGCTGGCGGCAAAGGCCGTCAACAGCAGCGCATGGACAGGCTCCATGCGCGCCAGCAGGAAGCGCATCATATAGGCCAGGGTGGCGGCAAAGACCAGCGCGGCGGCGATCGCCAGCGCTGCCCAGCCTCCTGCCTGCTGGAGGCCGACGAGCACCACCTCGGCCAGCCATTCGTGCGCTGTCCACGGCGTACCGGGCATCGAATGCGAAAAAGGGTCGGTGTGCGGCACCGCGCCATGCTCGAGCATCCAGCGGCCGGCGGCGAGATGCCAGTAGGTATCCGGATCGGACAGCACCGCGCCGACGCGATTACTGAACAGAATACCCAGGAACGATAGCAACCCCACCAGCAATGGCCATGAAAGCCCGAAGGTGCGGACGCTGGCGGGCGGATGCTTCAATTCATTCTCAATAACCGGCATGGAGGTGTCCTGATTTTTTGATAATGCTTCGCAAACCCATACTAATTGATTTGGTGGATTTTTGTGTAGCTGAAAATGATGCTTTCTCTCAATAGAAGTCGCTAACGTACTGAATAGGTTGACGAAAAATCCTTCACGGCCCTATAGTATTGGGATGATTTCCGAATTTAACGACCTGTCCGACAAAATCGACCGGCTTGCCGAGTTGACCCAGTCCTTACGCCGCGAGAACGCCACCTTGCGTCAAGCCAATGTGCTGCTGAGCGCAGAGAACCTTGCCTTCATGGAACGCCTGAGCGAGGCCCAGCGCCGCGTCGAGGCCTTGCTGGCGCGCATACCCGCGCCGGAATCCGAGCTTACCAACGATGAGGCTGCGCAATGATCCAACTTGATGTGACCATCATGGGCCAGCCGTATCGCCTCGCCTGCAAGGAGGGTGAAGAGAAGACCCTGCAGGAGGCCGTGGCTTTCCTCGATGGCAAAATGTGCGCGCTGCGCGACTCGGGCAAGGTCAAGGGCAATGACCGCATCGCCGTCATGGCCGCGCTCAGTGTCGCGGCGGAATTCCTGTCGGTGAAAGCGCCGCAGGGACCGCTGGCCGACCTGACGATCCTGGAAGTCAAGCAGAAATTGAGTGCAATGCACACCGTGTTAGATACTGCGCTCACGCCGCAAGAAAATCTCTTCTGAGCGGACAAATTCGTTTGACATGCGGGAGTATCGGAGTAAACTTCGTTCCACCCTGCGGTGTTCGCGATTGCCATATATTCCTTGAACCATTTATGTGCACAGGTTGCGGAATTTTGTTCGATGGGCGTGAGCGTCGCTAGTCCGACGAACCCGAAATTGAACTAACTGTGACCGCCTTGAACCATTAGGTTCAGGATGCCGGCGAAAACGGCACATGCGGGGCTCTATTCCTTAAAAGCGGTTGCATGCATTCGATGCGCAACCGTTTTTTTTATGCCTGCGATTTTAATCCGGGCGCTTGATGCGAGGAGAAGATGGCGTATTGGTTGATGAAATCGGAACCGGACGAAGTCAGTTTCGACGACGTGCTGGCCGCACCGCGAAAAACCGTGGCATGGTTCGGCGTGCGCAATTACCAGGCGCGCAATTTCATGCGCGACCAGATGAAAACCGGCGACGGCGTGCTGTTCTACCATTCCAGCTGCGCCATTCCGGGCGTGGCCGGCATCGCCGAGGTGGCCAGCGCGCCGTACCCGGACGCTTCCCAGTTCGACAAGAACAGTCCCTACTACGACCCCAAGGCCACGCAGGAAAATCCGCGCTGGATCTCGGTCGACGTCAAGGCAAGCGGCCAGGGCAGCTTCCTGCCGCTGTCCGAGATGCGCACCATGCCCGCGCTGGAAGACATGGTGCTGCTGCAAAAAGGCAGCCGCCTGTCGATCACGCCCGTCACCGCCGGCCAGTGGAAAGCCATCGTGAAGCGCATGCAGGCCTGATGGACTGGGGCCTGATCCTCATTTTGCTGTTGATGGGCACCGCCGGCGGATTCGCCGCCGGTTTGCTCGGCATTGGCGGCGGCATGGTGCTGGTGCCCTTCATCACGATGATCTTCACCGCCAAGCAGTTTCCGCCGCAGGTCGTCGTGCACATGGCGATCGCCACTTCGCTCGCCACCATCCTGTTTACCTCGCTGTCCTCGGTGCGTGCCCATCACAAGCATGGCGCGGTGCTGTGGCCGGTGGTGGCGCGGCTGGCGCCCGGCATCGTCATCGGCTCCTGGATCGGCCCGTGGATCGGCAAGCAGCTCGATACCTCGGCCATGGCAATGGTGTTCGCCATCTTCGTGGCCTGCTCGGCCACGCAGATGCTGCGCAATGCGCAGCCGCACGCCTCGCGCGCGCTGCCGGGTACGCCGGGCATGCTGGCGGCCGGCGGCACCATCGGTGTCGTGTCGGGGCTGGTGGGGGCGGGCGGCGGCTTCCTGTCGGTGCCGTTCATGAGCTGGTGCAACGTCAAGGTCCACAACGCGGTGGCGACCAGCGCCGCGCTCGGCTTCCCGATCGCGCTGTCGGGCACCTTGTCGAATATATTCTGGGGATGGAACGAGCCGGGCCTGCCGCAGTATTCGCTCGGCTACATCTACCTGCCGGCGCTGGTGGTGATCGCGGCGGCCAGCATGACGATGGCGCCGCTCGGTGCGCGCGCGGCGCACCGCATGCCGGTCAAGAGGCTCAAGCGCATCTTCGCTTTCGTGCTGTACGCGCTGGCCGCGTACATGCTGTGGAAGGCGCTCAGCGCCTGAGCGCGCGCGTGGCTTGCGGGTCGCTGCGGTAAGCCCACACCAGCATCAGCAGCGCGCCGGCGATCATCGGCAGCGACAGCGCCTGGCCCGAGGTGACCGGCACGCCGGCCACGTATGCGACCCAGTCGGGCACGCGGAAAAATTCGGTGAAGGTGCGCGCGCAGCCGTACAGCACGGCGAACATCGCGCCCACCGCGAGGCGCGGGCGTGCTTTGCGCGAGAACAGCCACAGGATGACGAACACGACGAAGCCATCGACGATCATCTGGTACAGCGGCGACGGATGGCGCAGGCCTTCGAGGAAGACCGGATCGGGCAGCAGCGGGTAGCGGGTGTCGGGCCAGCGCATGGCCCATGGCAGCGTGGCGTCCGCGACGCGGCCCGGCAGTTCGGCGTTGATGAAATTGCCGAGGCGCCCGGCGGCATAACCGAGCGGCACCAGCGGCGCGATGAAATCCCACACGTCGAGCACATTGCGCTTCGACTTGCGGGCCCACAGCGACATCGCGATCAGCACGCCGAGGAAGCCGCCGTGGAAGGACATGCCGCCTTTCCATACCTTGAGGATCTCGGCCGGGTTGGCGAAGAAGTAGGCGGGCTGGTAGAACAGCACTTCGCCCAGGCGGCCGCCCAGCACCACGCCGAGCATGCCGTAGAACAGCATGTCGTCCAGGTCCTCGGCCTTCCAGCCCTGCGCGGCGATGTGCGCTTGCCTGATGCGCAGGCGGCCCAGCAGCAGGAAAGAGCCGAACGCCAGCACATACATCAGGCCGTACCAGTGCACGGGCCAGTTGAATATGGTGAAGGCGACGGGGTCCGGCATCGGGTGGGTCAGCATCGAATGTTCTCTCGTAATGGGTCCGGGCAGCCCTGCGGCGCCGTTTGGACTGGGATTGTGGCACAAGTGCCAGCCGCATGCAGGCCGGCATCAAGTCCGGCAGTACGCAGTGGCGGGGCCGCCTGGCAGCGACCGGCGGCCCGCGCAAGGTGCCGGCCAATCCCGATGGCGCGTACTTCGGCGTCAAACTCGACGGCAAGGCGCTCACGCCGGGCGCCACGGTGCAGCCGGGACTATCCGTCTTGAGGACTGGATGGCGGCGAAAGCCGCCTGAAGCGGGGCCGCGCCCGTTGGCGGGCCTATTTCTTCTTTTTCTTGTCGAACTGTTCGGCGACACGCTTCTTGCGCCGCAGTTCATCTTCGTTGTGGGCTTTCTTCTTGTCGAGGCCGAGCATTTTCTCGATGAACTCGAACCAGATGAAGGCGGCGATCATCAGGCCGATGATGTATATCCACGGTATTTCGCCGAAGCGCCACACTTCGAAATAGCGCAGCGGGACCAGTAGTGCAATTGCGATAATAAGTATCATGGCGTTTCCTTTTTCGTCCCTGCATCTTACAAACAATTTCATTTTCGTGGGGCAAAATTTGGGCGGGGTGGCGTGCTTGCGTCAACCGCCCCTGCCGATGGGCCGTTAAGGCTGCATCGTCCCGCATTCGCTTGGTGGAAACACTGTAAAATGCAGGACAGCATGTCCCACTTATTGGAGAAATGAATGAAACGGTCCCTGATGGTTGTTGTAGCGTTGTCGGCACTGGCTTCCACGAGCGCCATGGCGAATGCCGACTTGGCAAAAGCGAAAAATTGCATGGCTTGCCACGCCGTGGCAACCAAGCTGGTCGGCCCGGCTTACAAGGATGTCGCCGGCAAGTACGCTGGCCAGAAAGACGCGGAAGCGAAGCTGGTCACCAAGGTCCTCAAGGGCGGTTCCGGCGCATGGGGCGCGGTCCCGATGCCGGCCAACCCGCAGGTATCCGAAGCGGAAGCGAAAACCCTCGTCAAGTGGATCCTGGCGCAGAAGTAAGTTCCGGCGGCATAATGAAAAACGCACTGGCAAGCCAGTGCGTTTTTTTATTGGGCTGTTGCAGAAATTGCGGAATTGCGTCTTACACGACAGTGTTAACGTCGCCCCTGCGAAGGTGGGCGGTCCGGCCCATACTGAGCATCTTCAGCATGGCCCCCTGCCTTCGCAGGGGCGACGTTGGTTAACTTCTCTTCAATTTCAGATCCACGACTTCAGGAACCACGCGCGTCGTGTTCGTTACCGGCCTGATCTTGAACCAGATCGCATACATCGCCGGGAGGAACACCAGGGTCAGGACCGTCCCCGCCAATGTGCCGCCGATGAGCGTATAAGCGAGCGCGCCCCAGAACACCGATTGCGTCAGCGGAATGAAGGCCAGGATCGCCGCCAGTGCCGTCAGCACCACCGGCCGCGCGCGCTGGACGGTCGCCTCGACCACGGCATGGAAGGGATCCAGCCCCGCCTGCTCGTTGTGGTGGATCTGCCCGATCAGGATCAGCGTATTGCGCATCAGGATGCCCGACAGCGCGATCAGCCCGACCAGCGCATTGATGCCGAACGGCTGCTGGAACAGCATCAGCGTCGGCACCACGCCGATCAGTCCCAGCGGGCTGGTCAGGAAGACCATGACCATCGCCGACATCGAGCGCACCTGGAACATGATGATCAGCAGGGTGATCGCCAGCATGATCGGGAACAGCGGCAGCATCGCCTTGGTCGCCTTGCCCGATTCCTCGATGGCGCCGGCCTGTTCGATCCGATAGCCGGCCGGCAGCTTGTCCATGATGGGCTGCAGCTGCGCGGAGATGGCGCCGGATACGTCCGGCGGCTGCAAGCCGTCGGCGATGTCGCCGCGTACCGTGATCGTCGGCACGCGGTCGCGCCGGCGCATGACCGGCTCCTCCATGCGCACCTCGACCTTGCCCACCTGCGACAGCGGGATGCGCTGCCCGCCGGCGCCGGTCAGCGTGAAGTCCGCGATCCGGGCCGGGTCGAGCCGGTTGTCGCCTGCCGACCGGGCCACGACCTGCACCGTGCGAATGTCTTCCCGCACGGCGGTGACGGGCACGCCGCTCAGCAGGAACTGCAGCTGCTGCGCCACCGCGCTCGAGCTCAGGCCCACGGCCTGCAGCCGGTCCTGCTGCAAGGTGAAGTGCAGCGCCGGCGTGCGCGTGCCCCAGTCCGTGTTCACGGTGCGCATCATCGTGCTGGCGTCCATGACTTTTTGTACGTCCTGCGCAATCTGGCGCAGCTGCTCCGGCTCCGGCCCGGTGACCCGGAAGGCGACCGGGAACGGCGAGTACGGACCGAACACCAGCTGGGTGACACGCACGCGCGCCTCGGATGCGAGGCCGTCGGCGATCGCCGCGCGCAGCCGCAGTTTCAAGGTGTCGCGCGCGTCCTGGCTGTCGGTGCGCACGACGATCTTGGCAAACGACGGGTCCGGCAATTCCGGCCCCATCGCCAGGTAGAAGCGCGGCGCGCCCTGGCCGACATAGGCCGTGACGATCTTCGCTTCCGCCTGCTTGGCCAGCCAGGCCTCGACCTTCGCCGCGGCGGCGCTGGTCTGCGCGATCGACGTGCCGTAAGGCATTTGCACCTCGACCAGCACTTCGGGGCGGTCGGAGATCGGGAAGAACTGTTTCTTGACGAGCGCCATGCCGAGCACGGCCAGCACGAACAGGCCGACGACCGCGCCGGCCACGAGCCATTTGCGTGAGATCACCCGTGTGAGCAGCTGGCGGAAGCGCTGGTAGCGCGGCGTCGCGTAGAGCGCGTCATGGCCGCCCTCGATTTTCTCGAGGTCGGGCAGCAGCTTGACGCCGAGGTAGGGGGTGAACACCACGGCAACGACCCAGGACGCGATCAGTGCGATGCCGACGATCCAGAACATATTGCTGGTGTATTCGCCCGCAGTGGAGCGCGCGAAACCGTTGGGCATGAAGCCGACAGCCGTGACCAGCGTACCGGCCAGCATCGGCGCGGCGGTATGGCTCCAGGCATAGGCGGACGCGGCGACGCGGCTGTAGCCTTCTTCCATCTTCACGACCATCATTTCGATCGCGATGATGGCGTCATCGACCAGCAGGCCCAGCCCCAGGATCAGGGAGCCCAGGGTGATGCGGTCGAAGTTCTTGCCGGTCGCGGCCATCACCACGAACACCGTCGCCAGCGTCAGCGGCACCGCCGCGGCGACGACGATGCCCACGCGCCAGCCCATGCTGACGAAGCACACCAGCATCACCACCAGCAGCGCGGCGAGGAACTTCACCATGAATTCATCGACGGCCGAACTGATGTTGACCGCCTGGTCGGTGACCTTGCTCAGGGCCATGCCCAGCGGCAGGCCGGCGTTGATCGCCCCCACTTCCTGGTCGAGCGCCTTGCCCAGGTCGAGTCCATTCCAGCCCTCGCGCATGACGACGCCCAGCAGCAGCGCTGGTTCGCCGCCGTTGCGGATGATGAAGGTCGCCGGGTCTTCATAGCTGCGCTTGACGGTGGCGATATCCGACAGTTTCAGCGTGCGGCCCTGCGCCACGACCGGCGTGTCGCGGATCTTCTGCAATTCATCGAAGGCGCCGTCCAGGCGGATGAACACTTGCGGTCCCTTCGTTTCCACCGAGCCGGCGGGCGTCAGGGCATTCTGGCCATGCAGCGCGGCCAGCACTTCCTGCGGGCTGACGCCCAGCGTTGCCAGGCGATCGTGCGAGAACTCGACGAAAATGCGTTCGGGCTGTTCGCCGACGATGTCGACCTTTTTCACGCCCGGCACATGCAAGAGGCGCTGGCGCAGCGATTCCGCTTCGCGCGCCAGCAGGCGCTGGGGTTCGCCCCTGGCCCTGAGCGCGAACAGCGCAAACGTGACGTCCGCATATTCGTCGTTGACCATCGGCCCGATCACGCCGGCGGGAAGCTTGCCCGCTTCATCGCCGACCTTCTTGCGGGCCTGGTAGAACTGCTCCTGCACTTCCGCCGGCGGCGTGCTGTCGCGCAGGCTCAGGGTCGTGAAGGCCAGGCCAGGCCGGGTGTAAGTGTCCGCGCGGTCGTACCAGCGCAGTTCCTGCAGCCGCTTTTCAAGCTTTTCGGCGACCTGGTCCTGCATTTCCTGCGCGGTGGCGCCGGGCCAGGCGGTGACGACGGTCATCACCTTGACTGTGAATGCCGGGTCTTCGGCCCGCCCCAGCTTGAAGAAGGCGATCAGTCCGGCGAGCGAGATCAGCAATATCAGGAACAAGGTCAGTGAGCGCTCGCGTACCGCCAGCGCCGACAGGTTGAATCGGCCTACGCTCATGGCCGCGCTCCCGCCACGGCAGCCAGTTCGGCCACCCGCACCTGCTCGCCTTCGCGCAGCAGGTGCGTGCCGAGGGCGACGACGCGGTCGCCCTGCCTGAGTTGCCCGGCAATGCGCGCGCCTTCGTCGTTCAGGCGCTGGACCGTGACCGGGCGCCAGCTCACCTTTGCTGGTTCGCCCTGGACGACCCAGACGCCTGGCCCCTTGCCGGCGTCGAACAGGGCGCCGATCGGGACCGACAAGCCGCCCTCGGCCGCGGGATGCTGGTCCGGAATCCGGATGGCGACGGTGGTGCCCAGGGGCGCGTTGGCCAGTGCCTCATCGAGCACATAGCGCGCCTCGAAGGTACGCGTGTGCCGGTCTGCGGTGTCCGACAATTGGCGCAGCCTGGCCGGCGCGCTCGTGCCGGCGTTGCCGAACAGGGTGGCCTGGGCGATGGAACCGAGCGCCGGGCGCAGGGTTTCCGGCAGCTCGATCACGGCTTCGCGGCGTCCGGCGTGGGCCACGCGCACCACGACCTGGCCCGCACTGACGACCTGGCCGGGTTCGGCCAGCGCTTCCATGACGACACCGTCGGCATCGGCGACCAGGTCCGCATAGTCGCTCGCGTTGCGCGCGACCTCGGCCTGGGCCTCGGCGGCATTGAGCTGGGCTTTGGCGGCGTCCGCCGCCGCCTTGACCTGGTCGTAGGCCGACGCCGAGATGGCGCCGGTGCCGCGCAGGCCACGGTAGCGCGCTTCGTCTTCGCTTGTTTGCTGCGCCCGTGCGCGGGCGGCGGCCACGGCTTCCTGCTGGGCATGCGCCGCGAGTTTCAGGTCGGCCGGGTCGATGCGCATCAGCACCTGGCCGCGCTTGACGGTTTGGCCCGTATCGACGCGCCGTTCCAGTACTTTGCCGGCGACGCGGAAACCCAGGTCGCTTTGCACGCGGGCCGCGACGGTGCCGGTGAACGCGCGCGTTTCGGCGAGGGCGCCCTCGACGGCGGCGGTACGCACCAGCGGCGCCGCGGTGCGGGGATCGGGCTGGGGCTTTTGGCCGCAGGCGAGCAGGGCCAGCGGCACAGCGCAGGCGACGGTGGCGGAAATGAGGCGGGGCCGGAGCATAGGAGTCCCATCAAGGAATTGAACAGGCTCCTATTTTGGTACTAGTGACCAAATAAGTCAATGGTCACCATCGAAATGTGCGTTTTACGGGGACAAGCTGCGCAGCACGAGGCTCGACAGCTTGGCTGGCGCCTCGTCGGTGTAGGCGAAACTGTGCTGCAGGAGCAGGGGATTGACGTAGGGGCGGATCAGCAGGTAGATCGCCCTGGTGGTTTCGTCGAGCGGCGTCTTGCGCTCGAAATCCCCGCTTTGCCGGCCTGCCTGCAAGATGTCCTGGATCATCTTGCTGATGCATTCCTCGTAGGCGATCACCGCCTGCCAGCGCTCCGTCGCCGCCGAGGCCGCAATTTCGTACAGCTTGCGCTCGCTGAAGAACAGGCGCAGGCTTGCTTCGACCATGACCTTGAACATCTGCCGCAGTTTCTCTGGGGGGCGATCGGCCGCGTCGATCGCCGCCCTGACCTCGGTTTCGATCTCGCGAAGGCATCCGGCGCAGATGGTTTCGCCGATCGCCCGCTTGGATTCGAAGAACTTGTAGATGTAAGCCTTGGAAAAGCCGATGGCCTTGGCGAGGTCGGAAACGGTCGTCTTTTCGTAGCCGTAACGGCTGAAGTGGTCGGAGGCCGCCGCGACGATCTGGTCGCGGACGTCGTGGCCGGCAGGGCCGCGGGCCGGAATTGGGGGAGGTGTGCTTGCGTTCATGCCGACAGCTTAACGCGGAGCACGGGATTTCACAACAAGTGACCAAAATGTATTATAGTCACTCCTGTGCTCTTCAAATTTCAGGAACTCCCATGTTGCCCAAACAACTTATTTCGATGCTACTCCTCGCCGGCCTTGCTTCCGGTTGCGCCGTCGGACCTGACTATGTCCGACCCGATGCGCCGCTGGCGGCGCGCTACCTGAACCAGGCGGCGGTCGAGCAGCGGCCGGCCGGCACGGCGGCCGGCCTGGACGGCGCCTGGTGGACCGGGTTCGGCGACCCGCAGCTGTCGCAGTTCGTCACGCAGGCGCTGGAACAGAACCTCGACCTCGCTCAGGCGAGCGCGCGGGTGGTGCAGGCCCGCGCGGGACTCGGCGCGGCGAACGCCGCGCTGCTGCCCGCCGGGCATATCAGCGGCCAGGCCGCCCGCGCCTACCAGTCGGCCGAAACGCCGCTGGGGCGCGTATTGAACGCCATGCCCGATGCCGACCGCTACGGCAGCAGCTACGAGGCCAACCTGGGGGCGTCCTGGGAGCTCGACCTGTTCGGCGGCCTGCGCCGCGAACGCGAAGCTGTCCGTGCCGAATACCAGGCCGCCGAAGCCGGTGCTGCCGCAACGCGGCTTGCGGTGGCATCGCAGACTGCCGACATCTATATGAGCATCCGCGGACTGCAAGCGCGTCTCGACGTCGCGCGCAGGCAGGTGCAGACCCAGCAGCAGCTGCTCGCCACCATCGATCTGCTGGTCGGCAAGGGCCTGGCCGCCGAACTGCAGCTGCGGCAGGCCGAAGGCGCGCTGGCCCAGGTGCGCGCCACGGTCCCGGTTCTCGAAACGGGGCTCGAGTCGGCGATGAACGCGCTCGACGTCATGCTGGGCGCGCCGCCGGGCACGCATCGGGACACGCTGGCCGCGGCGGGCGCCATTCCGGCCGCGCCCCGGATCGGCGCAATCGGATCGCCGGGCGACTTGCTCCGGCGCCGCCCAGACCTGATCGTGGCCGAACGGCGCCTGGCGGCATCGAACGCGCGCATCGGCGCTGCCGTCGCCGAGTATTACCCGAAGCTGTCGCTCAGCGGGCTGATCGGCAGCGCGACATCGGTATCCGGTAGCAAGCTGTTCTCCGGCGGCGCGAGCCAGGCGGCCGGCGTGCTGGGCTTGCGTTGGCGCTTGTTCGATTTCGGCCGCATCAACGCACAGATCGAGATGGCCACGGGCCGCGAGGCCGAGATGCTTGCCGCCTACCGGCTGGCGGTGCTGCATGCAGCCGAGGATGTGGAGAATGCCTTTTCAAACCTGGTCAAGCGCGAGGAACAGGCCAGTGTGCTGGCCCAAGGTGTAGCCTCGTTCGGCCGCGCGCGCGAAGCATCCTTTGCCGCCTACGAGAAGGGTGTCGTCAGCCTGATCGAAGTATTGCAGGCGGACGAGAACTTGCTGCGCGCCTCCGATGCGCAAGTCCAGGCGCAAACGGAATCCGCGCGTGCGGCGGTGGCTGCTTTCAAGGCGTTGGGTGGCGGACAGGCGCACGGGGCAGGGGCCATCGCGATGAAATGATGGCGCGCACGTTCGGACGGCACAATGAAAAACGCACTGGCAAGCCAGTGCGTTTTTTTCATACGGCTTTTCAGCAGATTACTGGATCACATCCATCTTGGTCTTCTTGCCGCCCTTGTAGGTGAACAGGGTCAGCGCGCCGTCCTTGATGTCGCCGTAGTCGTCGAACTGGATCAGGCCGGTAACGCCCTGGTACTTGATCTTCTTCAGTTCAGGCAGGTACTTGGCAGGATCGGACGACTTGGCGTTTTGCATTGCCGTTGCCATCACCATCACCGCGTCGTACACGTACGGCGAATACAGCTGCACGTTGACGCCGAATTTCTTCTTGAAACGCTCGCTGAAGTCGGCCAGGACCTTCTCCTGGTCGCCCTTCACGCCGCCCGCTTCCGCGCAGGTGACGATGGCTTCGCCCAGGCCGTCGCCAGCCAGGCGGCCCAGCGCGTCGGTGCAGATGCCGTCGCCGCCCATGTACTTGGCGTTGATGCCCAGCGCCTTCATTTGCTTGAGCATCGGACCGCCGACCGAGTCCATGCCGCCGAAGAAGATCAGGTCAGGATTCTTGCTTTTGATCGAAGTCAGGATCGCGGTGAAGTCGGTTGCGTTGGCGTTGGTGAATTCCTTGCCGACGATTTTCACGCCAGGCGCTTTCGCACCCTTGACGAACTCGCCAGCGACGCCCTGGCCATAGGCGGTGCGGTCGTCGATGACGGCGATGTTCTTGGCCTTCAGGTTGGTGACCGCATACTTGCCCAGCGTGCCGCCCAGCTTGTTGTCGTTGGCGACCACGCGGAAGGCCGTCTTGAAGCCTTGCTTGGTGTACTGCGGCGTGGTCGCCGATGGCGAAATTTGCGGGATGCCGGCGTCGTGGTAGATCTTCGATGCAGGTACGGTGGTGCCGGAGTTCAGGTGGCCGATCACGCCCTGGACCTTGGCATCGACCAGCTTCTGTGCGACCGCGGTGCCTTGCTTCGGATCGGCGCCGTCGTCTTCCAGTTGCAACTGGAAGGTGACCTTTTTACCGTTGATCATGAAGCCCTTGGCATTGAGTTCATCGACCGCCATCTTGGCGCCGTTTTCGTTGTCCTTGCCCAAGTGCGCGCTGGCCCCCGAAATCGGACCGACATGGCCGATCTTGATTACTTCCTGTGCGCTCGCGCTGCCGGCGAAAGCCAAAGCGATGGCGAGTGGGATCATCTTGGTCGTGAACTGCATGTGCATCCTCCGAGGGGTGTATTAACAAGGCGCTTGTGACGCCTATCCAAAAATTTGACGTAGGGCAGAAGGTACAACAAATTGCATGCTTAGCAAAGCAGTAAACGCAGGGGAAAGTGAACGGTGGACCACAGTTTGCCGCTCTGCCAAGCCTGATTTGTAAGCAGATGCAAGCCGTTGACAGCCCCGGCCGTCGCGCGGATACTTGTTTTTCTGCAACAAGCTCCGAACGGTGCCAGTTCTGACATTCGGACACGAGCTCTGCCATAAATGAATGCGGCCGACAACTATTGGAAATTGAATGTTAAGTCTGTTGAGCATTGGCGCTGCCGCTCAGATCGTGTCCGAAAGTCAGAACTGGCACCGGTGGGGCACCGGTGGGAGTACAAATAAGGGCGTGCTTACGCTCGAACCGGCGGGCGGCGAACAACGCGGCCCTATTTTTTCAGGGCCTGCAAGTGCGCCAGTTCCTGCGACACAGCCCGCGCCACGATTTTCTCGATCGTACCTTGCAAGCCCACGCGCAGCTCGCTGGTGAAGCCGTCGAGCGCCTTGTTCAGCGCTTCTTCCATGCTGTCGCGCACGCGCTGCTCCAGCACGAAATCGACCCGCCCCTGCAACTGGTGCAGGATCCGCTCCGACAGGCGCCGCTCCAGCAAGTTCCACTCGGGCTCGGTCCAGGTGTCGACCGCGCGCCGCTCAAGGTGGATGCTGACCGGATCCTGCGCCACTTCCGGCCGGGCCGCTGATGCTGGCGCCGGCGCCGACGCTGGCTTGTCGGCCTTGTCGTTGAATACCTCGGTCAGCACGGGAATGCTGGCATCGAACGCCGGGTTCTGGCTCATGGTTGTCCTGCCACGAAATGGGTCAATGGATAGGATTGCTGCTTGTAGGCGACGTAGCGCTTGCGCCCAGCGGCTGTATCGTCCTCGTCGGTGGAAATGATCTCGAACACGCGCGCGAAGCGGTCGACATTGGCCGGCGTGCGCCGCGTCAGGTTGACCAGCATGTCGCCATGCGGGAATTCGAGCTCGTCGCTGTCGGTCACGATGATCGGCGTGACCGCCGCCAGCGGATCGCCCGCCATCACATGCGGCAGGAAGTCGGTGCCGGACAGCGTCCACAGCGCGGCGTCGAGCGCGGCCGCCTGCGCGGCGTCCTCGGCCAGCAGCACCAGCTTGCCCTTGGCGCCGTAGGCCTTGCGCGCGAGGCGGCAGGCGTAGCCGATCTTATCGCCGATATTGGTATGGAAGTCGATTCTCGTCATGGTTAAGAATTCAGAACTGAAAGTCCGGCTTGGCGGCATCGACTGGCGGCAGCCGCTTGACCTTCGCCACTTCGGCAGCGGCTGCGGCCACGGCTGCCGCGGCGGCCTGCTCCGGATCCACCTTGGCCACCACTGGCACGTTCGCCGGCGCCGCCGCTTCCGCCAGCGCGGCCTTGTAATTGGATGGCAGCATGCGCGAAGCAGGGTAGGAGGCGTCGTTCAGCGCACCCTGCCAGGCGTCGGTTTCGAAGCCGACGATCTTCCTGCGGCCGACCAGCAGCAGCGGCAGCTGGCCGTTGCCGCCGGCCGCCGTCATCTGGGCCTGGTCGGCATCGGTGGTGACGGTTTTTTCGGAGAACGGGATGCCGCGCGCGTTCAGCAGGCTGCGGCCCTGGTCGCAGGCGCCGCACGGCGAGGTGGTGTACAGGACGACCGGATGGGCGCGCACCGCCTGCGCCAGCTCGTAGGGCAGGCCGGTGCCGCCGGCGCTGGCGCCAGGCTTGACCGCGCCGGCCGACTTCGCATTCGCTGGCGGCGGCTGGTCGCTGAAATGCGTGACGCCGCGCTCGTCGACCCATTTGAACATCTGGGCGCTGGCGGCGGACGACATCGCCAGCAGGGCCAGCAGCATCGGAATCGAAAGCAGTTTCATCGCAGTCTCCTGGGCGGCATCCTGGTCAGGATTTCATGCCGCTGTGGCGTAACAAGGCATCGATATTCGGCTCGCGCCCGCGGAAGGCCTTGAACGATTCCAGCGCTGGCCGCGAACCGCCGACGGCCAGGATCTCTTGCTGGAAGCGCTTGCCGGTTTCCTCGGACAGGGCGCCGCCGCCGGCTTCCACCGCTTCTTCGAAGGCGGCATAGGCGTCGGCGGACAATACTTCAGCCCACTTGTAGCTATAGTAACCGGCGGCGTACCCGCCGGCAAAAATATGGCCGAACGAGTGCTGGAAGCGGTTGAAGGCGGGCGGCATCATCACCGAGAACTTCTGGCGCACTTCGTTGATCAGCTCCTGCACCGAGCGCTGGCTCGCTGGATCGTAATCATAATGCAAGTGCATGTCCACCAGCGAGAACTCGACCTGGCGCAGCGTCTGCATGCCGGACTGGAAGTTTTTCGCGGCCGTCATCTTGTCGTACAGGGCGCGCGGCAGCGGTTCGCCGCTCTTCACGTGCGCGGTCATCGCCTGCAGCACGTCCCACTCCCAGCAGAAGTTTTCCATGAACTGCGAGGGCAGTTCGACCGCATCCCATTCGACACCGGAAATGCCGGACACGGCGATCTCGTCCACCTGGGTCAGCATATGGTGCAGGCCGTGGCCGAATTCGTGGAACAGCGTGGTCACTTCGTCATGCGTGAACAGCGAAGGCTGCAGCTGGCCGTCGACGGTGGCCGGCGGCGTGAAGTTGCAGGTCAGGTAGGCCACCGGGGTTTGCACGGCGCCGCCGGTCTCCAGGCGGCGGCCGCGGGCGTCGTCCATCCAGGCGCCGCCGCCCTTGCCGCTGCGGGCGTACAGGTCGAGGTAGAACTGGCCCACCAGCTTGCCCTCGCGCTCGATGCGGAAGAAGCGCACGTCCGGATGCCAGACCGGCGCCGTATCGGGCTTGATCTGCACCGAGAACAGGCCCTGCACCAGCTTGAACAGGCCGTCCACGACCTTCGGCTCGGGGAAGTACTCCTTGACCTCCTGGGCCGAGAACGCATAGCGGCGCTCGCGCAGTTTTTCGGAGGCGTAGGCCTGGTCCCAGGCCTCGAGCTGGTCGATGCCCAGCTCGTCGCGCGCGAAGGCGCGCAGCTCGGCCAGGTCCTTCTCGGCGAACGGCCGCGCGCGGCGCGCCAGGTCTTCGAGGAATTCGATCACGTGCTCCGGGCTTTGCGCCATCTTCGGCACCAGCGACACTTCGGCGAAGTTGCGGTAGTCGAGCAGCTTGGCTTCCTCGTCGCGCAGCTTGAGCAGGGTCGCGATGTTGGCGCTGTTGTCCCACTTCTCGAGCTGGCTGAAGACGGTGCCCAATTCCGACGCCTTGGTCGAGCTGGCACGGTAGATCGTTTCGCGCAGCTTGCGGTTGTCGGCGAATTGCAGCAGCGGGAAGTAGGACGGGAAGTGCAGCGTGAACTGCCAGCCGGCCTTGCCGTCCTTCTCGGCGGCGGCGCGCGCGGCCTGCTTCACGTCGTCCGGCACGCCGGCCAGTTCGGCTTCGTCCTCGACCAGCAGCTTGTAGTCGTTGGTGGCGTCGAGCACGTTCTCGGAGAAGCGGGTCGACACGGCCGCATGCTGTTCCTGGATCGCGGCGAAGCGCTCCTTCTTGGACGGCGGCAGTTCGGCGCCGCCGAGGCGGAAGTCGCGCAGGGCGTTCTCGATGATGCGCTGGCGCGCCGCCGACAGGCTGGCGTAGGCAGGGCTGGCGCGCAGCGCCTTGTATTTGGCGAACAGCGCCTCGTTCTGGGCCAGCGCGGTCCAGAACTCGGTGACCTTCGGCTGGTTCTCATTGTAGGTGGCGCGCAGTTCGGGCGTGTCGACCACGTTGTTGAGGTGGTTGACGATGCCCCAGGCGCGGCCCAGTTTTTCGGTCGCGTCTTCCAGCGGGGCGACGAAGTTGTCCCAGGTGACCGGTTCGAGCGGCTCTTCGAGCTGGGCCACGACGGCCGAGGCGCGCAGGATCAGGTCGTCGATGGCGGGGGTGACGTGCTCGAAGGTGATCGCGTCGAAACGCGGCAGGCCGGAAAAATCGAGCAGGGGATTGTTCGTTGCAGTAGTCATGATGTCATTCCAATGTTCGTCTGTCGCGGCCGGCAGGCCGCGTGGTTTATCTTGGCAATCGAAGCCGCGAACGTTCATTCTCGAGCAAATCAACCAACGTCGTCCCTGCGCAGGCAGGGACCCATACTGAGGTTGAAGAAAGCCGACACCAAAGCATACTCAGCATGGATCCCTGCCTGCGCAGGGATGGCGTTGGTGCTTGTGCTGTAAATTTCACGTTCACGACCTTGGATGCCCCCACGCATTTCACGTGCGTTCGGCTGCTTCCACCGTGTTCATCAGCAGCATCGTGATCGTCATCGGTCCGACGCCGCCCGGCACCGGCGTGATGTGCGACGCCACTTCGCGGACCTTGGCAAAATCGACATCGCCGCACAGCTTGCCGTTGTCGTCGCGGTTCATGCCCACGTCGATCACGATCGCGCCCGGCTTGACCATGTCGGCCGTCAGGGTATTGCGGCGGCCGACGGCGGCCACGACCACGTCGGCCTGGCGCGTGTACACGCCCAGGTCCGGGGTCGCGCTATGGCAAATGGTGACGGTGGCGTTCGCTTGCAATAGCAAAAGTGCCATCGGTTTGCCAACCGTGTTGCTGCGGCCGATCACCACGGCGTGTTTGCCGCGCAGGTCGAAGCCGGTGCTTTCAATCAGTTTCATGCAGCCGTACGGGGTGCAAGGGCGGAAGCCCGTCAGGCCGGTCATCAGTTCGCCGGCGCTCAGCACCGAATAGCCGTCCACGTCCTTGGTGGTCGAAATCGCTTCGATGACCTTGTGCGGGTTGATGTGCTTCGGCAGCGGCATCTGGACCAGGATGCCGTGGATCGCCGGATCGGCGTTCAGGGAGGCGATGCGGTCGAGCAGGGCGGCTTCACTGAGGTCGGCATCGTACTTCTCCAGGATCGAATGGAAGCCGACGTCGGCGCAGGCCTTGACCTTGTTGCGCACGTAGACCTGGCTGGCCGGGTCTTCGCCGACCAGGATCACGGCCAGTCCCGGCTGCTTGCCTTTGGCCGTCAGTGCGGCGGCGCGCTGGCCGATTTCGGCACGCAGTTGCTTGGAGAGGAGGACACCGTCGATCGATTGGGCAGGCATGGGATAGGCTTCGGAATGAGAATGGGAAGACGTGATTATAAGCGAATGGCGGGCTTGGACTGGCCGGGCGGCGCGGCGCGGCGGGCGGCGCGCAAGTGTCGTTGCGTTGCGTCAATACTACAGTTTCCCAGGAGAATGTTTTCAATTGGGCAGCATTCCGGTATCCTCGGCGAATGTGAAATTGATAACAAAGGTTGATAATCGCCATGACAAAACGTCCACTTGTACTGTTCCTGCTCTCGATCGCCGCCTTGCCCGCCTGGGCCGACATTGCGTTTCCAAATCCTGAAGACGCGACCAGCCGCCAGCTGATCGAGCGCTATCGCAAGGACCTGGCCATGTTGTCCAGCCCGGATCTGATGAAAATGCCGGCGCCAGCCCCGGCCTGGCCCTGCGAGATGGACGAAAAGGAACTGTACAAGATCGCGGGCCTGACCATGGCCCACCCCGAGCTCAAGAAGGAAATGGACAAGCTGACCCGCAAGGCCATGCGCGAGATGGGCATGGCTCTTCCCGCCGCGGAGCAAAAATACAGCAATATCAAGATCGTCCCGCTGGTTGCGCATTGCGAGAATGGCAAGCTCGATGGGGAGTTGCAGCTGCTCGTGTCGTACACGAGGGACTCGGACACGAAGATGACGACGATGTTCGGCGAAAAGGCCGTCAACATGGCGTCGACCACGCATAGCGAAAACACCAACCGGATTTATCGCACCATGAAGGCCGGCGTCCCGGATGCCGACATGTTGATGGTGCAGGATTCCACGACGAGTTCGACGACGACCGCGGACGATCCGACGATGGCGGCGGCCCTGGCAAAGTCCGGCAAAGTTGCGCCGATCCCGACGCGGATGGTCACGTACACGCTCGCCTCGGGCCATAGTGCAACTTTTACCGAGCAAAACGACACCAAGGTCAGTTCCGGTTTCCTGGCGCCGAATATCAAAACCTCGCGTGCGCTGACCTCGATGTTCATGATACCCACGGGCGAGAAGCGCAGCCGCATGGTGTCGTACACGAATGCGCGCTTGACCACGGTCAGCAACATGAAGGATGGCAAGCAGCACGGCGAATCCATCATGTACATGGACAATTTCTACAAGGCCCTGGGGCAACGCCTCGACCGCCAGCCGGGCATGGAAAACGCCCGCGAAGTGACGATCAACGGGCTTGACCTGATCGAAACCCGTACCTGCATGCAAAATGGCGTCGCCGTGAAAACCGCGACCTGTCCTAGCGAATGAAGCGCCGGCTGCTACCCTTGTTGCTGGCCCTGCTGTGCGCCCAGGCCAGCGCGCTCGACATCAGTGATGCGCGCCGCTACGTCTGCAAGCAGGGCGGCTGCGCCAACGGCCCCGGGGTCGTGTACGACGCCTACCTGCAGCTGCAGATCAAGGGCAGCTTCGCTGGCGGGCAAACCATTCCCGGCGCGAGCTATACCTTGACCAGCGCGCGCTCGCCGGGCCAGACCTTTACCCAGGTCTATGGAAAAGACGGCTTGCTCGAGCAGGGCGACCAGCCGCGCAGCGTCGGCTTCAGCACGCCGATTCCCTTCTTCCGCGGCAGCTACGGCCGGATCGACCACCCTTTCATGCGCATGCGCCTGCCGGTGCCGCGCGACGGCGTGTACGACACCGGGGTCGGCATCGAATACCGCGGCCGCTTCGAGTTCATCGCCGCCAAGAGCGGCATGCACACCAGCGTTGGCTCCGGCTTTTATGTGTTCTTCGGCGACAAGGTCGACCTGGAAGAGAAGGAAACCCAGAGCGGCCTGTTCGTCAGCGCTGAAAACCTGGCCGGTGCACCCATCATGTTCACCAAAGCCGAGCCGAGCTACCTGGCAATCATGCAGCAGCGCTACCAGCGCGACATGCAGATCGCCCAGTCCGATTTCCGCGAACAGGAATCCGAACAGCGCTGGCGCTCGGTGCTGGCCGTGGTTGGCAAGGTGACTTATGCAATCGCGACCGGCGGCGCCAACCTGGCCAGTGCCAGGAGCCTCGGCGGTGAACTGGTCATGGGCATGGTCTCGGACATGATGAACCAGCAGCAGAGCAAGGTGGACTTGAAGGCTTCGGCCTTGCGGGCCGCCAAGGCCGTCCAGGCCGAAGGCGAAGACAAAGCGCTGACCGACGCCTTGAGCCAGGCGGTCAGCGAGGGTATTTCAGCGACACAATAACATCTGAGGACACAACATGAAATTCGCAGCGCAGGCAGTCGGAATGGTTTCCGTGATCTTGTTGGCGGGCTGTGCGGCGCAGGAGCAGGCACCGGCGCGCGCCGTCACCTACCAGGATGTCAGTTCTCCGGGCAAGGTCAGCGGAGTCGGCGTGGAAAGCCAGGATATCGTCGGCGTGTCCGACGCCATGGTGCGCGACCTGCTGTCGAACCCGGGCGTGATGAAGCTGCCGCGCGCGCCGCGCATCATCATGGACACCGAGTACTTCAAGAACGAAAGCACCCAGCGCATCAACAAGAACCTGATCGTGGACCGCCTGCGCATCAACCTGCAGCGCGCCTCGAACGGCCGGCTGGCCTTCCTGTCGCGCGAAAACGCGGCAATGGTGCAGAGCGAACGCGACCTTAAGCGCGACGGCGTCACCGACACCGGCACCACCGGCCTGACCAAGGCCCAGGCCGGCGGCGACTTCCGCCTGGCCGGACGCATCAGTACCCAGGATACGCGCAGCGCCTCGAATGGGGCGGTCGAACGCTACACCCAGCTGACGTTTGAACTGATCGACCTCGAAACCGGCCTGAGCGTCTGGGCGAATCAGTACGAAATGAAGAAGGGTGGACAGGACGACGCGATCTATCGCTGATGACGATGCGCCTCTTTATCGCCGTGGCCTTGCTGGCGGGCGGCGGGACGGTGGCTGCCCAGGCGCCGCTGGGCCGGCTGCAGGAGCTGATCGACGGCGCCGGCGATGCGCCGCCGGCGCGCCTGATGGCGCCATGGATCGAGAAGGATGTGCGCGAGCAGGCGCACAACCTGGTGCTCAATGAAATGGAAGCGGGCACCCTGGCCTTGCTGTCGGGCCGCCTGAAGTCGGCCGAGGCCTTGTTCGGCGACGCCCAGCAGCAGATCGAAACCATCTACGCCGACCATCCCGCCGCAGCCGCGGCGCGCGGCAAGTTCGTGCAGGAAGCGAACAAGGATTTCAAGGGCGATCCGTACGAGCGAGCCATGGTCGGCTACTACCTGGGCCTGGTCGACCTGGCCAAGGGCGACTACGACAACGCGCGCGCCGGCTTCCGCTTTGCAATGCTGCAGGACACAATGTCGGCGTCGGAAACCTACCAGGACGACATGGCCCTGGCCCAGTACCTGGTTGGCTGGACCTACTGGTGCGAAGGCAAGCGCCTGAACGCGGGCGAGGAATTCGAGCGCGCGCGGCGCATCCGGCCGGAATTGGCGGCGCCGTGGCCGGACCACAAGCTGCTCTTGCTGGCCGAGACCGGCAAGGCGCCGCGCAAGCTGCGCGATGGCCAGTATGGCGAACTGCTGCGCTATGCGCCGCCGGCGCCGGCCGCGGAACGCCAAGTCGCGTTCGCCCTTGGCGGCCAGCAAACGACGGCGTCGCTGGCCGAAGACATTTACTTCCAGGCGTCAACCCGCGGCGGCGCGGCGGTGGACGCAATCCGCGCCGGCAAGGCCAGCTTCCGGCAGGGCGCCGAAGGGATCGCTGGGGCCGGGACCACGGTTGGCGCCGTCTCCCTCGGCGCGGCCTTGCTCACCGATGGCAAGGGTTCGCGCCAGCTCGCCACTCTGGGCGCGGTAGCCGGCCTGGCCGGCATGGTGGCCGGCGGCATTGCGCGCAGCACCGAGACCGAAGCGGATGACCGGGCCTGGATGTCCCTGCCGGGCAAGATCTACCTGGCCACCGGCGCGCCCGCCAATGCAGTCGAGGCCGGTTTTTTCGGCGCCGATGGCCGCTTGCTGTACGCCCAGCCGGTGCCGGTGCGCGGATCGCCGGGCGCCTGCACGCTGGCCTACACCCGCGCCGCAGGGGCACGGCCTGGATTGGCCAGCAAGGCCGCGTGGCAGGCCATGCCGGTCCTGCCCTCGGATGGCACCGTCCCGGCGCCGGCGGCGCCCGCGATTTCCGCCGAGGGCGCGGACATCCTCGACCGGGTGCGCGCCATCCGCAACAATTCCGGACCGGCGACGCCGGCCCAGCAATGATTCAACCAATGGAGGATTTCACATGCATCGACTAGTCCGCAGCGCTTCCCTGGCCGCCTGCGCGGCCTTGCTGGCCGCATGCGCCAGTACTGTTCCCGTTCCGCCCGAGGTCACGCTGATCGGCGCCGACCGGCTGGCCAAGCTGGTCGATGTGGCGGCGCCACAGATGTCCGACACGGCAACGGGCACGCGGCGCGCCATGCTGTCCGTGCACAACCGTACCAAGGCGCGCCTGATGGTCGAGGGCCGGGCCAGGTTCAGCGGCGATGGCGGCCAGCCCAATGAAGCCCCCGGGGCATGGCAGCAGCTGTTCATCGAGCCGGAGTCCAATGGTGCGCTCCAGTTCCTGTCGCTGTCGGCGGCCGCGCGCCAGGTGCACATCGAGCTGCGCGAGGGCAACCGATGAGCCGCCTCGCTGCTGCCCTGCTGCTGTGCACCGTGTGCTGCGGCGTTCAGGCGCAGGAGGGCGTCCAGATGCGCGAAGGCATGCCTGCGGTGCTGGACGGCGCCGCCAGCCGCGCGCGCCAGCAAGCCGAGGCCGATGCCCGCGCCCTTGCCGACTTCGGCGCGGCCTACCAGCGCGCGCAGCGGCCTGCCTTCCTGATGATGTGGCATCGCGAGCTGAGCGACAATATTGATTCGGGCAAGGAAGTTTCCGCCGCTGCTGTCAGTACCGGCGAGCTGGCGCGCGACAACTATGCGCGCACCATCAAGCTGCAATGGAAGCAAGGGGCCGAGCATCCGGTATCGCTGCTGGCGCCGGCGCGCGCGGCCGAATTCGAGTCTGGCTTTCAGCAAACACTGGCGCGGGCCGGAGTGGCCCTGGTGGACCGCAATACCGCCGTCCGCATGACTGCGCTCAAGCGTGTGCAAAACGGCGCCAGTGAGGGGGCGCTCAATTTCCAGACGGTGGAGGCAAGCGCACTGGCCACGTTCGCCCGCTATTTCATCGAGCTGCGCTTCGTCCCAGACGCCAGCGCCGCTGGCGGCAGCGTGGCGCGCGTGACCGTCATCGAAAGCCAGAGCGGCGTGATCCTGGCCGACTTGCTGGCCAGCGATCTCTTCCTCGACAGCGCCGGCAAGCCGGCTGCGGCGCCGCTCAAGTCCGACTGGGTCGCCGTCGATGGCAAAGGCTTCGTCCGCCGCGAACGCCCGCGCAGCCAGCAGGAAGAAGGCCGCCAGCTGGCGCAAGCCTTGATGCGCTCGCTGGCCGAGCGCTTGCAGTAAATTCCGTCCCGCCTCCCTGGCCTGGCGCACGACCCATCGGCGCCAGGCCAGTCTTTTTTATCCCGATCGCTCTCCTTTATGCAGGCACACCCGGCTCTTTACGTGTTTTCCACAATATGAAATTAGATATCGCAATTTGAAAAATGCAAAAACCTCTGATAGAATCTCCCCACTAATTTTGGGTATTGGTAATCTATCGGCTTGAAAAAGCCAGCAAACCGTCGTTCCGCCGGTCAGGGTATCGGGGAGGGCGCCTACAAAGGAGACGTACTAATGTCAGCTCAACTCGACCAGTTGACGGCGCAAGCCGCCAACGACCCGGACACGCTCGAAACCAAGGAATGGCTCGAAGCTCTCGAAGCCGTCATCGAAAACGAGGGTCCGGAGCGCGCCCACTACCTGATGGAGCGCCTGGTCGACCTGGCGCGCCGCCGCGGCGCCCATATCCCGTTCTCCAGCAACACCGCCTACGTCAACACCATCCCCGCCCACCTCGAAGCCCATTGCCCAGGCAACCTGGAATATGAAGAGCGCCTGCGCTCGTGGATGCGCTGGAACGCGATGGCGATGGTCGTCAAGGCCAACCGCGCCGACGGCGACCTCGGTGGCCACATCTCCAGCTTTGCCTCGCTGGCGAACATGCTGGGCATCGGCTTCAACCACTTCTGGCGCGCCCCTTCCGCCGACCACGGCGGCGACCTGCTGTACATCCAGGGCCACTCCTCGCCCGGCATCTACGCGCGCGCCTTCCTCGAAGGCCGCCTGTCCGAAGAACAGCTGCTGAACTTCCGCCGCGAAGTCGACGGCAAGGGCCTGTCTTCGTACCCGCACCCGAAACTGATGCCGACCTTCTGGCAGTTCCCGACCGTGTCGATGGGCCTGGGCCCGCTGATGGCGATCTACCAGGCGCGCTTCCTGAAGTACCTGCACGCCCGCTCGATCGCGGACACCGAGAACCGCAAGGTCTGGGTCTTCTGCGGCGACGGCGAAATGGACGAGCCGGAATCGATGGGCGCGATCGGCATGGCCGCACGCGAACGCCTGGACAACCTGGTGATGGTCGTTAACTGCAACCTGCAGCGCCTGGACGGTCCGGTGCGCGGCAACGGCAAGATCATCCAGGAACTGGAAGCGGACTTCCGCGGCGCCGGCTGGAACGTGGTCAAGGTCATCTGGGGCCCGGGCTGGGACGAGCTGCTGGCCAAGGACAAGGACGGCATCCTGCAGCGCGTGATGATGGAAACCGTCGACGGCGAATACCAGAACTACAAGGCCAAGGACGGCGCCTATGTCCGCAAGCACTTCTTCGGCAAGCATCCGAAGCTGCTCGAAATGGTCGCCAACATGACCGACGACGACATCTGGCGCCTGACCCGCGGCGGCCACGATCCGCACAAGATCTACGCTGCCTTCAAGATCGCGCAAGAAAACAAGGGCACCCCGACGGTGCTGCTGGTGAAGACCGTCAAGGGCTTCGGCATGGGCAAGTCCGGCGAAGCGCGCAACACCGCGCACCAGACCAAGAAGCTCGACGACGAGGCAATCCGCGAAATGCGCGACCGCTTCGCGATCCCGATCCCGGACGACAAGCTGGCCGAGATCCCGTTCTTCAAGCCGGCCGACGATGCGCCGGAGATGGTCTACCTGCACAAGCGCCGCGAAGCGCTGGGCGGCTACCTGCCGCAGCGCCGTCCGCAAGCGGCCGAAACGCTGCCGGTGCCTGCGCTGTCGGCATTCCAGAACGTGCTGGACGCGACCGCGGAAGGCCGCGAGATCTCGACCACCCAGTCCTTCGTCCGCATCATCTCGACGCTGCTGCGCGACCCGAACCTGGGCCAGCGCATCGTGCCGATCCTGGTCGACGAATCGCGTACCTTCGGCATGGAAGGCCTGTTCCGCCAGATCGGCATCTTCAACCAGCAAGGGCAGCTGTACGAACCGGTCGACAAGGACCAGGTCATGTACTACCGCGAAGACAAGGCTGGCCAGATCCTGCAGGAAGGCATCAATGAAGCGGGCGGCATGAGCTCGTGGATCGCCGCGGCGACCTCGTACTCGACCAACAACCGCATCATGATCCCGTTCTACACCTTCTACTCGATGTTCGGCATGCAGCGCATCGGCGACCTGGCCTGGGCGGCGGGCGACATGCGTGCACGCGGCTTCCTGATGGGCGGCACCGCGGGCCGCACCACGCTGAACGGCGAAGGCCTGCAGCACGAAGATGGCCACAGCCACGTGATGGCAGCGACCATCCCGAACTGCCTGCCGTACGACCCGACCTTCGCGCACGAAGTGGGCGTGATCGTGCAGGACGGCCTGCGCCGCATGGTGGCCGAGCAGGAAGACGTGTTCTATTACATCACCCTGATGAACGAGAACTACGAAATGCCTGGCCTCAAACCAGGCAGCGAAGAGGGCATCCTGAAGGGCATGTACCTGTTCTCCGAAGGCGACAAGAAGGCCAAGCAGCGCGTGCAGCTGATCGGCTCCGGCACCATCCTGCGCGAATCGATCTTCGCGGCCGAACTGCTGCAGAAGGACTGGGGCATCGCCGCCGACGTCTGGTCCGCGCCTTCGCTGACCCTGGTCGCCCGTGACGGCCAGGACGCCGAGCGCTGGAACATGGTCCACCCGGCAGACGCCCAGCGCACGCCTTACGTGACCGGCCTGATGGAAAAGACCTCCGGTCCGATCATCGCCACCACCGACTACATGCGCCTGTTCGCCGAGCAGATCCGCGCGTTCATGCCGAAGGGCCGCACCTACAAGGTACTGGGCACGGACGGCTTCGGACGTTCGGACAGCCGCGTCAAGCTGCGCGAGTTCTTCGAAGTGAACCGTTACTATGTCGTCGTGGCCGCACTGAAGTCGCTCGCCGACGAGGGCGCGATCAAGCCGTCCGTCGTGGCCGATGCGATCGCCAAGTACGGCATCGATCCGAACAAGCCAAATCCGGTGACTCAATAATCCAACACGGAGCGAATAAGATGAGCATTGTTGAAGTTAAAGTCCCGGATATCGGCGACTTCAAGGAAGTCGAAGTCATCGAGCTGATGGTCAAGCCTGGCGACACCATCAAGGTCGACCAGTCGCTGATCACCGTCGAATCCGACAAGGCGAGCATGGAGATTCCGTCGAGCCATGCGGGCGTGGTCAAGGAATTGAAGATCAAGGTGGGCGACAAGGTTGCCGAAGGCTCGCTGCTGCTGATCCTGGAAGCCAGCGACGGCGCGGCGGCCCCCGCGGCTCCCGCCGCGGCAGCGCCAGCGGCTGCCCCGGCAGCAGCGGCGGCCGCCGCGCCAGCTGCGGCGCCGGCACCAGCGCCAGCGCCAGCGCCAGCCGCCGCCGCGCCTGCCGTGTCGGCCTCGAAAGCCCACGCATCGCCATCGATCCGCAAGTTCGCCCGCGAACTGGGCGTGGACCTGTCGCGCGTTGGCGGCAGCGGCCCGAAAGGCCGCATCACCCAGGAAGATGTGCAGAACTTCGTCAAGGGCGTGCTCGCGAACGCTTCGCCGGGCGATGGCACCGCCGCCGCCAAGGCTGGCGGTTCGGGCGTCGGCCTGGACCTGCTGCCATGGCCGTCGCTGGACTTCTCCAAGTTCGGCCCGACCGAGCTGCTGCCGCTGTCGCGCATCAAGAAGATCAGCGGCCCGAACCTGCACCGCAACTGGGTGATGATCCCGCACGTGACGCAGTTCGACGAGTCCGACGTGACCGACCTCGAGCAGTTCCGCGTCGATTCGAACGCGGCGCTGGCCAAGGCCAAGTCGACCGTCAAGCTGACCATGCTGGCCTTCGTCATCAAGGCATCCGTGGCCGCGCTGAAGAAGTACCCGGCGTTCAACGCCTCGATCGACGGCACCGGCGCCAACCTGATCCTGAAGCAGTACTACAACATCGGCTTCGCGGCCGATACGCCGAACGGCCTGGTGGTCCCGGTCATCAAGGACGCCGACAAGAAGTCGATCTCGCAGATCGCCACCGAAATGGGCGAACTGTCCGGCCAGGCGCGCGACGGCAAGCTCAGTCCCGCCAACATGCAGGGCGCGACCTTCACCATCTCGTCGCTGGGCGGCATCGGCGGCACCGCCTTCACGCCGATCATCAACGCACCGGAAGTGGCGATCCTCGGCCTGTCCAAGTCGGCCATCAAGCCGGTATGGGACGGCGCCGCCTTCCAGCCGCGCCTGATGCTGCCGCTGTCGCTGTCGTATGACCACCGCGTCATCGACGGCGCGATGGCCGCCCGCTTCACCGCCTACCTGGCCGAAGTGATGGCCGACCTGCGCAAAACCTTGCTGTGATAGGGGAAATTTGATGAGCGTAATCGACGTCAAGGTCCCGAATATCGGCGACTTCAAGGAAGTGGAAGTGATCGAACTGATGGTCAAGGTGGGCGACACCATCAAGGCCGACCAGTCGCTGATCACGGTCGAATCCGACAAGGCCAGCATGGAGATCCCATCGAGCCATGCGGGCGTGGTCAAGGAACTGAAGGTCAAGGTCGGCGACAAGGTCGCCGAAGGCTCGCTGCTGCTGGTGCTGGAGGAATCCGGCGCGGGCGCTGCGCCTGCCGCTGCCGCTGCACCCGCGGCTCCCGCCGCGGCAGCTCCTGCCGCCGCCGCAACTGCGGCCGCTGCGCCCGCAGCCGCGCCGGCCGCCGCACCGCTGGCAGGCGCGGACTACGCCGGCAAGGTCGATGTCGAATGCGACATGATGGTGCTGGGCGCCGGTCCCGGCGGCTATTCGGCCGCCTTCCGCTCGGCCGACCTGGGCATGACGACGGTGCTGGTCGAGCGCTATGCGACGCTCGGCGGCGTGTGCCTGAACGTGGGCTGCATCCCGTCCAAGGCGCTGCTGCACGTGGCCGCCGTCATCGACGAAACGGCAGGCATGTCGAAGCACGGCATCAGCTTCGCCAAGCCCGAGATCGACATCGACCAGCTGCGCGCCTACAAGGACAAGGTCATCTCCAAGATGACCACCGGCCTGACCGGCATGGCCAAGATGCGCAAGGTAAACGTGGTGCAGGGCGTGGGCCAGTTCCTCAGCCCCTTCCACATCGAGGTCACCGCCGGCGACGGCACCAAGACCGTGGTCCATTTCAAGAAGGCGATCATCGCGGCCGGTTCGGCCGTGGTCAACCTGCCGTTCGTGCCGAAGGATCCGCGCATCGTCGATTCGACCGGCGCGCTGGAACTGCGCCAGATCCCGAAACGCATGCTGGTCATCGGCGGCGGCATCATCGGCCTCGAAATGGCGACTGTCTATTCGACGCTGGGCGCACGCATCGACGTCGTCGAAATGCTCGACGGCCTGATGCAGGGCGCGGACCGCGACATGGTCAAGGTCTGGCAGAAGTTCAATGAAAAGCGCTTCGACAACATCATGACCAAGACCAAGACGGTCGCGGTGGAAGCGCTGGCCGAGGGCATCAAGGTTACCTTCGAGGCAGCGGAAGCCGGCGCCAAGGCGCCCGAGCCGCAGGTCTACGACATGGTGCTGGTGGCCGTGGGCCGCAGCCCGAACGGCGGCAAGATCGCAGCCGACAAGGCTGGCGTGACGGTCACCGACCGCGGCTTCATCCCGGTCGACGGCCAGATGCGGACCAACGTGCCGCACATCTTCGCCATCGGCGACCTGGTGGGCCAGCCGATGCTGGCGCACAAGGCGGTGCATGAGGCGCACGTGGCGGCGGAAGCGGCGCATGGCGAGAAGACCTTCTTCGACGCCAAGGTCATTCCATCGGTGGCCTACACCGATCCGGAGGTGGCGTGGGTCGGCATCACCGAAGACGAAGCCAAGGCCAAGGGCATCAAGCTGGAGAAGGGCCACTTCCCGTGGGCCGCGAGCGGCCGCGCCGTGGCCAATGGCCGCGAAGAGGGCTTCACCAAGCTGCTGTTCGACGCTGAAACGCACCGGATTGTCGGCGGCGGCATCGTCGGCACCCATGCGGGCGACATGATCGGCGAGATCGCGCTGGCGATCGAGATGGGCGCCGACGGCGTCGACATCGGCAAGACGATCCACCCGCACCCGACGCTGGGCGAATCGATCGGCATGGCGGCCGAAGTGTACGAAGGCGTATGCACGGACCTGCCGCCGGTGCGCAAGCGCTAAGCCAAAAGGCAGAAACAAAAAGGGGCAGAGTGAAAACTCTGCCCCTTTTTTTGCACCTTGTTCAAATGACGCCAGCATGGCGCTTAAGCCAGTCAATGGCTGCTTCAATTTCCTTTAGCTATAGCTTGTCCAGCGTGCGGGAATCTCGATACTTCCCGCGCGCGCGGCATCCGCGTAGGCCTGCAATTCCGCGACGACCGCTTCCAGTTGTTCCGTACCCGGATTTTCCATGAAGCCGCGCAGGCGCTCGTTCAGGGCAGCTTGCTGATCGCGCCATTCGTAACGAGCGGACTTGCTCATATGGCCTCCCTGATTTTTGTTTTCATCATGCCCTCCTGTAAAGGATTCAGGATGCCAAAATCGCCCCGATTGCTCGGTGCGGTGACGCACACAGTCAGGGTGCGCGCAGTACGCTGCGGAAGAACAGCGCCAGTCGTTCCGGCAGGCGCGCGCCCAGGTCGGCAGGCGGCGCCAGCAGCAGGATCAATAGCTGGTCGCCCATCACGCAATTTAACAAGTACACCGGCAGCAGGTCCGGCGCCACGTCATCGCGCAACTGTGCGATGACGTCGGGACGGGCGAAATAGCGCGCCAGCATCGTGCGTGTCAGTTCCGGCCCCGCTTCGAAGAAGCTCTTTGCCAGTTCCGGGTTGCCCGGCGCTTCGGCCATGACCAGGCGCTGGATGCGCTGCGCCTGGGGCGACGTGAACATGTCGAGGAAATGCACCGCGAATTCGGTGATCACCTGCTGGAGGGGACGCATGTCCTCGTCCATGTCGTTGGCTTTGAAGTAGTGATCGCGGTTGTGCGCCAGCACCGCCTCGAACAAGCCGGCCTTGCCGCCGAATTTCACATAGATGGTGCGGACCGCGACGTGGGCCTCGCGCGCGATCGATTCCAGGCTCACCTTGCTGTAGCCGTGCCGGAGGAACAACTGCCCGGCCGTGTGGATCAGATTGTGCAGGCGCTCCTCGACATCGCTGGCGCGCGGCCGGCCGGCCGGTCGGCAGCAGGGAAGGGGTTCGGTGTTGTCGTCCATGGCGCCATTGTAATGCAAAAATAAATGAAATGATCTCGTTTCATTTCTTGACTTCGGCGAACGAATATCGAATAATGCAATGAACTCATTTCATTTCAGAGGAAATCATGTCGCAGATCCACAAAATCGAGACCCAGAGCGCCGAGCCGGCCGCCCCGGCGGCGGTGCCAGCGCCGGCGGGCAAAGCGCCGCCCAACTACCGCGTGCTGGGCGTGGTCGCCGTGATCGCATTGCTGGCGCTGGGCGCCGGCGGACGCACGTGGTACCGCAGCGTCAATTACGTGGAAACCGAGAACGCTTACATCGCCGGCCACGTGCACCCGGTTTCGCCGCGCATCGCCGGCGTCGTGGCGCGCGTGCTGGTGGAGGACAACCAGACCGTCAAGGCCGGCGACGTGATCGCCGAACTCGATCCCGCCGACCAGCAGGTGCGGGTCGAGCAAATCGAAGCGCAGATCGCCAGCGCCGAGCAGCAGGTGCTGCAGGCCGCGGCCCAGGTGGCCCAGGTGCAGGCCCAGGCCGGCGCCGCCAGCGCACAGGTGCTGCAGTCCGAAGCGCAGCTGCTGCGCGCAAAGCAGGATGCCGAGCGCTTCGGCCAGCTCTATAACAGCCAGATGAAGGCCGTCTCGAAGGCCGAACTCGACGCCGCCACCGCTGCGCGCAGCGGCGCCGGGGCCGACCTGGCCGCACGCCGCGGCACCGTGGATGCGGCGCGCGCGCAAATTGTCGCCGCCACCTCGGCCCAGGCGGTCGCCAGGGCGCAGGTCAAGGTGCTGCAGGCGCAGCTGAAGGACGCGCGCCAGCAGCTGGCCTACAACCGCATCGTCGCGCCGGTGGCCGGCCGCATCGGCAAGCGCAGCGTCGAAGTCGGCGCGCGCGTGCAGCCCGGCCAGCAGTTGGCCGCGATCGTGCAGGACGAGGTCTGGGTCACCGCCAACTTCAAGGAGACCCAGCTGGCCAGGCTGCAGCCCGGCCAGGCCGTGTCGATCGAGATCGACGCGCTGCCGGGCCGCCACCTGGTCGGCCACCTGGACAGCTTCTCGCCGGCCTCCGGCAACCAGTTCGCGCTGCTGCCCGCCGATAACGCGACCGGTAACTTCACCAAGATCGTCCAGCGGGTGCCGGTCAAGATCGTGCTCGACGCGGCCGACGTGAAGAAGCTGAACGGCCGCCTGGTGCCGGGCATGTCGGCGCTGGCCGAGGTTGACGTGCGCCAGGCCGCCGCAGCGCCTGCGATCAAGACCGCCGCCATCCGCTAGGCGCGCCATGGCAAGCACCACGCACACCCTCGGCCCAGGCGCGCTGCCTGCGATTTCCGAGCAGGTCGACCTGCGCACCTGGATCGCCGTCGCGGCCGGGATGCTGGGCGCCTTCATGGCGGTCCTCGACATCCAGATCACCAATTCCTCGCTCAAGGACATCCTCGGCACGCTGTCGGCCACGCAGGAAGAGGGCTCGTGGATCTCCACCGCCTACCTGTGCGCGGAGATCGTCGTCATTCCTCTGACGGCGCTGCTGGTGCGCGTGTTCGGCATGCGCGGCTACATGATCGGCACCACCTCGCTGTTCCTCGTGTTCTCGACCCTGTGCGGCGCCGCATGGAACCTGGAGAGCATGATCGTGTTCCGCATGTTGCAGGGCTTCACCGGCGGCGCGCTGATCCCGATGGCGATGACGCTGGTGATGGCCAAGCTGCCGCCATCGAAGCGCGCGGCCGGCATGGCCATCTTCGGCCTGACCGCCACGCTGGCGCCGTCGATGGGGCCGACCCTGGGCGGCTACCTGGCCGAGAGCTACGGCTGGCCAAGCATCTTCTACATCAACTGGGTGCCCGGCCTGCTGCTGATCGCCGGCATCTGGTGGGGGCTGGACCGCGAGAAGATCCAGCTCAAGCTGCTCGCCAGCGCCGACTGGCTCGGCATCGGCCTGATGGCGATGGGGCTGGCCTGCCTGACCATCTTCCTTGAAGAAGGCAATTCGAAAGACTGGTTCGACTCCGGATTCATCATCGTCTTCGCGTCGCTGGCGCTGGTCGGCATCCTCGGGTGGATCGGCACCAGCTTCACCCGCGCCGAACCCTTCGTCAACCTGCGCCTGTACGGCGACCGCAACTTCCTGGTGGCGACCGCGCTGTCGGCGGTGATCGGCATGGGGCTGTACGGCTCCTCCTTCCTGCTGCCGCTGTACCTGGGGCAGATCGCCGGCTATACGCCGATGCAGATCGGCGAAGTCATCATGTGGATGGGGCTGCCGCAGCTGCTGATCATGCCGGTGGTGGCCAAGCTGTCGTCGAAGGTCGATAACCGCATCCTGTGCTCGTTCGGCCTGGGCCTGTTCGGCATCTCGTGCCTGATGAACGCGGGCATGGACGCGACCACCGGCTACGACCAGCTGCTGTGGTCCCAGGTGGTGCGGGCGCTGGGCCAGCCCTTCATCATGCTGACGCTGTCGAACTTTGCGATGCAGGGCATCGCGCCGCAGGACACCTCGTCGGCATCGAGCCTGTTCAACATGACGCGCAACCTGGGCGGCTCGGTCGGCATCGCGCTGCTGGCGACCACGCTGACCAACCGCGAGCACTTCCATTCCGCCATCATCGGCGAATCGGTGACCGGCTTCGCAGCCGCCACCCAGCAACGCATCGACCAGCTGGGCGCCGCCTTCATGGCCAATGGCATGGACCCCGTCACCGCGGGCGGCCAGGCACTGGCCGTGATCGACCGGCTGGTGCGGCGCGAGGCCTACATCATGGCCTACAACGACGGCTTCGTCATCATGGGCGCGGTGCTGATCGGCTGCATCGGGCTGCTGTGGTTCGCGAACGACGTGCGCTCGCCCTCCGGACCCGGCGCAGGCGCCGGTGCACATTAAAGGAACACGAAATGAAAACCCCAATGACTTCCCTGATTCCCCTTGTATTGGCGCTCGCGCTCGCAGGCTGCACCACCATCGGCCCCAACTTCGCCGCGCCGCCGCAGGTGGGCGTCGACGCCTACCGCCATGCCGGCGCAGCCGCCGACAATGCCCGCCTGCCGGCGGCATGGTGGACCGTGTACCAGGACGTGACCCTGAATGCGCTCGAGCAGCGCGCCGTGCGCGACAACCCCGGCGTGCGGGCCAGCGCCCAGCGCCTGCTCCAGGCGCAGGCCCAGCTCGGCGTATACCGCGCGGCGCAACTGCCCACCGTGAACCTGGGCACCTCGGCGGCCAATTCGCGCGGCTCGGCGCAAACCTCGCAGAGCCTGGCCATGGGCGGCCGCGCCATCGAAGGCAGCAACTTCACCGTCGGCGCCTCGCTGTCGTATGAACTGGACCTGTGGGGACGGGTCAGGCGGGTGGTCGAAGCGGCCGATGCGCAGGCGCTGGCGGCGCAGGACGACCGCGACGGCGTGATCCTGCTGCTGTCGGCGCAAGTGGCGCAGACATACTGGCAGCTGCGCGGCCTGGACGCCGAACGCACGATCCTCGACAGCGCGCTGGCGACCCGGCGCGAATCGCAGCAGCTGGTCGAAGCGCGCTTCAACGCCGGCCTGTCGAACGAGCTGGATGTATCGCGTGCGCGCATCGAGCGCGCCAACGCCGAAGCCGACCTGCACGACGTGCGGCGCCAGCGCAACGCGCTCGAACATGCGCTGGCGGTGCTGGTGGGCGTGTCGCCGTCGGCGCCGCTGGTGCCTGCCGGTTCGGCGCTGCCGGCGCCGCCGTCGATTCCCGTCGGCCTGCCGGCCAGCCTGCTGTCGCAGCGGCCCGACCTGGCCGGCAGCGTGGCCCAGCTGCGTGCGGCGAATGCGCAGATCGGCGTGGCCGAGGGCGCGTTCTATCCATCGCTCAGCCTGACCGGGAACTTCGGCTATGCGTCGGAGAGGCTGTCGAACCTGGCGGGCGGCAGTGCGCGCCAGTTCTCGATCGGCCCCCTGTCGCTGTCGCTGCCGCTGTTCGACGGCGGCCGCAACAAGGCCAACCTGGCCATCGCCAGGGCGCGCTACGACGAGGCGCTGGCGAACCATGAAGGACGCCTGCTGACCGCATTGCGGGAAGTGGAGGATGCGCTGTCGGACGTGAAGCAGCGACAGTTGCAGGCCGGCGTGCAGGTGCAGGCGCAGCAGGCCGCCACGCGCGCGCATGAAGTGGCGAAGGCGCGCTACGAGCGTGGCGTGTCGACCTATCTCGACGTGACCGATGCGCAGCGCAGCGCGCTGGCGGCGGACCGCGCGGCGGCGCAGATCCGCACCCAGCGCCTGCTGGCGACGGTGGCCGTGGCACGTGCGCTGGGGGCGGGGTGGACGCAGCAGGCGCCGCAGGCCACCCTGGCCGGGGGCGGGACTTAAATTACCTCATGCCATTTTTTGCTGCCAGCGAACGGTTGCGTGGAACGAGGGACTGGCTCAATGCCTCACGAACGTAAAATTACTTTAAGAAGAGAAATTTGCTTCTGCTAAGACTTTATTAACTAAAAGATATGTATATCCGGCCCGCCCCGCCGCAATCCCGGCTCGCCACATAGGCCACCCATTGGCGCCGGCGTCTCCCTATACTCGCTCGCATCAACAACGCGAAAGGGCGGGCCATGAAAAAGAGAGACTTCCTGCGATCGATGGGCGGCGCCGCCGTGGCGGCCGTGCTTCCGGTGCAAAGCGTAACGGCGGCGGGCCCGTGGCGCCGCGTGCGTCCCGGCGATGCAGCCTGGCCGTCGGCACGCGCATGGGAAGGCCTGCGCAAGGAGGTGGGCGGGCGCCTGTCGGCGGTGCGCTCGCCGTTGGCCGCGTGCGCGGTGCCCGGCAGCGTCGAAGGCGCCGCCGTGCTCGAGTCGCTGAAGAACCCGTACTACATCCGCGACCAGGCCGGCCTGACCCAGGCGCTCGGCTGGTCCGGTGCGTGGGTCAGCCAGGCGAGCGCGTATGCGGTCGCCTGCGAGCAGGCCGGGGACGTCGCCGCGGCAGTGCGCTTCGCGCGCAAACACAGGCTGCGCCTGGTCGTCAAAGGCGGCGGCCACAGTTACCAGGGCACGTCCAGCGCGCCCGATTCGCTGCTGGTGTGGACGCGCAAGATGGACAAGGTCGTCATGCACGACGCCTTCGTCCCTGCCGGCTGCGCCGCGAGCCAGGCGCCGCAGCCGGCCGTCACCGTCGATGCCGGCGCCATCTGGATGCACACCTGCCATGCCGTCACGACCAGGGGCGGGCGCTACGTGCAGGGCGGCGGCTGTGCCACCGTCGGCGTGGCGGGCCTGATCCAGAGCGGCGGCTTCGGCAGCCATTCGAAGCGCTACGGCCTGGCCTCGGCCAGCCTGCTCGAAGCGCAGATCGTCACCGCCGACGGCGTGCTGCGCACCGTGAATGCGTGCCAGGAGCCTGACCTGTTCTGGGCTATCAAGGGCGGCGGTGGCGGCAGTTTCGGCGTCGTCACCCGGGTCACCCTGCGCACGCACGAGCTGCCGGAATTTTTCGGCGTGGTTGCCGTGTCGATCAAGGCCACATCGGATGGCGCGTACCGGCGGCTGATCGCGCGCCTGCTCGCCTTTTACGCGGAGCATCTGTTCAACCCGCACTGGGGCGAGCAAATGGTGTTCAAGACGCAGAACCGGGTCGGCATCAACATGCTGTTCCAGGGCCTGGACCTGCGGCAGGCCAAGGCCCTGTGGCAGCCGCTGTTCGACGCGCTGGCGGCGGCGCCGGCCGACTATATCGTGGAAGGCGAACCGCTGGTTGCGGCCTTGCCGGCGCGCGCCATGTGGAATCCGGCGGTGCTCAAGACCTTTCCCGGTGCGGTCATGGCCGACGCGCGTCCGGGCGCCTCGCCGGACGATGTGTACTGGTCGGGCAACGAGAAGGAAGCGGGCAAATTCATCAATGGCTACGAATCGGCGTGGGTGCCGGCCTCGCTGCTGGCGCCGGGCGAGCGCGCGCGCCTGGTGGACGCGCTGTACGCCAGCACGCGCAGGGCGGAGATGGCGCTGCACTTCAACAAGGGCCTGGCCGGCGCCCCGCCCGAGGCGATTGCCGCCGCGCGCGACACCGCGATGAACCCGGCGGTGCTCGACGCCTGCGCGCTGGCCATCTGCGCCGGCGAGCAGCTGCGCCGGCATCCGCTGATCGCGGGCCGCGCGCCGGACGCGCGGGTGGCGCGCGAGGATGCCGCCGACATCGCCGCGGCCATGGCCGCACTGTGCGCCGTGATTCCGGCGCCCGGCTCGTACGTTTCGGAGAGCAATTACTTCGAGCCGGACTGGCAGCGATCATTCTGGGGCGCCAACTACGCGCGCCTGCTGGCCGTCAAGCGCAAATACGATCCGGACGGCCTGTTCTTCGTGCGCCATGGCGTCGGCAGCGAAGGCTGGAGCGAGGACGGCTTCACGCGCAGGGCTTGAGAATCGACAATCGGGGTCAGACCTCAATTACCGGCTAATCGGGGTCAGACCAGGTCTGACCCCGATTAGCCGGTAATTGAGGTCTGACCCCGATTTGTTCTGCCGACAATGTTGCTAGTCTTTCAGTTGAGAAAAATTTGTTGGGAGCAAGGGATATAGCCGAGGGTAAAATTGCCGTAAGGCATTTAAGGACCTTCGAGGAGCACCCGCCATGTTCAAGCACACACTGTTCGCGCTACTGACCGTTGCCAGCGGCCTCGCGCAGGCCGGCGCCCAGTTGACCGAGCTGGAAATCCGCTGGCTCAAGGCAGCCGCTCCCGTCCTCGCCTATTCCAAGCAGCAGAATCTCCCCGTCGACATCATCGTCCAGCCCCAGGCCCGCCCCGGCGACGTGCCGCTGGCGATGGGCTTCGAGAACGGCCGCTGCAAGCTGGTGCTGTCGATGCGCGGCAATCCGAACGCGGAAACCATCCTCGACAAGGTGCCCGAAGCCGATCGCAGCCTGATGATCGAGGCGATGACGGCCCACGAAATCGGCCACTGCTGGCGCTACGCCCAGGGCATCTGGCATGCGCTGCCGGCCGGCTTCGTCGAGGAGGGCGAGGAATACGCAGACGACAAGGAACTGCTGGCCCAGGCCAGGGCGATGCGCGAGAACCGCCGCGAGGAAGGCTTCGCCGACCTGGTCGCGCTGGCCTGGATCCAGCGCCACCATCCCGGCCAGTACGCGCGCGTGCACGCCTGGCTCGAAGCGGTCCGCGACAATGTCCCGGTCGCCCGCAGCGGCCACGATACCCGCGCCTGGGTGCGCCTGGCAAAAGACATCGGCGTGTTCGAAAAGACGGCGACGCCTTTCGAGGACGTGCGCCAGGCCTGGCGCACGGGCCTGCTCAGCGATGAATGAGTTGAACCGGTCCTGGCGCCGCGCCGGCGCGGTGCTGGCCTTGCTGTGCGGCGCCGCCGCACAGGCGCAGCCGGCCAGCGAGGCGCAGTGGATCGCCGCGGCCCAGAAAGGCGTCGAGTTCGGCAAGGCGCACGGCCTGGCGATCGAGCTGCTGGTCGAACGCGGCAACGGCTTGTCCGGCCATACCCCGATCGGCGTGTGGAACGAGAACGGCCGCTGCACCCTGGTGGTGTCGGTGCGCGACAACCCGACTGCCGACCGCCTGTCCGCGATGATCGCGCCCGAATTGCAGCAGCTGTTCCTCGACGGCGCCGCGATCCACGAAGTGGCCCATTGCTACCGCCGCCTGAACGGCCAGTACACCAGCCGCAAGCCGCTCCCCATCGTGGCCTGGATCGCACCGGTGCGCGCCTGGTTCACGCGCCGCATCCTGGCCGAGGAGGTGTTCGCCGACATGGCCGAAACCGCCTGGCTGGCGCGCTACCACCCCGACCGCTACGACGCCATGCTGGCCGCGATCCAGAAGGTGCGCACCGCCTTCCGCGAACCGAAGCACGACACCTTGCCCTGGCTTGAAATTGCCCGCGCGGAAGGTCCGCGCGATGCCCCAGGTGATTTGTTCTTGCTTGCCGACAAACGCGTCGCGCGATATCCCCTGTAGCCCGCCGGTATTTACTGGAACTGTTCGCTATCGCACAGATAGCACCCTTGTTACGTCGTTAAATCACGTACCAACAACAGTCACCCGAAGGGACCCACACCATGAAAACTTTGATTGCCACACTGCTGGCGACTGCCGTCAGCGCCAGTTTCGCCCAGGCGCCGGAGGTCAAGTCCGATCCGGCTGCTTACCGCAACATGAGCCAGAAGGCCGCAGCCGACTACAAGGCGGCCGAGAAAAACTGCCGGGCACAGTCCGGCAACGCGAAGACCGTCTGCGTCGAAGAAGCCAAGGTGGCGCGGGCCCGCGCCGAGCATGAAGCGGCGACCCAGTACAGCAACACGACCAAGGCGAACATCGATGCCCGCACCAAGCTGGCCAATGCCGAGTACGGCCTGGCCAAGGCGCGCTGCGCGGCCAGCACCGGCGCCGAGAAGGACAGCTGCGTCAGCAACGCGAAGTCGGTGCACACCGCCGCGCTGGCCGACGCCAAGCTCAATGCCGTATCGACGACCACCGCCAGCACCGCCGCACCTGTCACCAGCACCATGACGAGCGACGCCACCAAGGCCGCCGCCGTCGAGAAGTGCGCCCAGGTCGCCGGCCAGCCCACCACCGGCTGCCTGATCGATAACCGCAGCGCCGCGGCCACCACGACCGCCCCGGCCACCACCACCGCCGGCGCGATCGCCAACCGCACCGAAACCGCAGCCGCTACCGCAGTCGAAAAAACCAAGAACGTTGCCGCCACCGTGGCCGACAAGACCGAACGCGCGGTCGATACCGTCGCCGCCAAGACCGAACGCGCCGCCGAGAAAACCGGCACCGTGGTCGCCGACTCGGTCATCACGACCAAGGTCAAGGCCGATATCTTCAAGGAGCCTGAACTCAAATCGATGGCGATCCACGTCGAGACCGACAAGGGCGTGGTCATGCTGAGCGGCTTCGTCGATTCGAAGTCTGATGCCGAGAAAGCCGCCAACATCGCGCGCAGCGTCGAAGGCGTCACCCAGGTCAAGAGCGCGATCAAGGTCAAGTAGGATGCGCGCCAGTCCAGGCCAGCCGCCGCGCCTGAGCGCGGCGGTTTTTTTACGCCTGCACGACCTTGATGCTGGACTGCGCCGTGAGCGGGCTGGCGTGGGTCGGATCGAAGCTGGTCTCGACGGAGTGGCGCCCAGGATTGCTGCGCTGTGGCTAAGCGGACACGACTATTGGCGGAAGGGAAACGATTTTTCGCGGCCGCGCCCAAGCGGGTTATAATTTTCGCGTGAACAGACTAGAAACCTTCGGATACATTGCCGCCCAGGCCGCGCGCGGGGACCTGACCTTCCCGACCAGCGTGAACGCCGCCCTGCGCCTGCAACTGGCGCTTGACGATCCCGATTGCCATATCGAGGACGCGATCAAGCTCGTGTTGGGCGAGCCGCAGCTGGCGGCGCGCACGGTGGCGATGGCCAATTCGGCGGCCTACAACCGCAACGGCGACACCCCGATCACGAATGTGCGCACCGCCGTCATGCGGATCGGCTACCGCACCCTGCAGACGCTGGTGGCGAGCCTGGTGGTGCGCCAGTTCGGCGCCAAGATCGTCGATCCGGCCATCCGCGCCAAGGCCGAGCAGCTGTGGGCGCACACGGCCCATGTGGCCGCGCTGTCGCAGGTGCTGGCGCGGCGCGTCACCTTCATCAATCCCGATACCGCGATGTTCGCCGCCATCGTGCACGAGGTGGGCGGCTTCTACCTGCTGTCGCGCGCCGACGAGTTCCCCGGCCTGCTCGACGAAGATCCCGAGAAGTGGGCCGAGCTGTGCGAGGAAGTGGTCAGCCGCGAAGTGATGAAGAAGCTGTCGATCCCGGAGCCGGTGTCGAGCGCCATTTCGGCGCTGCGCGACGGCTGGCTCAGCATGCCGCCGGCGACCCTGCTCGATACCCTGATCCTGGCCAACCAGTTCGCGCCGGTGCATTCGCCGCTGGGGGCGCCGCCGCCGGAACTGCCGCCCCATTCCGAATCGGTGCTCGACTTCGTCATCGACGAACAAGACCTGGCCAGCATCCTGGCCGAATCGGCCGACGAAGTGCGCTCGATGAGCGCGGCCCTGCTGGTCTGACCCGCTTGGCCCATCTCCCGCCGCGGCGGGAACCAAGGCGCCGCCCCCGTTTCTAACCCCGTATGGGACAGCCGTCCCGTTCGGGAGGAGCCATGTCCGCAACAGCGCGGGCGCCATGCCTGCGCCTGCTGCCATTCTGTCTGCCCTTGCACTGCGTGGCCTTGCTGGCGCTGCTGGCCTGCTGCCTGGCGGCGCCTGCCGCCCCGGCGCCGGTCACCTTGCTCGCCATCGACGGCGCCATCGGCCCCGCCAATGCCGACTACGTCGTGCGCGGCATTGCCCACGCGCGGCGCGACGGCAGCCAGGCCGTCATCCTGCAGGTCGATACGCCCGGCGGGCTCGATATGGCCATGCGCAGCATCATCAAGGCCATCCTCACCTCGCCGCTGCCGGTGATCGCCTACGTCGCCCCGGCCGGGGCGCGCGCCGCCAGCGCCGGCACCTACATCCTGTATGCCAGCCACGTGGCGGCGATGGCGCCGGCCACCAACCTGGGCGCGGCCACGCCGGTGCAGGTCGAGGCGCCGCTGCCGGGCGCTGCGCCCGGGCCGGCGCCCGCCAGGCCGCCCGGCAAGGATGACGGCAAGGCAGACGGCCCGGCCGCTCCGTCCGACCAGGGCGCGATGGCGCGCAAGCAGCTCAACGACGCCGCCGCCTACCTGCGCGGCCTGGCCCAGCTGCGCGGGCGCAACGCGGACTGGGCCGAGCGCGCCGTGCGCGAGTCGCTCAGCCTGCCGGCGGATGAAGCGCTCAAGCTGCAGGTCATCGATGTCGTCGCGCCCGATGTGCCGGCCCTGCTGGCGCGGCTGGACGGGCGCACGGTGGCGCTGGCGCAGGGCAGCGTCACCTTGCGCACGGCCGGCGCCCGCGTCGCCAGCGAGCAGCCGGACTGGCGCGCGCGGGTGCTGATGGTGCTGACCAATCCCAGCATCGCGCTGATGCTGCTGACGATCGGCGTGTACGGCCTGCTGTTCGAGTTCATGAGCCCGGGCGCGGTGGCGCCGGGCGTCATCGGCGCGCTGTGCCTGCTGCTTGGCCTGTACGGCCTGCAGCTGCTGCCGATCAATTACGCGGGGCTGGCGCTGGTCTTCACCGGCATCGCCTTCATGGTGGCCGAGGCCTTCCTGCCCAGTTTCGGCGTACTGGGCCTGGGCGGCATCGTCGCCTTCGTGACCGGCGCGCTGATCCTGGTCGATACCGACCTGCCCGACTACGGCATGCCGCTCGGCGTGGTGCTGGTCATGGCGGTGGCCAGCCTGGCGCTGGTGACGGCCACCGCCGCGGTGGCGCTGCGCACGCGCCGGCGCGCGCAGCGCGCGGGGCCGCAGGAACTGGTGGGCAGCCTGGCCGAAGTGATCGAGGCCGGCGCCGCCGGCGGCTGGGCCAACGTCCATGGCGAAACCTGGCGCGTCACCAGCGCCGCCCCGCTGCGCAGCGGGCAGACGGTGCGGGTGCTGGCGCGCCGGGGCGCCCGGCTCGAAGTCGAAGCGCTGGACCCCGCAAGCCAGTCTCAAGGAGGAAGCTCATGATCGTCGAACTCGGTTTTGGCATCGGCACGCTGGTGTTCTTCCTGGCCGTGCTGTTTGCGATGTCGGTGCGCATCTTGCGCGAATACGAACGCGGCGTCGTGTTCCAGCTGGGGCGCTTCTGGTCGGTCAAGGGGCCGGGCCTGATCCTGCTGATCCCGGTGCTGCAGCAGATGGTGCGGGTCGACCTGCGCACCGTGGTGCTGGACGTGCCGAAGCAGGACGTGATCTCGCGCGACAATGTATCGGTCAAGGTCAACGCGGTGCTGTACTTCCGCGTCATCGATCCCGAGCGCGCCATCATCCAGGTCGCCAATTTCCTGGAGGCGACCAGCCAGCTGGCCCAGACCACGCTGCGCTCGGTGCTGGGCAAGCACGAGCTCGACGATATGCTGGCCGAGCGCGAACGCCTGAACATCGATATCCAGCAAGTGCTAGACGCCCAGACCGACGCCTGGGGCATCAAGGTCGCCAATGTCGAGATCAAGCATGTCGACCTCGATGAATCGATGGTGCGGGCGATCGCGCGCCAGGCCGAGGCCGAACGCGAGCGGCGCGCCAAGGTCATCCACGCGGAGGGCGAATTGCAGGCATCGGAAAAGCTGATGCAGGCGGCCAATGTGCTGGCGCGCCAGTCCGGCGCCATGCAGTTGCGCTATATGCAGACCCTGGCGGGCCTGGCCAGCGACAAGTCCACCACCATCGTGTTCCCGCTGCCGCTCGACCTGCTGGGCGGCCTGGCCGAGCGGCAGCGCTGATCGATCAGGGCAGCATGCAGGAGCCGATATCCTCGAACGCGCCATAGGCAGGCATGGCGCCGCGTACCGCGCCGCACAGGTCGGGCGCCACCGTGCCGGTCGTGCTACGGCGCGGCGCCTCGCCGCTCCAGCCGAAGTCCAGCCGCCGCGGCGCGCGGTACAAGCCTTGCAGCGGGTGCCCGCCGAAGTACAGGCGGGCGACGCTGGTGTCGAGGTTGTCGCCCCGGCGCAGCAGCGCGCCGTGGCTGGCGGCGATGCGGCCGTCGACGATATTGCCGCTGACGTCGGCGCTCGTTTCCGGGTGGCGCAGCATGATGCCGGCGGTATCGAGCAGGGTGTTGTGGCGCACGGCGCTGCCCGCCGCGCGGTTCAGGTAAATGCCTTCGTCCGAACATGAGGCGATCAGGTTCGATTCGATGACGCCGGCATCCTGCTCGGTGATGCAGCGCTTGTCGCGGCACCATTGCGGCCCAGTGCCGCCGCCGCCCAGCGACAGGCCGATGCGCTGGCCCGGCGTGCCGCGCAGCAGATGCTCGCACACGATGACGTTGCCGACGAAGGTGTTGCGCTGGCCGGCGCCCTTGGCGAAGGCGCCATAGCTGGTGCGGTCGCCGCGCCCCTTGACGAAGTCGCTGATCCAGTTGGCGCGGATGGTCCAGCCGCTCGCGCCGACCAGGTCTACCGGCGTCACCGGCTGTTCGGTGGCGCGCACCGCGCTGTTGGCCAGTGTGTTTTGTTCGAGCACGCCGCCGTCCGGCTGCACGCCGCCTTCGCCGTTGATCTTGAAGTGGGCGTTAAAATCGCTGACATTGTTATTGCGGGCGACGAAGCCGGTCGCGTTGCCGCTGACATGGAAGGCGTGCTCGCAGCGGCTATGCCGCAGGCAGCCGCCGCGGATCACCAGGTTCTCGAAGGTCCAGCGCGGGGCCGATACCCGGAACCCCTCGACCAGGTCGAACACCAGCGTCACGCTGCCCGGCTGTTCGGCGCGCACGGTCACGCCGGCCGCGCCGCTGGCCGCAAGCGCCGAACGCCCGCTGAAGCGGTATTCGCCGGGCGCGAAGGTGACCACGTCGCCGCTTCGTGCCCGGCCGATGGCATCGATGGCTTCGCGCGCCGAGGCTACGCCGACCGTGCGGCCGGCGCCGCCCGCCGTGCCCGCGGGCGCGGCCTGGGCGCCGATGCGCCAGCGCGGCACCGGCCCCGGCGCCGCCCCGCCGCGGTCGATCGCAATGAGGACGGTGCCGACCGCATTGGCAAGCTGGTCGCCGATGCCGGCCGGGTCCTCGCGCAGCAGTTCGGCGCCGGCCTGGCGTGGCGGCGCGGCGCTCCGCTCCAGCAGGCAGGCGGCGAGCAGAGCGCCGCAGGCACCCAGCAAGGGCACGATGATCCAGTGTTTTTTCAAGGGCGCGGCCTATTCCTTGAGGCGGTACCAGGCCAGGCCGAACCACTCGTAGCTGGCGTAGTAGGAGCGCTGCAGCGCGCTCGCGGTAGGCAGGAAGTCGAGCACGGCCAGTTGGCCGCGCCCGAGGAACAGGGTCGGGGCGTCGACCACCTCGAGGCCGGCGCGCTGGAACACGCGGCGCGCGCGCGGCATGTGCATCGCATCGGTCACCAGCAGGATGCGCTTGACCTGGTGGCGGCGCAGGATGGCGGCCGAGAACGCGGCATTTTCGGCGGTGGTGGCCGAGCGGTCTTCGATCCACGCGACCGGCGTCCTGAAGTCTTCGCGCAGCGCGCGCGCCATGCCCTGCGCCTTCGCCTCATAGCGTCCGTCCGGCGTGCCGTTGCCGCCGCTGACCAGCAGCGGCAAGCCGCTCTCGTGCTGCAGGTGCGCGCCGTAGCGCAGGCGCCCGAGCGCGATGCGGTCGGGGATATCGCGGTTGCCGTACTCGGGCGCGTCGTCGATGCTGCCGGCGGCCAGCACCACGATGGCCTGGGCGCCGCTGCCGGCGCTGCTCGCCAGCGGCGATGTCAGCGCTTCGAGCGGCTTGACCAGCAGGCTGGCGCCGAAGTCGCAGCACAGCAGCACCAGCAGGGCCAGTCCGGTCCGGTACAGCGAACGGCCGGCGCGCGGATGGCGCCGGCGCAGCAGCGCGCCGGCAGCCATCAGCAGGAACAGGCTCAATGGCGGCAGCAGGACGATGTGCAGCAGGGAGGAGAAGAATTGGGAAGCACTCATTGCCTGCATCTTAGGCATGGTGTTAAACATCGGTCAAGCCGGCGGCGATGCCGGCGTGACGCAGGTGCGGGGCAGCGACGAATGATCGGCGCTGCCCCGCGGGCTTGCTTATGCCGACACGCGTTCGGCGTTGCGCGCCGCCCAGCGGTACAGGGCCATCACGACGGCCGCGCCGACCACCAGGGCGACCAGCATCTGCGTGTGTTCGCCCATGCCGGTGGCGATGCCGAGCGGCTCGCCGGTGCCGGTGGCGACGATCAGGCCGGCTAGCGCCACGTTGAACAGGCTCTCGCCGACGATAAAGCCGGACATCACCAGCACGCCGAGGCGCTTGGCAGGCTCGCCCCAGGTCTTGTGGTGCACGGCGCGTTCGAAGGCATAGCCCGCGAGTGCGCCGACTACCACCGGCGCCGTCACGGCCGACGGCAGGTAGATCGCCAGGCCCACGCCCAGCGGCGGCAGGCTGTACCTGCCCTTGCTCGAAGCCTTCAGGATGAAGTTAACCGCCACCAGGCCGAGGCCGAGCAGGGCGCCGTAGCCGATCAGGTTCCATGCCAGGTCGCCGCCGATGACGCCCTTGGCCAAGGTCGAGATCAGGGTCGCCTGCGGCGCGGCCAGCGGCTCGTCCGAAATCGCCTTGCCGCCGACCACGCCGGCGAAGCCATAGGCCTTGTTCAGCAGTTCCAGCACCGGCGGCACCACGGCCGAACCGGCGACCACGCCGATCAGCAGGCCGACCTGCTGCTTCCATGGCGTCGCGCCGACCAGCTGGCCGGTCTTCAGGTCTTGCAGGTTGTCGTTGCCGATCACGGCGACCGCCAGCACGACGGTGGTGACGAACAGGGCGTAGGCGATCAGCGCCTGCGCCACTTCCGGCCCCATGATGCTGCGGCCGACCATGCCGACCGACAGCGCCGCGCCCAGCACGGTGAGGATCGCGATGCCGGACACCGGCGAATTCGACGAGCCGATCAGGCCTGCCATGTAGCCGCAGACGGCGGCCGCGAAAATACCTGCGATCAGGATGTAGCCGATGCCGACCAGGACCAGCATGGTGCTGATGCTTGCCAAAGGGCCGCCTTGCATGAAGGTGGCGAGCAGCCAGCCGGCTGGCACCATCGCCAGCAGGGTGACCAGGCCGACGATGAAGATCGGCATGTCGCGGTCGGTGCGCGGATAGACTTCACCGGTGGCCTTGGCGTGGCGCGCAGCGTCCATGGCGGACTTCAGGCCGCCCAGCACCGGCTTGGCCAGGCCGGCCAGCGTGACGATCGCGGCGGCGCCGATGGCGCCCGCGCCGATCATGCGCACCTGCACGCGCCAGACGCCGGTGGCCTGCGCCGCCGCTTCGGCGGCAGGCTGCGGGTCGAGCGACGTCAGTAGCGGCACCAGCACGCCCCATGCGATGACGAGGCCGGCCAGCATCGCCAGGCCGACCGTGATGCCCATCAGGTGGCCGGCGCCGACCAGGGCCAGCGAGCTGGCCGCGCCAATGCCGGTGGCGCCGCCGTTGCCGACCTTGAAGAACACCGCCACTTCGGCGGCCAGCAGTTTGGCGCCGGCGCCGGCGGCGAACAGGGCCGACGCGACGCTGCCCCAGATCACGGCCATCAGGCCTGCCTTGCCTTCCAGCGCGCCCGAGCGCGAGGCCATGCCGACCTTCAGCACCTCGGCCGCGGCCACGCCTTCAGGATAGGGCAGGTCGGACTTCGATACCAGTGCGCGGCGCAGCGGCACCGTGTACATCACGCCGAGCACGCCGCCGATGGCGCAGGCGCCGAACGTGGGCCAAAACGGCACATTGGCCCACCAGCCGATCATCAAGAGGCCGGGCAGCACGAAGATCACCGACGCGAGGGTGCCGGCGGCCGACGCGATGGTCTGGACGATGTTGTTTTCCTGGATGGTCGCGTTATGGAAAGCGCTCAGCAGCGCCATCGAAATGACGGCTGCCGGGATCGAGGTGGCGAAGGTGAGGCCGACTTTCAGCCCGAGATAGACCTGGGCGGCGGTGAAAACGAGGGTAATGAGAACGCCGAGGATAATTCCGCGAACGGTAATTTCCTTCGGGTTGGCCGATGTAGCTACATTCATCCTGAGCGCTCCGTAGACTTGAATAAAATTGGCAAATCAAAAAAAGTGCGCCAATGATAGCCGAGTCTACGGCCGGGAAGGCTTGATTTTTGCACCACAAAGGCCGTCCATGGCGGACGGCGCAACAGTCGGGGGCGCCGCCGAATAATTACTTGTAAATGCCGCCGCAGACCGCAGTTTGTTCGAGGCGCTCGCAATACATCAGTTTCGGTTCGATCGCCTTCGATTCCGGATTGACGAATTTGTATTCCTGCCAGAAGGTGCCTTTCGACTTGGCCAGCTCGACCCGCTCCCTGACGAAGGCCTTGCCGTCGACATCCTTGATGTCGATCAGGTTCTTGCCGATCATCTTCTGGTTGGCGCCATGCGCATGGACGAAGCCGTCCAGGCCATACACGACCAGGTACAGGTCGCGGTCGACGAACATCGGGTTTTTCTTGTTGATCTCTTCATAGGTTTTCTCGGGGCCGTTGGCCTTGATGTAGGCCACGCCCTTCTTGACCATCGCCTCGGCTTCGGCCTTGGTGGCGCCGCCTTCGGCCGCGAGTGCGCTGACTGGCAGCAGGGCAATGGCGGCGGCCGCCGCTGCGCATGCGAGTGGGAATTTGCAGTTCATGGCGTCTCCTTTATCTGTCTAATTAGTTCCGCAATCAAACACGGATAAAGGAATCGTCCTCCAATTTAACAAACGTGTCCAATGGAATGGCGCCCGTGCGTGCGCGATGCCACAGTTCAGCAACGAAAGAGAGCAAGGCTGTGATCGCCGTGGCAGTTTTTCCACTGCAAATGGCATAAGCGCCTTGCCCGGCACGGGCATGATGCATGCAGGCGTTGATGGCAGCGCCCGCAGTGAACCTGGAAGGAACGTCATGCTGGAATTAAGGCCAAGCTGTGAGCATTGCAATAAATCGCTAGCACCCGAAGCGCCGGATGCGCGCATTTGCAGCTTCGAATGCACGTTCTGCGCCGATTGCGCCGACGGCGTGCTGGGCGATGTGTGCCCGAACTGCGGCGGCGCTTTTGAAAAGCGTCCGATCCGTCCTGCACGAAACTGGAAGAACGACAACTATCTTGGAAACTATCCAGCGCAGGTGGCCATCAAGCACCGGCCTGTGGACGAAACCGCCCATGCTGCGTTTTCAGCGGAGATCCGGGGCATTGCTGCTGGAGACCGATGATGGGGTGAGCCCCCTCGGCCGCTATCGGGCCCATTGATTTTATTTTGTTGACCGCGATCCCCGTTTCGATTTACTCTTCGGCCCATGAACTCAATGGACATCCTCTTCTTTACCTTCGCCCTCCCGGCGCGCTCGATGCAGCGTTCCGGGCCGCGACAGTGCGCCCATTGATCCGCTCGTAACGAGCACCGTCAACAAAGGCCCACTCGGGCCTTTTTTGTTTTTCACACCAGGAGCATTTATATCATGAAGTTAGCCGACGAAGAACGCGCGCGGGACCACTGAACAAGGGTGGTCGCATGGCTCCCGCTGCGCTTTGTCACACGACAAATCCACGGCCGCCCGCCATGTTTAGAAAGTACCATCATGACTGCTACAGTCCTTCGCGCTCATTCGCGCAACTTCGGCATCATTGCCCACATCGACGCGGGCAAAACCACCTTATCCGAACGCATCCTGTTCAAGACCGGCGAGATCCATCGCACCGGCGAGGTCCACGAGGGCACCGCCACCATGGACTCCATGGCCCTGGAAAAGGAACGCGGCATCACCATCGGCGCGGCCGCAACCCGCGTCGCCTGGAACGGCCATTCGTTCACGCTGATCGACACGCCTGGCCACATCGACTTCGCCATCGAAGTCGAACGTTCGCTGCGCGTGCTCGACGGCGCCGTCGCGGTATTGTGCGGCGTCGCCGGCGTCCAGCCTCAGACCGAGACGGTATGGCGCCAGGCGCACAAGCACGGCGTGCCGATGATCGTGTTCGTCAACAAGATGGACCGCACCGGCGCTCACTTCGAACGCGTGGTGGAGCAGCTTGTGTCGCGTCTGGGCGCCAATCCGGTGCCGCTGGCGATTCCTGTCGGCGGCGGCGACGAGTTCGAAGGCACGATCGATGTGCTGGGCCAACGCTTCCTGTCGTGGGATGCGAAGGGCGCCATGGCATCGGCGCCGCTGCCTGCGCACCTGGAGGCCGTTGCGGCAAAAGCCTACGCCCATGCCGCCGCGGTTGCCGCAGACGCCAGCGACGCGCTGACCTTGCGTTACCTGACCGACGACACCCTGTCGCCGGCGGATATCGCAGAAGGCCTGCGCGCGATGACGCTGGCCAGGCGCGCGGTGCCGGTGCTGGCCGGCTCGGCCTACCGTAACGCGGGCATCGAGCCGCTGCTGGACGCCATCGTCGATTGGCTGCCGTCTCCCGACGAGCGTACGGCGCCGGTGGCGACAGCAGGCGGCGCCACAGTGCAAGTGGCGACGGGCGACACCGATCCGCTGGCAGCGCTGGTGTTCAAGGTGGTGCATGACGAGCACGGCACGCTGACTTACGTCAGGGTCTACGGCGGCACTTTGCATGAAGGCGACACGGTGTGGAATGCGTCGCTCGATGCGGCGGTACGCGTTGGCCGGCTGTATGTGGTGCATGCCGACCGCAGGACCGGCGTGGCGCAGGCAGGTGCTGGCAGTATCGTTGCCATCGCCGGTTTAAAGGACGCGCTGACAGGCCACACGCTATCGTCGAAGGCAATGCCGCTGGCGCTGGAATCGATACAGGCCGGTGAACCGGTGGTCGCCTTGGCGATCGAGCCGGGAAAGGGCGCGGACCGCGGCAAGCTGCTCGCTGCACTCGATCGCTACAGGCGCGAAGACCCGTCTTTGCGGCTTGAGAACGATGAGGACAGCGGCCAGACCGTGTTGTGGGGAATGGGTGAGCTGCACCTTGACGTCGTGCTGGAACAGGTTCGCCGCGAGACCGGCGTGGCTGTGACGGCCGGGGCGCCCAAGGTGGCCTACCGTGAAACCATCGGCGGTCCGGCGGTGGAAGTGGAGGGCAAGGTATCGAAGCAGAACGGCGGCACCGGGCAGTATGCGCGCGTCGTGCTCAGGATCGAACAATTCGACGGCGTGTTCGCCTTCGATAATGCGATCAAGGGCGGCGTCGTGCCTTCGGCTTTCATACCGGCGGTCGAGAAGGGCGTGCGCCAGGCAATGGCGAACGGTCCGCTGGGCTACCCGGTCACGGGCGTCAAGGTCACGCTGCTCGATGGCGACTACCACGCCGTCGACAGCAGCGACCTGGCGTTTGCCGCCGCTGCCAGGGACGGCACGCTGGACGGACTGCGGCGCGCAAGGCCGCTGCAGCTCGAGCCGGTCATGGCAGTGACCGTCGATGCGCCGTCGGTGAATGCAGGCGATGTCATCGGCGACTTGCAGCGCCGTGGCGGCAAGGTGCTCGGTATCGAGGAGCACAGCGGCCGCGTTGAAGTGATGGCCGATGTACCGTTGGCCAGGCTGTTCGGCCACACCGGCAGCTTGCGTTCGCTGTCGCAGGGACGTGCGTTTGCCAGTGCGGTGTATGCGCGCCATGCGCCGAGCGCTGTCGCTTGAGTAGCTTGAAGTGAAAATGGCCGGGAAAACTTCCCCGGCCATTTTTTTTCCTACTGCTGTATTCGTGGCAGGCCGTGCGGGATTCGAACCTGCGACCATTTACCGAGTTTGAGGGACGCTGCCCCTTGCCGGACTGGCGATGCCCAAGATCGTTGCCAAACAACGCCATGTGACTATTAAGCTCGCTTTGCCTAGTGTATTGTGCAAGTTACCATCCACACATTTGGGAGGCGTATGCCGTTTCACCGTGCACCACAGTTGCGAGCGCAACCGGGCAAATGGCCGTTCTTTCTCATCATGCCCGCGATCGCTTGCGCTGGCGCGCTGAGCGGCGTGGCGCGCGCACAAGAATTGACGATGCAGGAAGTGCATGTCGGCATGGGCTTGCCCAAGCCACCCTACATCATGGAATCGGGTACCGCGGGCCTCGATTACGACATCGCCAAACAGGCGCTGGCGGCTGGCGGCTACAAGCTGGTTGGCCATATGTTGCCGCAGGCGCGAGCGCTGGTAATTCTGCGCGCCGGCCAGCTCGACGGCATGCTGTCGACAACCGAAGGGATCGGTGGCCAAGATTACTTTACTGATACTTACATTGTTTACCAAAACGTCGCGATCACTCTCACCAGTCGCAACCTGAAACTTCGGCAGATTGAGGATTTGTCCAACCATTCGGTGGTGGCATTCCAGAACGCCAGCATGCTGCTAGGCGAGCGCTTTAGCATGGTTGTGAGTGGCCATCCGGATTATCGGGAAGTGCCAAGCCAGATCACACAAAACAAGCTGCTGTTTACGGGAAGGGTCGATGTGGTGGTGGGAGATCGCTTGATTTTTCGCTACTTCAGCGACAAGCTCGAACCTCAGATCGATGCCACGCAGGCGGTCACCTACCATAGGATTTTTCCGGAAAGCCCGCGCAAGGCGGTATTTCGCGACGCGCGCGTGCGCGACGCCTTCAATGCCGGCCTGAAGTTAATCCGCGCCAACAGCTCGTACGACGCGATTGTGAAGCAATACGTTGGCGCAG
>JAKFDH010000170.1:0-1827 GCA_036676245.1 Massilia sp. | reverse complement strand
GCCTCGAAGAACACGTAGAACAGGATGGCGTCGAGCGCGCAGAACACGCCCACCATCAGGCCCTCGAGCACCAGGAAGGCGGCGAAATACTGGTGCGCGCGGCGTTCGACCGAGGTCCAGGCACCGATCAGCACGAGCACGGTGGTGAGCGTGGTCAGCGCGATCAGCGCGATCGACAGGCCGTCCACGCCCAGGTGGTAGCGGATGTCGAAGCTGGGGATCCAGGGATGGTCCTCGACCAGGCGCATCGCCGCCGACGAATAGTCGTGGCCGGCAAACAGGAACAGGCTGGCGATCAGCGTCGCCAGCGACACCACCAGCGCGAAGGCCTTGGCCTGGTGCGCGCGCGCGTCGCCGAAGGCCAGCGTGAGCAGGCCGCCGACGATCGGCAGCCAGATCAGCACGCTCAGCAGGGGCCAGTTGGCATCCATCAGGGCTTCCTTGTCAGTCTCAGGCGCCGACCGTCCGCACCAGCACCGCCAACAGGACGATGAGGCCGAGGATCATGGCGAAGGCATAGTTGTAGAGGCGGCCGGTCTGGATCTGGCGGACCAGCCCGGCGATTCGGTCGACCAGCACCGCGGAACCGTTGACGAAGAATCCGTCGATCAGGCCGGCATCGCCCTTCTTCCAGGAGAACAGGCCGAGCTTGACGCTGCCGCCGGCGAAGCCCTTGATCCACAGGTCGTCGAAGCCGTACTTGTTCTCCAGGATGCGGATCGGCAGCGCGAAGACCTTCGCGGCGCGGTCGGCGATCGCCGGCTTGAACAGGTAGATCAGCGTCGCCAGCGCGAAGCCGGCGAAGGCCAGCCAGAACGCCGGCATCGTCATGCCGTGCAGCGCGAACGCGACCGGACCGTGGAACTCCTCGGCCCACGCCTTCATGGCGTCGTGCTGCGGAAGCACCTCGATGGCGCCGCGGAAGAAGTCGCCGCCCAGCATCGGGCCGACCGTGAAGAAGCCGATGAAGATCGACGGGATGGCCAGCAGGATCAGCGGCACCGTCACCACCCACGGCGACTCGTGCGGCTCGACCGGGCCGTGGTGGCCATGGTCGTCGTGGCCGTCGGCGTGCGTGTCGTGGTGCGCGTCGTGGTGGGCATCGGCATGCGGGTCGTGCGCATGGTCGTCGTGACCATGGGCCCCGGCGTCACGGAAGCGCTCCTTGCCGTGGAAGGTCAGGTACAGCAGGCGGAAGCTATAGAAGCTGGTCACGAACACGCCCAGCAGCACCGCCCAGTAGCCGTACTGCGCGATCCAGCCGTGGTTGGCGTGCGCGTTGTGCGCCGCCGCCTCGATGATCGTGTCCTTCGAATAGAAGCCCGACAGGAAAGGCGTGCCGACCAGGGCCAGGGTGCCGATCAGGCTGGTCCAGTAGGTGATCGGCATGTACTTGCGCAGGCCGCCCATCTTCCGCATGTCCTGCTCGTGGTGCATGCCGATGATCACGCTGCCCGCCGCCAGGAACAGCAGGGCCTTGAAGAAGGCGTGGGTCATCAGGTGGTACACGGCGCCCGAATAGGCCGACACGCCCAGCGCCACCGTCATGTAACCCAGCTGCGACAGGGTCGAATACGCGACCACGCGCTTGATGTCGTTCTGGATGATGCCGATCAGGCCGGTGAACAGCGCCGTGGTCGCGCCGATGAACAGCACGAAGGACAGCGCGGTCTCGCTGTGCTCGAACAGCGGCGACATGCGCGCCACCATGAAGATGCCCGCGGTCACCATGGTCGCGGCGTGGATCAGGGCCGAGATCGGGGTCGGGCCTTCCATCGAGTCCGGCAGCCAGACGTGCAGCGGCACCTGGGCCGACTTGCCCATCGC
>JAKFDH010000169.1:0-1679 GCA_036676245.1 Massilia sp. | reverse complement strand
GTTTCAATCCGATGCGCATGGCGCGCTCCCCCACAAACGCCGCCCAGTGCGGCAGGGGCATGAAAACAGGCGACCCGGGCAGGCGCCGGGCGAATTCTGGCAATCCCCGGGCAGAAAACCGGGAAATCCGGGGTCAGAGTCGATTTATCTTCGGCGGAACAGGCCTGAAGGTCTGGGCGTCCCGAAGATAAATCGACTCTGACCCCGGATTTCTTACCGGTATAATGCGCCACCCTCCGATTCCGGACCGGCTGCACGCCTTTCGCGCGCGGCCCCACCCTGCCCGGCCGCGCCGTTCGACCGCGCCGCCGCGCCCTGCGCCAAAGAGAGCGTGCAATGTCGCAATACATCTACACCATGATCGGCGTCAGCAAGACCGTGCCGCCGAAGCGCCAGATCATCAAGGACATCTCGCTGTCCTTCTATCCGGGCGCCAAGATCGGCCTGCTGGGCCTGAACGGCTCGGGCAAGTCGACCGTGCTGCGCATCATGGCCGGCGTCGACCAGGACTTCACCGGCGAAGCGCGCCCGCAGCCGGGCATCAAGGTCGGCTACCTCGAGCAGGAGCCGCGCCTGGATCCCGAGCACACCGTGCGCCAGGCCGTCGAGGAAGGCGTCGGCGACCTGCTGCACGCGCAGGAGCTGCTGGACAAGGTCTACGCCGCGTATGCAGAAGAAGACGCCGACTTCGACAAGCTCGCCGCCGAGCAGCAGCGCCTGGAGGCCATCCTGGCCACCGGCGACGCCGCCACGCTGGAGCTGCAGCTGGAAATCGCCGCCGACGCGCTGCGCCTGCCGCCCTGGGACGCGATCTGCGGCAAGCTCTCCGGTGGTGAGAAGCGCCGCGTCGCGCTCTGCCGCCTGCTGCTTTCCAAGCCCGACATGCTGCTGCTCGACGAACCCACCAACCACCTCGACGCCGAATCGGTCGAATGGCTGGAGCAGTTCCTCACCCGTTTCCCGGGCACCGTGGTGGCCGTCACCCATGACCGCTACTTCCTCGACAACGCCGCCGAGTGGATCCTCGAGCTCGACCGCGGCCGCGGCATTCCGTGGAAGGGCAACTACAGCGAGTGGCTGACCCAGAAGACCGAGCGCCTGAAGCAGGAAGAGTCGCAGGAAAAGGGCCGCCAGAAGGCCCTGCAGAAGGAACTGGAGTGGTCGCGCCAGAACGCCAAGGGCGGCCGCAGCAAGGGCAAGGCCCGCCTGCAGCGCCTGGAAGACCTGCAGTCGGTCGAATACCAGAAGCGCAACGAGACCAACGAGATCTTCATCCCGCCGGGCGAGCGCCTGGGCGACAAGGTGATCGAGTTCAAGAACGTCTCGAAGAGCTTCGGCGACCGCCTTCTGATCGACGACCTCAACATCACCATCCCGCCGGGCGCCATCGTCGGCATCATCGGCCCCAACGGCGCCGGCAAGTCGACCCTGTTCCGCATGATCACGGGCCAGGAAAAGCCGGACAAGGGCGAGGTCAACATCGGCCACACGGTGAAGATCGCCTACGTGGACCAGAGCCGCGATTCGCTGGAAGCCGACAAGAACGTCTGGCAGGCGGTGTCGGGCGGCAGCGACATCATCACGATCGGCAAGGTCGAGATCCAGTCGCGCGCCTACATCGGCCGCTTCAACTTCAAGGGCAGCGACCAGCAGAAGCTGGTCGGCACGCTCTCGGGTGG
>JAKFDH010000168.1:0-119770 GCA_036676245.1 Massilia sp. | reverse complement strand
CGGACGAGGCCGGCGGCGGCGGCGCGGCGCTGGCGGCGGCCGCCGGCGCCAGGCGCAGGGCCACCGCGGCCGGAGCCAGCACCAGCGCCATCGCCAGTGTGGTGGTGTCGGCGTGGTAGCCTGCCAGCTGCGCGCGCACCCATTCGAGCGCCGCCACCAGCAACAGCACCAGGCCGGCCCAGGCCCAGGGCAGGCGGTCGAAGCGCCTCAGGCCGGCCAGGCCGCCCCACAGCAAGGCGCCAAGCGCGAGCGCCTCGTAGGCCGAGGGCACCAGCCTGGGCGTCACACCCTGCCACAGCAGATTCGAGAACGGGGTCCAGGTAAAGCCGCCGTCCGCCAGCTGGCCGCGGTAGGGCGTGAACACGGTGAGCAGGTAGGCGGCCAGCGCCAGCAGCAACACCAGCGGCGCGCTGCTGCGCCGCGCGCGCTGCTCCAGCCCGTAAGCGAGCAGCAGGCCCAGCGCGATGCCGAGCATGGTCTCGCGCCGCAACTGGCCATAGGCGACGAACACTTCCAGGAACAGGGCCATGGCGCCGGCCGCCAGTACCGCCAGCGCCGGCGTGCGCAGCCAGTTCATGCGCTGCACGGCGACCCCGGCCAGCGTCGCCGCCAGGCCATGCTGGAGCAGCCGCATCGGCTCGAAGGGCAAGGCCTGGAACGCGGTCTTGACGTGCCCGCGCAGTTCGCCCAGGTCGAGCGTCGGCACGAAGGGGAAGGATTCGTAGAAGTACCACAGCAGCAGCAGCAGCATGGCGAACCGGTCGTGGCCGGCTGCGTGGCCCGCCATGCGCGCCGCGATCAGGGGGCGCACCCAGGATGCCGCCAGCAGGCCGGCCGCCAGACCGGCGCCGTTCCAGGCCACATCGGCCAGCGAGGCGGTGCGGCTCGGCAGGTACAGCTGGGCCAGCTGGATGCCCACGCCCAGCGCCAGCAGCACCAGCAGCGCCGCCAGCAGGCGGCCGCGCAGCGTGCGGTAGTGCGCATGCACGCCGATCCCGAGCGGCACGAACAGCAGCAGGTTGTCGATCGCGTCGGCGCGATTGGCGAACAGGTCCCACTCGGCGAAGAAGCGGGCGAACGACTTCGGCTCGCTCAGGAAGTTGAAGGGAAACAGCGAGCCGTAGACGATGAAGGCCGCCAGCGCCAGCAGGAATACGGCGCTTGGCAGGCGTGCCGGCGCCGCCCCGCTGTCAGGCAGCGGGCGGCTTGATTGCATGGCGGCCCATCAGGTCGTACAGGGTCGGACGCGAGATGCCGAGCAGCTCGGCCGCCTTGGCGATGTTGCCGTCGACCCGGGACAGGGCCTTGACGATGGCGCCGTATTCGGCCTCGTCGCGCACCTGGCGCAGGTTCAGCGGTTCTTCCGGCAGCGCGGCGCCGGACAGGCCCAGGTCCTCGGTCATGATCTGCGGGCCGTCGGCCATGATCACGGCGCGCTTGATGCAGTTTTCCATCTCGCGCACATTGCCCGGCCACGGGTAGGCTTCGACGACGGCCATCGCCTCCTGGCTGAAATGCAGGGTGGCGCGCGATTCGGCGGCGCAGAACTTGTTCTTGAAGTGGTGCGCCAGCAGCGCGGCGTCGCCGACCCGGTCGCGCAGCGGCGGGATCGTCACCACGATCTCGGACAGGCGGTAGTACAAGTCCTCGCGGAAGCGCCCGGTCGCGGCCAGCGTCTTCAGGTTCTGGTGGGTCGCGCACACGATGCGCACGTCGACCGGGATTTCCTCATGCCCGCCGACGCGCTCGATGACGCGCTCCTGCAGGAAGCGCAGCAGCTTGGCCTGCAGCGACATCGGCAGGTCGCCGACCTCGTCGAGGAAGAAGGTGCCGCCGTGGGCCAGCTCGACCTTGCCCTTGGTCTGCTTGGCGGCGCCGGTGAAGGCGCCCTTTTCGTAGCCGAACAGTTCGCTCTCGAGCAGGTTCTCGGGGATCGCCGCGCAGTTGATCGCCATGAAGCGCTGGCCGGCGCGCGGGCTCGACTGGTGCAGCGCGCGCGCCAGCACTTCCTTGCCGGTGCCGGACTCGCCCAGCACCATCACCGAGGCCGAGGTCGGGGCCACCTTCTCGATCTGGCGGCACACCTTCTGCATGCCGGCGTCGCGCGAGATCACGCCGGCCAGCGGCGAATCGACCTGGGATTGCAGCATGCGCCGGTTTTCCTGCTGCAGCGCATGCAGGTAAAAGGCGCGCTGCACCACCAGCGCCAGCATCTCGGGGTCGAACGGCTTCTGGTGGAAGTCGTAGGCCCCCATCGCGATCGCCTTGACCGCGTGCGAGCGGTCCTGGTTGCCCGTCAGGACGATCATCTTCGTTTCCGGCGCCAGCGCCAGCACCTGCTGCAGGGTGGCCAGGCCTTCGGTGGCGCCGTCCGGGTCGGGCGGCAGCCCGAGGTCCATCGTCACCACCGCCGGCTCGTGGCGGCGCACCTGGGCCAGCGCGGCTTCGCGGTCGCCGGCGACGACCACGTCATAGGCGTCGAAGCTCCACTTGAGCTGCTTTTGCAGCCCCGGGTCGTCTTCGATGATCAGTAATTTCGGCTTGCTTTGCGTCACGGCGATCCTCTGGCGGCCTATGCGGCCTTTTCGACAGTTTGCACGTCTTGATGGTAAATGGGCAAGATGATTTTGAAGGTCGTGCCCTGCCCCGGGCTGCTGCGCACCTCCAGCCGGCCGCCCAGCTCGACGATGTATTCGCGGCTTTCGAAGGCGCCGATGCCCATGCCGGCCGACTTGGTCGATTCGAAGGGCTTGAACAGGCTGTCGCGGATGAATTCCTCGCTCATGCCGTGCCCGGTGTCGCTGATGGCGACCACCACCGCCGCGCCGGCGCGCGCCAGGCTGACCTCGACCCGGCCTTCCTTCGGCGTCGCCTCGATCGCGTTCTGGATCAAGTGGCCGATGACGCGCTCGAGGCGCTCGGCATCGGCCAGCACCTTCAGGCCGGTGTCGGGAATGTGCAGCACCGGTTTCGGCTCGAACGCCGCCTTCAGCGCCGCCGCCTGGCGCACCAGCGGCTCGATCGGCAGCGCGCGCGGGCGCTCCGGCGATTCGCTGCGGCTCAGCTTCTGCAGCATCAGGCGCATCTTCTGCACCGACAGGGTCACCGTTTCCAGCATGTCCTTCTGGAACTCCGGGTTGTTGCGGTGCTTCTCGGCGTTCGGGATCAGCAGCGACAGCTGCGACACCAGGTTCTTCAGGTCGTGCACGACGAAGGTCGACATCCGGTTGAACGATTCGAACTGGCGCGCCAGCATCAGGGCGGTCGCCGCTTCCTGCTGGGCCAGGTAACTGGCGGCCTGGCTGCCGGCGATCTTGAGCAGGTCGATCACTTCCCAGTTCAGGCTGATCGTCGAGCGCGGCTGCAGCAGCAGCACGAAGCCGAACAGGCGGTTATGCAGGATCAGCGGCACCACCAGCCAGGCGCGCGGATAGTCGCGGATCCACGGCGGCAGCGCGACCTGCTCGTACTTGTCCGGGTTGTCCTCGTACTCGGCCAGGTCGACCACCCACTGCTTCGCTTCCAGGTACTGGTAGAAGGGCTCATCCTCGCCCAGCACGTCGGCGCTGGCCGGCTGGTGCCACTGGGCGAAGGGCTCGCAGCGGCCCGCCTCGCGCCGCATCCACAGCGCCCCGCCCGGGCTTTCGACCAGCGCGCCGACCGCCTGGATCGCGCGCTCGCCCAGGTTCGGCCCCGCTTCCGACAGCGTGCGCGTAAAGCGCAGCCATTCTTCGCGGTAGTCGTAGCCGTAACTGTAGAAATGCTTGCTGATGAAGACCTTCAGCCAGGCCCGGAAGCTGCCCGAGAACAGGATCCCGGCCAGCAGCACCAGCGCCGCGAACAGGAAGGCGACCTGCATCACCGAGCCCCAGCTGCCGCCGAAGTAGCGCAGGTAGTAGCCGGCCGCGCCCATCGCCAGCAGGTACAGGGCGGAACCGAACAGCGCCGCCGAATGGAAGACCACCCGGCGCGAGACGGCGATATCGGCCGACCACGAGGCGCTGCGCGCCACCGACAGCGCCATCAGCGGCACCGTCAGCGCATTGACCACGCCGCGCGCGGCCCAGACGTCGGCATTGATCTGGCGGATCAGCAGCGCTTCGCTGAACAGGTAGAAGTCGAACACGAACATGCCGCCGATGGCCAGGCAGACGAACTTGACGGCCCAGCGTTCCTGGGCCGGCTTGTTGCGGTACAGCTGCTCGACCAGCAGCATGCCCAGCACCGCCATCGCCAGGCGCGCCACCACGCTCGGGGCGTAGCCGCCGGCGCCGAAGAATTCGAGGTCCCAGTCGCCGAACAGGGTCAGCAGTAGCGAGGCCGCGTACACCACGCCCATGAAGGCGAGCATCGGGTTGCGCCACAGCTGGCGCCGGCTGTCCCGGTCGCGGAAGTGGCCCAGCAGCACCAGCAGGAAGGCCGACCAGACACCGTTGCGCAGGATCTCGCAGACGTCGCTGAACAGGGAATGCAGGGCCGGGGAGGTGGCCTGCCAGGCCACGCTGGCGCTCCACAGCGCGGTGAAGGCGCAGGCCAGCGCCAGCGCCATCGAATGCGGGCGCAGGCGCCAGTGCGTCAAGAGGACCAGGCACAGCAGCCCAAACGCCGCGGCGGCGCTGGCATAACTGAGTGTAGCGATCGTCGTCAACATCCGGAACCCGTATCAATGGCCATGCAATGCCCTGCCGGGTCCGGGCGCATCAGCGCCCGTGGCTGCCCATGACGACCTTGAGCGTGTCGATCAGGATCAGGACGTCGAGGAACAGGCTGTTGTTTTTCACATAGTACAGGTCATACTGCAGCTTTTGCACCGAGTCCTCGACCGAGGAGCCATAGCCGTAGCGGACCTGGGCCCAGCCGGTGATGCCCGGCTTGATGCTGTGGCGTACATTGTAGTACGGTACCTGCTCGGCCAGCTGTTCGACGAAGTAAGGCCGTTCCGGGCGCGGGCCGACGAACGACATTTCGCCCTTGAACACGTTGAGGATCTGGGGCAGCTCGTCGATGCGGCACTTGCGGATGAAGCCGCCGACGCGGGTCACGCGCGGGTCGTTCTGGGCCGCCCACTGCGGCTTGCCGCCTTTTTCCGCGTCGTTGAACATGCTGCGGAACTTGTGCACCTTGAAGGTCTGGCCGTTCTTGCCGACCCGTTCCTGCGAATAAAAGATCGGCGCGCGGTCCTCGATCCAGATCGCCAGCGCGGTCAGCACCATGATCGGCGCCGTCGCCAGCAGGATCGCGCCGCTGCACACCAGGTCGAAGGCGCGCTTGACGAAGGTGCGGATGAAGCTCTGGTCGAAGCCGCCGCCGAACACCAGCCACGAAGGCTGCAGCGAATCGACCCGGATCTGGTAGGTCTCGCGCTCGAAGAAGTTGGCCGCGTCGGTGACCTTGACGCCGAACAACTTGCACTCGAGCAGTTCCTTGATCGGGAAGGTGCCGCCGCGCCGGTTCTGCACCGACACCACGATTTCCTCGACGTCGTAGCGGCGCGCCAGCGACACCAGCGAATCGCCGCGCCGCATTTCCAGCACCGACGAGGCCGGCACACAGCATTCCTCGGACGGCATCGCGATGAAGCCGGCGATATCGTACTTGTGGTAGCTGGTGCTGCGCATGGCCAGGTCCGAGCATTCCTTGGCCAGCGCGCCGCCGCCGACGAAGATGATGCGCGACTCGAGGATGCGCGATTCCGAGGTCTTGAAGAAGATGGTGCGCGCCAGGAAGATGCCGCCGGCGGCGATGATGAACACGAACAGCAGGATGCCGCGCCCGAAATACAGTTCCGGCGCCACGTAGAACACCAGGGTCAGGATGCAGAAGCCCAGCGCGAACGAGGGCACCAGCTTCTGGAAGAAGGGGTTGCGCAAGCCTTCGGTGAAATTGAGCTGGTACATGCCGAGCGCGCTCATCGAGAACACGATGGCGCCGGCGAAGGCGCAGGCCGACAGGAAGAAGTTGTCCAGCCGCGCCAGCGCCGGCTCGCCGCTGTCGAACACGCGTACGGCGGCCCCGGCGTAGAACGCGCCGATCAGGATGATCACTTCCACAAACAGCAGCAGGAAGACGATCCGCGATACATAGTGATTAGAAATTCTTAGCATCTTCTTCTCCAGCTACAAAAACGGGCGGCGAGTCAGGGATGGGGCTGCCGCTCTAGTTGTTCTGAGTCAGGTTGCGTATGTACCACTGCAGCGCTTCCTGCATCCCCTCGCCGATCCGGTGCGTCGGCGCGAAGCCGAGCAGGGCCTCCGCCTTCGAAATGTCCGCCTGCGAATGGCGCACATCGCCTGGACGGAACGCGCCATACTGCGGCTGGTGCGTGCGCACATGCGGAAATTGTTCGGCCAGCAGGCGGCACATCATCGCGTGCAGCTCGTTCAGGCTGGTCCGTTCATTGAGGGCCACGTTGTAGACCTGGTTGGCCGCGCCCGGCGCGTCCGCCAGCGCCGCCAGCAAGTTGGCCTGGATCACGTTGTCGATGTAGCAGAAGTCGCGGCTGGTTTCGCCGTCGCCATTGATCTTCAGTGGCTCGTTCTTGATCAGCGCCGCGATCCACAGCGGGATCACGGCCGCATAGGCCCCGTGCGGGTCCTGGCGCCGTCCGAACACATTGAAGTAGCGCAGGCCGATCGTTTCCATGCCATAGCAGCGGGCGAACACGTCGGCATACAGCTCGTTGACATACTTGGTCACCGCGTACGGCGACAGCGGATTGCCGATCACGTCCTCGACCTTCGGCAGGTCCGGGTGGTCGCCGTAGGTCGAGCTCGACGCGGCGTAGACGAAGCGCTTGACCTTGGCGTCGCGCGCCGCCACCAGCATGTTCAGGAAGCCGGTGACGTTGGTGTCGTTCGAGGCCAGCGGATCTTCCATCGAGCGCGACACCGAACCGAGCGCCGCCTCGTGCAGCACGTAGTCGACGCCGGCGGCGGCCAGCTTGCAGTCGGCCGGGTTGCGGATGTCGCCCTTGATGAAATGGAAATTGGCCCAGGCCTTGGCGCCGACCAGCTCGCGGACCTGGTCCAGGTTGTGCTGGTGGCCGGTGGCGAAATTATCCAGGCCGGTGACCTTCTGGTCGAGCTTGAGCAGCGCCTCGACCAGGTTCGAGCCGATGAAGCCGGCCGCGCCGGTGACCAGCCAGTGATGGCTGTGCCCGCGCAACTGCTGCTGCAGCTGGTCGAATCTGGGGGCGGCGTTCGGCACGGTCTGCTCCATTTCCACGTCGGCCATCGTTTACAGGCGCCACACGCTGAAGCCGGCCTCGCGCAGGGCGGCCTGGTCGAACAGCGACTTGACGTCGATGAAGCAGCCGCCCTGGTTCAGCTTGGCCTGGAAGTCGGCCAGCGGACGCGCCAGCAATTCCTTGTGCGACACCGCGGCGATGATCGCGTCCGCCTTCGGCAGCGCGTCCCAGCTCTTCAGCTCGACGCCGTACTCGTGCATCGCTTCGCCGGCGTCGGCCACCGGGTCGTGCACATGCACTTCCACGCCGTAACTCAGCAGTTCGCTGATGACGTCGGCGACCTTCGAATTGCGCAGGTCGGGGCAGTTTTCCTTGAAGGTCAGGCCGATCACGTTGACCTTGGCGCCCTTGACGTTGCAGCCGGCCGCGATCATCGACTTGACGGTCTTTTCGGCCACGAACTTGGCCATGCCGTCGTTGATGCGGCGGCCCGCCAGGATCACCTGCGGGTGGTAGCCGATCATCTCGGCCTTGTGGGTCAGGTAGTAGGGATCGACGCCGATGCAGTGGCCGCCGACCAGGCCCGGACGGAAGGGCAGGAAGTTCCACTTGGTGCCGGCCGCCTTCAGCACTTCGAGCGTGTCGATGCCGATCTTGTCGAAGATGATCGCCAGTTCATTCATCAGCGCGATGTTCAGGTCGCGCTGGGTGTTCTCGATGACCTTGGCCGCCTCGGCGACCTTGACGCTCGAGGCGCGGTGCACGCCGGCGGTGATGATCGATTCATACAGCTGCGCCACTTTCTCGAGGGTGTCGGCGTCGTCGCCGGAGACCACCTTGACGATCGTGGTCAGGGTGCGTTCCTTGTCGCCCGGGTTGATGCGCTCCGGGGAAAAGCCGACATGGAAGTCCTGCTTCCACTTCAGGCCGGAATGCTGTTCCAGGATCGGGATGCACACTTCCTCGGTTGCGCCCGGATACACGGTCGATTCGAAGATGACGATCGCGCCCTTCTTCATGTGCAGGCCGACGGTCTTGCTGGCGCCGGCCAGCGGGGTGAAGTCGGGATTGTGGGCAATGTCGACCGGCGTCGGCACGGCCACCACGATGTAGTCGGCCTCGGCCAGCGCGGCCGGATCGGCGGACACTTGCAGCTGGTTCGCCGCGCGCAATTGCTCGCCCGACACTTCGCCGGTCGGATCGATGAAGTTCTTGTAGTTCTCGATCTTCGCCGTGGACAGGTCGAAACCGATGGTCTTGCGCTTCTTGCCGAATTCCACGGCCAAAGGCAAACCAACATAACCGAGTCCAACGACCGCGACGACTTTAGCTGCTTCCATTTGTGGAGTTCCCATGAATGATAATTTTGTAATTATAACAACATTTTATGACGTAAGGGTGACAATCTTTGAGAAAGATGAGGGAAATTTCCTCAAAGCGCAGTCTCGCCGATCCGGCGGCGTCGCCCCATCCTGCGCCTGCCCATATTGCTGGTGCGCGGAGCGTGTCGGACGAAGGATTCGGGGTGATTCAGATCAAGTTGTTGCTCGTACATTGACAGAGAACATGTGCACATTTTGAATATACACGCCTCGCTTGCGGAGTGGCAAGCTTCGTTACAATTTACTCAACAAAAAATGCAACTTTTGTTGCTTTCGTGTCGGCACGCCCTTCCGCCACGGGAATTTGCCGCCGATAATGCCCACCGCACACGGCAAGATCGTCTAAGCTATTGCCTGTTTGACATTTCCGTTACAGGCGCGGCGCTGTCCAAAATAAAACGAATGCATCCAAGACCGGACTGCTATTGTAATTGCGCAAGGTGCGTGCGAGCCACGCCTAAGAAAATTTTATTATTCCCATTGGTAAAGGCACGACAGTTTGAAACACATCGACAAGCAGATTGCCAAGGGCGCGGCCTGGATGGTCGCCTTCAAGCTGATCGACCGCAGCATGGGCCTGGTCAGCACCGTGGTGCTGGCGCGCCTGCTGGTGCCGGCCGACTTCGGCCTGGTGGCGATGGCAATGGTGCTGATCGCGGCGCTGCAGCTGCTGGTGTCGTTCAGCTTCGACGTGGCGCTGATCCAGAACCGCAACGCCGGGCGTGAACAGTTCGACACTGCTTTCACGATCAACCTGCTGTTCGCCCTCGGCGCCGGGCTGGTGCTGGCCGCGCTTGCCTGGCCGGCCGCCCAGTTTTATGCCGAGCCGCGCCTCGAGCTGGTGATCTACCTGCTCGCCGCCGGCTTCGCACTGCAGGGGGCATCGAACATCGGCCCGGTGATGTTCCGCCGCGAAATGCGATTCGACCGCGAATTCAAGTTCCTGTTCGCCAAGCGCGCGGCCAACCTGCTGGTGACACTGCCGCTCGCCTTCTGGCTGCAGAACTACTGGGCGCTGGTGATCGGCCAGCTGGCCGGGACCTTGTTCTCGGTCCTGCTGTCGTACAACGTCAGCGACTATCGCCCGCGCCTGTCGCTGAAGGCGAAGTCGGAACTTTTCCACAGTTCGAAGTGGCTGATGATCGTCAACGTCCTGCAGTTTCTCAATGGCCGCGCCGCCGACTTCGTCGTCGGAAGAATCGCCGGGACCCAGGCGCTGGGCTTCTACACCATCGCCTTCGAGGTAGCCACCCTGCCCACCACCCAGCTGGTCTCGCCGATCAATCGCGCCGCCTTCGCCGGCTATGCCAAGGTTGCCGCCGAACAGGGCCAGCTTCGCAGCAGCTTCCTCAATGTCATTGCCAGCATCGCCCTGTTCGCACTGCCGGCCGGGATCGGCATCGTCGCCGTGGCCGACCTGATGGTGCCGGCCGTGCTGGGCTGGAAATGGACGCCCATGGTGCCGGCCCTGCAGGTGCTGGCCGTATTCGGCGTCATCCAGGCCCTGCAGACGAACATCGGCTACGTCTACCTCGCCACCGGGCGCCCCCAGCTGGTGGCCCTGTTCAGCGCCCTGCAATTCGCGGCCCTGCTGCTGTTCCTGATTCCAGGCCTCATGTGGTGGGGCGTACAGGGCGCGGCCTGGGCCTTCCTGCTGTCGGCGATCGTGATGATTCCCTTCAACCAGGGCTTGCTGGCGCGCCACCTGGCGCTCGGCTACCTGGAGTCGGGCGCGACGATGGTGCGCCCGCTGCTGGCCGCGCTGGCGATGGCCGGCGCCGTCTGGCTGCTGCGGCGCCAGTTCGTGCTGCCGGCCGAGACCGGGGCTTACCTGGCCATGCTGGCCGGCTGCGCCGCGACCGGCGCCCTGTGCTACGGCGCCGTGCTGTACCTGCTGTGGCGCGCCGCCGGAAAGCCGCCAGGTCCCGAGCAGTTTTTGTTCGACAAGATCGGCGCGCGCCTGCGGCGCCTGGCCGGCAAGTCCCAGGGCTAACGCGCCTTGTCCATCAGCGCGCGCGCGGCCTCGAACAGGGCCGGGTTGGCCGCCGCGCAGGCGCTGCGCTCAGCGGCGATGCGGGCCGCGTTGGCCGCCAGGCCCGCTTCGTCGAGGACCGGGCCGAAGGGTGCGTCCGGCCGCGGCGCCGCCAGCGCCACCGCCAACACCCGCTCCCCCAGTTCCTTCTTGAAGTGGCCAGCTTCCCAGTACCAGCGGGCGCTGCGCGCGCGCTCGGCTTTCGCTGGCACCTCGTCGCAGGCCAGCTCGCCGTAGCCGCTGAAGTCGTACAGGGCCACGCGCGCCTGCGGGTGGCTGCGCCGCAGCGCCGCCACTTGGGCCGCCACCGCCGCCTTCCATTGTTCGAACAGGGGCCAGGCGCCGGCCTGCTCGAACATCGCCAGCATCTGGGCGTGGTAGGGATAAATCACCAGGCGCAGGTCGGCGCCACTGTCGGCCGCGGCGCGCATCAGGGCCCCCATGGCGGCGAAGTCTTCGGGCGCCACCCGGCCCGGCGATTTGCGGCGCAGCGATTTGGCCGACACCTCGCCAGCCTGGCGGAACAGCATGTGGTAGCCCTCGCGCAGCGCATAGCCCTTGTACTCGAGCAGGGGATTGAAGCCCTGCGCGGTCACCGTCACCGCTTCGGCGTCGCCCTGTATGCGCAGGGTGCGCAGCGCATCCTTGACGCTGGCCAGCGAGAACAGGGTGTCGAACTTCCAGAAGTCGCTGGCCGCTGCCGGCGCCGCCGGCGGTGCGGACACGTAAGCGGCGGGCGCCAGGAAATCGAGGAACTCGACGCCCAGCACGATCGTCGACGGGCGCACGCCGGCCGCATGCAGGGCCGCCAGCTGGGCGGCGGCGACGCGCACGCCGGTGCCCGGCACGGCCAGGTTGTAGGCGGGGCCGGGCACCGCGGCCAGCTGCGGCGAAGCGGGGTCGAAGCCGATCTCGGCGCGCGAATTGCCGAGGATGACGGCCTGCGGACGCAGCGCCACCGCCTGCGCCAGCTTGATCTCGGATTGGTAGCGGGTCAGGCCCGGCTTGACCGCGTTCAGGCCGGGCCGCTGCACCACGCGGTACAGGCCATAGGGATCGACCAGCACCACCAGCGCCAGCATGGCGGCGGCGCCGGCCACGGCGGCCAGGCCGAAGGTGCGCAGGAAGGCGCGGTGTGCGCCTGGGCTGGGGGTTCCATTCTCAGGAGAAGTCATTGCTGCCTGCATCAGAACTGGAAGTAAAGGAAATCGGTCGGCCGGTTCAGCGACAGCGCCGACAGCACGGCCAGCAGGCCCAGCGCCAGCGCCCAGCCGCGCGTCGCGCGCCAGGCCAGCAGGCGCGCCAGGCGGCCGTCGCGTTCCGGGGCCAGGCCGCCGAAATCGAGGGCCGGCGCGAAGCGGCGCGTGATTTCCTGCGCGTTCGGCAGGCTGAAGGCGATGAAGGCGGCGCCCAGCACCCAGGCCCAGGTTTCGACGAACACGGTCGCGCCCCCGGCCTGGAACCTCATGCCCAGCTGCGCCAGCACGTCCTTGAGCGGCCCGAGCTTGTCAGCCACCAGCTCCGGCATCGCGGCGCCGAACAGGCCGGCCATGCCCTTGAGGATGGACAACGCGGTAGCCAGGTCGGCGGCGCGGAAGAAGACCCAGGCCACGCACACGGCGACGAAGGTGATGGCGGTGGCCAGCACGCGGCCGGCGGCGCCGCCCTGTCCCAGTCCGGCGCGCGCCGCCAGCGCCGCCCACGCATGGTTGGCGACCAGGTAGGCGCCGTGCAGGAAGCCCCAGATCACGAAGGTCCAGCCGGCCCCGTGCCACAGGCCGCCGAGCACCATGGTGGCCATCAGGTTGAAGTAGCGGCGCGCCTTGCCGGTGCGGTTGCCGCCCAGCGGGATGTACAGGTAATCGCGCAGGAAGCGCGACAGCGTCATGTGCCAGCAGCGCCAGAATTCGACGATATTGCGCGCCTTGTAGGGCGAGTCGAAATTGAGCGGCAGCCGGATGCCGAACATGCGCGATAGGCCGATCGCCATGTCCGAGTAGCCCGAGAAATCGAAATACAGCTGGAACGCGAAGCTGAGCACCCCGCCCCAGGCCAGCAGCATGCCCGGCTCGCCCGGCGCATTGAACAGGGCGTTCGCGTAGGGCGCCAGGTTGTCGGCGATTAGCACCTTCTTGGCCAGGCCGATCGTGAAGATGGTCAGGCCGACGGAAAAATTGGCCGCCAGCGGCGTGTAGTTCCTGGCGTCGCCGAACTGGGGCATCATTTCCTTGTGGTGCAGCACGGGACCGGCGATCAGGTGCGGGAAATAAGTGACGAACAGCAGGTAATGGATGAAGCGGCTTTCCCTGACCTTGCCCTGGTAGGTGTCGACCAGGAAGGCGATCTGGGTGAAGGTGAAGAAGGAAATGCCGATTGGCAGCACGATGGTGCCGATCACATAGCTGGTACCGGCCAGCTCGTTGAGACTGCTGACGAAGAAGCCCGCGTATTTGTAATACGCGAGCAGGGCCAGGTTGGCTGCGATCGCCAGGCCCAGCCACAGCTTGCGCCCGGTGCGGCCCGGCTCGGCCACCAGCAGGCGCGTCGAGCACAGGTAGTTCAGGCAGATCGACGCCAGCAGCAGCGGGATGTAGCGGTGGTCCCACCAGCCGTAGAAGACCAGCGAGGCGGCGGCCAGCCAGGCCGCGGCCAAGGTCTGGTGGCGCCGTCCCAGCATGAAGAAGCCGATCAGCGTTACGGGCAGGAAGGCGAACAGGAAGACGTAGGAATTAAACAGCATCGGTGACGCCAGGAAGGATGGACGGAGCGGCGCGCATGGCCTTCAGGCGGCGCGCGCGGCGGCGAAGGTCAGGTTGCGCGCCAGCCGCAAGGTAAAGCGCAGGCGGTCGCGGTCCCAGGGCGTGAAGCGCGGCAGCTGGTAGGGATCGGGCTGGCCGCGGCTGGCGCCCCAGGCGGTGGTGACGGCGCCGTCAAAGCCCAGTTCGCGCGCCAGGCGCACGTGCTCGGCCAGGTAATCCTCGCCCGGCTTGCCGTTCGGGTAGGCGAACAGGGGCACCCTGGCGCCGATGAGCGCTTCCAGCGCCGCCTTGCCGTCGGCGATTTCGCGGCGCGCTTCCTCCAGCCCCAGGCGCGCCAGGATCGGGTGGTTGACGGTGTGCCCGCCGATGCCCATGCCGGCGCGGTGCAGCTCGCGCACCTGCTCGTCGCGCATCATCAGGTTTTCGGGCAAGGCCAGGCCCTGGGCGGCGGCCAGGCAGCCCACCTGTTCCAGGCGCTGATCCATGTGCAGGTACTTCAGCTTGCCGATCAGGGCGCGGATCGCGGCCGTGCGTTCGGCGGCGCCGCCGATCGGGTGCGTGCCCAGGCCGATGCTGCCGGCGTCGAACAGCGGGCCGCGCGCGGCGCGCACCAGCTCGATAACGGTGTCGTTCCACATGCGCCCGCCGTTGAGGAAGCCGGTGGCGATAAAGAAGGTCGCATTCACGCCGTGCCGCTGCAGCACCGGCAGCGCCACTTCGGCATTGTCGGCATAGCCGTCGTCGAAGGTGATGCAGGCCGCGCGCGGCGGCAGCGTGCCTTCGCGCACATGGCGCACCGCATCGACCAGCGGGATGATGTTGAAGCAGGACTTCAGCAGGCCGACCTGGGCGTCGAATTCGGCGCGGTCGACCTCGGACGGGAACAGCGGGTCCTTGTGCGGCAGCACGCGGTGGTAGATCAGGATCGACAGGCCGCGCCGCCCGCCCGGCGAGAGCAGGCGCATCAGCGCCCGGCCGGGCAGCGAGGACGGGGTATCAGCGGGGGTCTGGGAGTGCATGTCTGCCTGTATCGGTAGCGATGGGGACGGACGGCGCCTCGCGCGCCGCCCTGGCCTTGGCCGTCAGTTCTTTCTCGACCAGGACGCGGGTGGCGACCATGGCCGCCATCAGGTAATAGGGCACGTCGAAATACACCAGGCTGAGGAAGGCGCCGCCGACGCCGAAGCCGAGCAGGCTGACCTGGATCATGCGCGCCAGGTCGGCCGACCACTTGAGCTCCTCATGGCCCTTGGAGTGCTTGATGATCCAGCTGCCGGCGCGCCAGGTCAGCAGGCCCAGCGCCAGGTACAGGAACAGGCCGACGAAGCCGTGCTCGCCCAGCACCTGGAAGTACAGGCTGTGGGCGGCGTGCACATCGTGCGGGATCGGCGCATAGCGCAGGAACACGCCGTAGTCGTAGATTTCGAAACCGCCGCCGAAGAAGCGGTCGCTGGCCAGGTTCCAGGCCATGCGCCAGGCATTGATGCGCCCCATCGCCGAGCCGTCCTCCTCGTAGTTGTTGATGGTGTTGATGCGGTCGAACCACTTGTCCGGCATCATCAGGAGCAGCACCGGGATCGACAGGAACATGATGGTGCCGGTCAACGCCTTCTTGCTGCTCTTGAGCCACAGGAAGCCGCCCATGGCGACGATCGCCAGCGCCGCGCCGCGCGAATAGGAGCCGAGCGAAGCGAGCGCGCACAGGAAGATCGAGGCCAGCAGCGCATAGCGGCCCCATTTGTTGGTGGTAATCGAGTGCACGAAGAAGAACAGGGGGATGACGACCACCAGGGCCAGCGCCACTTCGTTGTTGCCGGCGATGAAGGTGCCTTCCGGCCCCCACACCCGTTCGCCGCCGCCGCTGCGGATGGTGAAGATGCCGCCCTTCACGCCGTAGTAGCCGATCGACACCACGATGGTCCAGATCAAGGCCTCGATATGCTTGCGCTGGGTGACCAGCATCATGACCACCAGGTTCATGCCGAAGATCTTGTACACCTTGGTCAATTGGGGGCCGACCTGGTCCGGGTGGATCGCGAAGATCGAGGTGATCCCCATCCACACCATGAACAGGATGAAGACCGTGGTGACCGGCGACTTGGGCAGGCGGAAGCGCTCCTTGTTGCACAGCAGGGCCAGCACCATGGTGCCGGCGATGATGGCCGCGAACGGCATGGTGCGGGCGAAGCCCCAGCCCTGCGAGTGCAGGTTCATCACGCTGATCCAGACCCACATGACGGCGCCTATCCAGGGCCGCTTGAAGATGAAGGGCAGCGAGCCGAACACGACGAGGGTGACCAGGATATCCCTCATGCGCCGACCCCGCTGCTGTCTACCTTGCTGACCACGTAGCGGAACTTGCCGGATTTCTCGGGCAGGATGGCCGCGACCTGCTCGACCTCGACCGCGACCGCGGCGCCCAGCCGGGCCTGGAAGCCGGCCACGATCTTCGCGCGCAGCGGGTCCGCCAGCGGCCCGTCCAGCACCACCTGGACCCGGGTCAGGTCCAGCGTTTCCTGGACAATCTTGAACGACTTGACCTCGGGCAGGTCGCGCAGGATGTACACCAGCGCCAGGCCGTGCATCACGGTGCCGTCGCGCGCGACCAGGAAGTCGGTGCTGCGGCCCTGGATCTCCTTAAGCAGCGGCAAGCCGCGGCCGCAGCTGCAGGGCTGGGTATCGAGCACGCCGACGTCGCCGGTGCGGTAGCGGATGAAGGGGTAGTCGCCGGTGGCCAGGTGGGTGGTGACGATCTCGCCGGCGCTGCCGCGCGGGACCGGCATGCCGTCGGGGTCGAGGACCTCGACGATGATGTCCTCGGCCGTGATGTGCATGCCGCCGGCCGGGCACTGGTGGGCGATGAAGCCGGCGTCGCGCCCGCCGTAGCCGTTGGCCACCGGGCAGCCGAAGGTGGACGCGATCTGCTCGCGCTGCTCGTCGTACAGGCGCTCGGAGGTGACGAAGGCCACCTTGATGCCGAGGTCGTCCATGCGCACCCCGCGCGCCCTGGCGTGGCGCGCGATGTGCGACAGCGCCGACGGATAGCCGAACAGCATCTTCGGGCGGCGCGCGCGGATCCGGGCGACGAAGCCGTCCAGCTTTTCGGCCGACATCGCGAACGCCGGCAGCAATTCGGTGCGCAGCATGGCGTCGCGAACAAAGCGCACCTTGTCCTGGGCCCCGAGCTCGATCGGCGAGCCCCACACCACCATCTCGCGGTCGCCGATGTCGACGTCCCACCAGCGCGTGGCGCGCCATTTGGCGGCCACGTCGTGGCTGACGCGCTCCTTGCCGATGTAGAAGATCAGCGGTTCGCCCGAGGAGCCCCCGGTGTTGAAGCGCGCCAGGCCGACCGCATCAAGGGCGCGGATGCCATCGCTGTTGGCGCGGATGGTGGCCTTGTCCATGCGCGGCAGGCGGCGCAGGTCGGCCAGCGACTGGACGTCGCGCGCCGGGTCGAAGCCGAGGCCGGCGAACAGCTGGCGGTAATACGGCGACTGGGCCTGGGCCCGCAGCAGCAGCGCGCGCAGGCGCTCGAGGCGCAGCAGGTCGAGCTTGGCCTCGGGCCAGTACTGGGTCTGCTCCATGCGGCGCCGCAGCGCCACCGTGCCGTGGCGCTTGAGGCGCTCGTGCAGCGGGAACAGCAGGCCGGAAACTACAGCGGTATACAGGGAACTCATGGCTGGGTCAGGGCTTTCGCGGCGGGCGCGGTAAGGAGGGATCGGTAGACCGCCAGCAGGCGCGGCTGCACCTGGGTCCAGGTGAATTGCTGCACATAGGCCAGGCCGGCGCTGCGCAAGGCGGCGGCCAGCTGCGGCTGGTCCAGCAGGCGCAGCATCGCGCCGGCCATCGCCTGCGGATCCTGCGGCGGCACCAGCAGCGCCGTCTTGCCGTCTTCCACCAGGTAGGGCACGCCGCCGACATTGGTGCTGACCACCGCCACGCCGGAAGCGAGCGCCTCGAGCACGGAATTGGGCATGTTGTCGACCAGGCTGCAGTTGAGCATGATGTCGGCGCCCTGGTACAGGGCGGCCATGGCGGCGTTCTCGACGCGGCCGGTGAAGGTCACGCTGGCACCCAGGCCGAGTTCGGCGGCCAGCGCTTCCAGTTCGGCGCGCAGCGGGCCGGAGCCGGCCACCACCAGCGTCGCCCGCGGATGCCGGGCGCGCAGCAGCGCAAAGGCGCGCAAGCCGGTCGCATTGTCGTAGATCGGCTCCAGGTTGCGCGACACCAGGATCCGCGGCGCGCTGCCGGGCGGCGCCGCCGCCGCGGCCGAAAAGCGTTCGAGGTTGATGATGTTGGGGACCACGCGCGTGGCGAAACCGTACTTGCCGAACACCGCCTGCAGGAAGCCCGAGGGCACGATGACGGCGGCGGCGCGGCGCATGCTGGGCGCGACCGCCGCCTGCGACTTGCTGAAGAAGGCGTCGGCCTCGCCGCCCCGGTAGTTGATGACGACCGGGCAGCCGCGCAGGCGGCCGAGCCAGATCGCCGGCGCCGCGAACAGGTGCCAGGACCAGCCGGAATTGGCCATCACGTGGAACAGGTCATTGCGCCCGGCCGCCTGCCACAGCTGCAGCAGGTAGGGCAGCATCCGGAACAGGGCGCGCACGCCCTTCAGCCGCGCCGCCCAGGCGGGACGGTAGGCCGCGTTCACCTGGATCATCTCGACCGCATGGCCCTCCCCTTCCAGCAAACCCTTGAGCTGGAGGGTCTGGTTGGCCATGCCGCCCGACGGCGGCGGCAGCGGGCCGACCAGGCCGATGCGCAGTGCTGCCGGTCCCATGTCAGGCCTTGACCTTGCCCGTGATCGGGCCGTACACGCCCTTGTAGCGCGCCACGCTGGCGGCCCAGGTGCGCTCGTCCTCGACGAAGCGGCGGCCCTGGGCGCGCAGCAGCGGCCAGCGCGCCGGCTCGGCCAGCAGGGCCAGCACCTTGCGCGCCAGGTCCTGGGCGTCGTTGGCGCCGAACAGCACGCCGGTCTTGCCGTCCTCGATCAGCTCGCGGTGGCCGCCGACATCCGAGGCCGCCAGCAGGCGGCCCTGGGCCATCGCCTCGAGCGGCTTCAGCGGCGTGACGAGGTCGGTCAGGCGCATCTTCAGGCGCGGGTAGACCAGCACGTCGACCAGGTTGTAGTAGCGCTGCACCTGGTCGTGCGGCACGCGGCCGGTGAAGATCACCTTTCCGGCCACGCCCAGCCGGGTGGCCTGGGCCTTGAGCGCCTGGTCCTGCGGGCCGCCGCCGACCAGCAGCACGCGGATCTGCGGATTTTTTTCGAGCATGGCCGGCAAGGCGGCCAGCAGCACGTCCAGCCCTTCATAGGCATAGAACGAGCCGATGAAGCCGAGCACCGATTTTCCCTGCAGGCCCAGTTCGGTGGCCAGCGCTTCGTCGCGCGCGCCGTCGACCGAGAAGTCGCCGACGTCGACCGCGTTCGGGATCACCGTGATCTTGGCGGCCGGGATGCCGCGCGTGACGATCTCGGCGCGCAGCCCTTCGCAGATGGTGGTGGCGGCGTCGACCCGGCGCAGCGCATGGGTTTCCATCGCGCGCGTGAAGCGGTAGCGCATGCCCCACTCGGTGCTGGTGCCATGGTCGACCGCCGCGTCTTCCCAGAAGGCGCGGATTTCATAGACCACCGGAATCCCCAGCTTGCGCCCGACGCGCAGCGCGGCGATCGCGTTCAGCGCCGGCGAGTGGGCGTGCAGCACGTCCGGCTTCACTTCGCGCGCCACTTCCAGCAAGCGCGCGGCGAGGCGGTCGATGACGGCCAGCTGGTTCAGCACCGGCAGCCGCGCCAGCAGGCCGGCGGCGGGCGCGGTGCGGTAAAAGCGCAGGCCGTCGACGTCCTCGAACGGGACGGTGACGGCGCCCTGCTTGGGGCTGGTCAGGTGGAAGGTGTCCCAGCCGAGCGCGCGCTGCTGCTGCAGGATCGAGCGGGTGCGGAAGGTGTAGCCGCTATGCAGCGGGATCGAGTGATCGAGCACGTGCAGTACCCGCAGCGGCGCCGCGTCGACCGGGTTCAGGTCAGCCTGGTTCATCTTATTCACCGTGCAGTTCCTTGCGCAGGAAAGCGTCGAACATCAGCACCGTCCAGATCGGCGCGCTGTAGTCGCGCCGGCCGGACAAGTGCTGCTCCACCATCTCGGCCAGGAAGGCGCCGTTGAAGATCCCGGTGTCGGCCAGGATCGGCCCCAGCAGGGCTTCCTGCACGCGCGCGCGCAGCGGCCCGCGGAACCAGGCGGCCAGCGGCACCGCGAAGCCCATCTTCTTGCGGTACAGGATATCGTGCGGCAGGTAGGGCTCCATGCTCTTCTTGAAGATGTACTTGCCCTCGCTGCCGTGCAGCTTCATTTCCGGCGGCAAGCCGGAAATCCATTCGACCAGCTTGTGGTCGAGCAGCGGCACCCGCACCTCGAGCGCGTGCGCCATCGATGCGCGGTCGACCTTGGTCAGGATGTCGCCCGGCAGGTAGGTCTTCATGTCGAGGTACTGGATCATCGACAGCGGGTCGTCGGTCGGCGAGGCTTGCGCGTGGCCGCGCATCACCTCGATCGCGCGGTAGCCCTGCAGCTGGGTGCGGAACTTGTCCGAGAACAGCCGGTCGCGCATCGCGTCGCTCATGATCGACACGCCGTGGAAGTAGCCCTCGACCAGGTCGCGCGCCAGCGCCTCGAAGGTGGTCTTGGCGCGGAACATGCGCGGCGCCCAGTCGGCCTTCGGGTAGAACTTGCCGAGCGGGCCGAACACCAGCTTGCGCAGGCCGTGCGGCAGTTTCGAACGCACGCTGTCCTCGGCCATCGCGTAGCGGTAGCGGCGGTAGCCGGCCAGGTTCTCGTCGCCGCCGTCGCCCGACAGCGCCACCGTCACCCGCTTCCTGGCCAGCTGGCACACGCGGTAGGTCGGGATCGCCGAACTGTCGGCGTACGGCTCGTCGTACAGGTCGGCCAGGGTGTCGAGCAGGCCGTAGTCGTCGGTGTCGACGGTCTCGGTGTGGTGCTCGGTGTGGTACTGGCGCGCGACCTGCTCGGCGTACGCCGATTCGTCGAAGGCCTTGTCCTGGAACGCGATCGAGCAGGTGTTGACCGGCTCGTTCATCAGGCCGGCCATCATCGCCACCACCGCCGACGAGTCGACCCCGCCCGACAGGAAGGCGCCGAGCGGCACTTCGGCCTTCAGGCGGATCTTCACCGCTTCGCGCAGGCGCACCACCAGCTCCTCCTCGGCCTCCTTCAGGCCCATCGGGCCATGCAGCTTGAACGGCACATCCCAGAACTGGCGCGGCGCCGGGATCGGCTGGCCGATCCTGACCGTCAGGCAGTAGCCGGGCGCGAGCTTGAAGGCGCTCTTGTAGATGGTCTTCGGTTCCGGCACGTAGCCGTAGGCGAAATAGTCCTCGACCGCGCGCGGGTCGATCTCGCGCGGCAGGCCCGGGTGGGCGCGCAGCGATTTGAGTTCGGAGCCGAAGATGAACATCCCGTCCGGCAGCAGCGCGTAGAAGAAGGGCTTGACGCCCATCCGGTCGCGCGCCATGAACATGGTCTGCTTGTCGCGGTCCCAGACGCCGATGGCGAACATGCCGCGCAGCTTGTGCACGCAGTCCTCGCCCCAGGCTTCCCAGGCGTGCACGATGGTCTCGGTGTCGCTCTTGGTGCGGAACACGTAGCCGAGCTGCTTGAGCTCCTCGGTCAGCTCCGGAAAGTTGTAGATCTCGCCGTTGAACACCACGCCGACGGTGCCGGCGGCATTGAACATCGGCTGCTGGCCGCTGGCGATGTCGATCACCGACAGGCGCCGGTGGCCGAAGCCGACCCCGGGCTCGGTGTAGACGTCGCCCTCGTCCGGACCGCGGTGGTGCTGGGTCTCGTTCATGCGCTTGACCAGCGCCGGGTCGATCTCGCGCGCGCCGCGCGTATCAAAAATGCCGACTATTCCACACATGTTTTTTCTGGCTTCCTGAGTAGTTTTTTTCGTTCGCACAAACTGTCGTACAGGCCCTGGTAGGCCGCCACCATCGCGCCCATGTCGTACAGGCGGCGCACCCGTTCGCGCCCGGCGGCGCCGTGCGATGCCGCCAGCGCCGGGTCGGCCGCATAGCGCGCCAGCGCGGCGGCCAGCGCGGCCGGGTCGGACGGCGGCACCAGGGCGCCGGTGACGCCGTCGGCGATCACTTCCGGGATGCCGCCGACGCGGGTGCCGACCACCGGCAGCGCGCTGGCCATCGCCTCGAGCGCGGAACCGGGCGTGCCCTCGGCGATCGAGGACATCGCGAACACATCGAGGCTGCGCAGGATGTCGGCGACGTCGGTGCGCGCGCCCGGCAGCCACACCAGCTCGGCCACGCCGGCCTGCGCCGCGCGCGCGCGCAGCGCCGCCAGCAGCGGGCCGTCGCCGACGATGGCCAGGCGCAGGCGCCCGCGCAGCTGCGGCAGCCGTTCGCGCAGCAGCAGGAAGGCCTCGAGCAGGCTGGCGTGGTCCTTGACGTCCTGGATGCGGCCGACGGTGCCGATCACGACGGCGTCCGCGGCGAAGCCGTGCGGGCGGACCTCGGAGGCGTCCGCGCGCGGGCGGAATTTGTCGGCGTCGATGCCGTTCGCCAGCAGGCGGCTCTTGTGCTCGGGCACGCCGATGACGGTGCGGCTCCAGGCCAGCATGTCGGCCGAATTGGCATAGCAGTGGTCGTAGAACGGCAGCATCAGGCGGCGCAGCATATTGTGCTTGCGGTTGGTGCCCTGCGGGTCGGCCGCGTCGCGCCCGTGGGCGCCGTTGATGCGCACCGGCACCCCGGCCAGCATGGCCACTGGCGCATACTCGATGGCCGACAGGTTATAGCTGTGCAGGATGGCCGGACGCAGGCGGCGCAGCAGCCGGAACAGGGCAGCATGGGTGCCCAGCGACAGGCCGGGCTGCTTGTCCAGCGCAAACAGCCCGACGCCGGGTTTGCTGATCTTGCTGGCGAAATCGGTGTAGCCGGTCAGGCACACGACGGCATGGCGGTAGGCGCCGGCCGGCATCCGGTTGATGCGCTCGACCATCAGGTTCTCCAGGCCGCCGAAGTCGAGCCGGTAGATCAGGTGGACGATGAGCGGAATGTCGTTCATGGCGGACGGCGCGGTCACGGTTTGCCCCCGGCCGCCAGCGCAGCCTCGATGGCGGCATTGTTACTCTTGAGAAAACCTTCAAGGATGGCGCGGGCGGCCTCGGGCTTTTCATCGTAGCGCGAGAATACCATCACGGCGGCGCCGTCATCGCTTCCATGCAGTAATCTTTGCTTGACCTGCAAGAGCTTGCCGCGCACGTCGCTGGACGTCGCTTCGCCGCCGATCACGTACCAGTGCCACACCAGCAGGCGTCCGTCGGGGCCATTGAGCTGCGATTCGCGCACCTCCAGGCTGCGATCACCGAGCGCGACACGCCGCTGGCCGACGCCGGTGCGGCGCCAGGCGCTGTCGCGGGTGGTGACGAGGCGGTTTGTCGAGCTGATCAGTTTTGCACCGGGCGCCGGGTTGCGGTAGGACAGCAGCAGCACGCCGACCGGCTGGCCATCCTGCACGCCATACTGGCGCAGCGTGGCGCTGGCGGGGGCGAAATCGGGCTCCCAGCTGGCGGCGAACGGGGCGCCGGCGCCGCCCGCCGTGTGCAGGCCGGCCAGCACGGCTGGGGCGCCGGCCGGCGCCGGCCGGGCCGCCTGCCAGGCCAGCCAGGCCGGCCAGATGCCGGCGCACAGCACGACCGCGGCCGCCATCGCGGCCAGGCGCGGCAGCTTCGCCGACGGCGCGGCGGCCGGTGCCTCGGCCACGGCCGCCGCCGGCGCACTCTCTTCATCTTCGCGCCAAAAGCTGCCCAGCCAGAACAGCAGGAACATCACGATGCCGAAGAACACCCAGCCGTACACCAGGTGGTCGAAGCCGACCGCCATCGTCATGCCCGACAAGTGGCCCATCATCACGATCATATAGGCGCGCAAGCCGTTGGCGACGATCGGCACCGCGATCGACAGCAGCACGAACAGGGTGCGCCGCAGCGCCGAGCGGTAAGTGAGGTAGGCGTACAAGCAGCCCAGGGTCACCGAGGAAATCAGGTAGCGCACGCCGCTGCAGGCTTCGACGACCGACCAGTTGCCGCTCGGAATGGCGAAGTTATTGCCTTCGCGGAAAACCGGTATGCCGGTCGCCTGCAGCGCGCTGACGGTGAAGTCGGCGGTCACGTTGATCAGGGGGTCGACGAAGGTTTCGCCGAAGGGCACGCCGAACAGGATGAAGACCAGCGGGAAGGCGAGCGCGCGCGCGACCGGCTTGCCGAGGATGGCCAGCGCGGTCAGCGGCAGCATGGCGGCGAAGGCGTACTGGCGCACGATCTGCACCTCGCCCAGCGTGGCCAGCAGCCACGCGACGCCGCAGGCGGCCAGCAGCAGCAGGGCCGGCGGATACGGCTGGACCGGCAGCAGGCGCAGCTCGGCGCGCTTTTGCCACACCAGCCACAGCACGATCGGCAGGATCACATAGCCGTGTGCGAAGGTGTCCGAGCGCTGCCAGATCGCGACGATCGAGGCGGCGGTGCCGAAATAGGCCAGCAGCGGGAACAGCAGCACGGCGCCGGCCAGCAGCGCGCGCGGCACATCGAACGGTGCGGCGCCCTGCTGCGCCATGGCCAGGTCCTGCTTCACGCGGCGCTTTCAGCGGCGCCCTGCTCGAGCAGGGTCACGACCGGGGCCAGGTTACTGGCCCAGCCATACAGCGAAATGACGGTGGCGCGCGCCGACTGGCCGAGGGCCGGATCGGGCGCGTCCAGCGCCGCATTGGCGAGCGCGCCGAAGCCGGCGGCGTCGGCCGCCAGCAGCAGGTCGCGCCCGGGTTCGGCGCGGATGCCTTCGAGCGCCTGCGGCGACACCAGCACCGTCCTGGCCATCGACATCGCTTCGAGCACCTTGTTCTGGATGCCGCGTGCGATGCGCAGCGGCGCCACGCACAGCGCCGCATGGCCAACGTAGGGCCGCACATCGGGCACGGTGCCGGTCACCATCACGCCCGGCAGCGCGGCCAGCGCCTGCACCTCGGCCGACGGGCGGGCGCCGACGATCGCGAACAGCGCCTGCGGGTGGCGCGCCAGCACGGCCGGGAAGATCTCCTTCGCGAACCAGCCGACCGCGTCCACGTTCGGCCAGTAATCCATGGCGCCGGTGAACACCAGCGCCTGCTTGCCGGGCGGGAAAGGGTTGGCGCCCGCCTGCTCCGGCGTGAAGTAGGCGGTGTCGACGCCGTTGTTGAAGAAGCCGATCTTGGCCGCGCTTTCGGGCGCCAGCTGGCGGAACAGGTCCGCTTCCGGCGCCGACACCAGCAGCGCGGCGTCGCACTCGCGCGCGACCTTGCGCTCGTAAGCCAGCAGCTGGCGTGCTTCGTGCCGGTACAGCATGCTCATCGGCCAGGCCTTGTTGTCGGCGTACTGGCGCCATTTGTCGGAATCGACGTCGCACAGGTCGACCACGCGCCGCGCTGCGCCATACGGCTCGGCGTATTGCGCCATCGCCGACGAGAACACGACGATGCGGCGGATCCCGTGCTGCGCCATGGCCTGCCCGACCCAGGCGGCCAGGCCGCGGTCGCGGTAGTAGTCGAGCGACAGCGAGCGGTTCGCCAGCAGCGCGCCGAGGCTGCGCAGGCGCGCCAGCTTCGGGTTGAGCGGGGCGAAGTGGCTGCTCGCGCACAGGGCCTGCACGCGCGCCACGTGCCGCCAGTCGTCGGCGTCGTCGACAAAGGTGGCCAGGTGCACCCGGTAGTGTTGCGCCAGGTGCTGCAGCAGGTGGTAGGAGCGGATCTTGTCGCCCTTGTTGGGCGGATAGGGGATGCGATGCACCAGCAGGAGCAGGTCGTCCACGCGCTTAGCCCAGGCTGCGGACCACGAACGGCCCGAGGAAGTTCGCCACCGGGTAGGGCAGCTTTTTCCAGATCTTGATGAACAGCTGGTACTTCGGATTGAGCGGATTGTTGTCCGGCAGCGCGGTCGACTTGACCAGCCGGTATTCATAGGCCAGCGGGGTCGGCTCGAAGCCCCAGTTCTTCTTGAAGTCGAAGGCGCCGGTGCCGAGCTTGCTGCGGCCGAAGTCGAAGATGCGCGCGCCGCGCGCCGCGGCCGCCTGCATCAGGTTCCAGTACATGAAGTCGTTGCCGGCGCATTCGCGCGCGACCGGCATCCCGCCGCCGTAGTAGGGCAGCACTTCGTCGCGGAAGTAGAAGCTGAGCACACCGGCCACCAGCTGGCCCTCGCGCACGATGATGCGGATTTCGCAGGCATCGCCGAACACCTCCTTGATGACCTTGAAGTAAGACTTCGGGAACACCGGCGTGCCGAGCCGGTGCACGCTGGTCGCATACGCGGTGAAGAAGCGCTCGACGTCGTCGTCGAGCTCGCCGGCCAGCCCGAGCTTGATGCCTTTCCTGACCATCGCGCGCTGCTTGCGCGGGATCGCGTTCATGTTCTCTTCGTCGTCCGCCGAGATCGCCTTACGGAAGGTCACGTACAGCTCCTTCTGGTACCAGGCGGGGTCGCCCGCGTGCTGCGCTTCCAGGTTGCGCATCTCGAGGTGGCCGACCTGCAGCTGGACCGCCAGTTCGAGCGCGGCCTGGTCGAGCAGGCGGCGCGCGGCGCCGGTGGTGGCGACAATCCCGCCCAGCACGCAGAACGGCAACGAGGCCAGCGAATGGCCGAACAGGCGGCTCTTGATCTCGGCCAGCGGCAGCACGCCGGTGATGGCGCCGTCCTGCTCGACATAGTAGAACCAGGTCGGGTGGCCATAGACGCGGTCGATTACCGCCTGCCAGCCGGACAGGTGGAAGAAGGTCGCCTGTGGGCAGGCATGGACGAAGGCGTCCCAGCGCGCGCGGTCGGCCTCCTTCAACAGGTGCAGGGTGGCCTTGCCGGCGGCCGGCGCTACCGCGTCGATCATCGCGCTCATTGCTTGCCCAGGAAGATGCGGTCCATCCGGTCCCACGCGAAGTCGCGGGTCAGGGCCTTGATGCGGCCTTCGGTGCGGCCGAGGTTGACGTAGTGGCGGAAGCGCGACTTCAGGTCGACGCCTTCGGGCCGCGGCTGGCCCGGGTCGAGTTCCCACGGGTGGCAGTAGAAAATCGCCGACTGGCCGTCGTCGCGGTTGACCTTGGCCATCAGGTAGCGCGACAGCGCGTACGGGAACAGGCGGAAATAACCGCCGCCGCCGGCCGGCAGGTTGCGGTTCATCATGCGCACGGTGGTGATCGGCACTTCGAGCAAGCCGCCCTCGCCGTTCGGGTAGTAGGCGAAACGGGGCGCGTCCGGCATGCCGTAGTGGTCGTGCACCACCGGGTAGATCGAAGAGCTGTAGCGGTAGCCGGCCTGCTGCAGCGCATCCAGCGCCCACATATTGGCCTTGCCGATCGAGAAGCTGGGCGCGCGGTAGCCGAGCACCGCCTGGCCGCCGATGTCTTCCAGCAGCGCCTTGCTGCGCGTGATGTCGTCGGTGAATTCGGCCAGGTCCTGGTCCGAGGCGCGCAGGTGGCCGTAGCCGTGGCTGGCCAGCTCGTGGCCGCCGGCGACGATGCGGCGCACCATGTCGGGATAGCGCTCGGCGATCCAGCCCAGGGTGAAGAAGGTCGCGTGCACCTTGCCGTCGGCCAGGATGGCGAGGATGCGCTCGATGTTGGCCTCGACCCGGCATTCGCGCTCGGGCCAGCTGGCGCGGTCGATGACGGGCGCGAACGCCGACACCTGGAAGTAGTCCTCGACGTCGATCGTCATCGCATTGCGGATCGGCGCACTGGCGGCGCCTGGCGGCAGTCGGTCGTTCATTCGGCTTTGTCGGCGCTCTGGTTGGAGGCGGGCAGCGAGCTGACGATCTTTTTCAGGATCGAGAGCACCGATACCATCGATTTTTCCATCTTCATCATGCGTTCGTCGATCACGCCAGGATTTTCCAGCAGCGGCAGCGCGGCATCGCCGGCGGCGGACGGCGCGGCCGGCATCGCCCCTTCGGGCAGCTGGTATTCCTGGTCGATGTCGCGGATCACGGCGTTGACGTCGTCTTCCGAGAACGAATGCATCTCTTCCAGGAAGCCCATCAGCATCAGGCGGTCGCACAGGCTGTTGGTCTTGCGCGGGATGCCGCCGGTGTATTCGTGGATCGCGGCGAACGCGGCCGGGCTGAAGGCCGGGTCGTTGTTCCAGCCGACGGTGTGCAGGCGGTGTTCGATGTAGGCCTGGGTCTCGGGCCCGTCCATCGGCCCCAGGTGGTAGCTGGCGGTGACGCGCTGGCGCAGCTGCTGCATGCCGGCGCTGTGCAGGGTGGTGCGGAATTCGGGCTGGCCCAGCAGGAAGGTTTGCAGCAGCGATTTTTCGTCGGTCTGGAAGTTCGACAGCATGCGCAGTTCCTCGACCGCGCGCGGGGTCAGGTTCTGGGCTTCGTCGACCACCAGCAGCGCGCGCTTGCCGGACTGGTCGCACGAGCGCAGGAAGTACTCGAGGCTGGTCAGCAGGGAGGTCTTGGTGGCGTTCTCGAACGGCAGGCCGAACGCCGCCGCCACGGTGCGCAGGATGTCGTCGGCGTCGAGGTGGGTGTTGACGATGTGGGCCGCCATGATCTGCTCGGACGGCAACTGGTTGAACAGGTTGCGCACCAGCGTCGTCTTGCCGGCCCCGACTTCGCCGGTGATGACGATGAAGCCCTCGCCGTGCGACAGGCCGTACTCGAGGTAAGCCATGGCGCGCTTGTGGCCCTTGCTGCCGTAGAAGAAGTGGGGGTCCGGCCTCAGGCGGAACGGCTTGTCGCTGAGCCCGTAATAAGATTCATACATCGCTGTGTCACCTGCTAGAGCTTGAAGGAGAGGGACGCCGAGATGGCGTTCTCGCTGTAATCGCTGCCGTTCGTGCGCCGGCCTTCGATGTGGCGCAGTTCGAGCCCGCCCCGGGTGCGCGGCGAGAATTCGCGCGTCAGGCTGGACCGCAGGGCGCGCGTGTCATTGGTCTGGCCGGTCGTGATCGAGCGCGACTTGTTCGCAGTCAGGCTGAGGTTCAGGCCGCTGCGTTTGGTGATGCGCATATTCCACAGCACGCCGGCCGATTTCTGGTGCACATTGTCGTTCAGGTTCAGCGAGCCGGTGCCCTGCAGCGGGCTGTCGGTCTGCACCGTCGACAACGCTTCGCGGCGGGTGTCGGCGATGTTCAGCACGGTCGTGGTGCGCGCGCTGTTGAACGCGACCGAGGCCTGCGCCTGCTTTTGCAGGATGAAGCGGTTGCTGAAGTAATTGACATTGTCGGCCAGCGAAGGCGGCAGGCCGGTGGCCTGGATATACGCCTGCACCGCCTGGGCGCGCTCGGCCGGGTCCGGGAAGTTGGCCATGAACAGGCGGTCGAGCAGCCCGGCCGTGTCGACCGTGGCCGGCAGCAGGAATTGCGAACGGGTGGTCGTGATGGCGTCGTCGTAGCTGATGTTCCACACCGTGTTGCGGCTGCGGTGCAGGGCCTTGAGCATATAGGTCGAACCGGTGAAGCGCTTGCCCACGTTCGCGCTCAGAAAAGAGCGCTGGCTCGGGGCCCACTGAAAGCCCGCGTTCCAGGTGCGCCCGGCGGTGCGCCCGCCGAGCGCCTGGTAGTCGTAGCGGTCGTAGCCGATGCCGCTGGTCAGGGTCAGGCTGCTGCCGAGCGCATAGCTGAAGCCGAGGTTGCCGTTTTCGATGGTGCTTTCGGGCGCCCGTTCGAAATCGAGGACCTGGCGGTTCAGACTGAGATTCCAGCCGAAGCGGCGGAACAGCTCGCCGCTGGCCAGGCTCAGGTTGACCGCGTCGCCGGTGCTGTTGCGCAGACCGCTCTCGCCGGCATCGACCGAATCGCGCGTGTAGCGCACGATCAGATTGGCGGCGCTGCCGAACTGGCGGCGCAGGTAGGGGCTGAAGCGCCAGGTCCGCACTTCGGCGCGGTTCAGGTCGGAATACGGGCTGTCGTCGACGCTGGGGCCGAAGGCCGACACTTCGCGCTGCGCGATATTGCCGCTCGCATCGAGGTAGAGCAATTCGTCGAGCAGCACCGACTTCAGGTCGGCCGACAGGTTCTGGATCGAGCGCTGGGTGTTCGACACCTCGTCGTCGCTGTAGGCGAAAAAGCGGCGCTGGTAAGAGCCGCTGAACTTCATGCGGCGCGAATTGTTGGTCACCAGGACGCCTGGGGAAACTTCGGCGATGAACTGCTCGCGCGCGAGCGCGTCTTCCTTCAAGTTCACATTGTCGCTATAGGTCGTGCGCAGCTGGACGGTCGGCGACACGCGCCAGTCGGCCAGGCAGTTCGGCGACAGCAACAGCGCGAGCAGGGCCACCGGCACGCTCCTGACGGGGACCGGCATACGTTTAACCATAGTGGTAGTCATATGTTTCCGTGCCCGGAAACTCGCGTGTCTTGTTGTAGATCAGGTTGACGTTGCTGCAGCCTTCGAGCTGGCGCACCGATTCGCGCACCGCGTGCTGGGTCGTGCCTTCGGCTTCGACCACCAGAGCGATCTGGCCCATGTGGCCGGCCAGCACGTGCGCTTCGCTGGTCAGCAGCAGCGGCGGCGAATCGAAGATGACGATCCGGTCCGGATAGCGGTTCGCGATCTCGTAGACGAAGGTGCTCATCGCCTGGCTGGCCAGCAGTTCGGTGGCGCGCGGGTTGTTGGTGCCGGCCGGCAGGATGCTCAGGGTCGGGACATTGGTGCGCAGCATGACGTCGGCCATGTCGAGCTTATCGTCGAGCAGCAAGTCCATCAGGCCGCGGTGGGCCGGCAAGCCAAGCGTGCGCAGCACCGAAGGACGCGCCACGTCGGCGTCGACCAGCAGCACCGTGTGGTCCAGCTCCATTGCGATGCTCATCGCCAGGTTGATCGAGCAGAAGGTCTTGCCCTCGCCCGGCAGCGAGCTGGTCACCATGATCAGGTTGCCCGGTTTTTCGCCGACGGCGCGCGGGCCGAAGGCACGCTTGATCAGCGGCCGCTTGATGATACGGAAATCTTCGACCAGGGGCGTGCGTCCTCCGGCGGCGGTGACCAGGCCCATGCCCTGCATGCGCTCGAGGTCCAGCTCGACGAGCTTGGCGCTCTGGCGGCCGCCGGCCGGGGCTGGCGCGGCGGCGGCAGGCGCCGCAGCCGGTGCAGCCGGTGCAGCCGCTGCGGCCGCTGCGACGGCGGTGGCGGCAGGCGCGGCCGCGGCAACAGGCGCGGCGCCGATGTCGGATACGGCAGGCGCGGCGGCTTGCTCTTCCTTCTTGTGGTCAATGCGGCCAGCCGCTTTTTCGATAATGCTCACAATAGCTCCCGGTGAACGCCGCTTACAGCGGCGGCCTGACAAGAATGGCGGTCATGACGCCGCCGTAGGCGGTAAACAGCACGATGACGGCGGCGCTGAAGGCGTACATGCGGTTGCGCCGCTTGACCTTTTGTTCGTCGGTCCAGTTCATGCTGATGCTGCCGAGGATAGGCAAGCCGGTCACATCGCGCAGGGTGCTCTGGGTCATGAAGGTCGGACGGATCTGGCTCATCAGCAAGGCCACGGCCAGGCCGGCCAGCAGCGCCGCCGCGAACACGACCGAGAACAGGCGGCCGCGGTTCGGGCCGGACGGCGTCATCGGCGCGGTAGGCGGGTCGATCACGCGGAAGGTCAGCATGTCGGTCGCCGACGACAGGTCGCCCGACAGCTTGGCCGCTTCGCGGCGGCCCACCAGTTTTTCGTAGTTATCCTTGTTGATCGCATAGTCGCGGTTCAGCTGGGCCAGCTGGGCTTCCATCTCGGGCGCGGTAGTGCTTTGCGACTGCATGCGCGCCATGCGGTTGGTAAATTCATTGACGCGGGCGCGCAGCGAGGCCATGCGCGCTTCCTCGACCGACAGCGACACATTGAGCTGCTGCAGCATCGGGCTGTAATTGGCGCCCGGATCGGCGCTGCGCTTCTTGCGCTTCGATTCTTCGAGCTTGCGCGCCTCGAGCTGGGCGATCAGGCGCTTCGACGCGATGATGTCCGGATGCTCTTCGGTGTAGTTCATGCGCAGGCTGTCGAGATTCTTCTGCACGGTGGAAATGCGCCCATCCAGTTCCGGATTGTCCGGCACTACCTCGGCGGCGGCGGTCAGTGGCGGCGGGTCTTCGCCGGCGATCTGGCGCTTGATGGCATTGCGCGCCTGCTCGGCCTCGACATATTCGAGCTTGGCCTGGCTCAACTGGTCGGCCAACTCCTGCATCTTGGTGCCGTAGTCGCCGCCCACGCGCGGCAGCACGCTCATGTTCTTGATCTTGAAGTCCTTCAGCGCATTCTCGGCCAGCACCAGCTTTTCTTCGTAGGTCTTGATCTGGTCGTCGATGAATTGCACGGCCTTCTCGGAGTCCTGCTTCTTGCCGCCGAAACTGCCTTCGACGAAGATGGTCAGCAGCGACTGCACGATATCCTTGCCCAGCTTCGGATTCGGGTTGCTGTAGCCGATCGTGTAGATGTCGTCGCGCTCGGTGCCGGCGATGGTGATCTGGGACATCAGCTCGTCGACCATCTTTTCATGGTCCTTGGCCGTCCTGGCCTTGATGTCGATGTCGACCATGCGCATCACGCGCTCGACGTTCGGGCGGCTGATCAGTGTGCGGCGCATGAATGCGACCTGCTGGTCGACATTCGGAATCGTCGTCATGCCAGACAGCAAAGGCTGCAGGATGCTCTGGGTATCGACGTACACGCGCGCCGACGCCTGGTAGCTGTTGGGCAGGCGGTAGACGACAGTCCAGCCGATGATCGCGACAATCCAGGATATGACGATCGCATACCAGCGATATTTCCAGATTGCCTTTAGAAAATTAGTCAGTAAGGCGGTAAGTTCTGCCATCTCGTCAATCTCGCCAGCTGGTTGCGGCACAAGTGTTGTCGGATGCACAAAAAGCAAGGCATGGGAGTGCTTGCACCTCCCATATAAATTGCTTTCAGGCACTGATTAGTATCATATAATACAGTACATTCTCTTGCCCTGTACTATTAATATGTGAATTTTAATGTTTTGTATGCAACCTTTCAGCATACTTGTGCATTCACATATTGCAAGTGTATCAGGGCAGGAGTTGCTCTGCGTAAAGAGTTTCGCACATTGCCGGTGGGCTTGTCATCGAATCCGGGGCCAGCACTCAGAATTACAACACTTTGGCGCCCATTCCGTGGCAAGGCCTATAGCATGCAGGGAGGCACCCACTGCCCGGCGCGGCCCAAGTCTGGTATGTTACTGCAATGAACATTCGACATTTCGCCAGGGCCGCGGCCCTGCTGGCCATCGCGCTGGCCCTGTTGCCGGCGCGCGCAGCCGACTTTCCCGCCACCATTGCCGCCGTTAAGCCCGCCATTGTCGGGGTCGGCACCTACCTGCGCACCCGCAGCCCGGCGATCAGCTTTGTCGGCACCGGTTTCGTCGTCGGCGACGGCCTGTCCGTCATCACCAATGCCCATAATATTCCCACCGTGCTCGATACCGAGAAGAAAGAGGAACTCGGCATCGTGATCAAGACGGGCGCCGGCGCCGCCTTCCGCGCCGCCACCGTGGCAGGCATCGACCGCGTCCACGACCTGGCCCACCTGCGCGTGGCGGGCGCGCCGCTGCCGGCGCTGGCGCTGGGCGATTCAGGCGCCGTGGCCGAAGGCCAGGCCGTCGCCTTCACCGGCTTTCCGCTCGGCTTGGCGCTCGGCCTGAACCACGCCAGCCACCGCGCGACCGTTTCCGCGATCACGCCGGTGGTCATGCCCTCGCTCGATTCGCGCAAGCTCGAGCCGCGCATGATCGCCCAGCTGCAGCGCACGCCGTTCTCGATCTTTCAGCTCGACGGCACGGCCTATCCCGGCAACAGCGGCAGCCCCCTGTACGACCCGGCCAGCGGGGCCGTCGTGGGCATCATCAATATGGTGTTCGTCAAGGGCCTGAAGGAAACGGCGATCACCAACCCAAGCGGCATCAGTTATGCGATCCCCGCCCAGTTCGCGCGCGAACTGTTGCAGCAAAAGCCTGATAAAGGAAATTAATTGCCCTGTCGCCCAGGCAAACGTAAAATCAACATGCTAAAATAGAAACTGTTGTAAGTAAAATTGCTTACAGGTAATATATCCCCAGCCGCTTCCGGCCGCGCGTTTTAAAAGGAACCTTCTGTGAACACTCTGCATACCAAACTGATGAAATGGCTGGCTTGCTCCGCGGTCGCGCTGGCCACGCTGGGGCTGGGCGGCTGCGCCAGCAGCAAGATCAACGTCCCCGGCGCCGACATGGCCGCCGTGCCGGCCAAGGATTACCTGATCGGCCCTGGCGACAGCGTCAACATCGTGGTCTGGCGCAACCCGGAAGTGTCGACCACCGTGCCGGTGCGTCCGGACGGCAAGATCACGACCCCGCTGGTCGAAGATGTGCAGGCCAGCGGCAAGACCTCGACCGAATTGGCGCGCGATATCGAAAAAGCGCTGGCCAAGTTCATCCAGCAGCCGGTGGTCACCGTCATCGTGACCGGCTTCGTCGGCACCTACGGCGAGCAGATCCGCGTGATCGGCCAGGCCGCCAAGCCGCAGGCGCTGCCTTACCGCCGCGACATGTCGCTGATGGATGTGCTGATCGCCGTCGGCGGCGTCACTGAATTTGCTTCGGGCAACAAGGCGACCATCATCCGCACCGTCGACGGCAAGCCGCAAAAGCTCAATGTGCGCCTGAACGACCTGATCAAGGAAGGCGATATTTCGGCCAACGTGTACATGCGTCCGGGCGACGTGCTGGTGATACCGGAGAGTTTCTTCTAAGCCCAGGAGCCCGTGTCTCCTTGCCAACAAGATCTTGCTGTAATGCACATGTTGTTGTAATTATGCAAAACAAAGCTCGCCACTGGCGGACTTTTGTGGAATGATACGAATTCGATGTCGGGAATTCTTACAGATTCCCGGCCGGTGCCGCCACCGGCGCCGGCCGCGACACAATTTTCTAGCGTAAGCATCTGATTTTAATACAATATTGCCGAGAGCCCCTGCGCAGGAACGTTTTTTGCATAAGTCTTGGCAAGACGATGGAAATGTTGCACACCGAATATGGCGAGCAATGTCCATCACGCAAGCCAAATCGGCTTGGCGACCATTTAGAGGAAAAAACGTGGCTAACCAAGAACAACAAACCGGGCAAGCGCCGGATCCGTCCCAGCAAGCCCAACTGAACGCGGGCTTGTCGGCGCGCGGACTGGCGCGCCGCCGCTTCACCCGCGCCGGCCTGGCCGCTTCGGGCGCCCTGGTCACCGTGACCAATGCCGCCGGCATGGGCACCCACGCCGCCTGCGCATCGCCTTCCGGTTCGCTGTCGGGCGGCTTGCACAGCCACACGCCGGAAACGCCGGAACTGTGCGGCGGCCTGTCGCCGGGCGGCTGGAAGAAACCGGGCGGCGCCAACGACACCTGGCCGATCGACGAGGGAACCAAGTTCGGCACCGTCTTCGGCTGCTCCGGCGCGACCGCGTTTTATGCGAACTACACGCTGCTCGAAGTGATGTCGCCGCAGGAATTCAAAAAGAATGGCCAGAAGGACGACTACGAGATCGGCGCCCACATGGTCGCGTCGCTGCTGAACGTACTGAGCGGCAAAGTGACGGTGCTGACCGTGCCCGTCCTGAAGACCATCTGGGACGAATACACGGCCGACGGCACCTACAGCCCGGCGGCCGGCGTCAACTGGGGCGGCGGCGAGATCGTCGCCTATATCCTGACCACCTTCCACAATTAATTCGTGACTGGTGTATGGCGCGTGATTCCCGGCCAGGCCCTGCAGCACCGGGCCTGGGACGACGAATGCGTGGTGTACAATAACCTGTCGGGCAATACCCACCTTCTCGAGGCGAGCGCCATGCAAGTGCTGCTGGCCTTGCAGCCGGCGCCCTGCGGCGAAGCGGCGCTGAGCGCGGCGCTGTGCGCCGAACTGCAGCTGGCGCCCGACGAAGCGGCCGTCATCCCGGCCCTGCTGGCCGACCTGCAATCCATGGAACTGATCGAATTCATCGCATGCTGACGGTTTCGGCCTTGAGCCGCGAACAACTGGGGCGCCGCCTCGCCGGCGCCGGCATCCATTTGCAAACCGGCAGCTTCATCATCCACTTGCGCACCACGGTCAAGGCGGTGGCCGATGCCATCCACCTGCTGTACGCCGATTACCCGCTGCACGAGCAGGCCGAGTTCGCCGATTTCCATATCCGCATGGCGCGCCCGCGCAACCTGCGCCGCTGGTACCATCCGCAAATCAATTTCCTGTTCGACGAGAAAGCCCTGTTCCGTCCGCTGCCGCTCGGCCATGCCTTCCCGATGTGGGAATGGGGGCTGAACTGGGCGGTGGCCAACAAGGCGCACAGCTACCTGATCATCCACGCGGCGGTGGTCGAAAAAGACGGCCTGGCCGCGATCCTGCCGGCCCCGCCCGGCTCGGGCAAGAGCACGCTGTGCGCCGCCCTGGTCCATAAGGGCTGGCGCCTGCTGTCGGACGAACTGGCGATGGTGCGCCTGGCCGACGGCCAGCTGCTGCCGCTGCCGCGCCCGATCAGCCTGAAGAATGCCTCGATCGACATCATCCGCAACTATGTGCCCGGCAGCGTGTTCAGCCCGGCCGTGACCGACACCTCGAAAGGCACGGTGGCCCACCTGAAGCCGCCGGCCGGCAGCGTCGCGCGCGGGGCCGAGACGGCGCGCCCGGCCTGGGTCATCTTTCCCAGGTACCAGGCTGGGGCCGAAGCGACGCTGGCCCCGCTGCCGCAGGCGCGCGCCTTCATCCAGCTGGCCACAAACGGCTTCAATTACGGGGCGCTGGGACCGAAAGGCTTTGACGCCATGGCCGGCTTGATCGACACTGCGCTTTGCTACAATTTCACTTACAGCAAGCTCGACGACGCCATCGCCATTTTCTCCCAGTTAAAGCCGCGCACCCTGTGACCGCCACGCCCCTCGTCCTGCACATCCTGCGCGATCCTTCGCGGCTGGCCTCGCTCGGCCTGGCCGACTGGGACTTGCTGCTGCGCCAGGCCAGCGCCTCGATGCTGCAGGCCAGCCTGCACAGCATGCTGGCCGAACGGGGCCTGCTCGGCCAGGTGCCGGCGCGTCCGCGCGAACACCTCGAGTGGGCCAATGCCATGGCCGAACGCCACGGCGACGCGGTGCGCTGGGAAGTGGGCCAGATCCGCCTGGCGCTGGCCGGCCTGCCGATCCCGGTGCTGCTGCTCAAGGGCGGCGCCTACAAGATGGCGGGCCTGCCGCCGGGTGCCGGGCGCGTGTTCTCCGACATCGACATCCTGGTCCCGAAGGCGCAGCTGCCGGCGGTCGAGGCGGCGCTGATGCTCAAGGGCTGGGTCACGACCCACCACGATGACTACGACCAGCGCTATTACCGCGAATGGATGCACGAGCTGCCGCCAATGGTGCATGTGCGCCGTCGCAGCCTGATCGATGTGCACCATGCGATCTTGCCGGAAACGGCAGCCGCCCGGCCCGACCCGGCCAAGCTGCGCGCGGCTGCCGTGCCGATCCCGGGCGCGGAGGGCCTGGCCATGCTGGCCCCGGCCGACATGGTGATCCACAGCGCCGTCCACCTGTTCTATGAGGGCGAGCTCGACAAAGGCACGCGCGACCTGCTCGACCTGCACCGCCTGCTGCTGCATTTCGGCTCCGCGCCCGGCTTCTGGCAGGCGCTGGGCGCGCGCGCGGCCGAACTGGAAGCGAGCCGGCCGCTGTTCTATGCGTTGCGCTACAGCAGCCGGCTGCTGCGCACGCCGGTGCCGGACGAAGCCTTCGCGGCAGTCGCCGCCGGCCGCCCCGGCGCCGTCCTGCTGGCGCTGATGGACCAGCTGTTCGGGCGCGCCCTGCTGCCCGACCACGACAGCTGCAACGACAGCCTGACGCGCTGCGCCCGCTGGATGCTGTATATCCGCGGAAACTGGCTGCGCATGCCGCCACTGATGCTGGCACGCCACCTTTTCCACAAAGCATTCATTTCGGAACAGCCGGCGCCGGCCAAATGAGCCGCGCCGCCGTCGCGCCCGGCCCGGCGCGGCGTCGGAAAACTTTACACCTGCCGCCCGGCACGCTGCTCAGATCTTGAAATGTTTCGTAAAGCGCAAACTTTCACAGAAAAATATTATTTCTAATCAAGGACTTGCAAAGTGGGCCGCAGAACACCCCTAAAGCTGGCACGCTTACTGCTTTAAGGAGTACAGCAGGCGGTATTTGCCAAATACAAGTAACTTAACTAACAAGGGGTTAATATGAAACTCAAGAAAATTCTGACCAGTCTGATGCTCGGCGCTTCGATCGCAATGACTTCGATGACCGCAGCTGCAGATCCCGTCAATGTCGGCGGCGTGGTGTTCGATCCGGACGACGTGTTCGACTTCCTGGCTTCGTCGGGCGCCCTGTTCGAGAACACCGTTTCGGTTCCAGGCAACGTCGCTTCCGGCTACGGCGCAGTCAGCTTCATCAACGGCGCGGCGAACTTCTGCCCGACCTGCCAGTTGACCTACACCTTCGGCGGTTTCACGCTGGTTGACCCAACCCCGACGCAACTGCTGTTCACCGGCGGCTGGATGAATTTCTACGTGCAAGACACCGCAGCTGTCGGCTACACCCCATACAATGCACTGAACGGTTTCGCAACCGCAGGCGACGGCAACGTTTGGCTGTCTCTGCAGGCCCACACCGACCTGCGCGTGCTGCCAGCCCTTCAAGTTGGCACCCTGTTCGGCAGCATCACCGCCGGCGTCCTGGGTACCGGCACTGAGCGTGGTTCGGGCGGCGGCATGTTCGACGTGATCGGCGGCCAGGCTGCTGCTCACTTCAACACCAACACCGTACAAGACAGCCTCGGTGGTTTCGCTGACTTCAACTTCAGCTCGTCGTTCCAGCCTACCAACCCGAACGCTGTGCTCGCCGGCGCACTGCCGCTGACCGGTACCGCTGAGCTGCAAGGCAACGCAGTGAACATCGTGCCAGAGCCAGAGTCGCTGCTGCTGGTCGGTCTGGGCCTGTTCGGCCTGGCACTGGGCGCCAAGCGCAAGAAGCAAGCTTAATCGATCCTTCGGGATTGACGAAAAAGGCGCCTGAGGGCGCCTTTTTTACGTCCGGGTTCTTGTCCGTTCCCGGGTCAGGCCGGGATATGTCCCGCCGAAGCCAACCGTTGCGCAAACCCGCAACAACTGCCAACGTCGTCCCCACCTTCGCGCATTCGTGTCCCAGGAATAGTTTGATTGACTTTGGCAACTCCTCAATCGGACGTGGGACAGTCAAACAAGTCGTGAATTTGAGCCCCACAACACAAGATTCGACCTTGTCCCTGCGAAAGCAGGGGCGACGTTAATCCTGTTGTTGAAGTGTGCGGTTTCAATAGCCCGGCTTCTTGGAGCGATGAATTTCCTGAACTTGCCGGGAAAAAAAGTTAAAAAAAACCCGTGCACACGGCACGGGCTTTTTGCTGGAAAGGCCTGCTTACATCTGCTTGAGCAATTGGCGCGCCTGTTCGGCCAGCGCCGGGCGCTTGTCCTGGGCGACCAGCTGCTCCAGTTCACGGCGCGCGCCGGGGCTGTCACCGGCCTTGATCATGCCGACCGCCAGGTGCATCCGCAGTTCGGGCGAAGGCGGCGCGATCGACGCAGCCTTCTTCAGCAATTCGACCCCGCGTGCCGCCTGGCCCTGCTCGACCAGCATCCAGCCGTAGGTGTCGAGCACATTCGGCGAGCCACCTGCCAGCTGGAAGGCCTTCTCGGCCGTCGCCAGCGCGCGCGGGTCTTTCTGCTGCTGGTAAGCCCAGGCCAGGTTGTTGAGCGCGATCGCGTTCTTGCCATTGGCCGCTACCAGCTTTTCAAAGCGGGCAATGGCTGCCGGAAATAGCTTCCTCGCCAGCAAAGACTCGGCCAGGTACATTTCCATCTGCACGTCGCCCGGGTGCTTGGCCAGCCACTGGTCGGTGCGGGCTTCGGCCTGCTTTTCCTGGCCGGCCTGCAGCAGGGCATTGTGCACCTTGATCAGGTTGGGGCCGGTAGGCGCCATCGCATACGCCTTTTCATAGACCCTGAGCGCCTCGGCCGGCTTCTTTTGGGCGGTCAGCAGATTGCCTTCCAGCACCAGGCCGACCGGGTCTTTCGGGTGCTGCTTCTGCAATTGCATCGCCAGCACCGTCGCCTGGTCGAAGTTGCCCTTGCGCAGGGCCAGTTCGGCCGTCGCGAGCATCGCCTCCTTCAGATTCGGCTGCAGGGCCAGGGCACGCTTCAGACTGGCCGCGGCGGCGTTCTCGTTGCCGCTCATGGCCTGGGCCGAGGCGAGGCGGAATTGCACGATGCCCGACCTGGGCAGCAGCGCCGCGAGCTTGCCGAAGGTTTCCACTGCGCCGGGGCCATCCTTCAGCGCAACCTGGGTCAGGCCGATCAGGTCCAGCAGTTCAGTGTTGGTCGGATTCGTGGTCAGGAACTTGCGCAGCATCGGCAGCGCTTCCTGCGGCTTGGCGTCCTGGCCCAGGGCATGGCCCAGGCGCATCGCCGTATCGAGGTGTTCCGGGTTCTCGGCGTGCGCGCGCTTGAGCCAGGCCATCGATTCGGCCTTGCGGCCCTGCGACATTTCGAGGTTGGCCAGGGCGCCCATGGCGCCAGGATTGCCCTTGTTCTTTTTCAGGAAATCCTCGAACACGCCCTTGGCGGCGTCCATCTTGCCATCCTTCACATGCATCTGTGCCAGGTTGCCGGCCGCGGCCAGGTAGTTCGGCTGCATCGCCAGCGCCTTTTCGAAGCTGGCCTTGGCGTTCGCCATATCCTTCTTGCCCGCAAAGGCGACGCCGCGCATGTTGACGATGTTGGCGTCGTCCGGGTGCTTTTTCTCGAGGGTGGCGACGGTGGCGAGCGCCTTGTCGTACTGGCGCATCTGCAGCTGGGCCGACACCAGGGTCATCGCGGCCTGCAAGGAGTCGGCGCCAAGGTTGGTCGCCTGTTCCAGCGCGCGCATGCCGTTTTCAACGTCGCCCTGGCCCAGCCGGCTCATGCCGAGCATGGTGCGGTAACCTGCCGCATCCGGCGCGATCTGGCTCGCCTTCTCGAAGAATTCGCTGGCCTTGTTGTAGTCGCCCGCCTGCAGGTAAGCCTGGCCCGCCAGGCCGTACAGCGTGGCGTTCGGCTTTTGGTCGCGCAGCGCCGTCGTCACGTTGCCGATCGCATCGACCGTCAGGCCGGTCTTGAGCAAAGTCATGATCAGCAGGTTGCGCGCGAACGGGTGCTGCGGATGGGCTTCGACGTATTTGCGCGCATTGCGCTGGCTTTGTTCGAAGGCGCCCTGCTTCATCTCGGCCACGGCCAGCAGCAGCACGGTCGGCATGTGGTCGGGCGCCACGGCCAGCAACTTCTGCGCCGCTTCGCGCGCGGCGCCGAACTTGCCCTGCTCATGCTCGAGCGAGGCCTGGGCGTACAACCACAGCAGGTTGTCCGGATTGGCCTTCTTGGCGGCCTCGATGTCGCGCTGGGCGGCATCGAATTTCCTGGCGCGGATGTCGAGGTAGGCTTTTTCGAGGTGGGCCGTGCGGTGCGCCGGATTCAGCGCCAGTACCTTGTCGTATACGGCGAGTGCGGCCTCGTGCTGGCCCTGGACCTGGCCCTGCAGCAGGCGCGCGCGCAGCATCAACGACTCGGTGTCGTTTGGATGGCGGGCGATGGCGGCATCCGACGCCTTTTGCGCCTCGGCCATGTCGCCCTTGCTGAAGTAATAGCGCGCCATGCCGTTGAGGGCCTCGGCGCCGTCCGGACGCGCCTTGAGCACCGCGCTGTAGCCTTCGCCCGCCTCGTCGATGCGGTCCAGCGCCAGCAGGGCGTCGGCGCGCATCAGGGCGATGTCGGGGTCATTCTTGCCGACCGACTCCTCGGTCGCGTCCAGCACTTTCTTGTATTGGCCCTGGCCATGCAAGGATTTGGCCAGGCCCAGCAGCACCTGGTCGGGCTTGGCGCCCAGTTCAAGCGCCTTGCGGTATTCCTTCTCGGCATTGACCGGCTCGAAATTGTCGAGATAAGCCCCGGCCAGCATGATGCGCAGACTGGCGTCGCCGCTGTTCTTGGCCACGCCGTTCTTGAGCTGGATCAGGGCCGCCTTGTGGTCGCCCTTTTGCTGGAAGGTCTTGGCTTCGGCGATTAGCGCTTGCGGCGATTCGTCGCGGTTGCAGGCCGACAGGCCGGTCGCAAGCAAGACAATGCCGCACACGGCGGCGATGGATTTCCCGGGCTGGTAGACACGCTGCGGCATAAGTTTCCTTTATTTAGATCTTATGAATAATACATGCAGGCGCATGGCTGCGCACAAAAAAAATGCCCACCAACAGGTGAGCATGGAAGCATGATTATCACTCAGGCTGGTTTGTGCTCGGCCAGCATCTTCGCCATGAAACGCTTGCCGATCATCAGCCCCAGCACTTGCAGGGGATTGCTGTTGCCGCCCGGCCGCCAGGTGTGGACCAGCTTGTTGCGATAGGGGTCGAATTGCAGCGCATGCGGCGCCGCCAGGATCTTGCCGCGCTTGAGCAGCATCTTCAGCGCCTGGGTCGCCGCCACGCCGGCGCACAGCTGCACCGCCATGATGGTCGACGGCCCGCGCCGCTCCGGCAGGTTGACGGCCGAAGGATCGACCAGGTAGGCGCGGTGCACGCCCACCGGCGCCAGCCCCATCAGGAAGCGCAGCGCCTTTTCGTCTTCCGGCCGGTCGCCCCACTGGAAGTACTGTTCGAACGTCATCTGGCCCGGCATGAAATTCATCATCGCCACGCCCATGCCCAGCGGCGCCGCGGTGGTGGCCGGGATGCCCATCTCGGCGCAGGCGGCGAAGGTGCGCTGGCGGATATCGAACACGAAGAAATCGAGGCCGTCGACATACAGGTCGGCGCCGCCCAGGAATTCCTTCAGGTTATCCTTGTCGATCCCCTGCGGGAAGGTCTTGACCACGGCTTCCGGATTGACGTCCTTGACCATGCGCGCGATCACGTCGACCTTGGGCTGGCCGTTGGTCGACATCATGGCGCCGATCTGGCGATTGAAATTGGGGATATCGAAGACGTCGAAATCGGCCAGGTGGAAGGTGCCGACCCCGAGCCGGGCCAGGGTCACCGCATGGGCCCCGCCGACGCCGCCGACCCCGGCGATGGCCACCGTACTGCGCCGCAGTTTTTCCTGCTCTTCCCTGGTCACCCAGCCGATGTTGCGGGAAAACGCCTGCGCGTACGAAAATGGATTGACCATGGACCTAACCTATATTGAATAGACGCTGGGCGATGCCCAGCTCTTCCTTCCTCGAGAAGAAGTAGGGATACAGCGAGCGTTCGGTGCCGGGATGGTTGCTGCTGCCGCCCATCGCTTCGATCTGGGCCCCCATGAAATCGAGGTTCAGCCACAGCAGGTATGCCGGCGCGTTGACGCGCGGGTTGTTCCGCACTTCGGTCTGCGTCTTGAAGCCCAGCATCTGCTCGTAGTAGCGGCGGTGGCGTGGGTTTATTTCAATAAATGCATCAGTGCATTTATACAGGTGATGGGCGTAAATGTACAGAATGTGGAAGAGCGAGCCGAGCGCCATTTTCGAACGCACCGTGGGATCGAAGGCCAGCTTGCTGATCTCGCACACCTTGGCGCCGCGCGCGCGGAACACGTCGATCTGGTCCTTGAACACTTCGTCGGCCAGGATCCCGATCGGCGAATCGATCCCCAGGGTGACGGTGCCAATGATGGCGCCCGCGTCCGAGGCCGAAAGCGTTATGCGGTTGGGATTGTCTTCGACACGATGGGTGCCGGCGTAGCCACGCCAGGCGTACATCTTGTTGATCAGCATACTGGCGTGTTGTCGTCCTTCGTCAGTATCTGCAACGCGAATGCCGAATGACCTTTCGTTTATTGTCATCTCCGAAATAGTATCAGACGAATCGCCGTCTGTGCGCTTGTGCACAGTAACGTGCTCAAGCTCAGGGGTATCTAAGTTGAAAGCAAATGTTTCAGTTCGATCGGGCAATTCGTTCATGACATATCCTCCCCCAGACTGCGAGGTGTGGGCACGGCGGTGGTAAACAAGCTCATCTGTATCCTACCACCGGGGTTTCCCGGACGCGAGACAATCCAAGGCCTTCCGTGCGCGATGCTGCAAGGCAATTTGACTTACCTGAGCACAATCAATACTGCTCGTCGCGAAATCGCAACGTGGCATCTTATAACAGTTGCCGAAAAGTCAGCAAGTGCGGTGGGGGCAGCACCGCCGCATTTACAGCGTCTTGAGCAAGGCGCGCGCCTCGTCCAGCTGGGCAAAATTCTTGCCATTGACGATGACCACTTCGAGTTCCTTGCGCGCGTTCGCCTTGTCGCCGGATTTGGCCAGCGCGCTGGCCAGGTGGTAGCGGATCTCGAGCGCCTTGGGCGCCAGTTCGACCGCGCGCCGCAGGTGCGGCAGGCCGCGCGCCGTATCGCCCTGCTCGACCAGCATCCAGCCGAGCGTATCGATGATCGCCGGGTTGTCCTTGGCCAGCGCCAGTGCGCGCTCGGCCGTCTTCAGGGCGCGCGGGTCCTTTTCCTTTTGATAAGCCCAAGCCAGGTTATTCAATGCATTCGGATTATTCGGGGCCATCTTGGTCACCGCCTCCAGCTTGGCGATCGCGGCCTTGTACTGTTTCGCCTGCAGCAAGGACTCGGCCACGTACATGGTCAGCACATGGTCGTTCGGGCGCGCCGCATGGAATTTGTCGAGCCGCTGCGCCGCATCCTTGTCGTTGCCCGCCGCCACCAGGGAACTGTGCAGCTTGACCATGTTGGCGGTGGTCGGCGCCCGCGCGAACGCCTTCTCGAAGGCGGCGGCCGCCAGGCCGGGCTTGCGCTCGAGCTGCTGCAGCGCGCCTTCGATCGCGTAGCCGACCGCTTCCTTATCGCGCTGCTTCTGGATCACGCGCGCGGCCGCCAGCGCCGGCTCGAACTGGCCCTTGCGGATCAGCATGTCGATCTGGGCGACCTGGGCGTCGAGGAAGTCGGGCTGGGCGGCGAGCGCCTTTTTCAGGTCTTCCGCAACCGCTTTTTCATTCTTCAATGCCGTATGCACGGCGGCCATCCGGAAGTGGGCGCGCGCCGATTTCGGCGCCAGGCCGACCAGCTTGCTGACCGTTTCGAGGGCGGCGGCATTGTCGCCGCTGGCCAGCTGGATCTGGCCCAGCAGGTCGAGCAATTCGGGCGCCTTCGGATTGGCGACCTGGAACTTGCGCACCAGGGTCAGCGCCTTGTCCTTCTGCCCCACGCGCATGTAATGCGCGCCCAGGCTCATCGCGGGCCCGATCGCTTCCGGGTTTTCGGCGCTCGCCTTTTCCAGCCACTGGGTCACTTCTTCCGTCTTGTTCTGGCCGGCCGCCAGGTCGGCCAGGGCATTGTAGGCGCCGATGTTCTTCTTGTCCTTTTCCAGGAAGGCGAGCAGCAGGCGCTTGCCCTCTTCCGGCTTCTTGTCGTGCACCGCCATCTGCGCCAGGTTGGCGGTGGCCGGGTAATACGCGGGCTGCAGCTGCAGCGCCTTCTCGAATGCCGCCCTGGCGCTGGCCAGGTCCTTCATGCCCAGGTACACGCCGCCCTTCAGGTTATGCACCATGGCGTCGTTCGGCAGCTTCGCTTCCAGGTCCTTGGCCGCGGCCAGCGCCTTGTCGAAATGCTTGGCGCGCAGCTCGGTCAGCACCAGCAGCACCCCGGCCTTCGGCGATTTGGTGTCGAGCTTGGTTGACGCCTCCAGCTCGGCGACGGCGCGCTCGTCGTCGCCCTGCGCCAGCCTGCTCATCGCCAGCGAGGTGCGCACCACGGCCGCGTCGGGCGCCAGCTTGGCCGCCTTTTCCAGATACTCGGTGGCCTTGTCGAATTCCCTGCCTTGCATGTGCGCTTCGCCGGCCAGGGCCAGCACTTGCGGATCGGCCGGAACGCCGGCGCCGAGCAGCGGCGCCAGCGTCGCGAGCACGTCGCCGGCGCGTCCCAGCGCCAGCTGGACCGTTGCCAGCTTCTTGCGGGCGTAGCGGTTGTTCGGATTATTGTCCAGATACTTCTTCAGGTGCAGTTCGGCCTGCGGCATCGAGCCGAGCGCCTGTTCGACGGAGCCGGCCAGCAAGATGCTGGGCATGTGCTCCGGCGCGACGCGCAGCACCTTTTGCAGCGATTCGCGGGCGGGCGCGTACTTGCCGTCGGTGTAATCGAGCAGCGCCTGCATATACGTCACGGTCAGGGTGGCGCCGGTGATCTTGGCGGCGGCGGCCAGGTCGGCCCGGGCGGCGTCCAGCTTGCCCATGCCAATTTGGACATAGGCGCGCTCGACATAGGCGCTGCGGTGCTTCGGCTTGACCTTGAGCGCCTGGCCGAAGGCAGCCAGCGCTTGCTCCGGCTTGCCTTGCATGCGCAACAGGTCGCCCTTGAACATCCAGCCGGCCGCATCGTTCGGGTTGCGGGTGACCGCCTGCTCGCTCAGCGCTGTTGCGCCCGCAACGTCATTGCGGCCCAGCGCGAGGCGCGCCTGGCCGATCAGTGCGGCGGCCTGGTCGGGACGGGCCTTGAGCGCAAGCTCATACGACTCGGCGGCCTTGTCGGCCTGGCCGAGCGCCAGCTGGGCGTCGCCGCGCGCGGCGTGCAGGTCGGCGCCGGCGTCGCCCTTGCCGCTTTCGGCCAGGGTTTCGTCGAGCACTTGCTGGCTCTTGCGTTGGGCATTCAGGCTCTGGACCAGGCCCGGCAAGGCGTCGGCCGCCGGAACCCCGAGGCGTATCGCCGCGCGCAACTCTTTTTCCGCCGACACGGCGTCGTCATTGTCGAGATACAGCTTGCCGAGCATCAGGCGCGCCTGGGCGGCGTCCGGATTCTTGACCAGGGCATTCTTGAGCTGGATGATGGCGGCCGGATTGTCGCCCTTGTCGCTGCTCGCTTTGGCCTGGGCCATCAGCGATTCGGCGCTGTCTTGCTTACCGCAGGCAGCCAGGCTGCCCAGCAGAATCAGGGCAGAAATGAAGGCGGCGCCGGACAGCTTGGTATTCGATCGCATGATGTCCCTGGACAATAGAAATAGTTCTTTATTCTATATCGACTTAAACCACCAGAGATAACAAATCTAGCCGGTTGCCACCTTCCTTCGCACCAGGTGTCTTGTAAAAGGAAGATAGCGCAGACCGCCGGCCATGAAAATGCTGCGCAAATGGGCGCGCCAGGCGGCACCGAATGCACCCTGCTGCGCGAGGCGCTCGGACCGCGAATGGAAAGCGGCGCTCAGCTTGCGGCGTAGGATGCGCGCCACCTGTGGCGGCGGATGGCGCGCGAGCATGCGTTGGAACAGGGGAATGTAGCTCTCTTTGTAGTCCAGGCTCTGCGACAGCGAGCCGGGGGTGAAATGGTAGCGAAAAGCTGGTGCGTCGAGGAACACGATCTTGCGCTGATCCATGGCGATGCGGAAGGCCAGCCAAGTCCATTCGGCATACGGCCAGTAGTCGGCAAAATAGTCCGTGCTGACGGCAGCCGTGCGGTACAGCGCATTGCCATTGTGCAGCCAGTTGGCCTGGAACAAGCGCTCGAGCGGCGCGTCTTGCGCCGACGCGAGTTCGGCATGCGCCAGGCTTTCCTGGCCGTCCCGGCATACCCAATAATTCGCAACAACCAGATCGGCGTCGCGCGACTGCATGGCGGCGAGCTTCATGTCAGTCGAGTCCGGCAAGTACTCGTCGTCGTCGTCCAGGGTCGAAAAATACCGGGTCTGCACCAGTTTTCTGCCATGCCATACCGCATTCGGCGCGGACGGCGTCTCGATCTGCTCGATCTGCAGGTCGGCCTGGCTGTGCAGCCATGCCACCACCGCCGCATCGAAGCGGGCTCCGTTGACGACGACCAGAATCACCAGCGGGGTGCTGCACGAGCGCCGGATCGACTCGATGCAGCGCTTGATTTCGGCCGCGCGCGATGCCTGCGCTGTGGTCGGGACGATGACAGTTACAGCAGGAGGTTGCGTGGCAGTCACGGAGCGGAATCAGTCGGTGGCAAAGAACCGCATCATACCCGATGATTATTAATATGTCATGGTTTGGCGCGTTGGTGCCGCCGGCCGGCATGGCAGCCGGCGCCCGGGGTTCTGTCAGTGCGGCATGACGCTCCACACGGGTAGCGTGTGGAAGTTCTTGACCAGGTCGGGCCAGTTCGAGGCCCCCGTCATCCGCTGGTATGCTTCGAGCGCGCCCGGCACCTGGTGCTGGACCGCATAGGCGATGGCCGGCTGCAAATTGGCCCAGTAGCTGCTGGCAGCGGGAATGTAGCCGCCGCGCAGCGGGCCGGCTTCGCCCGGATTGCGCACGCCGACCGAGGCGGCGTACATATCGCCCCAGCTGGCAAACCAGGGGCCGGTGCCGCCGAGAAAGTCGACCTCGTCGGCTGGCGCAATCACATTCGTATACAGCGCCGCGTCGCGGTACAGGTATTCATTGTCGGCCAGGCCGCCGAGGCGCCCGACGATGCTGCGCGCCTTCCAGGCGAAGAAGGCGGCCAGCTTGGCCGAGCCGTCGCCCGGCAGGGTCGGCACGATGTCGAGCGCATAGCCGACCGAGGCGGTGAAAAAGTCCTGCATCCAGGCCGCTTCGGAGAACTTGCCTTCACCCCTGGTGTAGTTCGAATACGGCGCGACATTGCCGTAGGGGTTGTTCGGCTGCGCCACATAGGTGCCGTGGTAGAAGCCGACGTTGGCGCCGAAGGAGGCGAGGAATTCGCCGCGCAGCACGGTGTCGTCGTCCGGCGTGACGCAGGCGGCCTGGGCCAGCGTACGCAGCGCCCAGCCGGCCCCGCGCGTCGTGTTCGCCGTGCTCGACTGGAACACGCCGTCCGAGAACTGGCGCGGCCGGTCGGAGATCTTCAGGAAGTTCAGTGTCGCGGTGAACTGGACTTCTTCCATGAAATAGAAGCGGCCCGTCAGCAGGTAGGCGGTGAAGCCCATCGCCGGGTGGTGCGACACATCCCAGGTCGCCGGCCCCGTGCCGCTCGTCAGCGGCGTAAAGGTGTTCTTCGTCGAGGCGCCGGTGCCCGAGATACCGACACTGCCGCCGCCATTGACGACCAGGTTCGGATAGCTCGAGAACCGCAGCGGGCGCAGGGTGTTCTCGTCGCGGTAATGGATGCCGTAGCGCCCGGCGCTATAGGCGTTGATGATTACGCCGGCATAGGCGCGCGGATCGTCGCTGGCGAGGTAGAGCACATCCCATTCCGGCAGCAGGCCGATCGGTGGCTGGTAGCCAGCCTGCCCCATTGCCGGCGAATAATTGCCGCGTTGCAATGGAACGTACGATTGTACCAGCGTAGTCAAGGGTTTCGCGCTGGACGGGACCTGGGCGCGGTAGGCCGGCACCAGCCGGCTCGCCTGCAGGTAAGCCTTGTCGTGGCGCACGGCGACGGTCGGGGCGTCGCCAAGCCAGTGGCTCAGCGCCGACCCTTCGATCAGCACGGTGCGGCAATGGTGGGGCAAGTCGATCTCCGCCCTGAAGCGTTCGCTGGCGCCCAGGCTGAAGGTGTACACGGCGCTGCGGTTGCTCGGCGCGGGCACCTTGATATAGCCGTTCTCGATCCACGGCAACACTTCGACGGCGCCGCCGGCGTACAGGCGCACTTCGAGCCAGGCCACCAGGTGGGCGTCGCTGCCGATCGGCTTGCGATAAATCCAGGAACTCATCTCCGGCCCACTGATCCATGCCAGGAATGGCAGATTCCAGTCGGGACCCGACCACACGGCTTGGCCGTAGCTGCCGGCCGTGAGCGCTGCACTGATGCCGGTCGCGCGCAGCTGTTCGGTACCAAGCGGCGTGCGCGCCGCGGGCGCGCCGCGGCCGAGCGTGACCGTCTGCGGCACACCGGCCGCCAGCGTCGCCTGACCCGACACCACGGCGAACTTCAGCGAGCCGTCCGGCCAGGCATTCTTCACTACCACTTGCAATTTGGGAATACTGCCCACCAACTGCGCGCCGGCCGGGACGTCGCCCTTGCGGAACGCCTGGCCGAGCGTAAATGGAAGGTCTGCACCGCCAGTGGCCGCGCTCAGCTGGAAGGACGCAAGGAGGCCCGACGCGGGTGGCCTGATCTTGATGGAAAAAGGATTCGAAGTCGATTCAGTCATGCTGTTACCCATTGATGGCGAGGCCGGATCGCGCCTGCGCCGACCGGATTAGAGAGAACACAATGTCCCACAATTCTTGAACAGGGGCCGCGCGGCAAGCGCGGCGCCGCGTCATATCTTGATGACTTGGGGTTTGCGATCTCTTCGGGTGCCGTAGACAAAAGCCTGCAGCGTCGGAATCCAACGGAACTTGCTCCAGATACCGTTTGTGGCGGTCTGCAGCGTTGCCTGGCCGGTGCTGTCCTGGTCCCAGTGCGAGACACTCATCGTGCTCCAGGTCCAGGGCGCGTTTGCCGGATCGTCGCCGGGCGGCGTCAGTTTGACAATCACGGGCGGCGACACCGACTGGTCCAGGCCGACGATGCAACCGAGGTCGTCTACCCATTGCAGCCCCATTACGTCCGCGCGATGCATGGTATCGGCCACGCCGTCATAACCGGCACCGAGCGAAGGAACCGCCCCCAGCGTGAGGCTGGTGGTGACGGCATTGGTTTTCACGTTGCGAATAAACAAGGTACGGAAGCCGGTACGTCCGTTCGTCGTATACCCCCCGTTCACAGCGATCAACAGGTCGCGCGCTGGCCACAGTACGAGCGCGCCGTTGACCAGGTTGCCGCCGAGGGCGGGCACCTGGGTGACTTTTCCCGATCGATGCACGAACAAGGTATAGGTCACACTGCCATTGACCGCTAGCCACCACCCTTGGGCTTTCTTGTCCATCACGGTGATCGGGTAATTGCCGCCGGCGGAGTTGGCGTTGAAACGCAATTTCCCTGGTTCGTCCGGGAACTGGTCAATGGCGAGCCGGCTGTAGCCCATTACCGGCTTCGACACGTCGAGCAAGTGAATCTTGTGATCGGCAGTACTGCCGGGGAGCAAGAAAGTCACCAGTGAACCTTTTTCCCCGCCGCCCCAGGCAGTTGGGCATTCCTGCAAGCCCAGATAAGTATGAGGCGTGTACGGCGTCGAGTCCGGCGCCAGGCCATTGACGAAGGTGCTGGCGAGATTTGGTTGCACCGGCAAATTCGCGACCGTCCACTTCAGGCTGGTGAAATCGCAAATCAGCGACAACTGCGCATTGGGATGGCCAGACGTCGGCTCATGGCCGCCACCGTAATACACCTGGGCGCCGAGCGAGCTGAAGTCGGCAAGGAAGGCACTGCCTGTCCACCGGTTGAACGGCTGGTTCATGATCGAGGTATCGCCCAGCGCCGCGTACATTGGCGGCATCAGGTCTTGCGGGAAATTCTCCATCGGCACATCGGCGAAAAAGCCGGCAGGCGGCACCCAGGACGGCACCGGCAGCGCCGGCGGCCGAATGCGGATCGAGAACGGATTCGAGGTCGATTGCACCATGACGCTTACCCGGCCGCCGTCAGCGTGTGTCCACTGCTTAGAGTCGCGCCGCCGATACCGTCGTAGTCGAACGCGTTGGTGGCCGCATTATAGGTAACGCCGGACGGCAGCGCGATCGCATTCGGCTTGATGCTCAGGAGGACGCCGGTGAAGGCCACATAGGCAGCGACCGGAATGCTGGACTTGACGCCCTGCATGAATTCCAGGTCCGGCACCGTGCTCCAGACCGGGGCTGGGGTGACCGGGGTGACCGGCGGGACTGGCGTGGCCGGGTCGGCTGGCGGCGTGACCGGGGCTGGCCCGGGCGTGACCGGCATCGGCGCTTGCGCCGGCGGTGTCGGCGCGACGCCGCCCCCGCCGCCGCAGGCTTGCACCGCGAACGAGGTCGCGCTGGCACCAAGCAGGGTCATGAATTTGCGGCGATTCAGCGCCGACGGAGCGGGAAACGCGCGATTTTTTTCTTCGAGCGGGAGGTCGATGATAGGGGATTTGCTGAGATGATTCATTGCCAACTGTCTCTCGAAAAAAAAAAGCCGCGAGCGTCTTGCTGCGCATCCCGAGAAGGGCACACCAATAATGTCGCATAAAAATTGAACACTTGCCGCACGACACGAATCTTACAGCACTTCGCGCAAATTGTTAGTGCAAAGAAAGGTCTAAATTGTTAGCGAACGTATCCAGATTAGTCCGCTTTAGCGCGAAATGGAAGACCGTTGAGCCTGGTTCGATGCAATCGGCGCCTAAAGCGTTGCAGGCGCCTCTGGCGAGATCGGCAAGCAAGTTGTCTGCAGCCTAACAATAATGGACGCTTTAGAATTCTAGAATGACAATTTTTCGCAGCCTTGCCGGCCTTCCGGGCGAGGCGCGCGCCGGCTCCCGGCTGGCCACTGGCGGCCGCGCTGAGGTACTGGTCCCACGTCGAGCCATAGCCGGCGGTGCCTGCCCCGTGACATGGTCGGCCCAGCCGTTCAAAGCCAGCGCATGGTCCAGTTCATGGACTTTAGCTCGCCCTCATGCTCGGCGCCGGGATTGACCATCGCCCGGCCGAGGGAACGGGCCAGGCGCGTTTCGGGCACGCCGCCGACAAAGCGTGCGCCGTCCCGACGCATCCACTTATTGGTGCCGGAACAGAGCGCTCAAAAATACGTGCAAAACAAGGAAAGCATATCTCTATGAATTATCGCAAAAGCAAGTATTTTCGGGTAAGCTTGCGCCTCCGCTTCCATACTATGCGAGGAAAATTTGCTGAATTGTCGAACGGCGCCTGCCTATGCTGTCCTGGCATTGCTTGCCCTGCAGCTAGTCTTGCTTGGCTTTTCATTGCCGCTCTCGCATGCGCTATCCGGCTGGGCAAACTGGCACGTCGACCATCCCTACCACATCTACCAGCTGGAACTCGGGCGCGCCCTGCTCAAGCAAGGAGAACTAACCGGATTCGATCCGTTCTTTGCCGGCGGTTATGCGGGCGGCGTCACCTACAATCTGAGTGCCCGCTTGCCGGTGCTGATCGCCGCCGTCATGCCGTCGGCGATCGGTGCTTCGACAATCTATACCACCTATATACTCGTATGTGCGCTAGCCGCGCCCCTGGGGCCATACTTGATGGCACGCCAGCTGGGCTGGTCCCTATCGCAGTCGGCCCTTGCCGGCTTTGTGGGATTGGCCTACTGGTGGATCGGCGCCATGCATTGGCTACATACAGCCGGCATGGCCAGCTTTGTCGGCGCAGCCTACCTGGGCCTGGCCTATGGCGCGTGGCTATGGAACGTGATGAAGGCTCCACGCGGCGACGTGCGCTGGCGCCACCTGCTTGCGCTAGGCCTTCTTGGCGGCTTGGGAACATGGCTGCATCCATTGTTCGCTCTGCTGCCATCGGCGATGTTGGTATGCCTGTTCGCCTTGCGCTGGCGCGAGCTTGCGGTGGGCATTTTCGTTGGGCGAGGATTGCTTGTCGCCAGCCTGGCGCTTGCCATGAACGTACCCTGGATCGCGGCGATGCTTGGCGCCCAAAATATGGTGGCCCAGTCGCCATATCAAAAGGATGTCGGGCTTGGGCTGATATGGCGCCCATTGGTGGGTATCTGGTCGCAAAATTCGCTGGGCACCTTCCTCAATCCGGTAGGCGCACTGGTCTGCCTGGCCGGCATGTTCTGGCTGCCGCCCAATCAGCGAAAGGAAGCCGCTCCATTACTGTTGACCGGTGCGGTCTTGCTACTGCTGGCGGCCTTTGGCGCTGCAGAGCCACATATCGCCGGATTGCAGCCGAACCGCTTTGTCGGTCCCGCTTTTCTTTGCATTGGTATTGCGGCTGCGTTCATTGCAGTGCCGGCGGCACAGGGACTGCGGGCACGCGCTGGCTCTTTCCAATGGATGATTGCCGTGCCTGTCCTGCTGCTGGTGGCATTCACCGGCCGCGAAATGCTACGGGAAGCCATGCCCGGCCCCCACGGCCATTACGGCCCTTCCGAAACAGAACTGACCGCCACACCTGCTCTGGTCGCACAGCTTGCAGACTGGATCTCCACCAATACAAGTGCCGATGGCCGAATACTGTTTGAAACCTCACTGGCCAGGCTGCATGGTGGCGGACATACAGCCGGCTTGCTGGCCCACACCACGCAGCGAGAATTTGTCGGCGGCGCCTATCCGCATTCCCTGCCGGAGACTTCATTCTGGGACAACGTAGCCCTCGGTCACCCTGTCGCTCGCCTGGACCAGCGAGACTTGGCACACACGCTTGAACTGTACAACGTGGGTTGGGCAATGGTTCACTCCAAGCCACTGACAGCGCATCTGGAGCGGCTGCCGAACGTTGCGCAAGTCGCTCAAATCGGACCGATTGCCGTATTTCGCGTTGAGCGCGCGCTGTCATACGCCGAGAAGGGTGCTGCGCGCGTCGCTGCACGCGCGTTCAACAGGCTTGACATTGAGGACGCTTCCGGTCCTGAGCTTATTTTGCGCTATCACTGGGTAGCCGGCCTGAAAGCGGAGCCGGCAGTCCGCATCGAACCTGTCGTGCTCGTGCCAGGCCAGGCACCATTCATCCGCGTACTCTCTCCGCCAAACCGTTTTACCCTGTCGACTTGCCGCTTCAGCTGCGACTGACCAAGAATACGCCGGTGCAAATCAGGACGGTGCCGGCGACGCGCAGGGCGGTGATATTTTCACCAAGCAGCATGCCGATGGCAAGGCTGAAGACAAAGCCGGCGCCGACCAGAGGGTAGGCTTTGCTGACGTCCCATTTGGCGAGCACCCCTAGCCACACGACTGCGCCACATCCATAAAGGACGAAGCCCGCCAGCACGCGCCAGTCAGTCAGAACTGTCCATATGGCAGCTGGAGCAGGTACGAACAACATGGCTTGCTTGACGGTTTCCTGCGACATGCCCGCCTTTAGTGTGAATTGGGCCAGTACCGAAATGAGGATGCTGCACAGGGCAAGCAGGAGCGTGCTCATATGCCGATCGCCACAGGCAAGAACCGCGCCAGCAGCATTGTGGCGACGATACCGCCCACCGTTATGCGGCTGCCGCGGTCGATGATCGCGTAAACAACCGGATCATCGTGCATTTCCGAGCGCGAGGTCTTAATCCACAGACGCGACAGCCAGTAACTCAGCCCGAGCGCGGTCAACCACAGGAGCTCGGGATGCAGATAGCGCGCCTGGGTGTCCGGCGCCAGGATGAATAGCCCGAACACGACAACCGAAGACATCGAAGCGGCTGCGCCGAGCGGCCACAACACCGTCAGGTCTTCCACTCTGTAATCGCGGCCATGGGCGGACGCTTTGCCGCCTTGTTTGAGCGACACCAGTTCCGAGCAGCGTTTGACCATGGCCAGGCTGAAGAACACAAATACCGAAAATGCGAGTAGCCAGGAACTGACCGCGATCGACAGTGCCACTGCGCCGGCGATGATTCGCAGTGTGTAAAGCAGCGCCAGCATCAGTACGTCGATCAGGACATAGCCTTTGAGTACAAAACTGTATGCAGTCGTCATAATCGTATACAAGGCCAGCATCGCAAAGAACGGGAGCGATATCAAGGACGCCAACACGCCACCCACTGCCAGCAAGCAGAGCGCCAGTGCCACGCCGTGGAAAATTGAAAGCTGGCCGCTGGCGAAAGGACGATTTCTTTTGCGCGGATGAATGCGATCGCTCTGGAGGTCCCAGAGATCGTTCGCAATGTAGGTGGCCGAAGCCACCAGTGAGAATGCCATGAAAGCGAGCAGGCTGGTGGCGAGTTGCCCTGGGTCGGAGAATGAAAAGGCTGTCAGCAAAGGCACGAACATCAGCAGGTTCTTGATCCATTGATGTATGCGCAATGCGCGCAGCCAAGTGCCGGCCGAACGACGTTTTCCCGCGAATTCCCGTTCGATGGTGGTCATGCTGCGAGCGCGCTCCGAGACCGTTCGCGATGTGTCGACCAATATCGCACCACGGGCTTCAGCCCAAATCGGCAGATCCGCGTGACTATCTCCAGCATAGACAAAATCGGCGCCGACATGCTGTTTGATGGCTGCCAGCTTCTCGCGGCCTTTCAAATTGCTTCCTTCTCTAGACGCCAGCACGTCAGAAAACAAGCCGAGATGGCTGGCGACATTGTTGGCAATCGATTCATGCGCGGCAGTGGCCAGCACAATGCGGCGCCCGGATTGGTGTTCCTGATTGAGATAGGCGAGCAGGTCTTCCCGATAGGGCAGGCCTGCGCCTTGAATCACGACCCGTTCACCTATGCGTGCCTTGAGAACATCCCGCCCACCCAAAAGCCAGAAAGGGATGGCAAACAAGGAAAGTGGCTGATTTCGAACCAGGTGGACCAGGGATTCAGCCAGCGTATCGGTGACGGTTAGGGTGCCGTCAAGGTCGACGACAAGTGGGTGACGGTTGAGCATCCCCGCACTCTAGCAGAGAAGAAGACTCATATCATTATATTTTGAATAATATCAAGTTTGCTCACCGATCAATGCGCCAGACAAATTTGAATTTCTTATGCACCATTGCGGAGGGCCCGGCATATTACTCGCTCCAATCGTCGGAACCGGCAAGAACTCTTCGACGCTGCACCTGTGCTTATTGGCTTCTTCGGTATTTTGCGCAAATTGGTACAGGTCGGCAAAGCGCGTCAAATCGAATAGGGCGCCGTTCGAAAACGAAAGAGGCGAAAAAAACCCGCCGTGGCGGGTTCCCTTGCAAGTGCTGCCGGACTGCCTACCAGCGCGGCGCCAGGCGCTCGCCCGGCATCACCTCATATGGCGGCGCCCAGCCGGGCACCTTCTTCAGGCGCTCGACCCAGGCCGCGATGTTCGGATGCCGCGCGGCGACATCGTAGCCGCTTTCCTCCAGCGGGAAGAACAAGTAGCCGCTCAGCGAGAAGTCGGCGATCGTCGGGCTGTCGCCGACGAGGTAGTCGCGGCCGGCCAGATGCTTGTTGACGATGCCGTAGGCCGAATCGATGCGCGGCTTGAGCCAGCCCATGATGACCGGGTCGGGCGCCGTCGCCACGAAGGACTTGGAGAAGCGGTAGGTCGCGAAATAGCTGGTGAACTTGTGATTGTCGAACAGGATCCAGCGCAGGATTTCCTGCTTTTCTTCGTCGCTGGCGCCGCCGAACTTGCCGTGCTTGTCGGCCAGGTAGTGCAGGATCGCGCCCGATTGCGTGAGCACGCGCTCGCCGTCTTCCAGCACCGGGGCTTCGCCCATTTCGTTATGGTCCTCGCGCCATGCCGGGTCGCGCGTGGCGCCGCCGAGGAAATCGACGTGCACCGTGTCGAACGGTAGGCCGAGGGCGCGCAGCATGAAGGCGACCTTGAAGCTGTTGCCGGACTGGCCGAAGCAATGCAAGCGGTACATGAAGACTCCGACAGTGAAAACTGTATATTAAGTCAACCTTGTAAAGCTTGCTGGAGGCGCAGGCAAACCCCGTGCCGGGTTCGTTTACTAATGTTGCCGAACCCGCCTGAAGGCTTCGTTCCTGCGCCTTTATGCGACAGGCATAGTTTGCCTAAAAATAAAGCTTGCGGTTTATGAAATCGACGGCTAAAGTTAGCCTCTCGGCAATCTCAACCTGCAGCACCGCGGAGGTCAAATTCATGGCCCGTTCCCCGCCCTACCCGTTTCCTTCCTTGCACTGCCCCGTCCAAGCCGGGGCGCCAACTGCTTGACGCCACCTTGCAACAGGCGCTGATCGTTTGGCCCGATTGTTCGGAACACGAAAGGTCGAGACATGAACATCGTTGTGTTGACTCCCATACGGCTGCTGGGCGATGGTTTGACCGCTTGCTGCAATCAACACCCCGACATAACGGTCACCGCCGTGGTCAACGATCTCGCGGCCCTGCGCCAGACGCTGACCACCGCTGCTGTGGATCTGGTGCTCATCGACGTCACCCAGGGCGTAGATCTTTACGATGTGCGTTCGATCGCCGCAGAGCGGCACGACGTTGCGCTGGTGGCACTGGGCCTCACCGAACAGCGGCACGAGGTAATCCGCTGCGGGCGTGCCGGGTTCACCGGGTACATCGCACGCGAGGCCACGGTTGACACGCTCTGCAAGGCGCTGTCGGACATTGTTGAGGGGCGTCTTGCCTGCCCGGCCGAGATTTCATGCGGTCTCTTGCACGCCTTATTCCGCAGCAATCCGCCGCCCGAAGAAGTCGATCCGGATCGTTCGTTGACCAGGCGGGAGAGTGACGTCCTGCGGCTGATCGGATGCGGCCTCTCGAACAAGGAAATCGCGCGCGAGCTTGTGATCAGCCAGGCTACCGTGAAGCATCACGTGCACAACGTTCTCGACAAGCTGCAATTGCAGCGGCGCGCGCAGGCGATGCAACGGGTCCGCGATGCGCCGTGGCTGGTGTCGCCTCCGGATGTCGCGATGTCGCGGACCGGGAATCAGAAGTAAGGCAAGCGTCGCAGGTCGGATAACAACGCTGCTTACACCCGCTCGACCCAGCGAGCGGCGAGGTTCTATTGTTATTGGCCATTAATGGGTGACGACGATCAACAGAGTATTGGATTGCAGCGTGCCTATTCTCCATTGCAACGTATGTGTGCCTGGCTCCGCAAATGTGTAAACCGTGATGTCATAGTTGTAGTCCACGGCTGGACTGAGTTGCACCCTGCCACTGTACATCGATGGCGCCAAGGGGTCGGAGCCCGGCGGCGGCAACTCTGTCGCCAGCTGATCGTCGAGGTACTCGCCATAGATCGCTTTTGGCCCCATGACGTAGACCTGACGTCCTGGCTCAGTCACTTCGACAACGTGAATCACGTGTATCGATTCGTTGACGCGATAGGCCTGCTTTTCGGTCAAGAGCGTAAGTCGCATCCCGTCGACGAGCGCGCCTTTCTGGCGAGCGCCCGGGTAACGTTGAGCGACCGCGATGTCTTGTGCGGGAGCATCGACGATTCCGTCCCCCTGCCGCACGTAAAGCCCCGGCCAGCGGGTTAGATATTCTGGCAAATTGTCCGGAATACTCATCATACGTGCTGCGTTGCCGTCGTCGTGCCGCTTCCACCGGTAGAGGTGATTCCCAACGCCGTACCGGCCGCGCCATTCTTGTTGGAGATCACTTGGGTTCCACCCGCAGGATCGGCCGCAACGGAGTGCGAAATAAGGAAGCCGGAACGGTCGACGGGGAGATTTACCACCCCGGTACGGTCATCTTTGAACATGAATGTCTGCTGTAGCTGCATGACGCCGGCCGCAGCCAAGGCAGCCAGCGGCCCGACGCTATGCGTGTCCGCTTGCGGCAATGTCGTCAGGATGTAGCCCGACGTGCTGATGCTCGTGACTGGCGCAAAAACGCCAGACTTCGCGACAATCTGAATCCGCTCCGATATCGCGGTGCCGTTTAGGTCGGCCAGCGTGCCACTGTCGGCCCCGATCGTGTAGCCGACGACAAAGCCGCGATTGTTACCCGTGATCAGGTTTTGCAGGGTGAACGCCACACTATTCGGAATGGCCGCGACCGAAAAGCCATTGCTCGCTGCCAGGCTTGTACCGCTGCGCCTGGCAACCAGCTTCAGGTGGCCGGCATTCCCGGCCACTGTTTGACCCGTGCCTCTCAAATTGATCGTCGTTGGCCCGATGAGCGTGATCGCGGCCGCGCCGTTGATCGTCACGGAGCCATTATTGCCGCCGGAACCTTTCACGAAGAGCGTCACCGGCGCGGCAGGACTGGACGTCCCAGTAAAGCCGATTGAAATTGGCGTGTCCACACGCGGCGGTATCCGGTCGGCGCTCATTGTGGCAGGCGTCGATGAATTGCGAATCGCGGAGGGGATGGTCACCGTCGGGGCCGCCGGCATTGGCGCTGGTCCGGGTGGCGCGGGCGCCGGACCGGGTCGTGCAGGCGATGGACCCGGTGGCGCGGGTGCTGGGCCCGGTGGCGTGGCGCCCGCGAAAAGGACATCCATGTTTGCCATCGTGACCGGCCCAACAATGCCATCCGACACTAAGCCATGTGCTCGTTGGTAGGCTCGAACGGCAGCTTGGGTCTCGGACCCAAAAACGCCATCGACTCCGAATGCGGGCAGGGAAAAGCCAGCCGCAATCAGCGCACGCTGAATCTTCTCAATTGCCGGCCCTCGACTTCCAGGCCGCAGCAGGCGCTCGCCGTCGAAGCAAGCCTCGAGAACCGTGTCGCCGGCGAAACGCGGCGACTTGAGGTCATGACCATCACCCACTGTTGCCATGACCGTTGGCCGGATGACGTCCGATGTCGGGGACTGAGCGGCTTCTTGGCTCATCAGCCGTTGAATGCCTTGATTGCCAACACGCTGCCGCAGGGCGTTGGCGCCCGAAACTCCGGCGCGCTCCGCCTGCGGAAGGGCCGAGAGAGGAACAGGAGGGCGTTCGATACTCGACGACTTAGGGCCTACGTTGGGTTCGTGGAACATGGTGTGTGCACCTCAGCATCCGTCCATCATAGCGCATTCGCGCCACCGCAGTTCGCCGTCGCATCCTCGAAGACATCACGGTCCCGTCACTTCGGCCACCTCGGCAGCCGCCGAGGAATCCCACTGCACTACTTCATGCAGAAATCCCGCGATTTGCTTTTGGTGCTGTGGCGTCGCTGAGCAGTAAACCTCCCGCAGCGGCGATCGAGCATTGCCGCTCTTCAACACTCGGCGCAGCAACACAATCAGCCAGTTGCGCGCCCGGGGCAGCATCTGCGGCGCCGCTTCGACGAGGCGCGAAACGTACAGGTCGTCCGGGTATCTCTCGACCAGGTGGATGAGCCCCCACATTACCTCCTTCTCTTCCGTATCGTCAAAGAACGAAAGCAGGAGATCAGGAAGCAGCGACGGATCCAGCGGCGTGTCGTCGGCGAGCGCATCGAGCAGCTCGTCATACTCGACTGCCTGCTCCTCGGTCTCGAGGCGATGGAGTGCACGGAGCCTTGTGATGTGTGGGTTCATGTGGTTCCAGCAAAGAGCTTGGGGTAGTTTTTCTGGTTGAGCGCACGGACCTGCTGGATGCCATCGGTGATCACGTCGTTAAGCAGCCCATCGTTGCTGTAGATAGAGCGAATGTTGGCGAGATCGTTCTCCAGATGCTGCCGCGGCGTCTCCTTGAAGCGCTGTTCCTTGTTCCGACCTGCGTAGCTGCGCGTGTAGAAGTGGCGGCCTTCCCGCACCTTGCCAAGTGGATGATACATGTTCATGCAGATACCGTCAGCGCTATCCCACCTTTCACCGCCTGGGTTGCCCTTCAGCTTTTCCTCCATGTATTTATCCTGCGGCATGTGATGCGGCGTGAGGTCATCCCCCTTCTGGCCCAACAGATTCTTGTAGGTGCCGACTCGCCCTTCGCCCTTGTGCAGCTCCTTCTTGCCGGTCTTCTGTTCCTCCGGAACGACCTCGACGCCGACATCGAATTTGCCGAACTGCTGCCCGAAGACTTTCAGCTCGCCGGCGAGTTCCTGCAGCCCCGCAACGTCGGTCTGCGGCTTGCCTTCCGCCTCCAGGCTCGCCACCGAGCCCTCGACGTCGATCGTATGGGACAGCAGCGCATCGACCGCCGACTCCTGTGCCTTGACCAGCGACTGCTCCGCGCCGGCTGTGTCCTTTTCCTGTTTCTTCAGCGCCTTCGACTCTGCGTGAAGCTTCAGCTTAAGCGGTTTGGGGGGGCCGCTCGCCATCTGCACCGCCGGCGTCGGATCGGATTCGATCCACAGCTCGTGGAGATGGCCCTTCATCGAAAAAAATATCTTCTTTGCTGGCGTCGTCGGCCCAGGTGGCGGCTTGGGCTTGCTTTCGTCGATGCGCGTTTCCGTCTCGTGCTTCTTCCTGTCCTTCTCGGCTTTGTTGTTGAGCAGTTGTAACGCGCGGTCGTGAAACTCGCTCTCGTCGTACTTGTAGGGATCGAAAGTGAGTTCAGGCCCTTGCGGGTCGCCGATGCGGTAGTCGAGCTTCGTATTCAATCCAATTCCAGCGATGGGCCACTCGTACCTGCCGGTCCTGAAGGTCGGGCCGTAGCCGGCAATCGAGGGCTTGATCGATCCACGCAGACCCAGCGACACGCCGGCGGCAGTCTTGAGCACTGCCCGCATGCGGATTTGCGGATCCATCCCCTTCGCCTTCTCCACGGTGAAGGCGGGCTCCAGCCGCGCATATACCTTGAGGGTGCCATCGCCAACCACTTCCACCTGGATGCTGATGGTCTTGACGTACTTGCCGACCAGTGTGTAGGACAGCGTCCCGGTGACGTGCAGCTCCAGACGACCGATCGCCGAAAGGTCGATCACCCCGGTTACGCTGACTTCGAGCGGCACGGCCGGGTTCGTGGAAAAGACCCCGGACAGCTCGATCTCGTGAATGCGACCCGGGCCGATGCGCCCTGCAGCCTTGAGCTGTCCCGTGATCGTGCCGGTCACTCCCGTGGTGAGCCATATCGGGTAGAACGCGCTGGCCGATACCGGCTTGCCGATGTCCTTGATGGCGGAGAGCTGGTCGCCCTTCAGGAACTCGAACGTCTTGGTGGGGCGGATGATGCCGAACGACGTGATGTATCCCAATGGCTCGACGACGACCGAGGCGCGCCCCGTGAGCCACTCGTTGACGTGGAAATCGAGCACGCCCCAGCCGTAGACGACGTGCTTCTTGGTGTCGCCCGGCATGGGGGTGAACTTCCCTTTGCCGGGCAGAAGATGCTGGGCGATCTGTGCGTAGGCTTCCTCGAGCGTCGTCACCTTGACGGTGACCGAACCGTTGAGCTTCGCCGACGTGTAGCTCGCCGTCCCCGTAATGTTGGTCACTCCTTCGGCGAAGCTTCCTTCTAGCGAGCCGGAGAACGTGCCGCCAAAGGCGTCGGTGGGCGCCAGAGCGAGCGACAATTTGCTCGAGCCGAAGACGCGACCAGTGGCCCAACTAAGCGGCATCTTCGCGTCGGCAACGCCGCGCACCTTGATGTCAGTCTCCGCCGCGAACTGAACTTTGTCGTCCGTGACGTCGAAGTTGCCGAGACCTTCCCACTCGCCATCGAGGCGATAAGTGAAGTTCTCGAGGCGGTAGCGAAGCACGCCGCCTTTGACTTCGTTCACCGCCAGCGCCGGCCGGATCCTGTCGACGCCTTTCCAGCCGAGCAAGGCCTGCAGCGGATTGGCCTTCAACCACGCCCCCGCCACGCTCCCGGGCAGGCGATCCCACGGAAAGAACTGCACGCGTCCCGTCACTGCACTGTTGACCACCGACAGCTGGAGCCGCGGCGGCGCCAGGTAGCCGTTGCCCGGAAACGCCGGATGTTTCAGCTCGATCATCGCCGGGTCTTCGGTCGATAAGAAATTGCCGTCGCGCAGCCTGATATCGATCCGGCCCTGCGCGAGGCTGCCGAAGCGCACCCGCACGCTGAGCGCAGTCTGGGGAGACAGGTAATTGATCATCTCGCCGAGCGCAGGCGAGGGATCGAATGTCGAGTGTCCCTTCAGTTCCACTACTTCCTCGGCCGCTGCACGCACCGCCGCTTCGCTCGGCTGCTGTTTCGGTGGAGTGGGATACTTCGGGCCTGGAGACCCCGCGGGCAGGCCGAGTCCCGGAAAGCCCGCACGCATGATCGTGCCACCGGATCCGTCCGCCGACGTCCCGGTCTGTTGCACGACATGCGCCAACTCGTGCGCCAGCAGGCGCTGCCCTTCCTGGGAATGCGGCGCGTACTGCCCCGCGTTGAAGGCAATGTCGCGCCCAACAGTGAACGCACGCGCATTGAGTGCGCTTGCAGTCTCTGCGGCTTGGGAACCGGTATGCACGCGTACCTTACTGAGGTTTGCGCCAAGGCGCGGCTCAAAGAACGAACGGCTGGATGCCGGCAGCGGGCTGCCGCCGCCCTTTAGCGCGCTGATGCCAGTCGATACCGAAGAAGCGATTTGCGGCGCAGCCGCGGAACCTTCCTTTCTCTGTACCTTCGGCCCCTTCCCTTCTTCCTCGCGTTCAGCACAACACCGCTGAATCGCCGCACCGGTCGGAGAGCTCTTGGGAGCCAGCGTCGCCGAAGGATCGGACATGCGCATGACTTTGTCGGCCACGCTCTCCGCTTCGCGCTCATGAGCGTCGCCGGGTTGGCTGAGCGAGAGCTGCCCAGTCGTCGGGCCACTTGCCGCTGCGGCGCCCAGCGCACTTGACCTCGCCACCACCTGCGCAGCCAAGGCTTGCGTCGCCCGGTTTCCCAAGCGCTGCTGCAGGCTGCGCGCAATCGGCATCGGGCGGGCCGCCGCCGCACCGGAGGGCGACCGCGAAGCCGCAACGGTCCGCCGTTCCACGACGGCCGGCTTGCGCACCGAGGCACGTTCTTCAGCCATGGTTTCGGATGGCCCGTGCGCTTCAGGACTTCGCCTTCGGCGCTGCCTTGGTCTGTTGCTTCATATAGGCGTCCTTGGGCCCCTGTTCGACCTCGACCTTCGCCTCCTCGGGCTGCTGTTCGACCTCGCCTGCCGCCTTCTCGTATTCGTCCGCCTGGTCGCCTTTCTTGCCCTTTTCTTTCTGCCGCGCCTCTTCCTCGATCCACACCTGCGGATCGCGCACCAATACCGGCCGCACGAAGCGGCGCACACGATGATCAACCGTCCACACCGGATGTTCACGATCGCCGCCCTTAACGAGGCGAGCGAGCAGCACGCAATCGCAGTCGCAGCTGGCGCAGTCCTCGCAATCGCAGCCGCACGTGCCGGCGTAGTGGTCGACGTAGCACTTGTGCTCCGGATTGACACATTTGCACTTGCTGTTCAGCAAGGCTTGGGTCGAGTCTTTCGGGTCGGGCTCGGGACAACCACAAGTGCAACCAGGCCGCGTGCGTACGATGCGGATCTCGAAGTAGTCGCGCTCCCGCGTACATACCGACGGCGACTCGTCCTCGTCGGACGCGCACATCGACGTGCGCGGTGCGCAGCATTTCTCGGTGCCGCACAACACCACCCAGAGCGGGGTTTGAATGTCCGGGTCGCACTCCTCGTCCAGCACGAGGCCCTGCGCCTGCGGCACATGAATGGGATCGCCCTGGCAGTCGAGCGCCAGGCCGGCGCCCACTGTCACCGTCACCTTGCCGCAGTCGGCTTTCGCGCCGACGACCAGGCCGCAGACGACACCGCAGCCGAACAGCGAACGGAACATCAGGCGATTGAGGTCACGTGTGTAGACGTTCAGCTGTTCCAGGTCATCGTGCTGCAGCAGCATGCCCGGCCCGAACTTTGCGCGTGCGAGCGTCGAGGGACCCTTCTTCACAACGAGAGGCTGCTTGTTTGTGTTCATGATTGAACTCCTTCAGTGCGCTCCGCGCTATCATCGGCAACCCGGTACTTGTCAAAGCGTGGCTGCACCTGGAAGCTCGAGAAGAAAGTGCCGCCCGGCGTGCCGTTGCCGGTTGGGGCAGGGAACAAACCGTGGGCATTGGCATCGATCGTCTGGCCGTTGCAGTCGACGATGAGATCACCGCGAATCTCGATCTCCACAGTGACCGGATCCTCGTCGAAGATTGTTTTGGAGCCCATCACCGCGTCGTACAGCCAGCGCCCATCAAGCACCAGTGTCGCGCGCGTCACGAGCCCTGGCGGAGTGCCCGAAGGAGCCGAGGTCTCTGCCTTCAATATCGGTACCCGGTAGGTTCCGGTCCAACCACCCTCGTCTTCCTCTCCCAGCACCGTCATCGAGAAGCAGTCTGCGCGCACCGTATCTTGCCGCACCGGCCGCGAGAATTCCACCCAGTATTTCAAAGCGACGACGGGAAACGACTCGCGCCTATCCCTGCTCTTGCGCATGCGATCGAGATCACTTTGGATCAGACTGCCAAATGAGGCCTCAAAGTCGTCCCATTCGACGAGCTTGCGCGAACGGTGCCAATCCGCCCAGCCAATGGCGCTGATGCGCGTAAGGTCGCAGCCGCGGATGAGATCGAACAGCACATCGTTGCTTTTCACGAGGCGCCGCGGACCGCAGGCGTCGAACCAGCGCTCGAACAACCACTCGCCGTCACACTCCCCTTCGCGCAGACTCACGCAGGCGAGCGGAACGCCATGGCACAGATCCGCGCGAATGTGCGCGCAAGGCTCGTCAAGCTCACGCAGATCGCCGCACTCGGTATCCGACAGACCCGTCAGGTACTCGCACAGGCACTGGCAGCCCCCGCGATGTACGGGATTCTTCGGCGCCTGCGGTGCCTGCGCCGAGCGCATTTCCGCCTTCTCGCCGCAGCAGGGGCCCGTTCCGCAACCACACTTCAGCCCGCAGTCGAAGGCCGCGCAGCACGCTCCGCAATTCACGCGCCGAAGCGAGAACCGCACGGTTTCACATACGTGATCCCACTCGTCGCGCTCGCAGCGGCATGGATCGTTGACCTTGGCTGGCCCCACAAGCTGCTCGGCGTAGTGTACGCTCAGGAGCCAGCAGGCTTGAGGGCGCTCGTCCCCATCCTTTCTTTGCACCGCGCGCGGCTGGTAGCTCCCCTCGGGCGGCCGTTCAATGCGCGCGCCTTTGCCGTCGAAAAGGGTCGCATCCCCGAAGCCGAGCAGGGTCGATCGCGTCAGCAGTAACTCGCGGCCGCACTCGTCAAGCGCCAGGCCGGGCCCGATCTGGAGCCGGCCCCACTGGTCCTGCGTATGACCGTCCTGCGCCGGTGCCGGCTTCAACGCATAGCCGTACACCACGCCCCAGCCGTGGATCGCGCGATTGAGCAGCCGGCGCCGCTCGAGGGCGTAGCTCTGCTCCACCCGGAACGAATCCGCCGTCAGGCGCTTGCCTTCGAAATACTGGTTCCGCAGCCCCGAGTCGCAGGGCGCATCGGTGCAGCACTCGCGTCTGCGGTTGCGGGCTGGCGACGCAGCTCCTTGTGTGTCGGTCTTTTGCATGGATCCATCTCCTATCGTCATTGCAGGCGCGTGCCGATGTCCGCTCCGGTGGCCGTGATGCGGCTTCCGCCCTCCGGCAGGCGCGCAACGCCGAGAATGGCGCCGCTTCCCAAATGAGGCGTCGGCGCCGCCTCAAGCACAAATGATCCGTCAAGGCGCCCTTCATGCAGCGCACCTGCGCTCACCCACCGCAGTTGCGCGCGAGCGGTGAGCGGCACCATGTCGTTGATCAGCGTCGCGAGCCAAGGCTCCCATATGCGCCGCTCCTCGCCCGAGGCTGCGACGTCAACCCGGATACGGCCCGCGAGTTGGCGCACACCATCGTCGACCTGCCCTTCGCAGCGAAGACGCATGTGGCCCAGCACTGTGCTGAAATCCAGCTCCGTGCTCCATGGCGAGCGCCCCGCCAGAAGCGCCGGCAGCGCGCTGCCGCGGCAGTCTCCTCCGCCCACGGTTGCGAATCCAAAATCCGCCGTGGCATCGGTCACGCGGAACCGTGGCGGCGACCCGGGAATCACGCACTCCAGCAGCGTTTCGAGGCCCGCACGCGTGCCGCGCCCGCGCGCCAGGTCCGATGCGCGGGCGACGAGGCGCCTCTTCTGCCCGTCATCGAGCGTGTCGTCCCACGGTAATCCCAGCCAGCCCGCGACGAAGTCGAGCCAGGATCCGGTCGCGGTGGCGGGATGCACCTGACTTGCGATCGAGGCGATGCGGGCGTCAAGCCCTTGCGTCGTGGATTCGAGCACGCCGACCAGTGAACGCAGGAAGCTGCCTGGCTGCGCCTCCGCGCGGCGATAGATCGACGGAAGGTTTTCCATCAGCGTCTGCCCCGGGTACAGCACCGCGAGCTCGCTCAGCGAAGGCAGTGATCCGCCGGCCGTCGCGGTGAGTGTGATGCAAACCCAGACGTACGGTTCATGCACGTCGAACAACGGTGCCGAGAATGGCGCCGGCACCGGCACCACTGTTTCGCCGGGCAGCGACCTGCGTCCCTGAAACGCGACCGGCACACTCCAGATACCCGGCTCGCGGCGCAGCTTCTGCACTCGAAGACTTGCCGGCACGGCCTCATCTTCAGCGATGGCTGTGAGCCGCTTGTGCACTGCCGCGTCGGCGGTTGACGCGTGGGAGATTTCGAGCGAAGCGCCGTCAGGAAGCCTGGCGCTCGCTTCGATCCGCAGCCAGCGGCGCACGTCCTCCCGGTCCGGCGAGTGCAGCACGGGCGTGATCAGCGAACAGCGTACTTCAGCCGTTCCATCGGGGACGGCCTGCGCGATCGAGTAACGAAGCAGTCCACGCGGGCCCGTCATGAAGAGGCTGTCCCGCGTGGCCGATATGCCGGTCGCGCGCGAGTCGCGCAGGTCGAGCGGAATCTCGTCCAGCGGCTCGCCGTCCCCATCGAAGACGAGCACGAAGGGCTTGCCGCCAAGCTCAACACCATCGTGTCCCGCGAGGAACACGCGGTCGCGCCCATCACTGCCAAGCGCAGTGGCGTTGAAACACGGATGCATCGCACCGATCACGATACTTTTGACGGCGGCGCCAGCTTTTGCCGCGAACCAGTAGAGCCGTGGACAAGTGTCGCCGGTCATCACGACGAATCGCTTCGGGCGGCGCAAGAAAACCAATGCCGTAGCGCCCACGATGCCTTCGAACGTCACCGTCTCGACAATGCGGCCGGCGCGGTTGATGCGAACCGCCTGCGCGATGCCGCCGCGGTCGACGAGCGCGAACAGCCTGTCGCGTCCATCGCTGGCGATATCGACGACGCGCGCATCCGCGATTTCCACGACGGCCAGGCGCGACAGCGTCTGCTCCTCGTAGCGCTCGAGCGAGGTTCGCAATTGCCCAATGACCCAGTGCCCGTTCGAGGCCGACACGAGGCGCGATGCGTGGGCAATTGCGTAGGGTGCTGGGAAAACGTCGGGCTCGTCGTCGCAAGCGGTGAGCCGATGCAAACAACCAGCATCGTCGTGCCACACGACTTCGCCACCTCGCGTGGCAGCCGGGGCGTGCCCGCCCTGGCTTGCATAGAGCTGCGCGGTTTGCTCATAGGGAGCAAGCGGTCGGATGCTGTGCTGTGCATCGAAGGATTCGCGATCGACGCGGTCGAACAGACACGCCCTCCATTGAGCCGGATTACTGAAGCGATAAGCGCGCTGCGCCTGGCCGCTCATGGCGTCGCCCCCGGTCCGGCGCGTTTCATGTCGAGGGCGCTGCCGGCAAGATCGAATCTTGGCAAGCCGTTGCGAGCTACCCCGATCTGGTCGACCTCGGCGCCCGACGCCGGCATGAGGCGCATCGCGACCACGCGCCGCACGCCGTCGACCAGCCGAATCCATCCAATGAGATCGCGCTTCGTGACCGGCACGCCGGGATGGCGCGGCGCTTCGCCTGTGAGCGCGAGCCGCTTCTTCAGCTCGCGTTCGATGCCGGCCCGGACCGTTGCGGGATCACGGCCGGCGGCGACTTCGATTGTGGCGCGGATCGAGAACTCGATGTACCGAGGAGCCGTCAGGACGAGCCGCGTTGCCATGGGCATCTCCGGCGCCAGGCGGCGACGGATGGCCTCCAGCCAACGCGGTGTTTCCGGAGTGCTGCCGGCCTCCTCTTCCGTGGTGCGGGCGCGCATCGCCACCAAAGTGACGCTGCCCGTACACGGCGCCTTGTCATCCGGCGCCAGCACCCACGCCCGCCCGACCTCCAGCAGCGGCAATGCGAGCGCCGCCGACACAAGGTCGCCGGCGCTGACCAGCGCATGGTCATCGCGCGCGCGCCGCCGCGCTTCGCGGCGCTCGTCGATCCACCCGGTCGGTGCGGCGCCTCGGGTCAGCGCATCGACATTCACGCCGAAGGATCCGACCAAGCCGTGCACTCGCCACTTGCGATTGGCCGCGACGCCACCCTGGTCGCCATCCGACACGGCGTAGGTGGCGACCATTGTTGCTCCCGCCGGCGGAATGCTGCCATTCACGCCGTTGCCGAACGTGACGCGCCCGGTGACCGGGTCGAACTCATACACCGCATCGCTCGGGCCACTGTCGGAGAGCCGTGCAGGCCGCCATTCGCTTCGGCGGTTCGAGTAAGGATCGCGCAGCTCGATTTTCACCGGCGGCTGGAAGGGCGCGAACCGCAGGCCCGGAACATTTAGCTGAAACGTCCAGTCCGGCATGCCTGTGGCAACGTGCACTTCGTCCGCTACGGCATAGCCCTGCACAATCGGCACGACGTTTGGCTCAATGCGCAGGAGCCGCGGCGGACGCTCGAAGCCGAGGGTCGAGCGCAGCTCGACCGTGAAGCTCTTGGGTGAGTCCTTCACCGCCGAAAGATCGAGGAGCAGCACGCCGGTGCGCAGCATCCCGTCGCTGGTGTCCGACGCGACCCCGAGTGGTACGCGCTGCGTCGGCGTGGCCAGGGTGACTGTCAGCGACGAACCGCGCCGCGCGGCGTCCACCGCCGCGAACAGGGCGCTGGCGTCGGCGATGTCGCCGGTAAGTGGCTTGTCGGCCCGGACACCGATGGGCCAGAGCGCGCCATCCGCGTCTGCGCGCTTCGCCGGAAAGAGTCCGTCATCGCTGCGGCATTCGAATTCCATGAGCAGCACGTCGCTTCTTCCCGCAGACGTGCCGAACGGCTGAAACGCAGGGCCGCCGCGCGCATTGACGGCGGTATGGTTCACGAGTCTGCCGTCGGCGAGCCGCGCTTCGAGTCGAAGCACGCGCCCGGGGACCAACAAGAGCTTTGCAGCAGGCATGAACACTGGTGTCTCCGCCTCCAGCATGTTGACGACGGCGTCGGCAGCGATTACCACGCTCTGCGAGTACGCAGCGGCAGGCGCGCGTGGATCGAGGCGGTCGGGCCAGATCAGGCCCCGCGCGGGTTCGCTGCCTCGCGCGGCAAGGCCGAACATCGCCGCATAAGCTGCGCGCTCGTCGCGCCGCATGTGTCCGAGCGAGTAGAGTTGCGCCTCGGTGACCCAGGCCAGCAGTTCCATCAGCGTGATGCCAGGGTCATGCGCGTTGTGGTCGGTCCAGTCCGGCGCGAGGCCGGGCAGGCGCGCGCGGCCCATCTCCATGAGGTCGCCGAAGCGCAGGTCGAACAGCTTCGGCGCGAGGCGTTTCATGCCACCACCTCGACGGTCTCGAACTCGATACGGACTCCGTCCTCCTCGAGCCGCGGGAGTTCCGTGCGCTTGAGTGACGCCGGCCACGGCCGCTCGGCGTCATTGTCGACCATCTCGCACAGGGCCACGGCGGCGATGCCTTCGAGGTGCGGAACATCCGCGAGCGCGAGCGCAATATCGGCCTCGGTTGGATTCTCACCGAGTGGCCAACCAGCTTGGTCCACGCCGCCCGTTGCAGGGTCGAAGAGTGCGATGATTTGCTGCCTGGCGTGGCGCCCGACAGCGCCGGCGACGTCGAGGCTGGCAACGCGCAGCCGCAAGTCGACGCGCAACCGGCGCAGCGTCGGCCCGCCGATACGCAAAGCCTGGCGCGCGCTCAACGCCGGCGGCGCTTCGGCCACCAGCAGGCGATGCAGCTCGCGCAGCTGGGTCGTACTCGGCATGGGATTGGCATCCCGCACCACCACGACCAGTTGAACGAAGCCGTTGCGGGGGAAGCAGCGCGCCTGTGCGACGTCGGGAGAACTCTCAAGCGCGAGATCCTCGATATCACGCGCGGTGAGCGCGCGCTCGCGATGGCGTAGACGCGCGACGCCGAAGCGCAGTACCCGATCGACATCCTCCGGAGGGGCGCCGCCAGCGGCCTGGTCCGCCGCAAACACCGCCTCGACACCATCGATCGGCGACACCAGATTCAGCGATGTGCGGGCCGCGATGGCATTTCCCGGCACGACGAGCCGGTCCGGCGCGCCCGGCTCGGAGCGGCGATACGTGAACGCCATGATCGAATCGCGGCCGGCCGGTGGAATCCTGCCGTGCCGCCCGTCGCCGAAGCGGATCTCGCCCGTTGCTTCGTCGAGCGAATAGACGCGCGCCGTCGGCGCCTCATCGCCCGGATCGATCACGTGCTTCCACAATACCCAGTTACCGGGCAAATTCCCGACCGTGGTCAGCACTTGGTCGGCGCGCTCGGACTTGAGCTCATCGAGCTCTTCTTCGCCGAGCGGCTCGTTCACGCGCAGCTCGAGCGTGTCGCGCAGGACCGGCGGCCGCGCGAGATACAAGGTGAGGTTCGGCTCCCCTTGCGAAGAGCCGACCAACTCGTGCCTCAGCGTCTCGGCCGCACTCGCCCATACGCCATTGAGATAGGCGCCGAGCAGCTTCGGCTTCCAGTTGCCGGACGAAGTGCCGGCGGCAGGCGTGAGGCGCAGCCAGCTCAGCGTTTGACCGAACAGCTCGCGCGGCGTCGGCTCGATGGGGAAGGCCATCGAGAGCACCCCGCTTTCTCCCAGCGCACGTGTCGCATCATTGACGATGACGGGCACAAACCGGTCTGCGATCAGCGCCTCGACGCTCATCGGCGCGAATTCGTCGTGAGAGCGCTCTTCGACGAGCAGCAGCACGTTGATGGGCTCGCCGAGCAGCGGCGCGTCGAAGCCCAGATAGACGGCGCGATCCATCGTCAGCGTCGGCGCAAGAGGTGTGGCCACGCCGGCAGCCCGGGACAAGTCCACGGCGGCCGCGGCGCTCTTCGCGGTCGCCAAGATTGAAGTGGTCCCTGTTGCGCCGGCGGGTCCGGCGGCCGCGCCCGGGCAGTGGCAGTCGGGCTTGCAACCGTCAGCCGCCGCTGCCGCGGTGGCCGGATCTGACAATCGACCGAGCAGCAAGGCCAGTGGCACGAAGGCCTCGACCTTCGCACCTGCCGTTCGATTCGCATCGCTCTGGTCGCGCAGCGAGCCGCTGCCATTCGTCAGCACGTAGGTGGGCGAAACGCTCTCGCAGATCTTATACGAGATGCCGAGCTTCACCACCGCCGGTGCATGAATGTCCTTCGTCGACCGCTCCACCGTCTGGTGTGTCACGCCATCCTTGTCGGGCGGCGAGGTCGCGACGGAGACCGCCTCGCGGCCGTAATCGCCGCCGATGAGCCGCGCGCGGATCCAATAGTTCGTTCTTCCCGACCAGTCCGTGGGCGCAAGATCGCGCGGTACTTTGAATTGCAGTGCGCCACTGGTCTTGAGGTTCCGGGTCTCGTCGCTGGTCACGCCGAGCTTCCACCAGCCCGTGCCGTTCCAGTACTCCCACGACAGCTCCGGGTTCGTGGAGGTGTCGCCTAGCCATCGCGCCCATGGACCGGCGGCCGCGTCCAGCACGAAGGTGGCGCCGGCGCCGGGAATCGGTGGGGCCGTCCACACCTCGCCCATCACGACGAGTAGCGGCCGGTTCCCCGAGGCGGCGCTGAACGCCTGAGCGGTCTGATTGCGTGGCGACGCACCTGGAAATACGAGGGTCGCCCGGTCGAGAAGCGCGGCATCCCAATTGTTATTGGTGGCATTGAGACGCATGAACGGCGCGAGGCGGCCGCTGAGTGGAACGGCGACGCGATACCTGACGCCAGTTTCTGCAGCGTCCGGCGACGGTTCAATTGTCGCCAGGCGGCCGGCGATGGCGGCCACCCGATGGACGTTGGCGCCGACAAGCAACAGCGCATTCTCGACGGTCCTGTTGTCGTGCGCATCCAATTCGAGGGTGCCCGCGGGGTCGGTGTCTCCGAGAAACGACGTTTCGCTTGAGCGGAAGGCAAACAGCGCTCCGTTCTGTCCGGCCTCGAACGGGCAATCGAGTGCATAGAACACCTCTCCCTGGTGCAGGGTGCCGGCATCGGCAATGAGTCGGGGCGTCAGGTCCGCAGGATCGAGATCCAGAGTCACCACGTCGTTGGTCAGGAGCGTGGGGGTCGAGGCGGGTGTCACGATGCCCTGGCCTACGTCCGCTTGAAGCATCAGGCGCCCCGCGAATTCGAACGCCGCCACGAGCAAATCGGCCCGCGTGCCCGGAACCAGCGCGCGCCTCGCGATCCCGGTGGGCGCACCGTCGGGCTGTCCGTTGCTGGCAGGTATATCCGCTCGGAACAGTTCGATCTTCCCCGACATGGTCGTATGGGGAGTCCACGACGCAAGGTAGCCCCCGGAATTCAGCTGGACCGATGCGAGAAAATACAAATCGCCGCCGCTCAATACCGCCTCGAAGCCTTTGACCTTGGCTTGGCTCTCGACGAGTTGTATTGGCGTCTCGTTGTTAACGGAATGAAACATGACCACATCGCGAAGGGACGTTTGCGCGAGCGCGATAATCAGCGCGCCATTCGAGCGGCGCACCGCGACCGGCCGCACGTCCGGTGCCGCATCCATCGGTGAGAGTTGAGCGCATGCTCCCGCAGCACTGACTGTGTAGAGCTTCTTGCCTCCAACGCCAATCAAGCCGCCGCTGGGGGCCGCGGATGTCAGCAGCGAACCCGCCGACTCTACAAGCACCGGCACTATTGCATCGAGCAACACCGTGTTGGCTCCGTCCTTCGTCTGCACTGTGCTCCATTGCGCGCCTTCAGGCCACTTGCGCATGGACAACAGGCCGCCGCGCAGCGCGAACAGCATCGAAGTATCCGCGAGATAGACGAGGTCCGCGATCGGGGCAGTCGGGGACGTCGCGGGGGCGGGTACGGCGCCGAACGGCAGCCAGTCGCTGGCGTTCCGGCCGGCCGAGTGCTCACGCCAGACCCACACCGTGTCCCCCGCGGTGGCCGCAACCAGGAACCCCTTTGGATCCGTGGCGTCGTGCCAGACAGGTAACCGTCCTTTTGGCCGCCGGTCCAGCACGATGCCCGGTGAAGAATCGGCCTTGTCCTCAGCCGGCAGCGGCCGCAGCGGCTCGCGCTCGCGAAACTTGCTGATGCTGCCCGTTAGCGGATCCACGTTGAGCAGATAGAGCGCGCCGTCCTGTGCCACGCCCGCGAGCACAGTGCCAGCGAACGCTCCCTCACGCACCGCCGTGAGCGTGGTGAAGGTGGTATCGGCCATCTCGAAATCCAACACAAGCTCGGCGCCCTTCTTCGAGAACGCCTCCTTGCTGCTGAGGTAAAAGGCGTCGAACTGACGCGGCTCCTTCCCGAGCGGGAAGAAAACGTTGTCGAGCACGAGGGGCGTCGTGTTCGCCATGGCTTCCGCGGATGGCGCGGTCAGCGCAGGGTCCGCGCTCGACGAAAGCGGTACACCGTCCATACAGTTAATGCGAATCTCGAAAGCGTCCACCTGCAGCGGCGCCTGATCGGGCTTGACCGTGCCAACGGAGGCCCGAATCCAGCGGCTCTCGCTGCCCTTCACGAGCTCCAGCATCTCCATCGAGCCCTTCGGCTTGGCCAGCACGATGCCGTCGGATTTTGCCTGGGCTTGCGCGTCCGCAAGAGCCAGCTCCTGCCACCCCATTTCGTCCGCCTGGTGCCGCCTGCCCCAGTAGTGCCAGGCCACTTCCGCCAGCCGCTTGGCGCCTGTGATCTCGATGGTGGCCGCCGCCTCGATGTTAAACAGCTCCTTGTGCCCGATGTATAGCGCGTGCTCCTGTCGGTTGCGCGCGGCGCCATCGAACGGCACCAGGGCCGCCACTTTCGCGACGGCGGACTGCGCCGCGTGATCCCCAGTGAGCGACGGGTCGAGCGTGATGATGTCCTTGTTCACCTGAGTGACGCGGTACTGCTCCCCGCCGAGCTCGACAAGCATGCCGGCGGCCAGCCCCTGTTCCGGATCAAGCTGCAGCTTGGTGGCGCCGCTGGACGCAAAGCTCTTGAGCCGCCACCGCGTCGGCAGCGGCTCGAGCGGCTCCAGACTCGACAAGCCCGGCGGCGCGAGGAAGAACGCATCGGCGGCGCCGTCGACCCCGACCAGCACCTGCAATCCGCGCGGCAGCACCAGAACATCGGTCTCGGTTTCGAGGATCACCGACGCGCCCGCCGCTTCCACCTGCAACCGAGTCGGTGCAGCTGCGGGCTTCGCCTCGCGCGCGCTATCGGCGAGCTTGAACACCACCGGCAGGCGCGCAGGCCTTGCCGCCCCGCCCTGCACCGCCAGCCAGTCGAGCAAGCCGAGCCTGACTTTCTCACCGGCGCGATCGAGCCGTTCGGCCACCTCGGAGCTGAACCGCGCCGCAACCTTGAGCAGCGCGCGCCCGAAATCGCGCTTGTCGTCATCCATACCCCACGACGGAATCCACGCCCGCGCGCGCTCGATCAGCTCGGCCTCGAGCTCCTTCGCACGGCGCGTCTCGAAACGGGGTGGGCGCGGCGGCTTCATGGGCGGCCGCCCTCGCGGAAATAGAACGGGAAGACCAGGTTGCCGAGCTGGTTGGTCGTCCTCACGCGGTACTCGATCCCGACCACCAACTGGCCGTCGATCGTTGCAGCTTCGTCGACATTCACGCTGAGCACATCGATGCGTGCTTCACAGCGGCGCAATGCCTCCTCCACCGTCGAACGCACCCGCTGCAAGGTCGTGCTGTCCACACTGGCGAACACCAGCTCGTGAATGCCGCAGCCGAAATTCGGCCGCATCAGGCGCTCGCCCGGCGAGGTCTCGAGGATGATCAGGATCGATTGCCGGATATCTTCTTCATACGCGGCGCTGCCGACCAGGCCGGTGCGCGGATCGAGTGCGACCGGCATCGCCCAGCCGCGGCCGAGAAAGCCCTTGCGCTCATCGGCGCGGTGCCCGCTGCTCATCCGACTCTCACCGTTGGCGCGCCGAGCGCAATCGGGTTGGGCGCGCCCGCCTCCACGACCATGTCGCCTTGCCGCGCGGCCGGCAGACCGCCGATCATCACGGTGACGCTGCCCACGGCGACGACACCGCCCACGTGCGGTTTGACACCGTCGACCAGCGGGCACGCGTGCGTGTCCGCGCCCGCGCGCCACGCTGGTTGCCCGGCGATCATCACCGTCGGGCAGCCTGGTCCCGGCCCGAGCGGCGTGCCGTGACTGGTCAGGTCTCCAAGACGTGCGGCAGGCTGGCCCATCGTGTATCCCCTAGTTGATGTTCACCAGCCCGCCGCGAATGGTGAGCGTCGCGTTGGCTTTGAGTTCGAGCGTGCCGGTCGCTTCGATCGTGATGGCGGCCGCCTTGATGTTGAGCTGCGTACTGGCCTGCAATGTGATGGCGCCGCTCTTCTCGATCTTGAGAAAGTTGCCCTGGCTGTCTTTGAGCTCGATCTCGTTGTCGGTGAAGCGGACGACGGCGCCGTTTTCATGCGCGAGCTCGACGATTCCCTGTGCGCCGTCGTCGAACAGCAAATAGTGCTTCTTGCGCGACTTGACGATGCGCTTGTCGTTTTTGCCATCGTCGTTGGCGAGCGGTGGCTTGTCCTTGCCGTTCCACAGCGCGCCAAGCACGTAGGGAAAACGCAAGTCTTCCCGCTCGAAGGCGACCAGCACTTCGTCGTCCACCTCGGGAATGAACACTGTACCCCGCCCCGCGCCCGCCATCGGTACCGCGAGGCGCGCCCAGTAGCTCTCGCGCGGCTTGTCATGCCACGGGTAGCGCACTTTCACGCGGCAGAGCCCGTCCTCGTCCTTGTTCTGCGTGACGATGGCAACGGCCACACCCTTCGCGTGACCAGACTCGTGCGCAACCTCGCTGCCACTGGCGACCGCCATGTTCATCGCTTCGCCTCCCTCACCTTGAACCGGGTGCGATAGCCGCCGCTGTCGATACGATGCGAGGCCTGCTCGATGTAGTAGACCTTCGAGAATGCCTCGCCGAGGTTGGCCAGCTCGACGGTCCGGTCCGGGCGCAGTTCGGGCATGCCGATGCATTCAGCATCACCAGTGAGGAACTTCTTGGTCAAATCGCCCAGTGCGGCCTTCGCGCGCTTGTCGGCCTCGGCCTGGGTGAACACCGGTTGGCGCGTGCGCAGCGTAGGCTGCCGGTCCGGCGCACGCACCAGCGCGCTCACATGGCCGGCGATGCTCTTCGCTTGCGGGCCGGCGACGTCGTCCGCGCTCGCGCGCCCGACGATCGCCTGCTTGTTCCTGACGTCCCATCCGTACACTTCCACCTTGGAGACTTGGCCAGCCAGGTTCGCTTCGGGCTTGAAGCTCAACAGCCCGGCGCCCCACTTGAGTGTCGCAACCGGTGCGGCGCCGGTGCGCGGCTTGCCGAAGTGCAGCGTGGGCTTCTTCCCGCTGCCACCTGGCTCAACATAGAGCTCGAAGTGCTCGCTCTTGCCGTCGACGCTGTTGCGCTCGGCCAGCTGCTTCAAGAGATCCCAGTCGCTGAGCTGGTTCTGCTCGATCTGCGGATGTTTCTCGGCCGTGTCATCGATCACGGTGTCGAGGTGGTGGAAGCCCGCGATGAGTTGCACGACCTCGCTATCCTTGCGGTTTTTCCAACTGTCCGAGTTCTTGCCGAGCGTGAGCGGAAACCCGTGGTCGTAGCCGGAGACGACCAGGTCCGGCGCGCCGGTCTCGGGAAAGTTCGTCGAGATCGCCGCCACCTGGCCCAGCATTGCGGTTGGCGTCGTCGCGGCATCGCCGTAGCCGATGCAGACTTCGATTTCGGCGCCGAGCGTCAGAATCTTCAGCAGGTCCTTGCCGTGGCCGGTCTGGAACTGGCCGGATTCCTGGTCGTAACAATCGCTCAGCGTGAACGAGAAGTGCGAGGCCGCGTTCATCACCAGCTCGACCTCGACCTGGCTCACCGCGAGCAACAGCTGGCGCACCACGTCGGCACCCGCCAGGCGCACCGTGAACGCCGGGGCATAGAAGTCGCCGTAGCCCCTAGAGAGGTCGACCAGTTGCATTCGGATTCTCGATCGGTGGCAGCTCGAGCCAGTCGCCAGCCGATATCTGGCGCGGGTCATCGAGGTCGTTGGTGTCGGCGATGCGCACCCATTCGTCCGCATCGTTGTATTCGCGCGAGGCGATCAGCCAGAGGCTTTCGCGACCAACGACGACGCGTCGCTTGGTCTTGTCGGCCGACTCCCGGCGCGGGTCCTCGACCAGTTGGCGCAAGGTGCGGTATTCCTTGAAAGTGATGGACAGCGTCACGCGCGCCGGCGCGCCGTCGGGATGGAACATGGTGACCTTGCGGCCGATCTTCTCGATGACGGCGGCAAACTCCATCGGTCCCCAGTTGAAGCGTACCGGTGGCGGTGCGTGAATCGTGCGGTCGATCTCGAGCAGCTGTGTCAGGTCGCGCAGGCGCCTGGCGAGCGGATCGTTCTCCTTCTGCTGCATCGACGTCGGCCCACGCGGGTCCGTGTAGTCGTCGAGAAAGAGATCCATGCTGAGCTGGTCCGACTCGCCGTTCACGAACTGAAGCAGCGGCGCGCCGAGGCCAGGCACCGGCGTGGCCTTGTACGAATTCGAGCGGTCGAAGCTGTACTCCGTTGGATTGAAGAGCACGGTGATCACCTGGTTCTTGCGCTCGCCGTCGAGCACTGTGATCGTCGCTTTCTTGAGGGGTGGCTGGCTCATGGCGGCTCCGCTAAAGGCCCCGGCGTTCGCGGTCAATGCGCGCGCGATGGTCGATGCGGCGCATCACTTCATCCGCCAGCCGGTCTGCCAGCACCGGATCGAGCGCAGTGGCGCGCACGACGGCGTTGTCGCGGGCGCGGCTGGACCCCATGGGCGCCTGGGCCACGGCCTGGATCGATGGCATGGACGAAGCGCCTGGCGCGGCGCTCGTTGCGCCGCGTGCCATGGCGTCGGACGGTGCGGAACGGGCTGGACTGGCAGGCCACACAAGATCCACCGACCGCCTCACGGCGATGCCCGGCACCAAGCGAGGGGCGGCGTGCCGCGAGGAATACCTTGCTGTCGACGCGGGATCGCTTGTGCGCCAGGTGCGTTCACCCGGCGGGCGTCCTGCGGCCGGCGGGCGCGACGAAGCGAACGCGCGCGGCGCCGGAAGCGCGCGCTTCGGCCGCAACAAGGTGGGCGTGACCGGACTGAGCGCTGGCCGCAAGCACTCCTCCGAGGCTGCTCGCGCGTGCGCGTCAATGGATCGCCTGGCTGATTTCGTCACTGCCGGGGCCGCCATCGGCGGGCGAGGCGTCATCGATGCCGATGCCGACAAGGCACCCCCTGCCGCATTGAGGCCGGCGACCTGGCCCTGGTCGAACGACCGTGCTCCCGACTGCGGACGAGCGCCGGCGAGGAATGACTGCGCCGCTGGAACGCGTGGCAGTTCCGCGCGACCGCTATCCGCCGCCTCCCACCGCCATCGCAGGCCGATGCTTGCAGACCGTGGACGGGCAGGTGTCGCGCGGGCTCCTTCGATCGGGTCCGCCGGGCCACGATGGCGGCGGTAACCGATACCCGCCATCCGCTCCGCGCTCGGCGGATTCATCCGGTTTGCCTGCGTGCCCATCGGAAATGCGTCGGTCACGGCCGTCGTCCGCGCCTCACGCCGTCCGCGATCGGAACCTGCAAGTGCCGCCAGCTGCAAGTGCCAATGGAAGTGGATGGTTGAGCTGGCCGGCAAGGCAGGTGCGCGCACCAACGCCCTGCTCCACAGCGCCGCCTGGCGCACCCAGCGCAGCAGCACAGGCATCCAGCCGGATGTCCTGGAGAACGACGTTGGTCGAGGCAGCAATCGCTTCGGCATACACTTGAAGGCGCGGCCGCTCATCGCGCGCGCCGCCGCGCGCGCGGCGAGAACGAGCGGGCGCTGCGCGCCAAGCACGCGCATGGCGCCCGCGCCATCGAGCACTGGTATCCCGGCGTCGCTCATGTTGCCCTCCTCAGACCGTGATGCGCCAATTCCAGGGTCTCCATCACGACCTGCGACGCGTTCGCGTCGAGATCGGACGATGACCACTTCACCGGCAAGGCATGCTCAATCTGCCATGCCCAGGCGCGGCTGCCCTCCTCGTCCTGCAGGCGCACGCGGACCGTGCGCCGCGTGACATCGCCATCAGCCGCGGCAAGCGCCCAATTCCAAAGGTCGTCGAACGCCAGCCCCCGTTCGAATACGATGACGGGGTAGGTCACCTGCGTCAGCAATTTGTGCTCGTAGTCGTTCACGCCACCTTCCCGGTAAGATTCGTGCCGCACTTCGCGCGAGATCCCCTTGACGCGCAGAAATGCGCCGCTCACCAGGCCGTCGATCTCGACCAGGTAGCGAAAACCGCGTAGGGGGTCTGTGCGCTTCATTGCCGTTGCCGATCCAGCTCAAATGGGTTCGGCGGCCCGCCGTCAAGTCGCCGATTGATCGCGGAGATCTCCCGGCACCAACGCCGCCGCTCCCGATGCTCAAGTTGCATGAGGTCGCTGTGTGACCAGTGGAAGTGATGCGCAATGAAGGCCATTTCCTCGTACAGCGATTTCACGGGATAGGCCATCATGCTTCCCCCAGCGCGTTCATCCTGCGCAGCGGGCCGCCCGCAGCGCTCCTGGCCCCGGTGGAGGGAGCCGGAGCGTCGACATCGTCGCCCGAGTTGAGCTGCTCATAGAGCCGCTGAAGATACGCAAGGTCCGAGGCAAACAGCCCCTCGATAGTCCCGGTGTGTATGTCGGCAAGCGTGCCCAGCCTTACGATGACCCGCGCCAGCACGATGACCGCGAGATATGCCTCGTTTTGTTGTACCCGCGGATCGCGCAGCGGCAGGATTTCGTCGGCCGCGGTGGCGAGACGCATCACGCCGCGCCGGTGCAGTGTGCCTTCTTCATCGACGTAGCCTTTGGGCAGTTCGAATTCGACTTCCGTCTGAAACCCCAGGTGAGACTTGGCGTTCATGTCCGCTCCTCGCTATTTCACGCGCTCGATGCCTTCGTTGACGAGCTCGAGCAGCTCGATCAGCACTTCATTGCCCTTGGCGTTGAGATCCGTGGGGTCATACTTGATGGGCCACGCCTCGCTCACGACGAAGCGCGCGGCGTCCGCACCGGCCTCGTCCTGCACGACGATCACCACTTTCTTACGCTTCGACTTCACTTGGCCCGCGGAGACGTCCTGGTGCCATTTGTAGAGGTCGAGCGCGTTGCTGCCCACGTAGAGTCCCCACTTCAGGGTGATGTTGCCGTACTTGGTCAGGCCCGAGAGTTTTCTGACGTGCGGCGGGTCGGTGCCGTCGCGGTAGTCCACCGCGTCGATGGTGGTCTCGCCGATCATGACTTCACTGAACGCAGCTTGCGTGATGGAGTCGATCTCAAGCCGATAGCGGAAATTGCGTAGGGGATCGATGCGAGCCATGGCTGTGTCTCCTAGTTCTGGGCTTCAGCGGTGTGCTGGAAGATGCGGAAAATCACAAACTCCGCCGGGCGCACAGGTGCGATGCCGATCTCGCAGATGAGCCGACCGTTCAGGATGTCGTCCTGGGTCATGGTGGTACGGTCGCAGGTGATGAAGAATGCCTCTTGTTCGGTGCGCCCGAACAGCGCGCCGAGACGCCACTGCGTGCGCAGGAACAGGCGGATCGTGTCGATCACGCGCGCCCACAGCCGGTCGTCGTTCGGCTCGAACACCACCCACTGCGTCCCTTCGTAAATTGAACGCTCGAGGAAGATGAAGAGGCGCCGCACGTTCACATACTTCCACAACGCGTCCGAGGTCAGCGTGCGCGCCCCCCACACGCGGATGCCGCGCTCGGGAAATTGACGGATCGCGTTGACGCCGCGCGGATTAAGGACGTCCTGCATGCCATCGTTGATGTCGCCCATGAGCTCGAGCACGCCGCGCAGAACCTCGTTGGCGGGCGCTTTGAAGACGCCGCGCTCCGAGTCGGTGCGCGCATACACGCCCAGCACGTGGCCGCCGGGCGGCACCTCCTTGCGCGCACCGGTACTGGGATCGGAAATGGCGATCCAGGGATGGTAGAGCGCGGCGTACTTGCTGTCCTGGATCGTGCTGCGTGGCTGGAAGTTGCTCACGTCCACCGCCTTGTCGGCGTCGACTACCGCAAAACGATACTTGAGATTCTCGCAGTGGGTGATCACCGCCTTGTTCACGGGCACCGGAGCACCCGGCGCATACACCAGCGCCACCTCGCGATAGGGGTCGAGCTCGAGCGCGGCCAGGCCTTGCGCTGTGGCGCGTTGCGGCAACTGCACTCTTCCCTCGAAGTCGGCCACATCCAGTGCGGCGGCTCCGTCAACGCCGTTGGCGGCAAGCTGCGCAAACTGCTTGGCAGGGGGCGCTGCGCCTTGGCCGGTGGACACCAGGTCGGCGAGGGCCGAATTGTCATGCAGGCGCTTGTACCAGTAGTTCGGCGACTGCTCGTCCATGTCCAGGTCGTCGAAGGTCTCGGCGGCGCTGGGAAACGGCGGCCTGGTCGGGTTGTCGAACCAATCCAGCGGATTGCCGGTGGGCGGCTTGGCGTAGTATGCGAGGCGCAGCATGAATCCCACCGGCACCATGGGGCCATTCGGCGTGGGCCCAGGCTTCTTCGTGGTACTGTCCTCGACCTTCGCGTAGATGCGCTTGCCCCAGAGCCCAGGCCCCACGGCGCGCACAATGAAGCTCGCGCCGAAGGCTGCCTGCGCAGGTGTTGCCGCATCGTCCGTGACGCGGCAGACATACAGGCGCTTGCCGCCATTTTCGAAAAAGCCGTTAACCGCATAGGGCATGAACTTGGCGCTGTCGAAGACGCCGCCGAACCAGCGCGTGTAGTCCTTGTAGCTGGTCACAAGGCGGGGCTTGGTCGGCCCGCGCTCGGTCTCGCCGATGAAGGCCGCCGTACTGGTTGGCACGCCTTCGATGGGCTTGGGTCCCCGTTCGATCTCTTCGACGTAAACTCCAGGGTGCAGGTATTCGGGCATGGCGATTCTCCGGGTATGAGATCAGCTGGCTTTTGGTTCGGACGGCGTCGTCGTTGGCGCCTTTTTCTTCGTGTACTTGCTGCATTCGATGGGATTGGAAAGCGCTTCCCTGAAATTCGCCTCGATGCCAGCCGTTTTGTCCACGATCTGTTTCCGCACGAGCTCGATCTCCGCGGTCGACGCTGCGAGATTGGCCTGGGCAGCCGCGAGCTGATCACTCGCGGGCGACAAACGATTGCTGGTGAGGCAGCAGATGATGGCGGGGAAAATCGCCGGATCCACGAGGTAGGGTAGCGGACCGATCAGGCGCTGCCGCAGGCTGAGGATGCCGACATCAGGCCCGCAGCAATCGTCCGGCATACCCTCATCGCATTGGCACTTGCCCTTGCCGTCTTCCTGGCATGCCTGCTGGCCGCTGTCCTGGCCGGCGGCTGCGCCCTCGCCCGACGGCGCTTGCTTCGGCTTCGTTTGCGGGCATTCGCAGATCGTGGTGTATTTCACATCGATGCACGACTCCCACTCCTTGCTCACGCCCGGGCCCTGCGGCCGGATCGCCCAGTGCCGCGGGATCAAGGTCATGAAGACGTCGTACACTACTTTGGCCGAGTCGCTGGCGATCAGGCTCTGCGACTCCTTGATGAGGTTGCCGTTCTTCTCGAGCGCGTCGCCCAGCGTGCCGGATGGCTTCTCCCAGGCCGCCAGGACGTCTGTGATGCGCTTCATCCGCGCGGTCATCTGGGCCACGTTGCGCTCGTGCCAAGCCTGCTGATCGAAGAGCGAATGGACCTCCTTGGTCAGCTGTCCGGTGCCCTTCACGTCATTCCCGGGCGGCCCGTTGAGGCGGTCTTCCAGTCGCCGGATGTCGCCCAGCTGTTTGCAAAGGCGGCACTCGAGCAGGCACTCCCAGCAATCGACCGCGCAGACCAGTTTGCGGATCAGCTCCACGATGGCGCCGTCCTGCTCTTTCCATGTCTTGCGCAGGTCGGTGAAACGCGTTTGCGTGTAGTCTGCCTGGGCGCTCTTGACCTTGTTCTGGATCTCGGTGAGCTCGTCCGCAAACGCCTTGGCGCGCTCGGCCTTCTTGACGATGATGTTCTGGTCGCGGATGAGATCGTCCAGGCAAGTCTGCGGCTTGCCGCCGGGCAGTCCAGGGCAGTCGCACCGTTCCGGGCACTTCCCGGGCTCCGGAATCTCGGGGACTGTCGGGTCCCCGGGGAGCTTCGCGCAATCGGGCTTGTAATCCGCTTCCGTTGCTTGAGACGCAATCTCGGTCATGGCATCGTTCTCCTTGGTCGCCGCTTGGTTACACCAGCTCATCCCACGCATAGATCTCGTCCGCGACGCGGCCATGCGGGAGTTGAAACTCGTGGTGCTTCTCGCCACCGGCGGCGCGCTTCGCGAACAGCCGGATGGATATCTTTCCCTGCGCGTCCTGGGCCGGGACCTCCACCGGCGCGAGCCGCAGGATCGCGGTGAAATCCCCCTTGGCGTTCGTCACGGCCGTCACTGGCGATGGTATCCATGTGACGTTGTCGTCGTGCAGCCACTCAAGGCGGATGGTCGCGCCGGGGATCGGCGCTGGCGTCTGGCCAAGCGCCACCCTGGTCTCGTAGAGCGAACCGCGGATTGCCGTGACACCCGGCGTGAACGGATAGTTCGCGAGCGGCTTCAGCTCCACGGTATGCAGCGGCCATTGCACCAGCGCCGCCGGAATCTCCATATGCTCAAAGGGCCGCGTGCCCGGTTCGATGATCAGTTTCTGGAAATTCGGCGCGGGTTGCTTAAGCCAGACAAAAAAGCCGCCGAAGTTGACGATGGGCGAGCTGGCCAGCCCTACCGCCGTGACCTTCACGCCCTGCGAAACGCGTTCCAGGGTGACCGAGTCGAGCAGTTCCACGGCGAACATCGCTTCGCGCAGATACGCTTGCTCGAGCGGCAGGCGAACATCGAAGGGACGCGACATCATTATTCCTCCACCGGCAGCGTGGCGGACGCGCCCACGTCAAGCCGGTCCCTGACCACCGGTGCGGCGCCCAACTCCGGCTGCTTCGGATCGATCCATACGGGTGTCGCGAGGTAGGCAATCGAAGTGCGGTAGTTTGCAGTCGGGAACAGCGCCCAAATGCGACTCGTCTCTTCGGTTGTCAGCGGATCGAGCGACAGGTGCACCGTCTCGTAGCCGACCACGAAACCAGTGAGATCGGAGTCGAGCTGCAGCGCTTGCATCGCGGCGCCGAGGGTCTTCAGCAGGAACTCCTCGTTGTCCCCGGGCGTCTTGCCAACGGTCAGGAGGTAATACAGGTCGAGCGGCAGTGCGTTCCTGAAGATGGCGACAAGGGAAGGCGCTGCGTTCGACGGCACCCGATGCTCGCGATTGCGCAGACTGGCATTCGGCATGATCCGATAGAGAAAAAGAATCAGCGAGGCGTTGCCGACATCTGGATCGTCGAGCGGCCCGACAAATACCTTGCCGGCGCCGGCAACCTGTTCGAGACGGAGCCGGAGCGCCTTGGTCACCTGATAGATGGCGTCGGCGCTCATGCTACCCTCCGCCCTTCGCTCAAGTCGAACTCGATCGCAGGCATGCCGAGCTTCGCGAACTCGGCGTTCGTCGCATAGATGAGGTGCCCGAACCCGATCGGTTTGTCGGCAGCGGCCGCCAGGAACGCCGCGCGCAGAGTGATCTGCCGGATGTGGCCCCCCGTGAGCTCTATCTTGCGGGCAAGCAGCCGGAATGCCGCGGCGTCGAGCGTGTGCGACTGCTCTGGCAGGCAGCGGCGCCAGATCTCCTCGCGTGTGGCGGCATCCGGACGCGGAAAATCGACGATGAACCGCAAGCGGCGCAGGAACGCGGCGTCGAGGTTCTGCCGCAGGTTGGTGGTGAGGATGGCCAGCCCCTCGTAGGCCTCCATCCGCTGCAACAGATAGGCGACTTCGATGTTCGCGTAGCGGTCGTGCGCGTCTTTCACCTCGCTGCGTTTCCCGAGCAGCGCATCGGCTTCGTCGATGAGGATTGCGCAGCCAGACTTCTGCGCATCGTTGAAAACACGATCGATGTTCTTCTCGGTATCGCCTATGTACTTGCTCACGACCCGAGAGAAATCCAGGCGCAGGATCTGGATATCGAGGCTGCGCGCCACACCCATCGCGGCCATCGTCTTACCCGTCCCGCTGGGACCGTGGAACAGCGCGGTCACGCCGCGGCCATAAGGCAGATGCTCGCGGAACTTCCATCCATCCAGCACTTTGCTACCCAGGCGGATGCTGTCGACGATTTCGGTCAGCTGCTGTTTTCGGTCGGCGGGCAGGATGACGCTGTCGAGATTGAAGATAGGCTCGATGCGTTCGGCCAGGCGCGACACGCCCTCGGCAGCCATGTGCTTGCAGGCTGCGACAAATCTCTCGTATCGGGGGTGCTCGGCCTGGGGAGGCAGCGGCCAGCTGCATGCGAGGCGCATCGCCCGCTCGAGCCCATCGACCTGGAGCGGATACTGATGTGCGATCGCATGCGCGGTCTCTTCGGTGATGGCGGCGCCCGCGCCTGTCGCTGCGGCGCGGGCGCCGCAGATGCGGGCGGAAGCTTGCAGCGTCGCATCCTCGATTTCAAACGCCGTCGATCCGAGCAGCCCGATGATGCGGGCTTCATCCTGATAGATCACCGCGGCCCTGCACTCGGTGCCCGCCAGGGTCGCGAGGAAGACGCGTATGCCATCGTCGGCCTGTGCCGTGTCGTCCGCTCCGGTCGCATCGATGACCAGTGGACGGCCCGTGAGCCGCGCCATGCGCCCCACTCGCAGGGCGCACTCCTCGATGTCGATGACGTCGACTCCCGCAAGGCGCGCGAGCTCGACACGAAGCGGCCGCGACTGCACGAGCTGCACACCAAGTTCGAGCAGCGCACGCCACCCGGCGGAGTCTTGGCCGCCTAGCAGGATCCATTGCAGCGCGCCCGAACCCCGCAGCTTTGCCACCAGTCGCGCCGCGCTGATGCGTTCTTGCTGTCGCGTCAACAAGGTGGCGCCGGGCCAAGCAACGCTCTGCATGACGCGCCGTGTGCGCAGGTCGAGGTCGAGCGCGCCGCAATTTCCGAGCAACCAGTCCGCGACGGGGGGATCGAGCCGCAACGGCTCGTCGGAGGCCGGCAGATCTCCCGTCCGGTTGTCCAACAGGCGCCATCGCGCGAGATTTCCTGTGTGTGCGAGGTCGCAGCGGACATGCGTCGGCGCACCGAGCAGCGTCGCACACAAGCCGAGTGTCGCCACGCGCCGGCCCAGGTCATCTAGCAGGACCCCGAGACAGCGCTGATACCGGGCGTCCAGTTCTGGCGCCAGTGCTAGCAGAAGCACGCGAAATTCGATGTCAGTCAGGCTCAAGGCCCGAGCCGCCGCTGCGAGGGGGTCGGCTTGCGAGTCCGCAGCGGTCAGCGCCTGCGTCAACACCGAGTCGGCGACTTCCACCTCAGATGCGACGTCCATCGCGCTGCGCCCGGCCCTTGCATCGAGGAGCTGCACGACTGTCGCGGCGGTGACGGTCAGGCCAGGCAGGTCGCCGTTACCGCTCGAAAGTTGTTCGACCGCGTTGCGCAGCACCGCGTGTATCCAGTTGACTGCTGCGCTGAGCAGCGGGCGATCCGGCCGCGCTTCTTCGGTGGGCGCCGTGTTTGATTCGCTGCCAGCCGAAAGGTGTCTGATTTGATGGCGTAAGACCCGATCCTGCGGCTGGCCGTCCACGCGGCTGACAAGTTCCTTCAATGCGGTCAGCAGTGACTCGAGGCCGATGTCGCCCAGTGCGAACTGAATGATGTCGTCGACGATGTCGAGGCGCAGGATAACGACGTTGGGGCGGTCCGCGAGCCATTGCTCCGCGAGTTCCTCTGTGTCTCCTTGGCAACCGACCACTACCAAGGCGCACTGCAGGGACGACGGGATTGACCGAAGCACGACGCCAACCTCGGTCACTGCGACCACGCGCCGCTCGACAAGGATCATGTCAGTCCGTCGTACGACTGCCGCGGAAATGATTTCCGCCATCACGTCGGGTGCCGTAGCGACCACGAGGACATTGATTGGTGGCACGAATTGGCTCTTTGCGCTGGATGATCGAGTTCAAGTTATCCCATAAGCGGCTCGCGGTGCCGATGCTCCTTGAGGGATCAAAAACGATCTGGATCGCGTGTCTTGTGATATGGATCGGCTGATCAGTAATCGCACGCGCGCTCATCAACGATTTGCCCACCCAACGATCCAGAGCGCGGGTGAAGTCAGCTAAGGTTCTCGGTATTTCTGCGGCCTATTTCTATTGTAGTGACGATAGGCTTGCTGACATCATTCGCAATTACTCTGACATTTCTGAAGCTAAGCGCGAGTCCTTGCACCAACAAGCCGTTGAGATCGCCGAATAGCCTGGATTTACCGGAATGACTGGTCCACCTCGGAGGCCTCTCCCCGACGCACGCCATCAGCGCATTGCCGCGTTGCGGACAATAGCAGTGCTGCTACGTTTGACGTGGTGGACGAAAGACAAGGGGCCGATGCGCCGGTCGAACCAAGCAACTAACTTTCAGTCAGGGATGTGCTGAAGGGGCAACCACTTCAACACGGACAATAACACGACCAAGACTATTGCCCCTACGCCTGGGAGCCTACTGGTAAATCAGCGCACTTCATCCGCATCAAATAAAACATCCGCCCGCAAGGCCATGGGCCGACCCCGTTCTCCAAGGCGGCTGGCGATAACGCGACCGGGGCTACCAGCGATGCCGGAGCGGGTACTCCCGTCAGCAAAGCGGATGCAGAGAAAGTCATCGCCCGCTTGGTGTGCGGGATCGGCGGGCGCGTGCCCGCTATCGGCTTTAAGATCGCGCCGACCGTGTAAGACATCCCCGCAGCCCTGCTTGAAGATACTAGCAATCCGAAGACGGGGGAACTTAGGCGGTGCTTTGGCGTCTTTAGCCACGAAAAAATTTACGTCGTCCTGGCGCACCACAATTCGGCGAAGGAGCTTGAGAAGATAGTTTTTCCTAAACTTTATGTGCGCATCGGTCTGCCAACATTGTCCGTTATAGGACGCCGAACAAGCAGTTATTCGGTCATGCCACTCGAAGTTCCCGACTAATCATTAACCGAAGTTACGCCAAGATGTAACCCCTGCGTAACCCGGAAATTCCTTGATCGTTGCGATCAATCGATAAGTCCTTGATTTTACTGGTGCGGCTGGCGGGGATCGAACCCACGACCCTTGGCTTCGGAGGCCAATACTCTATCCACTGAGCTACAGCCGCGCGGGGGAATGTCTGAAGTGAGGCGAAGGATACAGTTTTTCGCTGTTTCCGTCCATGGAAAGTATCGAGGAACAGGCAATTTTCGTTCCAAAAGAGGTCCTTTACGTCTATAATCGCGGGTTTGGCGGGTAATTGCGCCTTGCAGGTTTGAAAATTGCATTAGGGACATCATGAGCGACGCACACAACGAACACGAATCCGCTATCCGTACGCCAGGCCAGCTTGCCGCTGCCGTGGCCGGTTTCTTCCTGGTAACCGTAGTCGGCATTATCTTGCTGGTGTCCTTCGTGACGACCACCAAGCTGACCGGCGCCGGCACCGACAGCCAGAGCGCCGAAGCGGTTGCCGCTCGCCTGAAACCAGTGGCCGACGCCGGTTTCACCCTGAAAGACGCGAACGCACCGAAAGTATTGCTGGCGGCGGAAGCCGTGTACACCGCCAATTGCGCTGCCTGCCATACCTCGGGCGCCGCTGGCGCGCCGAAGCTCGGCGAAGCAGGCGCATGGGCGGCACGCATCGGCCAGGGCTACGATACCCTGGTCAAGCACGCCCTCGAAGGTATCCGCGCCATGCCAGCCAAGGGCGGCAACCCGGACCTGGACGATATCGAAGTCGCTCGCGCCGTGGTCTACATGGCCAACAAGGCCGGCGGCAAGTTCAAGGAACCTGAAGTGCCAACCGCGCCTGCGGCTGCGGCGCCGGCGGAAGCACCTGCGAAGTAATCGCGGCTGCGCCGGCAAAGAGCCGCTCTTCGGGGCGGTTTTTTTACGCCTGCGATGATTACAAGCGGCACCGCGGCACCGTAGGCTGGGCGAGCGTGCAGCGCGACTCCGGCATACGCTGGCCTCAACGCGGCGTTTGGCGGAGTCGCATTCGCTCTTCCGCCCTACGGGCAACTAGCCCGCGCCGATGTAAAAAAGCCGCTCGAACGAGCGGCTTTTCGTTTCTTGCTGCGCCAGCCTTACCAGATCGTCACGCGGTCCTTCGGCGCCAGGTACATCTTGTCGCCTTCCTTGACGCCGAACGATTCGTAGAAGCCGTTCTGGTTCATCAGCGTGCCATTGGCGCGGAACTGGCCCGGCGAATGGCTGTCGGTCTTGATGCGGTTGATCGCCTCCGCTTCGCGCGTCTTGTTGCGCCATACCTGGCCCCAGCCCATGTAGAAGCGCTGGTCGCCGGTGAAGCCGTCGATCACCGGCGCGTCCTTGCCGCCCAGGGAAATCTTGTACGCCTTGTACGCGATCGCCAGGCCGGAATTGTCGCCGATGTTCTCGCCCAGGGTCAGCTGGCCGTTGACCTGATAGCCGGGCAGCGGGCTGAAGCCGTTGTACTGCTTGACCAGCATGTTGGCCTTGGCCTGGAACCTCGCGCGGTCCTCCGCCGTCCACCAGTCGCGCAGGTTGCCTTCACCGTCGGACTTGCTGCCGTTGTCGTCGAAGCCATGGCTGATCTCGTGGCCGATCACCGCGCCGATCGCGCCGTAATTGACCGCATCGTCGGCCGCCATGTCGAAGAACGGCGGCTGCAGGATCGAGGCCGGGAACACGATCTCGTTCATCGTCGAGCTGTAGTAGGCGTTCACCGTCTGCGGCGTCATGGCCCACTCTTCGCGGTCGATCGGCTTGCCCAGCTTGTTGACGTTGCGCTTGTAGGCGAAGGTCCGCGCACGCATCATGTTGCCGACCAGGTCATTGCGCTCGATCGACAGCGTCGAGTAGTCGCGCCACTTGCTCGGGTAACCCACCTTCGGGCGGAACTTGGCCAGCTTGGCCTGGGCTTCCTTCTTCGTCTCGGGGCCCATCCAGTCGAGCGTGTCGATGCTTTGACGGAAAGCCTCGAGCAGGTTCGCCACCAGCACTTCCATGCGCGCCTTGCGCTCGGCCGGGAAGTGTTTGGCCACGTACTGCTTGCCCAACGCCTCGCCGAGCGAAGCTTCGACCGCCGCCACGCCGCGCTTCCAGCGCGGCTGGTTGGCGGTCAGGCCGCTCACCGCAGTGCCGTAAAAGGCGAAATGGGCGTCGACGAAGTCCTTCGACAGGTAAGGCGCGTAGGCACGCACCAGTTGCCATTCGAAGTAGGACTTGAGGGTGGCCAGCTCGGTCCTGGCCAGCAATTCATTGAAGCCCTTCAGGTAGCTGGGCTGGCCGACGATCACGTAGTCGGCCTTGTTGGCGATGCCGGCGCCGGCCAGCGCGCCCTTCCAGTCGTAGCCGGGGGTCAGCGTGTCGAGAGCGTCGATCGCCATCTTGTTGTAGCGCTTGACCGGGTCGCGGTTTTCGGTGCGGCTCCACTGCGCCCTGGCCAGCTCGGTCTCGAAGGCGAGGATGGCCTGGGCCGCGCCCGCCGCGTCCTTGTGGCCGGCCAGCGCCAGCAGCGTTTCGACCGTCTTGACATACTTGGCGCGCACCTCGGACAGCTTGGCGTCGTCGGTCTTGAGGTAGTAGTCGCGGTCCGGCATGCCCAGGCCCGACTGGCTGATGTAGGCGGCGTAGCGGGTCGATTCGCGGCTGTCCTGGCCGATGGTGACGGCGTACGGCGCCGCCACGCCCAGCTGCAGCTGGTGCGCGATCTGCGCCGGTACCGCCTTCTTGTCGCGCAGCGCGCGGATGCGGCGCAGTTCGCCGGCCAGCGGCTTGTAGCCAAGCGACTGCAGCTTCGCTTCGTCCATGAAGCTGGCGTACAGGTCGCCGATCTTCTGCTGCTCGGAACCGGCCTTCTTGTTCTTGTCGTTCTGCGCCGCTTCGATCAGCTCGCGCAGCAGCGGCGTGGTGTCGTCGGCCAACTTGTCGAAGCTGCCCCAGCGCGATTTATCGGCCGGGATCTCGGCGGTTTTCTGCCACTTGCCGGTCAGGTAGTTGAAGAAATCGTCCTGCGCGCGCACGGTGGCGTCGATGTGCTGCGTTTCAATCCCGGACAGGCGCGCGGGCGCCACGCTCGGTTCGGCGGCGCATGCGAAAGCGGCGGCCAGGCTCAATGACAAGGTGCTCAGTAAAAGACGATTCACAGGACATTCCTTCAGGATGCATTTAAAAAAGGCGCTTGTGGCGCCCGTCGTTTGTCACGCGGCCGCCGCGGCGAGTTGGTCGCCGCGGCAGTTTGCTACAGCTTCAGTTCCAGCCTGACGTTCAGGGTAGTATAAGTGCGCGCGCTGGTGGCGGACAATTCCTGCCCGACCAGCGTCGCCACGCTGCGGGTGGTGTCGTAGTCCTCGCCCAGCACATTGCTGGCGCCGATGCGCAGCTGGGTGGCGGCGCTGAATTTCCACAGCCCGTACACGTCGAGCTGGCGCTTCGGCCCGGTGCTGGCGCGCTCGCTGGCGCTGACCTGCACATAGGTCGCGGGCGTCCAGTTGTAGCCGCCGCCGACGGTCAGCGGCAGGCCCTTCATGCGGTAGTCGATGCCGAAGTTCGCGGTCTGCTTTGCCTGGCCATCGAGCCGGTTGTCCGGGCCGGGAATGCCGTCGACCTTCGACCAGAAGCGGCTGTAATTCGAGCGCAGGTCGATGTTCGGCGCGTCGGCCACCAGGTCGGCCAGCTGGAACTTCGCTTCGAGTTCGATGCCGCTGGTGCGGGCCTTGCCGATGTTGACCGGCGTCGATACCCAGCGCAGGCCGTCGAAGCCCGGCTGCTGCGTGACCGTGCGCCGGATCAGGTCATCGATGTTGCGCACGAAGCCGCTGGCCGACAGGATGCCGCTCTTGCCCAGGTAGTGTTCGTAGGCGACGTCGATGCCCTGCGCCAGTTCCGGCTTCAGCGCCGGGTTGCCGACCCGGTCCGGCCGCGCCGCGCCATTCACGCGCGAGAACGACGGCGCGGCGATCAGGTCGTTGATGCCCGGCGCCTTGTAGCTCTGGGTCAGGCTGGCGCGGATCTGGTCTTTCTCGCGGCCCGGGATGCGCCACACGCTATGCAGCACCGGACTCCACACGCTGCTGTTGTTGCGGATGCCCGTTCCCAGCACGTCGCTGCTGGTGCGGATGCCTTCCCAGCGCAGGCCCAGGTAGGCCGACCATTGCGGCGTGATGTCCCATTCGTCCTGCACGAACGCCGCCACGCGGCGCGTATCGGCTTCCAGGCTGCCGCCCGATCCCGCGAACAGCGGCTTGTCGTTCATCAGCGATACCTGGGTCTGGCTGCGGTGCATCGCTTCCACATCCCAGCCCGCCGCCAGCAGGTGGCCCTTGCCGAGCGGCGTGGTGTACTTGCCGCCGGTGGACAGGCCACGGTTGCGCGACGATTCGCTGTCGTAGAAGCGGTCGGCCGCGCCGGTTGCCACCCGGTACTGGGTGCGGCGCGCGTCGCTGCTGATGCGCCCGCCGCCGAAGCCGAACTTGACGTCGACCTTGGCGCCGCCGGCCATCCGGTGCACCCAGTTGCCGAAGCCGCGCATGAAGGTGGCTTTCGCGTCCGAATCGGCGACCGCGTTCGCGAACTCGCGTTCGTCCACGCCGAAGCGCTGCTGCAGCAGGCTGGTGGAATCGCCTTCGGTGCGGTTATGCACGATGAAGGGCTGGAAGGTCAGCGTGTCGCCATTCTCGAAACGGTAGGACAGGCGCGGCGTCAGGTGCATGCCGCGCGAACGGCGGCCGCTGCGGTCTTCCTGCAGCTGTTCATTGAGCAGCGCGCCGCCCGGGCTGAGGTCCTGGTCGACGATATCGGCTTCATCGCGCTGGCGGTTGGCGAACATCGAGGCGTTCATGACCCAGCTCAGCGCGCCGGTCTTGCCCGGCACCGTCAGCGACACATTCGGCGAATGGCGGTTCTGTTCGATGCTGTCGGTCAGGCGCAGCTGGATATCCTTCTGCACGTAGCCCTCGCGCAGCACGATGTTGATGGTGCCGGCGATGGCCTGGGTGCTGTGTTCGGCCACCGGGCCGCGGATGATTTCGATGCGCTCGACCTGGTCGGGCGACAGCGTTTCGAGCGAAAAGCCGGCCGGCGGGCGCTCGCCGTTGACCAGCATCTGCGTGTAGCCGCTGCCGAGGCCGCGCATGCGCACGCCGCCCCCGCCACCGCGGCCGGGCGGGCCGCCCATCGTCACGCCGGGCAGGCGCTTGAGGATTTCGCCGACGCTGGTGTCGCCGTTGCGGTCCAGTTCCTCGCGGCCGAAGATCATCTTGGCGGCGGTGGCGTTGCGGCGCACTTCGGTGTCGTTGGCGCGGGTGCCGCTGACGGTCACCTGCTGCAGCTTGCCGTCCGGGCCGGGCTTGGCGCTGACCGGGGCGGCGGCGGGCGCCGGGGCCGGTGCGGGTACAGGTTCAGGCGCTTGCTGGGCGCTGGCCGCGCCGCCCAGCAGGGCGGCACAGGCGAAAGGAATCAGATGGTTCATTGGTTTTTTTCTGGTGTTTTCCGGAAGCGGGGTGCGGCTGGACAGGCGCAGGGCCTGGTGGCTTGCTTGGCAAGCATTTTAGCCGCTGTGACCGCGGCCAAAACAGCCGCACCGGTTTTTTTACTTTACGATACACATCCGCCTCGCCCAAAAAAATGCCCACGGGGGGCCGTGGGCAAAACTACTAAGGACTGAGGAATGGGGTTGACCATTCCAATATAGGCCTGCCCTTCCCCCTGTGCTGCCAAACTTACAAATTCTTACCGCTGCCCTGCGCGCTTTTACAACCGTATGCATATGCACCCAAAAATTTGAGCAAAGGACACGCGCGCCCGGGAATCGGGTTTATACTGGATTCGCAACGACGCACGCTCGGAACAGGGTAAACCATGGGCTCCACACTCAAAAACTCCGGCCTAGTCAGCCTGGGCATCATTGCCGGCGTGGCCGTCTCCATGCAGTTTTCCGCACTCGCACAAAAACCCGTGGAACCAGGCATGCCGCTCGAGGAGCTGCGCCAGCTGGCCGACGTCTATGGCCTGATCAAGAGCGACTACGTGGAACAGGTCGAGGACAGGAAGCTCCTCACCGAGGCCATTTCCGGCATGGTCGCCTCGCTCGACCCCCATTCCGCCTATCTCGACAAAAAAGCCTACCGCGACCTGCGCGAAGGCACGCAAGGCAAGTTCGTCGGCCTCGGCATCGAAATCGCGCCCAGCGACGACGGCTACATCAAGATCGTCGCCCCGATCGAGGATTCGCCGGCCTACCGCGCCGGCATCCAGCCGGGCGACCTGATCACCCGCATCAACAGCGCCACCATCCAGGGGCTGGGGATCGACGAGGCGATCAAGAAAATGCGCGGGGAACCGAGCACCAAGGTCACGCTGACCATCCTGCGCAAGGACCAGCCGCAACCCCTGAACTTCACCATCACGCGCGAAGAGATCGTGCAAAAGAGCGTCAAGGCCAGGATCGTCGAACCGGGCTACGCCTGGCTGCGCATATCGCAGTTCCAGGAGCCCACGCTGGACGACATGGCCGCCAAGATCGTCGCCCTGTACAAGCAGGACCCGAACCTGAAAGGCCTGGTGCTGGACCTGCGCAACGACCCCGGCGGCCTGCTGCAGGGCGCCATCGGCGTGTCGGCCGCCTTCCTGCCGAAGGACGCCGAAATCGTCTCCACCAACGGCCAGCTGGCCGATTCGCGCCAGGCCTTCTACGGCCGCCCCGAGTTCTATTCGCTGCGCGGCGACAGCGACGCGCTGGCCAGGCTGCCGGCGGCGGTCAAGAGCGTGCCGATGGCGGTGCTGGTCAACACCGGTTCGGCGTCGGCTTCCGAGATCGTGGCGGGGGCGCTGCAGGACTACAGGCGCGCCGCCATCATCGGCAGCCAGACCTTCGGCAAGGGCTCGGTGCAGACCATCCGGCCGCTGTCGAACGACACCGCGGTCAAGCTGACCACGGCGCGCTACTACACCCCGACCGGGCGCTCGATCCAGGCCAAGGGCATCGTGCCCGACTTCGCGGTCGACGAAAACGCCGATGGCGACGGCCTGAACGGCCTGCGCATGCGCGAAGCGGACCTGCAAAAGCACCTGGCGAACGACCGCGACCAGGAAGCGGCCAGCAGCCGCAACGACGAGATGGAAGAGCAATTGCGCGTGCTGGCGGCCGAAAAGCGCCGCAAGCCGCTCGAATACGGCAGCGCCGACGACTTCCAGCTGCAGCAGGCCCTGAATCACCTGAAAGGCCTGCCCGTCACCCTGTCCAAGTCGGCGCGCGGCCCCACGCTGGCGCAGCAGGACAAGAAGGCGCCCCAGCGCTGAGGTCAGGGGCCCCGGCTAGAGCCGCCCCACTAGCCCGGGCCCGAATCCCCCCGCCTATAATGGCATTGTGTAGAATCGGCAGCATCCGTTCCGGGTGCGTGCGCCCGCATTAATCTATTGGAAAGCTTTACCATGAAACAAGTCGTGATCAGCGGCACCGGGCTGTATACGCCCCAGAATTCAATTTCGAACGAAGAGCTGGTGGTCGCCTTCAACGCCTACGCCGAACTGTTCAACGCCGAGAACGCGGACGCCATCGCGGCCGGCGCCGTCACCGCCATCGAGCCATCGAGCGCCGGCTTCATCGAAAAAGCGTCCGGCATCAAGTCGCGCTACGTGATGGAGAAGTCGGGTATCCTCGACCCCACCCGCATGACCGCCCGCATCCCCGAGCGCGCCGACGACGAGATCTCGCTGCAGGCCGAAATCTGCGTGGCCGCCGCGCGCCAGGCGATGGACCGCGCCGAGCGCGGCGCCGCCGATATCGACATGGTGCTGGTCGCCTGCAGCAACATGCAGCGCGCCTACCCGGCGATGGCGGTGGAAGTGCAGGAAGCGCTGGGCATCGACGGCTACGGCTTCGACATGAACGTGGCCTGCTCGTCGGCCACCTTCGGCATCCAGACCGCGGTGGCGGCGGTGCAAAGCGGCCAGGCGCGCGCGGTCCTCGTGCTCAACCCCGAGATCACCAGCGGCCACCTGAACTTCCGCGACCGCGACAGCCACTTCATCTTCGGCGACGCCTGCACCGCGATCATCGTCGAGGCGGCCGACACGGCCAGGAGCAAGCACCAGTTCGAGATCCTCGAGACCAAGCTCAAGACCAAGTTCTCGAACAACATCCGCAACAACTTCGGCTTCATGAACCGCTTCGACGAAGCGGGCGTGGGCGCGCCGGACAAGCTGTTCCGCCAGCAGGGCCGCAAGGTATTCAAGGAAGTGTGCCCGATGGCGGCGGAAATGATCCGCGCGACGATCGAAAGCGCGGGGTTGCAGGTGGAGCAGGTGTCGCGCTACTGGCTGCACCAGGCCAACCTGAACATGAACCTGCTGATCACCCGCATGCTGCTGGGCCGCGACGCCGAGCCGCAGGAGGCGCCGGTGATCCTCGATACGTATGCGAACACCTCGTCGGCGGGGTCGATCATCGCCTTCCACAAGTACCAGGACGACCTGCCGCAAGGTGCGCACGGGGTGATCTGCAGCTTCGGCGCGGGGTATTCGATTGGGTGTGTGGTGGTGCGCAAAAAATAGGGGACGTCGAAAGTGGCGTAGGGTGGGTGAGCGGAGCGCTACCCACCCTACCCTCTTTCAAAGCCGCGCGGCCAGTTCCGCGCCTTCTTTAATCGCCCGCTTCGCATCGAGCTCCGCCGCCAGCGCAGCGCCGCCGATCTTGTGGAAACGTGGACCGCCGCTCGTCCCTTCCGGCGGCATCAGCTCGGTCAGGCTGTCCTGCCCGGCGCAGATCACCACATTGTCCACCGCGATCAAACGCTCTTCGCCGCCCACGGTCACGTGCAGGCCGTGGGCGTCGATCCTGTTGTACTGGACGCCCGCCATCATCACGACGCCGTTCCTGGCCAGCGCCGCGCGGTGCACCCAGCCCGAGGTCTTGCCCAGCCCCGCCCCCAGCTTGGACACCTTGCGCTGCATCAGGTAGATCTGGCGCACCGGCGCCGGCGCATCCGGCGTCACCAGCCCGCCGCAGGTGGTCGCATCCAGGTCCACGCCCCACTCGCCGGCCCAGGTGGGAATCGGCAGCGGCAGCGGGTGCGCGGGATTGTGCAGCAGGTATTCGCCAACGTCGAAGCCGATGCCGCCGGCGCCGATGATCGCGACGCGCTTGCCGACCGGCGCCTTGTTCTGCAATACGTCGATATACGACAGCACCGAAGGATGCCCGATGCCTTCGATGCCCGGCATGCGCACCTTGATCCCGGTGGCGACGATGACGTCGTCATAGCCGCCGGCCAGCAGCTCTTCGCGCGTGACGCGCTTGTTCAATTGGACGTTCACGCCGGTCAATTCAAGCTTGCGGCTGAAGTAGCGGATGGTTTCAGTGAATTCTTCCTTGCCCGGGATTTGCATCGCGATCTTGAATTGCCCGCCCACGCTGGTGCTCGAATCGAACAGCGTCACGTCGTGCCCGCATTCGGCGGCGACGGTGGCGGCCGACAGGCCGGCCGGCCCGGCGCCGACCACGGCCACCTTGCGCCGCACGGCAGCCTTGCGGTAGACCAGTTCCGTCTCGTGGCAGGCGCGCGGGTTGACCAGGCAGCTGGCGCGCTTGTTCTGGAAGGTGTGGTCCAGGCAGGCCTGGTTGCAGCCGATGCAGGTATTGATTTCGTCGGCGCGCCCGCTTGATGCCTTGGCCACGAATTCGGCATCGGCCAGGAAGGGGCGCGCCATCGACACCATGTCGGCATCGCCGCGCGCGATGATGTCTTCGGCGTCGGCAGGCATGTTGATGCGGTTCGAGGCCACCACCGGGATCTTCACTTCCTTGCGCAGGCGCCCGGCCACGCTGGCGAACACGCCGCGCGGCACCGAGGTGACGATGGTCGGCACACGCGCCTCATGCCAGCCGTAGCCGGTATTGAGAATGGAGACGCCGGCCTGTTCCAGCGCGTGCGCCACGGCCAGCACGTCGTCCCAGGTATTGCCGCCCTCGACCAGGTCGAGCAGCGAGTGGCGGTACATGATGATGAAGTCGGTGCCCACGGTCTTGCGGATGCGCCGGATGATCTCGACCGGCAGGCGCATGCGGTTCTCGATGCTGCCGCCCCAGCGGTCGGTGCGCTGGTTGGTGCGCGCGCACAGGAACTGGTTCAGCAGGTAGCCTTCGCTGCCCATCACTTCGATGCCGTCGTAGCCCGCCATCTTCGCCAGCTTCGCGCAGCGCGCATAGGCCTTGATGGTCGACTCGATCCCCGCCTCGGTCAGCGCGCGCGGCTTGAACGGCGAGATCGGCGACTTGACGGCGGACGCCGACACCACCAGCGGCTGGTAGCCGTAGCGGCCCGCGTGCAGGATCTGCATCAGGATCTTGCCGCCCTCTTCGTGCACGGCGCTGGTGACCTTGCGGTGGTTGAACACATCGCCGATGAAATTGAGCGTGCCGCCGAACGGCAGCAGCCAGCCCTGGCGGTTCGGCGAGATGCCGCCGGTGACGATCAGGCCGACGCCGCCCTTCGCCCGTTCGCGGTAGAACGCAGCCAGCTTGCCGTAATTGTAGAACCGGTCTTCGAGGCCGGTGTGCATCGAGCCCATGATGACGCGGTTGCGCAGCGTGGTGAAGCCGAGGTCCAGCGGAGCCAGCAGGTGGGGATAGGTTGGGTTGCTCATTTTTTATAGGTGTTGTGTTTTACAAGCGTCAGGACAAGGCATTAAAACCTACTTCCCTAGATGCAGGGTTCTAATCTTTTGCGACGGGCGCCAAACCGGTGCTTTACGGGCATGTTTTGTTCTTAATACCGGGAATTGCAGGCTGATCTGTAACGAAATGTAGATTGTCACCGCAGTAACAATTTTCGTCACCAAACTCGCAACAAAACCTGTCACTTGCTGCCCTGAAGGCCGCTTTTTCGCGTGGCATGGACCTTGCGAACTGCAGACCACGGCTCTTCCATCAACCCATCGGGGACACTTCATGATTTCACACCAAGCAAGGAGCCTGGCCGCCATCTGCTGCCTCGCTGCCGCCGCACCCGCGTTCGCGCAAACCGTGACGCTCCAGGTGTCGGGCACCGCGCCCTACGAACTCGAAAGCAAGGTCTGGTTCGTCGGCAAGGTCGATGGGGTCGGCCGCTATATGGACTTTTACGTCAACGGCATCAAGGGCGGCGACGCCACCGTCGGCACCATCAATGCCCAGAACGGCGAGTACCGGGCCCCTTCCGTGATGCCGGCCGGCAGCGCCGTGACGGTGACCGGCAAGATGGTGACGGCGCCGTTCGCTTCCGGCAGCATGACCCTCGCGCTGAAGCCCGCGCTGCCGGCGATCAAGTCGATCACGCCGCTGGCCGTGCCGTGCAAGCAGCCCTTCACGCTGACGGTGACCGGCCTGCGCTATGCGAGCAACTCGGTGCTGTACATCAACCGCAAACCGGCGCCGACGACCTATGTGTCGGCCACGGTGCTGACGGCCACCGGCAGCTACGGTTCGGCCAACAGTGTTGTACCGGTCAAGGTGGTCACTGCCGGCCTCGGCGAATCGACCGAGAACTACAGCGTGCGCACTGGCGCCTGCTCCACCACGCCGACGCCACCGCCGCCTACCCCGACACCGCCCCCGCCGACCCCGACGCCACCGCCGCCCACGCCCGCGCCGCAGCCACCAGTCGACGCCGCCCAGGTGGCCGCCGCGCGCTTCCTCGAACAGGCCAGCTTCGGTCCCACGACGGCCGAGATCGTCAAGGTGCGCAGCATCGGCGCCAGCGCCTGGATCAGCCAGCAGCTGGCGATGCCGGCCAGCGCGATGCCGGTCGCGACCGATATGGGCGCCCTGAGCAGCAATTGGTACAGCAATATGGCGACCGGTCCCGACCAGCTGCGCCAGCGCATGATCTTCGCGCTGTCCCAGCTGTTCGTGGTGTCGGTCGACAAGAACCCGTATGCGAACGAGATCCAGCCCTGGCTGCTGACCCTGGACAAGCACGCCTTCGGCAACTTCAAGGACTTGCTGCGCGAAATGTCGCTGAACCCGGCGATGGGCAAGTACCTCGACCTCGGCAACAGCATCCTGCCTTCGCCGAACGAAAATTACGCGCGTGAAGTGATGCAGCTGTTTACCGTCGGCCCGGTGCTGCTGAACCAGGACGGCAGCGTGCAGCTCGACCTGCATGGCGAACCGCTCCCGACCTACGACCAGGCCCGCATCGGCGACTTCGCGCGCGCCCTGTCCGGCTGGACCTACGCCGGCAGCAACGCCACAGGCATCAACTGGGAAAACATGACAGGCCCGCTGCAGGCGCGCGACAACTACCACGACAAGTCCAGCAAGACCCTGCTGAACGGCATCACCACGCCGGCCGGGCAAGGCACGCAGGCCGACTTCGACGCGGTGATGGACAACCTGTTCCAGCATTCGAACGTGCCGCCCTTCATCGCCACCCGCCTGATCCGCCACTTCGTCACCAGCAACCCGAGCCCGGCCTACATCGCCCGCGTGGCCGAGGTCTTCGCCAGCGGCGGGCGCGGACGGGGCGACCTGGCCGCCACCCTGCAGGCCGTGCTGCTCGATCCGGAAGCGCGCAGCGACACCGTGAGCGCCACCTCGGGCCACCTGAAGGACCCGATGCTGCACACCATCGGCCTGATGCGCGCGATGGACGCCACCGTGGTCGCGCCGAACAAGCTGTTCTGGTACTACTTCCAGCTGGGACAGAAGATCACCGCGTCGCCGAGCGTATTCAATTTCTATTCGCCGATGACCCGGCTGCCCGGCGCGCCGGCGCTGTATGGCCCCGAGTTCCAGATCTACGCGCCGAGCCTGGCCGTGGCGCGCGCCAACCTGGTGTACCGCCTGCTGACGGGCGAGTTCAACGGCATGGTGCGCTTCGACATCACGCCCTATGTGAACGCCGCCGCCGATCCGTCCGCGCTGCTGAACCTGGTTGATGCCAGGCTGCTGGCCGGTCGCATGACGCCGGCGGCGCGCGGCGCCATCGGCACCGCGCTGGCTGGCATCTCGGATAACCGCCAGCGCGCCATCACCGCGCTGTACCTGACCGCCATCAGCGCCGAATTCGTCGTGAGCAAATAAGCCGCGCCAAACAAAGGAAAAGATCATGAGCAAACATTCGAACTCGCGCCGCGGCTTCCTGCGCGGCGGCGCGCAGGCAGGCATGCTGGGCGCCCTGTCCACCCTCGGGCTGCTGGGCGCGTCACCGGCCCAGGCCGCCGTTGCCGACTACAAGGCGCTGGTCTGCCTGTACCTGTACGGCGGCAACGACGGCAACAATATGATCGTGCCGCTCGACAGCGTGCGCTATCCGAAGTACACCCAGATCCGCAGCGCCGGCGGGCTGGCCCTGTCGAGCGGCGCCAACACCCTGCTGGCGCCGCGCTCGGCGACCTTGCAGGCGGTGGCCAACCCGGTCCACCAGGCCTTCGGCTTCCACTACGGCATGCCGGAACTGGACGCGCTGTACGGCCAGGGCCAGGTGGCCGCCGTGCTCAACATGGGCAGCCTGCGCCAGCCGCTGACCAAGGCCCAGTACCTGGCCGGCGCCGCGATTCCGCCGCAGCTGTTCTCCCACCCCGACCAGACCTTGCAGAACCAGGCCGGCAGCGCTGCCGCCGGCGGCACCGGCTGGGGCGGCCGCCTGGTCGACCTGCTCGGCACCGGCGGCGCGCTCGACGCGATCTCGCTCGGCAGCGGCGGCCTGTTCGTCGAAGGCAGCAAGACCCATGGCAACCAGCTGCCCGCCAACGGCCAGCTGAGCCTGGCCGGCATGAACTTCTGGCCGCAGCTCGAGGCTGACCGCCGGCGCGACGCGCTGCGCGCGATCCTGGGCAGCGAGAATCCGAACCTGCTGGCCAACGCCGCCAACAAGTCGCTGCTGCACGGCATGGACCTGGTCAACAGCCTGGCCGCGGCCAACAGTGCGGCGCCGCTAAACACCCCCTTCCCCGGCACCGCGCTGGCGGTGCAGCTCAAGACCGTCGCCCAGCTGGTGCGCTTGCGCACGGCCCAGGGACCGGGGCGCCAGGTGTATTTCGTGTCGCTGGGCGGCTTCGACACCCACGGCGGCCAGAGCTGGCAGCAGTTCGACTTGCTGCGCCAGATGTCGCAGGCGGTCGCCGCCTTCCAGCTGGCGCTGGCCGAAATCGGCGCGGCGCAGAACGTGACGACGTTCACGATGTCGGACTTCGGGCGCACCCTGGTGCCGAACTCGGGCGGCACCGACCACGGCTGGGGCAACCACCAGCTGGTCATCGGCGCCGCCGTCAGGGGCGGGCTGTATGGCCAGTTCCCGGACTTCACGCTGGGCGGGCCGGACGACGCGACCGGGCGCGGCGCGTGGATTCCGCAGTTTTCCAACCAGCAGTTCGGCGCCACCCTGGGCCGCTGGTTCGGGGCCGAGGCCGAGCTGCTCGACAGCCAGGTATTCAAGGGCGAACTGAGCCGCTTCGCGCAAGCGGACCTCGGATTCATGGCCTGAGCGCGCACGCCTGAGTGCGCTCACTTGTCAGCTTGCGGGGATTCCCGTAGGCTGGGGCCATGCTCAAGCGTTTCTTCCTGTATCTGATGTTGATTTGTTCCCTGCCCGCGATGGCGCAGGGAAGTTCCCTCGAAGTGTCGGTCAGGCGCGTCAATACCGGCGACCAGCACGTATTCGAAGTGTCGGCCGGCGGCGTGGTCAAAGCGCCGCCGGAAGTGGTGTGGAAGATCCTGACGGATTACGAGCGCATGCCCGAGTTCGTACCCGACCTGCAAAAGTCGAAACTGCTCTCGCGCATCGGCAACACGGCCATCATCGAACAGTACGGCGAGGCGCGCTTCCTGTTCTTCAAGCGGCCGATCCACCTGATCGTCAGCGTGCTCGAGCAGCCGTACTCGGTCATCGACATCGGCCTCGTGTCGGGCGACATGAAGGTCTACAACTGCCGCTGGGAACTGGTGCCGATCCCGGAAACGGGCGGCACGCGCATCCTCTATAGCGGCAAGCTGGTGCCGAAGTTCTACGTACCCGGCATGCTCGGCTCGAACATCATCCGCTCCGACATCGAGAAAATGATGGCCGCGGTGCTGGAACGGCTCGACCGTCCGGGCTGAGCGAGCTTAACGTCAACCCCGGGGTCAGGGTTTTAATGCCCGGCGACGGTGAAGGCGTTGCGGTCGCGCAGTTCGGCGAACTGCTCGATGCTGCCGATCTTGATGGTCACCGGGTTCAGGCTCATCTGCGGCGCCATCGCGCGCCACGCGAATTGCCATTCGTGTTCGTGCGCCTCGGCCGCGGTCTTGGTGAAGGCCGCGCCCAGCGCCGCACGCACGCCGTACTCGACGGCGCCGTCGATGCCGGCCCAGCTCGGCAAGGTGCGCTGCACCGCGCGGTGCAGGCGCTCGCCGAATTCCTCGGTGTTGTGGATCACCAGGCAGCAGTCGGCCGGCGCCAGATGTTCGAACAGCGACTTGTCCCACACCTGGGAGAACGACAGGGTCAGGCAATTGTTGGCAGGCACCAGGCGAAACTGGCCCAGCTTGAGCGACAGCTCCAGTTCGGCGCGCGGCGCGTAGCGGTGCAGGGTCGGGGGGCGTTTGTAGTCGTGCATGGTAGTCGGTTCTTTATGGCTTGGTTGCCGCGCTCGCATCGAGCACGCGCAGGTGGCGGCGCGAGCGCAGCGTCTTGGACGCGACGAAAATCTCCCGCAGCAGGTAAACGAAGCTGCCGATCAGGGCGACCATGGCGAGCACGAACAGGCCGGCGATGTAGCGGTCCAGCGGCAGGTTGGTGGTGTCGCCCAGGAACAGCAAGGCAATGACCAGGCAGATCAGCAGGCCGCAGGCGGTGCTGAGCGTGATCGCGAAGTTAATCAGGTGCCAGCGCTTGTACAGCACGTCCAGCTCATCCATGCTGGCTTCGCTGTAGCCGTGGTCGAGCCGGTCCTCCAGCAACCGGGTGCGGTCGATGACGCGCGCCAGCCGGTTGGTCAACACCATCAGGTTGGTGCAGACGCCGGTCAGCAGGAATACCGGTGCGATCGCCAGCTGGATGACGTGGCCGATGTCGCTGATCTGGATATTCATGGGAAGGACGAATGTGTTGTTATGGCGTAATAACCGCTAGTGTAGCAGCCCGACCGCAATCCGGCCCTCAATCGAAGCGGCCGGCACGCTTGAACTGCTCGGTCGCGCCGACCAGCGCGGCGGCGATGCCCGGCTCGAGCGCGCCGTGGCCGGCATCCGGCACCATGCGCAGCCGCGAGCCCGGCCAGGCCTGGTGCAGGCGGTAGGCCGACACCGGGGGGCAGATGACGTCGTAGCGGCCCTGCACGATGACCGCCGGCAGATGGGCGATGCGGCCGACATTCTTGAGCAGCTGGTCCGGCTCGAAGAAGCCGAGGTTGGCCATGTAATGCGACTCGAGCCGGCCCACGCCGAGGTCGAGCGTGTCGGAGGCGGCCTCGTCCTCCTGCGGCAGCAGGAACACGCGGCGGCCTTCGAAGCGGCTCCAGGCGCGCGCGGCGGGCCAGAATTGCTTCGGGTCGTCCGACAGCATGCGGCGCGTATACGCTTGCAGCAGCTCGCCCCGTTCCGCGGGCGGGATCGGCGCCACGAATTCGTCGTACAGCTCCGGGTAGAACCATTGGATGCCGTGCAGGAACCAGTCGATCTCGGTGGCGGTGCACAGGAAGATGCCGCGCAGGACGAAACCGAGGCAGCGCTCCGGATGGGCCTGGCCATAGGCCAGCGCCAGGGTCGAGCCCCAGGAGCCGCCGAACACCAGCCACTGGTCGATCTCGAACTTCTCGCGCAGCGCCTCGATGTCCTCGATCAGCAACTGGGTCGTGTTGTTGCGCCATTCGCCGAGCGGGGCCGACTTGCCGGCGCCGCGCTGGTCGAACAGGATCACCCGGTAGTACGCGGGATCGAAGAAGCGCCGGTGCTGGGGCGACAGGCCGGCGCCGGGGCCGCCGTGCAGGAACAGCACCGGCACGCCCTGCGGATTGCCCACTTCTTCCCAGTAGATCGTGTGCAGCTCGTCGACCTTGAGCATGCCGTGGCGGTGCGGCTGAATCGGTGGGAACAGGACGCTAGGGATTTCCGGCATGGCTTTCTTCTCAGGTGACGGCTCAGGGTTTGATTGTAGCGTACCGCTACTCCGCCGCCTGGGGAGCACTGAAAGCCTTGCTGTAGTGGCCGGATTGGTCGAAACAGCAGACCCGCCGCTTGCCGCCAGCTAGCATGTCGCAGGCATCGGCAATCCTTTGCACGCGGGTCTTGGCTTGCTTGGCGGAAGTAATCCAGTGAATCCAGTCCAGGCGTGCGATGGTCGTCGTATCGTCCCAAACGGCGCGCGCATCGGGACTGGCCGCCAGCGCTGCCAGAAGATCCGGCGGGATGTCGGGCTCCGGTTCTTGCTCCGCAGGCGCGATCTCCATCTGGACGACTTCGCCGGCTTCGACGCCAGCCGCTTCGCGCAGCTCGCTACTGACCTTCAGCCAATGGCTCAATTGTCCATCCGGCTCGAGCGTGGCCTGGAAACGGTGGCCATTGATGCTGCCATCGACGGTCGTCCGTCCTCGCCGCGGCAGCGTTTCGCTTACCTCCCTTGGCAGGACGACGAATGTCCATGAAGGGTCGTCGCCAGGCTTGATCGGGCGAAGCAATTGGGCGTTGAACTGCGATGCTGTGCTGGTCATATCTGATGTTGAGGCAATAGTTTGCTAAAACCGCAGCGCCTGCGCGCCATCGGCGCCACTGTCTTAAAAAAATGTGTTCACCGCATGCTGCACATTGTAGTCATCATCCACCGCCAGCAGCAGCGGCCACTTGTCGAAGGTCGTGCACGGGTGCGAGATGCCGCAGGCGACCAGGTCGCCTACCGCCAGCGGATGACCGTCCGGCAAGCGCAGGTAGGCGTGCTGGTCGTTCATCTTGAAGATCTCGCAGCCGGCCGGCAGCGCTTCGGGGCGGCCGGCGCCCGGCCGGTGCGACAGCAGCGGAATCGGCAGTTCGATGTCGTAGGAGGCATCGCGCTTGCCCATCGTCAGGATCGCCAGGTTCGGCTCGGGGCGCGACTGCACCATGCTCCATACTTCCAGCGCCGGCTGCAGGCTGGGACCGGACAGGGTCTTGTCGCGGCGGTCGAGGTCGGCGATATGGCGCAGGTAGTTGCCGTGGTCGCTGGTCAGGTAGCAGCCGCTGCGCAGGATCGCCAGCACCGGCCGCGACAGCTTGCCAATCGCCGCGAAGCCGTGCGCGACCAGGTCGAAGTAGGCCGAGCCGCCCGCCGACAGCAGCAGCTGGTCGCGGCCGAACAGGCCTTCCGCATCGACCATGCGCGTCAGCGCGGCCAGCTGCGCGACGAAGGCGCTGGCGGCCTGCGCTTCCTCGTTGTGGTCATGCCCGCTGACCAAGCCCTCGTAGCCTTCGATGCCAGCCAGCTCGAGCCCCGGCGCGGCGGCGATGGCGCGCGCCACGGCCAGTGCTTCGTCCAGGCTGCGGCAGCCGGCGCGCTTGCCGGGCATGCCCAGTTCGACCAGCAGCGGCAGGGGCCGGGCAAGCCCATGCGTAGTCGCCGCCTGCGACAGGCGCGCCACGCCGTCGACCGAATCGGCCAGCGCGAAGAACTCGAAGTCGGGATCACCGTGCAGCAGGCGCAGGATGCTGCGGATGTCGGCCGGGGCCACCAGCTGGTTGGCCATGAACACGCGGCGCACGCCGAAGCGGTGCGCCAGCTGTACCTGCGTGGCGCTGGCCAGCGTCATGCCCCAGGCGCCGTTGGCCAGCTGGGCGCCGAACAGCTGCGGGCTCATCGTGGTCTTGCCGTGCGGGGCGAGGACGGCGCCGGTTTGCGCGCAGAAGCGCCGCATCCAGTCCAGGTTGTGGCGCAGGGCCGAGGTCTTGAGCACGGCGACCGGGAAGCTGGTGTCGGCGCGCAGCACGTTCCAGCCTTGCACGCCGATGGCGCCCTGGCGCAGCGGCGCGGTGATCGGCAAGCCTTTGACGCCGGGCTGCAGCAATTGCTGTTCGAGCGCGTCGAGGGCCAGGCCGCCCTTGGGCAGGAAGTCGGTCGCATCCATGTCAGTCATCCCCGGTGTCGGCCGTCGGCGAGCAGCTGCCGCAGGCGTCGTTCGTAATGGTTGAGGAAATCGCGCGTGACCGCGAAATGCCCGGTGTCTTCGTAGGCGATCTCGGTAATGCCGGTCTCGTCGAACTGCAGTATTTTAGCGTTCGGACAGGCCAGCAGGATAGGGCGGAAGAGCGCAGCGATATCCGCCATGCATGCGTCAACACGACGCGAACATGGCGGATATCGCTGCGCTCTTCCGCCCTACTTGTCGTGCAACGCCGCCAGCGGCGGCGCTTGCTGCATCACGACATGTGCTGCCCGCCATTGATGGCGATGTTCGCACCGGTCACGAACGCCGCTTCATCGGACGACAGGTAAGCCACCAGGCCCGCCACTTCTTCCGGCTTGCCGAGACGCGCCATCGGGATTTGCGGGATGATTTTGCTTTCCAGCACTTCCTTCGGAATCTCCATCACCATCTTGGTGCCGATGTAGCCTGGCGAGATGGTGTTGACGGTGACGCCCTTGCGCGCGACTTCCAGCGCCAGCGCCTTGGTGAAACCATGCATGCCGGCCTTGGCGGCCGAGTAGTTGGTCTGGCCGAAGGCGCCTTTCTGGCCGTTGACGGACGAGATGTTGATGATGCGGCCCCAGCCGCGGTCGACCATGCCGTCGCAGACCGGCTTGGTCATGTTGAACACGGAGTCGAGGTTGGTCGCCATGACGGCGTCCCAGTTCGGCTTGTCCATCTTCTTGAAGGTCATGTCGCGGGTGATGCCGGCATTGTTGACCAGCACGTCGATCGCACCGACTTCGCTCTGGATCCTGGCGATGCAGGCCTGGGCCGAATCGTAATCGGCCACGTCGCATTCATAGGCCTTGAAGTCGTAGCCCATGTCCTTGGTCGTGGCAAGCCAGCCTTCCACCTTCTTGTTACCAGGGGAGTACGTGGTGACGACGCGGTAGCCTAGCGCGGCCAGTTTGAAACAGACTGCTTCGCCCAGACCGCCCATACCACCAGTTACTAATGCAACTCTAGCCATTTTGTCTTCTCCTGTTTTTATCCAACCACCTGAAAGCACGGGTAAGGCTCAATCCCGCTCGACCGCCAACGCAACACCCATACCGCCACCGATGCACAAGCTCGCCAGGCCACGCTTGGCATCGCGGCGCACCATCTCGTGCAGCAGGGTCACCAGCACGCGGCAGCCGGAGGCGCCGATCGGGTGGCCCAGCGCGATCGCGCCGCCGTTGACATTGATCTTGCTGGTATCCCAGCCCATTTCCTTGTTGACCGCGATGGCCTGGGCAGCGAAGGCCTCGTTGATTTCCATCAAGTCCACATCTTCGTGGGTCCAGCCGGCCTTCTTGAGGCACAGCTTGGTCGCGGAAACCGGGCCCATGCCCATGATGGACGGGTCCAGGCCGGCCGAGGAGTAAGCCTTGATGCGCGCGATCGGCTTCAGGCCCAGTTCCCTGGCCTTGGAGGCCGACATCATGATGACGGCGGCGGCGCCGTCGTTCAGGCCGGACGCATTGCCCGCGGTGACCGTGCCTTCCTTGTTGAACGCCGGGCGCAGCGCGGCCAGCGATTCGATCGTGGTGCCGTGCTTCGGATATTCGTCGGTATCGAAGATGGTCGGGCCTTTCTTCGACGGGATTTCGACCGGGATGATTTCATCCTTGAACTTGCCTGCCTTTTGCGCGGCCTCGGCCTTGAGCTGCGACTGCAGTGCGAACTCGTCCTGCGCGGCGCGCGAGACATCGAATTTTTTCGCGACATTCTCGGCGGTGACGCCCATGTGGTACTGGTTGTAGACGTCCCACAGGCCGTCGACGATCATGGTGTCGACCAGCTTGGCGTCGCCCATGCGGAAGCCGTCGCGCGAACCGTTGAGCACGTGCGGCGAGGCGCTCATGTTCTCCTGGCCGCCGGCGATGACGATGTCGGCGTCGCCGCACTTGATGGCCTGTGCCGCCAGGTGGGTGGCCTTCAGGCCGCTGCCGCAGACTTTGCCGACGGTGAATGCCGGCACCATGTCGGGCAGGCCGGCCTTGATGACGGCCTGGCGCGCCGGGTTCTGGCCGGCGCCGGCGGTCAGCACCTGGCCCATGATGACTTCGCCGACGGCGGCGCCGTCGAGGCCGATACGGGCCAGCAGTGTTTTGATGACAAGCGCGCCGAGGTCGGCGGCGGGAATTTTGGACAGCGTGCCGCCAAATTTGCCGACTGGGGTGCGGCCGGCGGCGACGATTACGACATCTTCCATGTGACTCTCCGAAGAGCCGGCCCAAGGGCCGGCTTGGGTTTCTATGCGGCGCCCCGCCTTAGCTTAGCGGGCGAGCGCCGTTCCAGCGGCGATGCCCGCGCCCAGCCACAGACGGGTCGCGACCGTGGCGTTGGCGAGCTGGGTTTTTACTGCGTCGACGTTCAGTTCGGCCGCATTCAATCCGGTGTCCATCCATGCGTGGACCATGCTCGTAAAAAATTCCATCTGGGCATCCATCATGCCCTGCGCTGCGCGCGCAAATCCCTCGGGGTAAGTCCACATACGCTTTCCTTTTTAACAGGCAAAACTTGCACATCGAATTGAGGCAAGTCATCCATGCTACGCAAAGGTCCCGTCTGGGTATTTGAGCAAAATCAATCTTATCAGCTTATCCACCGAATACAACCGAGTTCCCATGAACTTTGCTCAAGTAAGCAATTTGATACCGTCCAGCGTGCGCGCGCACTGTTCCCGTATCACGCTGACGAAATCGAGCACATAGGCGCGTGTTTCGATGGCGTTCGGCACCGATACATAAAGATCGCTCCACAAGCCCTGCTCGCCGATGGGCCGCGCCAGCACATAGTCGTAGTCGACATAGTTCTTGATGGCCCAGTTTGGCAAGGCGGCAATGCCGCGCCGGCTCGCCACCAGTTGCAAAATAGCTACGGTCAGCTCGGCGGTGCGGCGCTCGAAGCGCACGCCGGCCGGCTTCAGCACTTCGCGGATCAGGTCGATGCGCTGTTCCGGTACCGGGTAGGTGATCAGCGTTTCGCCTTCGAAATCCTCGGCCGCCAGGCGGCGCCGGGCCTGCAGCTTGTGCTTCTGCGCCAGCAAGGCCAGGATTTCGAAGCGGAACAGCGGGAACACGGCATAGCCCGGCCCGCACGAGGAACCGATGACGAGGTCCGCTTCGCCGGCGCGCAGCAATTCGACCGGTTCGCTGTGGAAGCCCGACACCAGGTCGATCTCGACCTCGGGCCAGCGCTGGCGGAACGCGTCCATGACCGGCATCAGCCAGTCGAAACAGGTATGGCATTCGAGCGCCACGCGCAGCTGGCCGCGGTCGCCCTGGGCCAGGTGGGTCAGGTCGCGCTCGGCCTGCTCGATGCGCGGCAAGACCGCGTCGGCCAGTTCGAGCAGGCGGCTGCCAGTCACGGTGAATGCGATCGGTATCGATTTACGCTCGAACAGCGGCGATTCGTAGCGATCCTCCATTAACTTGATCTGGTGGGACAAGGCCGATTGCGTCAGGTTCAGCAATTGGGCAGCGCGTACCAGACTGCCGGCGGAGCGCAGTGCGGAGAGGGTGCGGAGGTGGCGTAGTTCGAGCATGGTGTGGTCTGAGAGAGTGGCAGTATGAATTGTTTTCAAGTCAAACCGCAAAAAGTATCGTTTTCATTATAGATCCGGATGTCGCACACTTTACAGACCGAACATTAAATCTTGATGACAATGAAAAACATTCAAACCCACATCCCTGGCTTCCCCCGCATCGGCGCCCGCCGGGAACTGAAAACCGCCCTCGAATCGCACTGGCGCGGCGACAGCAGCGAGCAAGACTTGCTCGACGCGGCCAGCGCGCTGCGGGCGCGCCACTGGGCGCTGCAAGCCGCTGCCGGCCTCGACTATGTGACCGTCGGCGACTTTTCGCTGTACGACCATGTCGCCGACCATGTGCAGCTGTTCGGCTGCGAACCGGTCCGCTTCGGCTTCGAGCCAGGCCAGTCGGCGCTGGCACGCTACTTCGCGATGGCGCGCGGCGACCAGCGCGGCTGCTGCAACCATGCGCAGCAAGGCCATGCGCTCGAAATGACGAAATGGTTCGATACCAACTACCACTACCTGGTGCCCGAGTTCACGGCGGACACCAGCTTCCATGTCGCCAGCGAGCGCCTGTTCGACGAAGTGGCCGAGGCGCAGGCGCTGGGCCACAAGGTCAAGGCGGTGCTGCTCGGCCCCCTGACCTTCCTGTGGCTGGGCAAGGCGCGCGGCGCCGGCCTGGACCGGCTCGACCTGCTCGAGCGCCTGCTGCCCGCCTATGGCAAGGTGCTGAACCGGCTCAAGGCGCAGGGCGTCGACTGGGTCCAGATCGACGAACCCATCCTCGGCTTCGACCTGCCCCAGGCCTGGCGCAACGCCTTCGAGCCGAGCTACTGGCTGCTGAGCCAGGCAGGTATCAAGCTGATGCTGGCCACCTATTTCTCGCCGCTGGAAGAGAATCTCGGCCTTGCCTGCCGGCTGCCGGTGGCGGGTTTGCACGTGGACGGCGTGCGCGCCCCGCAGGAACTGACCAGCGTGTGCGACTGGCTGGCGCTGCCGAAGGTACTGTCGGTCGGCATCGTCGATGGCCGCAATATCTGGCGCACCGACCCCGACCTGGCGATCAGGGCGCTGGCGCCGCTGCTGGAAAGGCGCGGCGGCGCACTGTGGCTGTCGACCTCCTGTTCGCTGCTGCATGTGCCGTTCAGCCTGGAGGGCGAAACCACGCTCGATCCGGAACTGGCTTCATGGCTGGCCTTTGCCAGGGAAAAGCTGGGCGAACTGGCGCTGCTCAAAGCCGTATTGGAAGGCAGCGCCGGCGATGAAGCGCTGGCCCCGGCGCGTGCCGCCGTCGCCGCCCGCGCCGGCAGCGGCCGGGTGCACCGCGGCGACGTCGCGGCCCGGGTGCAGTCGCTGGGCGCCGCAGCGGACCGGCGCGGCGCGCCGTTCGCCGAACGCGAAGCGCTGCAGCAAGCGCGCTTTGCGCTGCCGGCCTACCCGACGACGACGATCGGCTCCTTCCCGCAAACCCCGAGGATACGCGCGGCGCGCGCCGCCTTCCGCCGCGGCGGCCTGGCCGCTGTCGACTACCAGGCCGCGATGAAAGCCGAGATCGCCGATGCGATCGCGCGCCAGGAGGCGCTCGGGCTCGACGTGCTGGTGCACGGCGAGGCCGAGCGCAACGACATGGTCGAATACTTCGGCGAGCAGCTCGACGGCTACGCCTTCACGGCCAATGGCTGGGTGCAGTCGTACGGCTCGCGCTGCGTCAAGCCGCCGATCATCTTCGGCGACGTGGCGCGCCCGCAGCCGATGACGGTGGCCTGGACCGTGCATGCGCAAAGCCTGTCGCGCAAACCGGTCAAGGGCATGCTGACCGGGCCGATCACGATGCTGCAATGGTCCTTCGTGCGCGACGACCAGCCCCGTTCCGCGACCGCGCTGCAGATCGCGCTGGCGATCCGCGACGAGGTGGCCGACCTGCAGGCGGCGGGCATCGGCATCATCCAGATCGACGAACCGGCCCTGCGCGAAGGCTTGCCGCTGCGCCGCGCCCAATGGGACGCCTACCTGGCCTGGGCCACGCGCGCCTTCCGCGTGACGGCCGCCGCCGCCGATGCCGCGACCCAGGTGCACACCCATATGTGCTACGCCGAGTTCAACGACATCCTGCCGCAGATCGCGGCGATGGACGCCGACGTGATCACGATCGAGACCAGCCGTTCGGACATGGAGCTGCTCGACGGCTTCGGCAAGTACAGCTACCCGAACCAGATCGGGCCGGGCGTGTACGACATCCATTCGCCGCGCGTGCCGAGCGCGGAGGATATCGTCAGGCTGCTGAAAAAGGCGGCCCAGGTGATCCCGCCGGCGCGGCTGTGGGTCAACCCGGACTGCGGCCTGAAGACCCGCGGCTGGGCCGAAACCGAGGCGGCGCTGGCCAACATGGTGGAGGCGGCGAAGATGATGCGGTGACAGGCGCGCCAGGCCTTGGGTTGCCCTGCGGAACATACGGAGCAACCCTCCCCATCGGGCAATTTTCAAAGTAGAATGCGTCAGCCTGCATGTCTTTGGGCGACGTTCGCCCACTCTGATAAATCGTTTATGTCCAAAAGCCTGTCCCAGCTGCCCATCGAAATCAAGATTTCCACCGTTGTTGCGATCTCAACGATCCTGCACTCCCCCGACCCGCTCGCCATCGATGCCGCACTCAAGCAGATGACCGGCGGCGTGTCCGATTTCTTTGAAGATGAATTCGCCGTCATCGACGTGACCGCGATCGCCGGCGACACCCCGCACATCGCGTGGGACCGGCTGGTGGACCTGCTCAAGAAGTACCGCCTGAACGCGGTGGCCGTGCGCGGCGCGCCGGCCGCCATGCACGAACACATCCGCGCGCGCGGCCTGTCGATCGACGACGGCGTGTCCGGCGTCAAGCCGCGCGAAGAATCGGAAGCGCCGCCGGCCCTGGTGGCCGCGCCCGCGCCGATCCCGGCCCCGCCGCAGCCGACCCCGGCGCCCGCGCCCGCGGCCGCCACCGCGCTGGTGGCGCCCGGCGCGATGATCATCGATAACCCGGTGCGCGCCGGCCAGCGCATCTATGCGCGCGGCTGCGACCTGATCATCACCGCGGTCGTCAACAACGGCGCCGAAATCATCGCCGACGGCAGCATCCATGTTTATGCCCAGCTCAACGGGCGCGCGCTGGCCGGCGCTTCCGGCAATGCCGAAGCGCGCATTTTCGCGCTGTCGATGCAGCCCGAGCTGGTGTCGATCGCCGGCGTCTACCGCACCTTCGACGAGGGCTTCCCGCCCGAGATGGCGCGCCAGCCGGCACAAATTCGCTTGGTCGGGGACCGAATCGATATACTATCGCTCAGTTCGGCATCCCGCTCCTGATACCCCATATTTAAAAAGGACTTTTTGTGGCAAGAATTATTGTTGTGACGTCCGGCAAAGGCGGTGTCGGCAAGACCACCTCCAGCGCCAGTTTCTCCACCGGCCTGGCCACGCGCGGCCACAAGACCGCCGTTCTCGACTTCGACGTGGGCCTGCGCAACCTCGACCTGATCATGGGCTGCGAGCGGCGCGTGGTGTACGACCTGATCAACGTCATCAACGGCGAAGCATCGCTGAACCAGGCGCTGATCAAGGACAAGCACTGCGACAAGCTGTTCATCCTGCCGGCGTCCCAGACCCGCGACAAGGATGCGCTGTCGGAAGAAGGCGTGGAGCGCGTGCTGCACGACCTGATCAACATGGGCTTCGAGTACATCATCTGCGATTCGCCGGCCGGCATCGAGCACGGCGCGCTGATGGCGCTGACCTTCGCCGACGAAGCGATCATCGTGACCAACCCCGAAGTGTCGTCGGTGCGCGATTCGGACCGCATCCTCGGCATCATCCAGGCCAAGTCGCGCCGCGCCCAGACCGGCGCCGAGCCGGTCAAGGAGCACCTGCTGATCACCCGCTACTCGCCGAAACGCGTGGAAGCGGACGAAATGCTGTCCTACGAGGACGTGCAGGAAATCCTGCGCATCCCGCTGATCGGCATCATCCCGGAATCCGAATCGGTGCTGCACGCATCGAACCAGGGCAATCCGGCGATCCATTTCAAGGGCACCGACGTGGCCGAAGCCTATGAGGACGTGGTGTCGCGCTTCCTCGGCGCCGACCTGCCGCTGCGCTTCACCAGTTACGAAAAGCCGGGCCTGCTGCAGCGCCTGTTTGGGGGAAAGTAAATGGCCCTGCTCTCATTCCTGTTCCCGCCCAAGCCGAAAAGCGCCACGGCCGCCAAGGAACGCCTGCAAATCATCATCGCGCGCGAGCGCACCCACCGCACCGGGCCGGATTTCCTGCCCGCACTGCACCGCGAGCTGATCGAAGTGATCTCGAAGTACACCAAGGTCAACCCGGACGACATCAAGATCTCGCTCGACCGCCAGGGCAACCTGGAGGTGCTGGACGTGAACGTGGTGCTGCCGGACGCGTAAGCGTCCTATAACTATTGGTTACAGTGGGCGGGCGACCAGCAACTCGCCTGCGACCGCCGCGCAGGCGTCCACATGCTGGTAGCCGAGCTGGCGGAACACGGTAAAACCGATCGCCGCCGATGCCACCTGGCCGGCCAGCGGCACCACCCTGGCGGCCGATTTGGCGAACAGTTTCAGGCCGGCGCGCCTGAACAGCTGCAGCACCAGTTCCTTCGTCACCATTTTCCCCACCATCATTCCTCCCATCCCGACCGCCGCCTCATAGGCGATCAGGCGGAACTTCGGCTGCAGGCGCGCGACCTGCTCCGGCGTCAGGCCGAAGGCCTTGTTGATGTCGTCCACCAGCAGCGCGAACAGGGAAACGTCGGATACCACGTCGACGCCCGGGATCGGCACCGCCGACACCCCGGCCGAAATCATCGCCCGCCGCCGCACCAGCCGGCGGCATTTTTCGCGTACGTGTTCAATATCTGCCGGGGTGGCGGCCACCAGGGTCCAGTCGGGTGCCTTGGCCCGCACCATGTCGCCCTCCTTCCAGGAAAATATTTCCAAAAAGATTTAACAAGCCGATTGAATTCAACGTTTTAAAAGTGTACCTTGTTATTAGACAAATGGCGCCGGCGCCACCGTCCAGCCGTTGCCATGTGTAAATGTTTGTGTTTTTTTGTGGCGGGTCTTTGTAAAAGTCTGTTATATTCGATGTAACTTTTAAGAAGATTAATGTAGGCCCACTCCTACAAGAGCCGACTGCAAGGCCGCCAAGACCATGAGAATTGCCGTTCTAGACAGTGACCGCAGCCAGGCAGACTTGATCTGCCAGGTGCTGACGTCGGCGGGCCATACCTGTCAGTCCTTCGACAATGCCAAGGAATTGCTGAGCCAGTTGCGCAAGGACAGCATCGACATGCTGATCCTCGACTGGCACGTGAGCGACCTGTCCGGCGTCGAAGTCTTGCGGCGCGCCAAGGAAAAACTCCCCGCCACCACCCCGATGATGTTCCTGACCAGCAGTTCGGGCGAGGACGACATCGTGGCCGGCATCGGCGCCGGCGCCGACGACTACATGATCAAGCCGCTGCGCCGCGGCGAGCTGGTGGCCAGGGTGCAAGCCCTGCTGCGCCGCGCCTACCCGTCCCAGAACGGCGCCGAGCAGCTCACCTTCGGCCCCTATGTGTTCGAAACCCGGCCCGGCCGCCTGCTGATGGACGGCGCCGTGATCGAGGTGACGCACAAGGAGTTTTACCTGGCGCTGCTGTTCTTCCGCAACATCGGGCGCCCCCTGTCGCGCGCCTACATCCACGAAGCCGTGTGGATACGCGAAACGGCGGTACCTTCGCGCACCATGGATACCCACGTTTCCCGCGTGCGCAATAAATTGCAATTGAGGCCAGAAAACGGCTTCCGCCTCGTTCCCGTCTACAGCTATGGTTACCGCCTGGAAAAGCTCGGCAGCTGATCCACACCAGCCCCGGTTCCCCCTCCTGCATGTAAGGCCTTGACGAGCCCTGTATAATGACGGCAGACCTCCGTATAAGCTGTCCAAAAATGCAATTGCTCGCCGTCGGCCTCAATCACACCACCGCACCGGTCTCGCTTCGCGAGCAGCTGGCGCTGGCGCCTGACCAGCTCGGCCAGGCGGTGCGCGCCGCGCGCGGCTGGTTTGCGCGCATCGACGACCGCGGCGCCGACGAGGCGGCGATCTTGTCGACCTGCAACCGCACCGAGATGTACGCCGCCAGCCACGTGCCGGAGCCGCTCGATGCGAGCGCCCACTTCCTGGCCGACTACCACAAGCTCGATTTCGCCGAACTGCGCCCGCACCTGTACATGCTGCCGCACGACGACGCCGTGCGCCACGCGTTCCGGGTCGCGTCCGGGCTCGATTCGATGGTGCTGGGCGAACCGCAGATCCTGGGCCAGATGAAGGACGCCGTGCGCCACGCGGACGAAGCGGGCGGCCTGGGCACCTACCTGCACCAGCTGTTCCAGCGCAGCTTCTCGGTGGCCAAGGAAGTGCGCAGCACCACCGAGATCGGCGCCCACAGCGTGTCGATGGCGGCCGCCGCCGTGCGCCTGTCGCAGCGCATCTTCGACAGGATCGCGGACCAGAACGTGCTGTTCATCGGCGCCGGCGAAATGATCGAGCTGTGCGCGACCCACTTCGCCGCCCAGAACCCGAAATCGATCACCATCGCCAACCGCACCATGGAGCGCGGCGAAGCGCTGGCGCACCGCTTCAACGGCCGCGCGATCGGACTGGCCAGCCTGCCCGAGCAGCTGTCCAGGTTCGACATCGTCATCTCGTGCACCGCGTCAACCTTGCCGCTGATCGGCCTCGGGCTGGTCGAGCGCGCGATCAAGGCGCGCAAGCACAAGCCGATGTTCATGGTCGACCTGGCCGTGCCGCGCGATATCGAGAACGAAGTCGGCCGCCTCGACGACGTGTTCCTGTACACCGTGGACGACCTTGGCCAGGTGGTGCAGACCGGGATGGAAAGCCGCCAGGCGGCGGTGGCCCAGGCCGAGGCGATCATCGAAACGCGCGTCCAGTCCTTCATGCACTGGATCGACGACCGCGCCATGGTGCCGGTCATCCAGGACCTGCAGGAGAACGGCGAAGCGATGCGCATGATCGAACTCGAACGCGCGCGCAAGCTGCTGGCCCGGGGCGAAAGCCCGGAAGCGGTGCTGGAGGCGCTGTCGCGCGGCCTGACCGCGAAATTCATGCACGGCCCGCAGCAGGCGCTGCACCGTGCCCAGGGCGACGAGCGCGCCCGCCTTGCCTCGCTGCTGCCGCAGCTGTTCCGCGGCCGCCGTTAGCGCCCTTCGCCGCTGTCGCCGCGTTGGCGGCTGCCTGTCGTATCCCCTGTCACCTCTTGTCACCTTCCGAGCACCCCTATGAAACCATCGATGCTGGCCAAGCTGGACCAACTGGCCAACCGACTTGTCGAACTTGACGAACTGCTGATGCACGAAGGCGCCACGTCCAACATGGACAGCTACCGCAAGATGACGCGCGAGCACGCCGAGATCGGCCCGCTGGTCGCGCTGTACCAGGACTTCCAGCGTGCCCAGGCCGACATCGCCGAAGCGCAGCAGATGCTGAACGACCCGGACATGAAGGACTTCGCGCAGGAAGAGATCGAAGCGGGCAAGGCGCGCGTGGCCGCGCTCGAAATGGACCTGCAGAAGATGCTGCTGCCGAAGGACGTCAACGACGAGCGCAACATCTTCCTCGAGATCCGCGCCGGCACCGGCGGCGACGAGTCGGCGCTGTTCGCGGGCGACCTGCTGCGCATGTACACCCGCTTCGCGGAGCGCAACCGGTGGCAGGTCGAGATGGTGTCCGAGTCGGCCTCCGACCTGGGCGGCTACCGCGAAGTCATCGTGCGCCTGGTCGGCAACGGCGTGTACTCCAAGCTCAAGTTCGAATCGGGCGGGCACCGGGTGCAGCGGGTGCCGGCCACCGAGACCCAGGGCCGCATCCACACCTCGGCCTGCACCGTGGCCGTGATGCCGGAGGCCGATGAAGTCGAAGACGTCAACATCAACCCGGCCGACCTGCGCATCGACACCTTCCGCGCCTCGGGCGCCGGCGGGCAGCACATCAACAAGACCGATTCGGCGGTGCGCCTGACCCACCTGCCGACCGGGATCGTG
>JAKFDH010000167.1:0-2101 GCA_036676245.1 Massilia sp. | reverse complement strand
AGTTTCGGTCGAATCGCTCGGTAACCTCGAACGCCGCATGACCTTCCGCCTGCCGGCGGAAAGCGTCGACAACCAGGTCGGCGGCCGCCTGCGCGAGATCGCGCGCACCGCGCGGATCAAGGGCTTCCGTCCCGGCAAGGTGCCGACCAAAGTGATCGAGCAGCGCTACGGCCAGCAGGTCCGCGCCGAAATCCTCGACGGCCTGCTGCGCGAGAGCTTCGACAGCGCCGTGCGCGAGAACGCGCTGCGCCCGGCCGGCAATCCACAGATCGAACCCAGCACCGAAGCCGCTGGCGAGGGCGAAATCGCCTATGTCGCGACGTTCGAAGTAGTGCCTGACTTCGGCGACATCGATGTCGCCAAGCTCAATGTGATCCGGCATACGTCGGCAGTCGAAGACGCCGACGTCGACCGCATGATCGAAAACCTGCGCATGCAGCGCCAGACCTGGCACAAGGTCGACCGCGCGGCGAAGACCGGCGACATGGCGACGCTGGAAACCTGGTCCGACATTGACGGCGAACGCCAGCCGGCCGAAGGCGTGGAAAAGGGCAGCACCGTGATCGGTTCCGGCGCGATGATGGCCGAACTCGAGTCCGCCATTGTCGGCTTGGCTCCGGGCGAAGAGAAAGTCGTCCCGGTGACCTTCCCGGCCGAGTGGCGCGCACCCCAACTCGCCGGCAAGACGGTCAATGTGCACCTGAAGGCGCTGGAGATCTCCGAGCCCGTGTTGCCGGAAGTCGATGCCGCCTTCATCCGCAGCTTCGGCGTCAAGAGCGGCGAGATGGACCAGTTCCGCAGCGATATCCGCAGCAACCTCGAGCGCGAACTGAAGGGTGCGCTGATGGGTCGCCTGCGCCGTGAAGTCGGCGAACAGTTGATCGCGTCCTACACGCATGTCGAAATGCCGCCGCGTCTCGTCGAAAACGAAGCGCGTGCGATGGCCGCTGGTGCCGCCGAGCAGGCGCGCCGCCAGGGGCAACGCATCGAAGCGGTCCCGGGCCCATTCATGGACGCTGCGCGCAAGCGTGTGCTGGTTGCGCTGCTGGTGGGCGAAGTCGCTCGCCGCAATGAACTCAAGCTGGAACCGAAGCGCCTGAACGAAACTCTGCGCCTGATCGCTTCGACCTACGAGGAACCCGAACAGGTCATTGAGTTGTACCGCAACGATCCCCAGCTCATGTCTGGTCTGCAGTCGCGGGTGATGGAAGAGCAGGTGATCGATTGGATCGCCGAGCGCGCCCAGCACACCGAGCAGGCGCTATCCTTCCAGGAAGCCATTCGCCAGTAGGCGGCGGCTTCCCTCCGAACAGAAGAGAGCCCATGAGCCACCAGACCAAAGCCCTGAACCTGGTACCGATGGTGGTCGAACAGACCAGCCGCGGCGAGCGCGCTTACGACATCTATTCGCGGCTGCTCAAGGAACGGGTGATTTTCCTGGTCGGCGGCATCGACGACCACGTCGCCAACGTGATCGTGGCGCAGATGCTGTTCCTCGAAGCCGAGAATCCCGAGAAGGACATTAGCCTGTACATCAACTCGCCGGGTGGCATCGTCACCGCGGGCATGGCGATCTACGACACCATGCAGTACATCAAGCCGGACGTGAGCACGATCTGCGTCGGCCAGGCTGCGTCGATGGGCGCATTGCTGCTGGCTTCGGGCGCCAAGGGCAAGCGTTACGCGCTGCCGAATTCACGGGTGATGATCCACCAGCCGCTGGGCGGCTTCCAGGGCCAGGCGACCGACATCGACATCCACGCCCGGGAAATCCTGACCCTGCGCCAGCGCCTCAACGAGATACTGTCCAAGCACACCGGGCAGGCGCTGGAGACCATTGCGCGCGACACCGAGCGCGACAACTTCAAGAGCGCCGAGGCGGCACGGGAGTACGGTCTGGTGGACTCGGTCCTCGAGCGGCGCCCCGAAGATTCGATCCAGGCTGCGTAAGCCACTGATCCCTATTGTTTTTCATCTGGCAGGGCGGGCCTCTGGTATTCCGGGCCCCGAATGCTATTCTCGGGCCGCAACGTGTGGCCGCAGCAGGTGTGGGGAATGAGCGAAGACCGTCAGGGCCGTTCCGGCGACAGCAACAAGATTC
>JAKFDH010000166.1:0-1510 GCA_036676245.1 Massilia sp. | reverse complement strand
CGCCTGGCGCTCCAGGGCGCTGGCGTTGGCGGGCAGCAGGCCGCGGCTGGTCATGCCTGGCCGCCGATGCTGACGCTGTAGCCGGTGCAGTAGGCGGCCTGGGCGGCAGTGGGGGTGATGTCGGCCCAGCCAGTGAGCACGACCTTGGTCACGCCTTCGGCATGTAGCGCGGCGTGGATGGCCGACTCGGAGACCTCGACGCCGAGGCGGCGGCGCTGGTTGACGTAGGCGTCGAGCTTGGCTTCTGCGGCGGCGCGGATCGGTTCGGCCTCGGGGCCGACGGTGCTGAGGTAGAGGGTGGCGTCGACGCTGTAAGGGAGGACAGCGGCGCCCTGGACGGTGAGGCGATCGGCCACCGGGCGGCGATCGTCATCGCTGAGGTAGGCGGCGACGCTGTCGATCAGGGCTTGGTCGACGCTGCCATCGCCCAGGGCGCCCTGGATGGTGACCACGACCACGGCGGGGCTTGGGCTGTCGGCGGTGGCATCTGCGACCAGGCCATCGGCGCTGCGGGCGTGGAACACGTAGCTGTTGCGCGGGCCGGCGGTGCTGAGGCCTTCCCAGGCCATCTGCGCACGCTCGCGCAGGGCGTTGTCGCCCTCCATCACGGCGGCCAGAGGCGGGGTGGCGGCGGGGTTGGCGGCGATGATGGTCAGGCGCTGGACGTTGACGCCGGCGGCGATCTGCTCGAGGTCGGCGCCACGGGCCTTGGCCAGCAGGGTGGCGAGCGCGGCCTCGTTGACGCGCTGGCGCCAGAGGGTTTCGCGGTAGGCGTTTTCCTGCAGCAGCTTGGTCAGCGGCTCGGACTCGAGGCCCAGCAGGGCGGCGATGGCGGCTTGTTCGTCCGCCGGCCAGAGGCTGACGGCGTAGGCCTTGCGCTCGGCGAGGATCTGCTCGTAGTCGATGGCCTCGACCACGCTAGGGTCGGGCAGTTGGCTGAGGTCGATGGGGGTGAAGTTCATGCGCTGGCCCCCATCTGTAGCGGCACCTGGAGGTTGAGCGGGGCGTTGGTGTCGACGCGCTCGGCGTCTAGCTCGATGACGGCGCCACCTTGGGCGTCGCCCTGGAAGATCTGCACGCGGGACAGGCGGATGCGCGGTTCCCAGCGCATCAGGGCGATGGCGGTGGCGGCGTAGGCGCGCAGCTTGGTGACCTCGTTGAACGGCTGGTCGATCAGCTCGGGCAGTTGGCTGCCGTAGTCGCGGCGCATCAGGCGCGAGCCGATGGGCGTGGTGAGGATGTCGGCGATGGACTGGCTGAGGTGGGCCAGGTCATCCAGGGCGCGGCCGGTGGTGCGGGACATGCCGGTCATTGCGGGGCACCTGTGCTGCTCGGCCCGGCCTGGACGCCGCCGTGGGTGTGGTTGACCAGGCTGATGCCGCTGGCTATGACGTCTTCGCTGACGGTTACGCCGCCGGTGATGGCCACGTCGCCGATGATGGTGACGCCGCCCGGGGCGACGACTTGCGCTTGCCCGCCTTCGGGCAGGGTGGCCTTGAGCGTGTGGGTG
>JAKFDH010000165.1:0-1508 GCA_036676245.1 Massilia sp. | reverse complement strand
CCGACCTCGGCGACCGCGTGTCGTTGCAGCGCGGCGCCCAGCTGTACATGAACTACTGCTCCAGCTGCCATTCGCTGAAATACCTGCGCTATTCGCGCATGGCCGAGGATCTTGGCCTCAGCGAAGAAGAGGTGATGAACAACCTCAACTTCACCGGCGCCAAGTTCGGCGAGGTCGTACTGACCGCGATGCCCGAAGCGCATGCCACCCAATGGTTCGGCAAGATGCCGCCGGACCTCAGCGTCATCTCGCGCGTGCGCGGCAGCAACTGGATCTACACCTACCTGAAGTCGTTCTACCTGGACGAATCGCGTCCGCTCGGCTGGAACAACACCGTGTTCCCGAACGCATCGATGCCGAACCCGCTGTGGCAGCTGCAGGGTCTGCAGCACGCCGAGTACGGCAAGCCCGACGCGGCCACCGGCGAACGCCATGTCGAAAAGCTGGTCCTGGCGCAGCCGGGCAAGCTCGACAGCGAAGCGTTCAACCAGGCCGCGCGCGACATCACCGCTTTCCTCGAGTACGCCGGCGAACCGGCCGCGCTCAAGCGCCAGAGCATGGGCGTCTGGGTGGTCCTGTTCCTGGCGGCGTTCACCTTCCTCGCGTACCTGCTGAAGAAGGAATACTGGCGCGACGTGCACTAGGCGGATCCCTCCGCGAGAGCACGGCCACCCCCACGGTCGGGCTTTTCACGAAAAGCCGCTGGAGTAGGGCTTTTCGGTAGGATCATGGCTATGCTCGAGGCCGTGGCGACCGCCCGCAAGGGGTGGGCGGCGTCGTGACGACCGGCGGATTCCGGTCGCTGGAGAGGTCGATGATGGCCGCAAGCCCGCGTATGCGTAACGCCCTGACTTTGTTTTCATCCACCGATTGCGTGCTGTGCCATCGCGTGCGCTTGGTGCTGGCCGCCAAAGGCGTCACCTACGACCTGATCGCGGTCGATCCGCAGAATCCTCCGGAAGACCTGATCGACCTCAATCCGTACCACTCCGTGCCTACGCTGGTGGAACGCGAACTGGTGCTGTACGCCGCCTCGGTGGTGACCGAATATCTCGATGAGCGTTACCCGCATCCGCCGCTGATGCCGGTGGATCCGCTGTCCCGCGCGCGCCTGCGCCTGGCGATGCTGCGCCTCGAACACGACTGGGTGCCGCAGGTGCAGGCGATCCAGCTCGGCAACAAGCAGCAGGCCGAAGCCGGCCGCAAGCGCCTGAAGGAGCTGCTCACTGCCTCGGTGCCGCTGTTCAAGGCCAGCAAGTTCTTCCTCAATCCGGAAATGAGCCTCGCCGACTGCGCCATGGCGCCGATCATCTGGCGCCTGCAGGCGCTCGAGATCCCACTGCCGAAGGACGGCAAGGTGATCGAGGATTACGGCAACCGCATCTTCCGCAATCCTGGTTTCATGCGTAGCCTGACCGATCAGGAAAAGAAGCTGCGCGATTTGCCTGCATGAGCGAAGACAGTCCGGCGATGACCAGCCACCGCCCGTACCTGCTGCGGGCGTTGAA